>CAYZPD010000001.1:0-317108 GCA_964480675.1 uncultured Candidatus Saccharibacteria bacterium
AAGTGCGGTAACGTATGGAGCTGAAGCGTACTAATAGTCCCATTGCCTTTTTATGTCCTTGTCACTAAAGTCAAAATTCTTGACAGCAGTGATGGGGTAGACTTAACTAGTAATTGGTGTATATCACACCAACGTCGATCTTAAAATTTTCAAAATCCGTGCCCAAAGTTTTTTGGACATCGAAAAAAGGCTTTTCCCAGGTTGCCGAACGGAACCTTCGAGGAGCAAAGCCTTTTTTCGGTGCCCATGGCGCTAGGGAAATACCTGTTCCCATTCCGAACACAGAAGTCAAGCCTAGCTGCGGCGATTATACTGCCACAAGTGGGAAACTAGCACGGTGCCGAATTATAAAAAGGACTTCCGAATAGGAAGTCCTTTTTCCTTTCTCTCTTATTCTCGGTGTATAATGATAAGTGCCTTTTGGTAGTTTTTCACACTATCGGCAAAAATAAACAGAGTGCATGGTAAAAATCATAAAAGTTATTATTACAGATGTAATTTCTCGTCTTAAAGCGATTCGAGAAGTCTACTGGCTTTTAACTGGTGCAGGGCTATTTGCCACATTTCTAGTGGTGTCTTTCTATCCCCAGCATCTGACATTTGCCTATAATTCGGCAACCTGTATTGATCGCATTCATCTTGTACCCGGACTAGTATCTGCCGATACACGGGAATTTAAAATGTCATCTACCTCTGTTATGAAAATAGCGGGAGCTGAAGTTGCTGCGGGTGGTTTTTGCTTTATCCCCGATAAGGCACCACAACCAGGGGACTACACCTTTAAATTGGCGTTTGCTCCTTTACCGTTTATATATAAAACAGTTTCTATTCATGTTCCTGACCCGCCAAAAGTAATGGAAAAACAGCTTGAACAGCCTATCCCATTAACTAAAAAGATAACAATCCAACTCAATCAGTCTGACAAAATTTTTACCTATCGTCTTATAATCAATGAAAAATCAACTGACTGCAGTCCGCAGACAGCGACTGTAACCTGTGATATTAGTAAATTAGGCCTTTTACAAGGGGAAAAGTACACATTAAAGCTAGACAGGTATTTTAAGAATGCAAAAGTCGACACGGTTCTTACAAAAAATATCACAACTCTTTCTGCTGTTTCACTAAAGTCATCATCTATCAATGAAGGAGAGGTGGTTTATGCAAAGCCCACCTCTGTTACTTTGCAATTTGATAAACGGATTAGCTCGGCTATAGTCAGTTTGATGCAGGCGAGTGAAGACAAGAAGCAGATTACCATGAAGCAGTTTATAAAAGACGATACACTCATACTGACATGGACTGGTGATCTTGAGAGGCAGCGATCGTTTGAGCTTCTTCTGCAAGAGGTGATTGCAAGTGATGGAAGCGCATTAGCACAGCCCATCACTATTCATTTTACTGTTTCTGGCGGGCCAAAAGTCAAAAGTATCAGTGTCGGTACTTATAAAGTGCCTCTTGGTAGCATGGCCACGCTCACATTCGATCAGCCGCTTGCAGACGATCAAGATGTTAGTAGTATCACTATTACGGGTGGAGCAAAAATAGTTAGTCGACAGGCTTCTAGCGTGACGATTAGCTTTGCCGATGTCCCAAGATGCGGCACGGTAACTATAAAAGTTGGCAACGGCCTAAAGAGCAATTATGGCATTATCGGTGGTTCATCTTGGACGTACTCTACAAGAACAATCTGTCAGTCCGTTTTTTCAATCGGCACCTCTGTGGTCGGTAGGGCGATATACGGTTATTCGTTTGGCAGTGGCTCAAAGGTTGTTGTCTACACAGGGGCAATTCATGGAGATGAAGTGAGTACGCGCTCTCTGATGTTACGTTGGATTGATGCTCTTGAGGCCGCACCAAACTCCATCCCTGCCGATAAAAGAGTAGTTGTTATTCCTACAATCAATCCCGATGGGTATGCGTCAGGCACTCGAACAAATGCCCATAATGTTGATTTAAATCGTAATTTTGACACCTCAGATTGGCAATCTGATATCACCACTGTTACAAATAAACCTTTTCCTGGTGGTGGCGGACCAGCACCTCTGTCCGAGCCTGAATCTTCCGCGATTGCCAGTTATATTGCGGCTGTTCACCCTGTTCTTGTACTCTCGTATCACAGCATAGGTGGATTAGTGATTGCTAATCAGACAGGAAATTCATCTCAGCTTGCGAGTAGATATGCCGGTTTGAGCGGCTATGCAAATTCTACAGGTTCATCTGGTACATTTGACTATGCTATCAGTGGTACGGCGGATGATTATTATGCACAAAGATTAGGAGTAGCGAGCCTAGTTATAGAGCTTGGCAGTCATACGTACCATCAATTTGATCGCAATCAGTCCGCAATGTGGGCAATGGTGCGCGAAACGTAAAACGACCACACTCGCAGTGTGGTCGTTTTTATTTGGACTTATTTGTTTTTGATAAGTCCAAACAGGTGCCTAACTGATCTCGCAATAGACCAGCGTTCGTTTGGACAACGAACATTCTCTATCGTATACCACCCAGCGGATATATGCAACACTACCTATAAAATTAAAATGCTCATTGTAAATATTGACAAAGTGGCTATGCTATGCTAAAATGAATTTATACACATAGCATATGTGAGGTAATCGGAGGGCTCGACTACTGTTAAGTAGACGAGCTCTTCATAATAAAGGAGACTTGCAATGGCAGGAACCAAGGCTGGCGGCATGAAAGCTGCCTCAACAAATAAAGCTAAACATGGTGCTGACTTCTACGCTAAGATCGGTGCTAAGGGTGGTCGCGCTGGTCACACTGGTGGCTTTGCTGCAAACCCAGAGCTTGCACGTATCGCAGGCCGCAAGGGTGGTATGATTAGCCGCCGCACAAAGAAATCTGCTTCAAAGGCTGCTTAGTCAATCTTGAACAACAAAATAACCCCTTGTAAGGGGTTATTTTGTTTGTAGGGTATATCTGCGCAGGGCGCATAAGCGTGCCTCGTTGACCCTCCACTGATGTCCGCAGGCTAGACACTTGTATATATGGTCTTTTGTTTGCAGGCCGTTTGCGCTGCATTCTGGGCAGGTACTGCGCGTATGGAGCCAGCGGCGATACGTATCGAGATTATCTTGGACGATAGTATCGTCTATAGCGACATCATAAGTAGCCGAGAGAGTGTTCTTGGCGTATTCCCAAGCATCTCGCTCTAGTTTGATAAGTTCTATATCTCTCTCGTAACCTTGGTGGTCAAGTAGGGCATGGCTAAGCTCGTGTAAGGTGTAGGCATCACTATTTGGTGTCTTAGGATTGATATAGATAGTATTTTGCGCCGAAGCCCACCAGAATTCATCTGCAAGCTCAAAGTTGAACTGCGTGAAATCTTGCTTGAGCTTGCTAATCATCGAGTGAATCGATGGCATAGTAATAGCATCCATAAATAACGGCTTCTTCGGGGTGTTTTGCTTTTAGGACAGGTGGGCATGCAATATGGGGTGGAAGATGTTTTTTTAGAAGAGCTTTCAGAGGCTTTGAATAGTTGTCAAAATAGGTGCCAATACTACCACCGATAATAATGACCTCTGTTTGCAGGATAGGTATAGCGGCAAGGAGACCGCGACTTATGCGATCGGCAATTTCGTTCCAGGTTTTTTCACTCGTGATATCACGTGCATAACTTTCATATGTCTCATAGATAGCACGACCACTGGCAAATGATTCCCATTCCCGAACTTCACCATTAAATTCGACAAGCATTCGTCCCCCTTCGCTCAAGCGGAGGCCGGGATCGATTTTGCCATTTGTTGTGATACCGGTTCCGATACCCGTACTGATGGTGACATAGAGCGACGATGTAGGCATAGGTGATCGTGATCTTGTTTCTGCAAGACCAGCTAAATTAGCATCGTTTTCGACGAATATGGGCGTGGATCCAAGCACACCTTTTAGGGCGGCGGCAACATCGAAATTCTCCCACTTTAACCTGTTACACCAGATTGCAACTCCTCCTTTGGTGATGCCAGGCATCGCGACGACAATCGCTTCTATTCGTTGTCCACCGTAGTTTGTATTCAGTACTTCGCGGAGAGTCTCTACATAGTCTTCCTGCTTTTTAGGAGTCGGAAATTTGATCATTTTACCCGCTACACCATCTCTTGAGAATAGTGTTACAAGCGTTTTTGTCCCTCCGGTGTCGACTGCCACAATCATGAGTCTAGTGTACCACGACGAGCGGCTGATGGGTCGAGATTTGCCCTCTCTTGGAAACGACTGTATAATGGGGGTAATAAGGAAGTGTAAGTGGATATGATAAGTGAGCAGACGCGAACAAAACAAAGCGGTTCTATAGTGTCATTTTTGATTGTGGGCGTTGTGCTTGTTGGGCTTATTGTGAGCGGCCTCTATGTACTCAATCGTCGTCATACCGCAGATACTACACATAAGGGTCCTATAGCGACGACTAATAAAGTGTCGTCATCACCAGAAGCATCAAAACCTGCAGTTTCGTCATCAGTGAACCCTGTTCCATCAAAAAGCAGTGTTCCGGCATCTCAGGCGCAAAAGCAGCCTGCAACCACTCCATCGACCGGCAGTCCATTGCCGCAAACAGGTCCGAGTGATAATCTACTCAGCGGTCTTGCATTTGCTATTTTGCTAGGGTTTATCGTGGCATATGTACAATCTCGTCGAGTTCGCGTCGAAACAGTCTACAGGTAGACGAAATCCTCCACTAGTGTTACAATAGAGACAATCTTGAGGTACTCTTTGATTAGGGTGTCCCGGAAATATATTTTTTAGGAAGGAGTCTTTTTAGACTTATGGCTAATGCCACAATAACAATGGATGACTTGCTCGCTCAGGCGGATGCAAGCGTCAAACAATTAACAGCAGGTGAAATTATCACCGGTAAGGTACTTTCACTACGAAAACACGAGGTTCTTATTGATCTTGGTGCTCAGGGTGTAGGATTTGTTCCACGACGAGAAGTGGGCTTTTCTCGCGCTCTTGCAGAGGGCGATGAAGTGACAGCAAGTGTTGTTGATCCAGAATTAGACAACGGCTACTCTTTGCTGAGCCTTCGCAAAGCAGCAAAAGATCGCGGTTGGGAAGAAGTAGCAGCCAAGCAAGAAGCAGGTGACATCATTGAGGTAGTTCCTTATGATGCGAACCGCGGCGGTATGTTGGTTGAATACGAAGGTGTACGCGGATTCCTGCCAGTTTCGCAGCTTTCTGCTGAGCACTACCCACGAGTAGGAAGTAGTGACAAGGATGAAATTCTCCAGCGTCTGAACGGTCTCATCGGCCAAGAGCTGAAAGTTCGTATTCTCGATAGCGACCGTAAAGCAAACAAACTGATCTTTAGCGAGAAAGAAGCTGTAAAGGACGGACTTGCCGAGAGGTTTAAGAGTCTGAAGATCGGTAACACTGTTAATGGTGTTGTAACTGGTGTTGTAGATTACGGTGCATTTGTGAATGTTGATGGTATCGAAGGCTTGATCCACATCAGTGAGATCAGCTGGGAGCGCGTCAGCAACCCTGCCGACTATGTAAAGGTTGGTCAAACGATTGAAGCAAAGATCATCTCTATCGACAAAGATCGTCTGAGCCTTTCTATCAAGCAACTGACACAAGATCCATGGCTGGATGAAGTAGAAAAGTTCAAAGTAGGTGATGCAGTTGAGGGAACAGTGACTCGTATTACGCCATTTGGTGCTTTTGTTCAGATCAGTCCTGCAGTTGAAGCACTCGTACATGTGAGTGAGCTTGGTGAAGGTGAGAATGCCGATCCGGAAAAAGTATTCACCTTGAACGATCGTAAAAAGTTTGTCATCCTTGATATCGAAAAAGAAGGACGCAAAATCTCACTCAGTTTGAGTAAGAAAAAGTAACAAAGTTGTTGATGTTACGTTAACAACATTTGATGCATAAATAACAACGATTAACAGATACAGAAAGGAGCGTTTCACATGGCAGAAAAAGTCATTGTTATTGCTGAATCAATCACAGTCGGCGAGCTCGCCGAAACGCTCAACATTTCTGTTACCTCGCTTATCGGTGAGTTGTTCAAAAATGGTATCGCGTCAACAATCAATCAGCGTATTGATTTTGAGACGGCTCAAATCATTGTTGAAGAGCTTGGTATGGATGTTGAAGTCCAGAAAAAGGAAGTTGTTGCACCGGGTCGTGTTCTCCATGAGCTTTCCGACAAAGCTGTAGATCGACCTCCTATCGTAGCCGTTATGGGCCATGTTGATCACGGTAAGACAAGTCTTCTTGATGCAATCCTAAAGACCAAGACCGTCGAGGGTGAAGCCGGTGGAATCACGCAGCATATTAGCGCCTATCAAACGGTACGAAAAGATCGTGTTATTACACTTCTTGATACACCGGGTCATGAGGCTTTTGCAGCCCTTCGTCAGCATGGTGCGACACTGACGGATGTTGTTGTTATTGTTGTTGCTGCCGATGATGGTGTGAAACCACAGACAGTTGAGGCAATTCGATTTGCACGGAGCGCCAACGCGAAGATAGTGGTTGCTATCAATAAAATTGACAAAGAAACAGCTAATCCGCAGCTAGTCAAAACTCAACTTGCAACTGAGCATGATCTCAATCCCGAAGAGTGGGGCGGTGATACGGTGATGGTTGAGGTAAGTGCAAAGACTGGACAGGGAATTGACCAACTGCTTGATATGGTTCTCCTTGTCGCTGATGTTGAAGAACTCAAAGCCGATATAGATGTACCAGCCGAAGGACTCGTTATTGAGTCGCATATGGAGCAGGGTCGTGGATCTGTTGTAGGACTCCTTGTTGAGCACGGCGAGCTGAAGCCAGGACATTTCTTGGTCGCAGGTACAGCTTATGGCAAGGTACGAACTCTTTTAGACTTTCAAGGTAAGCCCCTCAAATTGGCGGGTCCATCAACTCCGGTCACAGTCACAGGTTTTAAGGAATTACCTCAGTTTGGCGATGAGTTTTTGATCGTTAAGAGTGAAAAAGAGGCTCGAGTGCTAAATGAAAAGGCTCGTGTTGAACGCGAAAAAGCTGCAGCGAGTACCAATGTGACGGGTGCTGATATGCTAAAAATGATCAGCCAGAAGCATGAATCCCAAGAGTTAAAAATTATTGTAAAGGCCGATGTACAGGGATCACTTACCTCTGTTATAGACAGTTTGAAATTACTGGATGCAGGTGGAGAGGTGACGATTCGTATCATTGGTAGCGGTGTCGGCAGCATATCCGAAAACGATATCCGTTTAGCTGCTGATGTTGATACTATTATTTATGGATTCAACGTTGAGCTTCCGCCTGCGGTAAAACGCTTAGCATCGCGTGATAAGGTGCAGGTTCGTCTCTATAAAGTCATCTATGAGCTTCTTGATGATGCTCGTCAGTCCATGGAGCAACTGCTTGCACCAGAGGTAGTTGAGACTGAGGTGGGTACACTTACAGTGAAAGGTATCTTCCGTACCCTGAAAGATACTGTTATTGCTGGTGGAGAAGTAACGAGTGGTAAAGTTTACGCCGGTCTACTCACTCGTGTACTGCGTGGCGATGAGCAAATCGCTGAAGTTGAGGTAACAAGCGTACAACGCCAACAAACAGAGGCAAAAGAAGTATTTGAAGGTGACATGTGTGGTCTTAGTCTCAAGACCGACAGAAAGCTTCTGCTTGAAGAGGGTGATGAATTGAAGTTCTTCACTCGTGAACTCAAAAAACGAACATTAGCTTGATTCAGTAGGTAACTGGTAGTGTATACTGAATGGTAAGGAGATATAATGTTTCAATTAGATGATAAATTCTTGGCTGACATTGGACTCAATGATATGCCAGATGACCAAAAACAGGCGTTTTTGCAGCACATTTACGAAGAACTTGAGCTGCGAGTAGGGACTCGACTGTCTGAAGGCTTGAGTGATCAGCAGCTCGAAGAATTTGAGAAAATTATCGACAAAGATCAATCTGTTATAGAGAATTGGCTTTCGGTGCATGTTGAAGATTATGCAAATGATGAAATCTTCAAGCGTATGCAACAAGCTTTGCGACTTGATGCTGCAGATCCAAATCTGAAGTCAGAGTATGTTGCAACGAAGTGGTTGGAAGTAAATCGTCCTGATTATCGTGATGTTGTAAAGGGCGTGCTAGAAGAGTTGAAAGCCGAGATTATTGCAAACAAAGATGCAATTCTTGGTGGAGACGCCAGCGCATAGCTAGTGACAAACGCTTAGAGCTTGAGACGAGAACGATAGCCAGAAAGAAATGCCGATACAGGCATTTCTTTTTTGCCAAGGGGTTTTACGGTTTCGATTATCAGGAGGCCTTCTGCGGTTCCAACAGATAGGTGATTTGAAGAGATCTGCAGGGAGCCAGGCTCTGCGCTTCCTGTTTCCCTATGCGCATTCAGGATAATCACTTCAATATCTCCAAGCACTGTGCGACTCTGAGGCCAGCCTTGATAGGCACGAATCTCTCGTTCTATCTGATCTGCAGGTTTCTGCCAATCTATAACACCATCACTTTTATCAATAAGCTTACTATATGTTGCTTGTTCGTCATTTTGAGGTTTGGCGACTAAAGAACCATCGGCTATAGCTGGAAAAAGTTCGAAAAATAATTCTGTCGCAAGGGGTTCCATTTTTTCATATAGTTCAAATTTGGATTCGTTACCTTCAAGATCGAGGACGCGCTGACCATAGATAGGACCTGAGTCCATACCTGCACTAAGTTGCATAATAGATACGCCAGTCTGGGCATCGCCATTCAGGATAACAGTTTCCACGGGGGTTGGGCCTCGATATTGAGGCAATAATGATGGATGAACATTGACGATACCTTGCGGAAAAATATCGATGATCTCTTGGCTAATAATACGTCCGTAGGCTACGAGGACAGCGATATCGGCCTTTAGGTCTCGAAGCTCTTCTATGATTTCACTCGGGCGCGAAGGCGTAAAGAGGGGTATATTGCACTCTTGGGCAATTTTGGCAACTTCTAGTGATCGCTGATTGCGTGATTTACTGTCAGAGTAATGCGAAACGACCGCTAAGACTTCGTATCCATGGTCTATAAGCCCGCGGAGAATGGGTGCATTGGTCTCCTCGAGTCCGCTGACAAGACGTTCATTACCGAAGTATACAACTTTAGTCATCAAAAAGATTGCCGCCGCTAATCGCTGTTTTGTAGTCTAGTGAGCGAAGTTCGCCATCTTCATCAAGCTCATAAAACGCACCTTCGTCATATTGAATATGATCCACAAATACTATACCTTTTGTATGGTCGATTTCATGTTGTATGACCCTAGCCAGGAAGCCATCTGCTTTAAAGCGAATTGGTTCACCCTGGATATTTAGTGCTTTAACTCTGATTTTTGTATGGCGAGGAACTTTGCCGTAGATATTCTTCACGCTTAGACAACCTTCGTAATCTGCGACAATCTCTCCTTCATATTTCACGATTTCTGGATTTATAAGAGTGGTAAATTCTCGATTGTCTTTGTGTTCAAAGTCAGTACGGACGATAACAATACGCTCCAAGCGGTCGATTTGTACGGCCGCAAGCGCAGCGCTAATTTCGTGTGGACGAGAGTCTTCCCAATCGAGGGCTGCATCGGTCATCTCTTGCACAATTGTTTGGATGTCATCCGTGACGGCTAACACTTTACGGGATTTTTGCCGAAGGTGGGGGTTGGGAAGGGTGATGATATCTTCTTTTTTCATAATAGAGTTGCTACCAGTATATCAGATGTAATTAGAGGAGATTGATTGGATCGAGCTCGAACTGCCAATGGGTTGAGGGCACATAGCGGAGGGCGTCTATCAAGTGTGACCGTTTTTTTGACTTGAGCACCAGTTGCCAGCGATAAGTATCGTGTTGTCTCTCGTAGAAAGAAGGTGTGGGGCCAAGTATTTCTATATCTGATGGAACTTTTTGTCGCAGAAGGCGCGCAAGTTGTTGGGCGTTTTTTACAGCAGCAGCCTCTGTTTTATAGATGCAAGTGAGTTTGAGCAAAAAAGTGAATGGTGGAAAGTTTGCTCGTCTACGCTCCTGAATAGTTTTTTCATAAAAAGCTGAAAAGTTTTGCGATAAGCCATCAACAACGGCAGGGTGTGAAGGTTGGTAACTTTGGATAATAACAGATGTTGCATGATCATTGCGTCCGACGCGCCCTACCACCTGCGCAAGAAGCTGGAAAGTACGTTCTGGAGAGGTAAAGTCAGGCAGGCTGAGGCCTGTATCTGCCTGAATGACACCAACAGTTCGTAATTGGGGTAGATCAAGCCCTTTGGCAACAACTTGGGTGCCAATTATGAGGTTAATTGATCCATCGTAGAGTTCCTTATAGAGAGCGTCTAGTGTTTGATCGGTTGCGCTGTCTCCGTCGAAACGACCGATAGAGGCCTTGGGGAATAATCTTGCAAGCTCTGACTCAACCAGCTTTGTACCGATACCTTTGTGAATAATTTGGGCATTATTACATACGGGACAATTTGTCGGAACTTTTTCCTTGTTGCCGCATATATGGCAACGCAACTCATGGGTATCTGTATGAAGTGTTAATGGCACAAAGCAGCGTGTACAGGAGGCTTGCCAGCCACAATTTTCGCAGAGGGTTACACTGGCGCTGCCTCTTCGATTATGAAATACGAGCGCCTGATGGCCACTGGCGAGAGTTTTTTCAATCTCATCGAGAAGCTTATCAGATAAGAAACGATGACGGCTGAAAGACTCACGCTTTGTCATATCGACGATATCTACTATTGGCTCCTTCGACTTTCGTGCCTTTGATAACATTTCAATGATTGGTCGCTCTGACAGCTTGGCCAGGTAATAATCGGCTACTGATGGGGTAGCACTACCGAGAATAACTTTCGCTTGGTGCGCCGTAGATAAAACACTTGCTGCTCGTAGAGCTGAATAGCGTGGTGATTGTTCTTGTTTGAGGCTTGGTTCATGAGCTTCATCAATGATTATCATGCCGATATGTTTGAGGGGCATAAAAAGAGCAGAACGAGGGCCTATGACAACGCGCGCGGTCTCGCTATTCAAGGCACTTTGCCATATAAGGTGACGCTCGGCTTCAGTTTGTTTTGAGTGAGTGAGAAGCACATCTTCGAAATGTGCTGAAAACTCATCAACAACCTGTGTAGTAAGGGCTATTTCTGGAACAAGAACGATAACCGACTTACCAGTTGCTAGTATTTTTCTCGCCGCTTCTATATAGACATATGTCTTTCCGGATCCTGTTACTCCATGGAGAAGAATTGTTCCGCCAGATGCCTTATCTATAGAGGTGAGTGCACGAGATTGTTCCTGATTGAGCACAATAGTTGTTCGATTTCGAAGTGAAGCTTTCTCCTCTTGAGCACGACTGCGCCTCGTTTTCTGTAGGCCGCGTGGGAGCATGGTCTGGAGAACGGTAGCAAGGTGTGTTGCATAATATGCGCCCATCCAAAGAGCAAGTTCTAAGAGTGGTTTTGGAAGTGGGATCGGTTCGATAACGGACAGTATATCTTTTGTCGCGTAGCTTGGCTTTTCCACTTCATCGAGAATGACACCAACAATCTGCTTTCGACCGACCTCAATGAGAACAATCGTACCTGTTTCCAAGGGTGTCTTATGTCCATAAGTAAAAGCATGGCTATTCTGTCGGATAATTTGTAGTGGCGCCACCTCGTAATAACGCATCCATCTATTATACGTTCTTGAGACGACATAAAATACTTTTTCTGCTTGAACTTATCTCATAAACATAAGCGTAATGATAAAATGGATCCCGTATGATGTATTTCCATAGCCGAGTCGAGGCAGGTGAGCAACTCGCAAGACAGTTGCTTGATAAGTATCGCTACGAAAATGTTGCTGTTGTAGCACTTGGAGACGGTGGTGTAGCTGTGGGTGAACCTATTGCTGAGCGATTACACTGCATCCTGACATTGCTCGTATCAGAAGGCGTTGATGTACCTGGAGAAAACCAAAGCTTTGGTGCAGTTTCGCAAACAGGGCAGTTTACTACTAATAGTAATCTGGCGGCCAGTGAAGTTGGGGCGTACATGACTGAGTATCATGGCTATTTTGAGGAGCAGAAGCGTCAAGCCTTTCATAAAATTAATCGTTTGATTGGTGATGGTGGTGTTATTGATCAAACACTTTTACAGGATCACACCGTTATCCTCGTGAGTGATGGCTTGAATGATGTCACTATTCTTGATGTTGCATTGGATTTTTTGAAACCTGTTCGTGTTCAACGTCTTGTTATTGCGGCACCGGTTGCTAGTGTTGAAATGGTCGATAAGGTACACATGATTGCCGATGAACTTCACATTTTAGACGTGAAGTCGAATTACCTCGACACGAATCATTACTATGATCAGAACGATCTTCCTACTCATGAAGAAACGATCGCAAAAATCAATAAAATAGTGCTGAATTGGCGTTAAAATTCAAAAATCTACTTGTGTGGTGTTGTAAGAAAGTGTAAGATAGGTAGTAACAAAAGGGTCAGGTTACTAGAAAAAGGGAGAATATGTTAGACGTTTTTATTACTTCGAGAGTGCGACGAAAAATTGTTGTAGTCTATGCGAAGTATCCAGATTTTCGTACCCATGTAAGGGGACTGGCCAAGCTTATCAAGGAAGATCCGGGTAATATTCAGCGTGAGTTGAAGCGGCTTGAAAAGGTAGGTTTCCTAACCAGCGAGAAGCAAGGAAACACGAAGATCTACTCTACAAACAAGCAATTTCTTATCTTTAAAGAACTGCAAAGTATTGTCATAAAGTCGCAGCAGCAATCAGCACGACCAAAGCGCTCTGCCTCTGACTTATAATGAGCCTTTTCGAAGAAATCCTCCAAGCGCGTGGCTTGACTGGGAAGAAACGTGAGGCTTTTTTAAATCCACAATATGAGGCAAGGCATGATCCATTTCTTTTGCCCGACATGGATAAGGCAGTAGAACGACTGGTCACTGCATATAAAAAACAACATAAAATCATGATCTATGGTGATTATGATATCGATGGTCTTACCGCTACAACACTTCTGCTTGATGCGCTGGAGAGTTTTGGTTTTCATCATGTCGGTGCGTTCATACCGAATCGATTTGTCGATGGTTATGGGCTGACAGTTGATGCGATTGAGAAGATTGCAGAGAAGGGGGCAGAGCTTATTATCACTGTTGACTGCGGTAGTCTCAGCGAAAAAGAAATTATGCGTGCCAATGAGCTAGGTCTGGATGTTATTGTGACCGATCATCATAACGTTGCGCCTGTGCAGCCACCTGCTATTGCTGTCATTAATCCAAAACGGCTCTTACAAGACCATCCGGATGAATACAAAGACCTAATAATAAAAGACACATCCAAAATGAAAGGAAAAATTTATCCGTTTTTGGACTTGGCTGGTGTTGGTGTAGCCTTCAAACTGATACAAGCCTTGCAGACTAAGCTAGACGGCTTGCCGATAGGTCAGGAGAAGTGGCTACTTGACCTTGTAGCACTTGGAACTGTTTGTGACGTTGTAAAACTTACAAACGAAAATCGTGCCAATGTTTTTTGGGGTCTCAAAGTGCTTGCAAAAACACGACGACCCGGACTAAAAGCACTTATGGCCGTAGCTGGAGTCACCCCTGAAAAAGTAAATGCAAGAAGCCTGGGATTTGCATTGGGACCACGTATGAATGCTGCAGGAAGGTTAGAGACGGCAGAGTATTCTCTTGAGATGCTACGATCGCAAGATCCGCTCGATGCACTTGAGCTAGCGCAAAAACTCGATGTATTAAATACATCGAGAAAGGTTGAGCAAAATAAAATATTGCATGAAGCTATAGTGCAGGCGGAGCAGTATGCAGACGACAACGTACTTGTTGTGAGTAGTGCAGGGTGGAACCATGGCATCATTGGAATCGTTGCCGCCAAGCTCCTAGAGAAATATAAAAAGCCAACATTTGTGCTTGAAGAAATGGGTGATGAGGCAAAAGGATCGGCGCGCAGCTACGGTGATTTTAGTGCGGCGGATGCAATACGTGCCGCAGATGACATTATCACGAAAGGCGGAGGCCATACGTTTGCAGCTGGCATAACCCTACCGACGGCCAACATAGCAGAGTTTAGAAAAAGAGTAAATGAGTTCTATCGAACAAAAAAGTTATTCAATCAGCAAGAGCTTCTGTTACCCCAGGCTGATACGACAGCCGCCTTTGCTCATCTCACTGATGACCTGATTATGGACATAGAAAGTTTAGAGCCCTTTGGTAACGGTAATCCTCAGCCCGTACTGAAGTCAGAGAATCTCTTGGTGCTGCACCAACGCCGTATGGGGGCTGATGCCCAGCACGTGAAGCTCGATCTTGAGGATCTGTCAGGATCAAGAATACAAATGTTAGCATTCAGTGCACCGGAGTATTTTTTTGCCGAGCCTGGTGCGCGAGTGGATGTGTGGTACCAACCAAATGTTAATGAGTGGAACGGACGTCGTAGTATAGAAGGAAACATAGTTCACTTGGAACTAGTCTAGCGAATTTATTTTCGTAGTAGTGAAGTCAGTTTAATGCGGTTCGAGAATTCAAGTGCACCAAGGCTAAAGGCGCGAACTGCTATCGCGATGCTGATGACCATGAAGAAAGCCATTGTAACTAGCGCAAGCGAACTTTCAAGAACTCCCATATTGCCTACGGTGTTACGAAGTAATGTGACAACGGGTGATGTTAGTGGGAAAAAGGTAACGAATTTTGTAATTGGATTCTCAGGATCCGTTAAAATCATCGTGACAAAATAGAAGGGAATGAACGCTCCAATGTAGAAGACTGCAGAGAAGCTATTCGCCTCCTTAGTAGACGGTGCCATAGCAGCCGTTGCCGTCATAAAACCGGCAAACATAAGAAAGCCAACTGCAAGGAAGCTTGCGCCAAAGAAGATGGCTAGTGGATGGAATACAAGTCGGTCAAGCTCAATGCCTGCAGGCAGTATAAGGGAATTACCTAATGCATTGGCGACAAAATAAGCAATGACAGCCAACGTAATAAAGAAAGCAACTTGTGTCAGTGTTACGAATATGACAGCCAGCAGTTTGCCGACAATGAGATTCCTCGGTTCAACGTAGGTAAGAACCATTTCCATTGATCGGTTTTCTTTTTCTTCACTCACGCTCGTCAGCATGTAGCCAACTGAAAAGGCAAAGATGACATAAAATAGTACAACAAATAGACCGGGTACAACGTATTCGTTGATGCCTGCAGTCGCAACACCATCTCGATATGTAGTAACTTGGCTCTCGGCACCGTTTTGCGCTAGTGCGATGATGTCAGCGGAGCCAAGAGGCAGGAAGAGACTTGCTTTGAGTAAGTTGTCACCCAGGCTACCGACTGCGCCCATTTTTGTCAGATCAGTGTCGCTAAGGTATACGGAATATTTACGATCTTTTGTGAGTGTATTCGGATAAACAATGAGGGCATCTTTTTCACCGTTTCGTACTAATTCACGTAATTTTGCAGCATCTCCAGCAGGACTGAGGGTGAGACCGCTTGATTGCGCAATTGTGTGATTGATGAGTCCACTTTCATCAACAATGGCAACGTCTCGTAAATCTTTAACTATTGTTTCCATTCTTGTTTCGACTGATTTGTTACCAAAGTAACTGAGACCTATGACTACAGCGATCATAGCTGGTATCGCAAGCATGATGATCCAAAAACTCGGCTGCTTTACGATTGTGAGATATTCATGCTTGATGACGGTTTTGAGCTTAGCCATGGGTTACCTCACTACTTTTTCCGTTATAAATCGATACAAAGATATCTTCGATAGACTTTGAGTCGAATTTTTTCTTTACTTCTTTAACGCTACCATAAGCTTGAGCCTTACCATCCTTCAAAATAAGTAATCGATCTGCAAGACGTTCAACTTCTTCCATAAGATGCGTAATATAGATAACCGCTGCACCTTTTTGCTGCAATTCGTCCACGATATCAAGGAGTAATTTGCGATTCACCGGATCAAGTCCCTTTGTTGGTTCATCAAGAATCAATAGGTTCGGCCCACCGATAATTGCCACACCTAATTGAACCTTTTGCTGTTGGCCACCGGAAAGTTTCTTTATCTTTGTGTTGGCCTTGTCGGCCAGACCCACACGTTCAAGATAGGAAAGTGAAAACTCGCGGGCTTCGGTATGACTCAATCCTTTTAGCTCGCCAAAATAGATCATGGTATCAAGAACCTTCGAACGCGTATAGAGCCCGCGCTCCTCTGGCAAGTAGCCAACAGCGCGCGCTTGATCTGGTGCATATACCCGACCATTAACGTGGAGTGTTCCTTTAGTTGGCTGGTAAATGCCGAGCAGAGAACGAATAGTACTTGTTTTTCCTGATCCGTTAGCACCAAGCAGTGCGAATACCTCGCCGGCTTGTACTTCAAAACTGAGGTCTTTAACAATTTCTTTTTCACCGATGACCAGATGAAAATTCTGTATTGATACTATAGGTTGTTTCATTCATTCCAGTATAGCAAAAGCGGGAAGTGCGCTCGTAACTCTATCTATTGCAGCAAAGTGTTATATCTGTTACAATACAGACGATATGGTACAAGTTACACGTAAAGATCAGAACGAAGCGAACGAAAACATCATTCGTCGTTTCAACCGCAAAGTTTTGCAGAGCGGTGTACTTGCAGAGGCAAAAGCATCAATGCGCTTCAGTAAAGACATCAGTAAGACTGAGCGTCGCGCGAAAGCGATTATCCGTAAAGAGCGTAAAGCCGACAAACTGGCAAAGGCACGCCTGGGACTTCGTTAGTCGATGTCGCTAAAGGATACAATTCAAAACGATATGAAAGCCGCTTTACTTAGCGGCGATCGTTTTGTTGGGGACACGTTGCGCAATTTAAAAGCTGCGATTTTGGATGAAGAAGTCAAACAGAATAAGCGTGACGAAGGTATTGATGATGCGGAAATCGAAAAAATTATTGCTCGTGAAGTAAAGAAGCGTAACGAAAGTATTGCGATATACGAACAAAACGGCCGGCCAGAGCTTGCCGAAACTGAGCGCAAAGAAGCAGAAGTTTTGTCACGTTATTTACCTCAGCAGATCAGCGAGGATGAGCTACGAGGGGTAGTTGAAGCTAAAATCGCAGAACTTGGTGTCAGTGGATCACAAGCAATGGGTCAAGTAATCGGTGCCGTGAAACAGCAGGTTGGTAATACTGCAGATGGTACATTGATCGCGAGCATCGTAAAAGAAAAACTAAACTAGGAGGGTACATGATCGTATTTTTTGGACCGGCTGGGGCAGGAAAAAGCGTCCAGGGGCAACTGTTGGCAGCTCGAAACGGTTGGCGATGGCTGAGTGCCGGACAGCTTTTGCGTGATACGCATGACCTCGAAGTTCTCAAACAAATGCAAACAGGTAGTCTTGTTGATACTCAGACCGTAAGTCAGTTAATGGGTGATGCAATTAAGCGTTCAAAAAATATTGATCGTGTGATCCTTGATGGTTTCCCGCGTGAGTTTAGCCAGGCTGAGTGGTTGATAGAAAACAAGTCTCATCATGGCCGCGACATTAAGCTTGTCGTTGTACTAGAAGTACCGAAGAGCGAGCTACTAAAGCGTCTGGAAGTTCGTGGTCGCGCAGATGATACGCCGGATGCAATTGATGAGCGCCTTAAGATTTATCGAACTGAAATTTATCCGATTTTGACGTATCTTACGGAGCGAAATATTAATATTGTTCATATTGATGGTGTGGGTACGGTTGGCCAGGTGCATGACCGGATCATGGAAGAGCTGGAAGCGCACGGACTGACGAAATGAGTCAGCCGCTAAAAACTGCTGAGCAGATTCAGGCAATGCGTGAAGGCGGCAAAATCCTCGGCACTATTCTTCGCGATTTAAAGCAACATGTGCAAGTCGGCATGACCGGACTTGAAGTAGATGCATGGGTGGCAGGCGAGATTACGCGTCACGGAGCAACGGCGACCTATAAAGAGCCAGTACCGAATTTTCCGGGTGTGATTTGTATCAGTGTTAACGATGCCGTTGTGCATGGCGTACCCTCTGACTATACTTTTGAAAAAGGTGATATTGTTGGTTTTGATCTGGTCATTACCTATAAGAATATGAAGACAGACAGTGCATTTACTATGGTCGTGGGTGAAGAGCCATCAGGGGCAAAGAAGCATTTACTAAACGCTACTGAGCGCAGTTTATATGCTGGCATTGATGCAATCAAAGGTCTGGGAACCCGTACCGGTGATATAGGTGCTGCAGTTGAGAAGATACTTGCTGATGCAAAACTTGGCATTATTCGCGATCTTGTGGGTCATGGTGTTGGTACTGAAATGCACATGGGTCCGGATGTACCGAATTATGGCGCAAAAGGCAGCGGTACACTACTGCAGCCAGGCGATACGATTGCAATTGAACCTATGGCAACGCTTGGTGGAGAGAAGGTTTATACCGATCCAGATGATGAATGGACGATTTTGACACGCGACGGCAGTTTAGCTGCACATTTTGAACACACGGTACTCATTACAGAAGATGGTGCCGAAATACTGACGCAGATGTAAAGGTAAAACCCTTATGGCTGTTCAAAACGCTTGAGTCAGGTTATAATACAATTTATGCAAGACAGCTCTCGATACGCCGTCGGTATTGATATAGGTACCACTACAGTTCGTTGCGTAGTTGGTCATCTCGATGCCACAACAGGTGCGCCTACTATTGTCGGAGTAGGTGAAGTAAAAAACACCGGCATGCGCAAAGGATCAATAGTTAATTTGAATGGTCCTGCACAAGCAATCGATGAAGCACTCGGTGAAGCCGAACGTATGAGTGGCTATGAAGTAAACTCTGCAAGTGTAAGTATTAACGGCTCTCATATTTTAAGTACTGTAACCGATGGCATGATTGCTGTCGGCTCAATGGATCATGTGGTTGACCCTGAAGATGTCGGTCGTCTCGAAGAAGTTGCAACTGTTGGAAAAGTACCGGCAAATCGTGAAATTTTGGAAGTCGTTCCTCATAGTTATCGCCTCGATGGTCAGGATAATATAAAAGATCCTGTGGGTATGACAGGCACACGCCTAGAAATTAACGCCAATGTTATCTCGGCTATGGCTCCGCAGATGGGTGCACTCCAGAGTACACTCGAAATGGCAAAAGTTGTGCCAAATACCATTACGCCAAGTGTTGTGGCTGCTGCACGAGCAGTGCTTTCTGAGCAGCAGTTGGAGAATGGCGTTGCAGTTATAGATATCGGTGGTGCAACAACCGGTATCGCTGTTTTTGAAGAGGGCGATCTGCAATATGCAGGCGTGATTCCTGTCGGTGGAAACAATATCACTAATGACCTGGCAATCGGACTCAAAACCGATCCTGAAGTTGCCGAACAGGTCAAACTGATGCATGGTTCTGCAACTCCGCAGACTGGCAGCGAAAAGGTAACCGTCAAGCACGACAAAGAGACATTTGAATTTTCTCGTGATGACATTAATGAAATTATCGAAGCGCGCCTAGAAGAGCTTTTCGAAGCAGTCAGCAAAGAGCTCAAGAAAGCTGGTCGTCATGCAAAACTACCAAGCGGTGTCGTATTGACCGGTGGTGGTGCGAAGCTCAAAAATATTGTGGATTACACTAAAGAAGCCCTTGGCCTTGCGGTACGAGTAGGGTCTGCTAGTGGTTTTGGCGGCGTAGCAGAGCATTTAGATGAGCCGCAATTTGCAGCAGCTGCAGGACTTATGCTTATGGATGCAAAGGGAAGTACTCACCCTGATATTCACCACGGAAAAGGTAAGGCGAAAGCTGCGGCGCAGCAAGCAGGCGGCCTTATGAAACGCCTGTTAAAAGGCTTTCGTGCATAGGCGGTTCGATTTACGACAATCGATGGTATACTATAGAGGAATAAAGACGTAGGAGTAGCTATGCCGGAAGTAACACCAAGCGAGATTCAGACATTTGCGAGTATTAAAGTTGTAGGCGTCGGTGGCGCTGGAGGTAGTGCGGTCAACCGTATGAAAGATGCCGGGCTTACCGGTGTTCAGTTCATTGCAATGAACACCGATGCGCAAGCATTGCACAATAGTAAAGCGGACGTCAAAATCCATTTAGGCCATCAAACAACTGGTGGTTTAGGCGCAGGTGCTGACCCTTCTGTAGGTGAAGCAGCTGCCAACGAATCACGAGATGAGATTAGTGCAGCACTTGAAGGTGCCGACATGGTCTTCGTCACAATTGGTGCTGGTGGTGGTACCGGTAGTGGTGCCGGATACATTGTGGCTGAAGTTGCTCGCGAGCTTGGTATCCTGGTTGTCGGTGTTGCGACAAAGCCATTTAGCTTTGAGGGCGAAAAGCGTCGTGTCAACGCAGACTGGGCGGTGAATCAGCTTGGTCGTCAGGTTGATACATTGATTACTATTCCGAATGATCGTTTACTGCAAACGATTGATCGTCGTACACCACTTCTGGAGACATTTAAAATTGCCGATGATGTACTACGACAAGGCGTACAGGGTATTTCTGAACTCATCACAGAGCATGGCCTCATCAACCTCGACTTTGCCGATGTAAAGGCGATTATGAGCAACGCTGGTAGTGCATTGATGGGTATTGGACGTGCGAGCGGTGACGAACGTGCAGCACAGGCTGCACAACAAGCAATTGAATCGCCACTTATTGAAGTATCTATCGATGGTGCCAAGGGCGTTCTCTTCAATGTGACCGGTGGCTACGACATGTCTATGTCTGAAATCCAAGAAGCCGCAGAGATTATTACAAGTGCTGTTTCTCCAGATGCAAACATCATCTTTGGTGCAACTTTGAAGCCTGAACTTGAGGACGAGCTTATCATTACTGTTATCGCAACTGGTTTTGACAGTGAATTCTTCCATCAGCAAGAGGTATCACTCAATCCGGAATCGAATCGAGTGCATGAAGTAGAAGCTCGTGGTGTGAGTGATGAAGCTGTTGAAGGTGTGGACCTCGATCTTGATCACAATGATCCAGAAGCAGACTTTGCGCAGGAGCCAACACATAATATCTGGGATACACCTCAGGAAGACGACGACGAGTCGGATACACCGGCATTCTTACGACGACGTAAAAAACAGAAAAAATCTGACGACGAATAACAGGAGGTAAACATGAAGGCACCAATTATTATCGGAGATAGTCGTGTTATCGAATCCCGAGAAGTTGGTGACGGGGTATCTATTCGTCGTCGCCGCGAAGCACCCGATGGTCGTCGGTTTACTACATACGAGCGAATAGAAAAGCCGAACATCGCTGTTATAAAAAGAAACGGAACACGTGAGCTTTATGACAGAGAAAAGCTTTCAACAGCTATTCGTCGTTCGGTCGGTAAGTTTTTTGCGAGTGAAGTAGAAATCGAACAGATTGTTACAGAGGTAGAAGATAATCTTTACGGTCTTGGAGAGCTAGAAGTACCATCAAAGACTATTGGTGAATTGGTACTGGATGAACTGGCAAAGCGCAACGAAGTCGCATATGTCCGATTTGCAAGTGTTTACTATGAGTTCAAAACGGTTGATGAGTTCTCGAAGGCAATCCTAGCCTCACGTCGCCGCAAGGACAAAAAATAGCAGTGGGCGTTATTGTTGTTTATCGGTCGTCTAGTGAACATGCGCGCAGTGTGACGGAATTTCTTCATGATTTTGAAAGGCAAACAGGAAAAACACTCGAAGAATTAGATCCCGATACCCGCCGAGGAACTGATGTTTGCCGGCTCTACGACATTGTCGAATATCCGACTATTATTGCAACTACTGCCGAGGGTCAACTGCGCAATATGTGGCGCGGAACCCCCCTGCCAACCATAGACGAGGTAAGTTACTATGTTGACTAAATTATTTACAAAAAACTCAAGTAGAGAAGAACGGTCAAATAAGTGGTTATTTGGTACTATGCTGGCTTTTGCAATTACAGGTCTACTTGCAGCATTTGTACTTGCTGTCGAGGAAATCACCATACTAAAAAACCCAAATGCCGTCTTGAGTTGTTCGTTTAACATTGTGTTGAACTGCGCGACAGTGATGAAGACGTGGCAGGCGAGTGCATTTGGCTTCCCAAACATGTTTATTGGCCTCATGGGCTTCCCGATTGTAGTGGCAATCGCGCTACTAGGTCTTTCAAAGGTAAAATTTCCTCGCTGGTTCTTGATTGGCGCTGAACTTGGCTACGTATTTTGGACGCTATTTGCCTACTGGCTGTTCTTTAATAGTGTCTACGTTATTCAGGTGCTATGCCCATGGTGCTTAGTTGTCACCTTTAGTATGACTATGCTTTCGGCAACGATTACTCGCTATAACCTCAGGCAAGGTACGTTTGGTTTCAGTAAGGATTTTCATAAGAAGATAAATACCTTCCTCGACAAAGACTACGATAAGCTTGTCGTAGCTGTGTGGGTTGTGTTGCTGATCGCACTCGTGTTTGCGAAATTCGGCGACAGCTTGTTTGCCTAGATAAGTTTGCTATAATCGTAACAGAGGCGATTGAGCGGTCATCACCCGCGAGCCCCCGGAAGAAATCGAAAGAAAGTAGAGCCGGGCGTGAACGCTACGTCAAAGCGACAACAAAGCGCTAAAAGAATCACTTCTTTTGGAAGTCAGATGGTACCTCCCGCATAGTGGGATCTGACAGACAAGAGAAGTGATTTTTATGTTTAGAAGGAGAAAACATGAAATTCAAAGCAAACACCAGGCGGCGAGCACTTGAGTACGAAAAAGCACTCGTCGAGCAATGGAAAACGAACAAGACATTTGAAAAATCGGTTGAAAATCGTCCGGTTGATAATTCATATGTATTTTATGACGGCCCTCCGTTCATTACTGGTGTACCGCATCATGGTACGCTTTTGAGTAGTATCGTCAAAGACGCAGTACCGCGCTACCAAACGATGAAAGGTAAGCGTGTCGAGCGAGTATGGGGTTGGGATTGCCATGGTTTGCCAGCAGAAGTCTTTACCGAGAAAAAGCTTGGCATCCAGGATCGACGCGATATTGGTACAAAAATCAGCCTCGAAGAATACATCACAACTGCACGCGATAATATGGTGCAGACCAGCAGTCTGTGGAACGATACGATCGATCGTATTGGACGCTGGGTGGATATGGATAACGCCTATAAAACCATGGATAAAGAGTACATGGAATCTATTTGGTGGGCGTTCAAGACACTCTATGAAAAGGGTAAGATTTATGAGGGTGAACGCGTCCTTATGTACTGTACCCGTGATGCAACACCACTCAGTAAGGCTGAGGTCACTATGGATGCAGGTGCATATCAGGATGTGACTGACCCTAGCGTGTACGTGAAGTTCAAGCTTGATGATGGAAGCACGTTACTTGCATGGACAACGACTCCATGGACACTACCAGCTAACACGGCTGTTGCGGTGAACGAAGATCTTGATTACGTAGAAGTTAAGGTAGGTGATGAGCAATTTATCTTAGCGAAAGATCTGGCTGAAAAGGTACTTACCGATGAGAAGCATCAACTGCTCGAGTACGAAGTCATCCGTACATTGAAAGGTAAAGACCTCGTAGGTAAATCGTACGAATCACTTTTTGAAGATCGTGGTGATCATGCACATAAGGTATGGCATGGTGATTATGTCAGCGCCGAAGATGGTTCGGGTATTGTGCATATCGCTCCCGCCTATGGCGAGGAAGACTTTGAATTAGCACAGCGAGAGAATATCCCGGTTGTTCATGTTATCGACGAGAATGGACTTTATAGTGAGACGGAATGGAAGGGTGAAAACGTTTGGGAGATCAATAAAACGATCGCAAAAACACTCCATGAACGCGGTATGGTCTGGAAGATTGATTATATTCGCCACAGCTATCCACACTGTCATCGTTGTGGTACACGCCTGATGTATCGTGCGCATCCTAGCTGGTTCTTTGATGTGCAGGATCAGAAGCAATTGATGCTTGAAAAAAATAGTGAACAAATAAATTGGTTTCCGGAGCATTTGAAACATGGTCGATTTGAGAAAAATGTCGAACAAGCTCCTGACTGGAATCTCAGTCGCGATCGTTTCTGGGCGACTGCTATGCCTGTTTGGGAGGGCAAGGATAGCGATGGTAAGAAGCATCAGATTGTCGTCGGCAGTTATGCAGAGTTAAAAGAGCTCAGTGGGGTAGAGCTTGATGATTATCACCGCCCATGGGTCGATGCAGTTGAATTTGATCAGGATGGTATACATTACAAGCGTATCGACAAAGTTCTGGATGGTTGGTTCGAGTCAGGTAGCATGCCATTCGCACAATTCCACTATCCATTTGAAAACAAAGAAAAATTCGAAGCGAATTTCCCAGGTGATTTCATTGCTGAATACATTGGTCAAGTGCGTGCCTGGTTCTACTATTTACATGTTATTAGCGTTGGTCTGTTCGGCGAAAGTCCGTTCAAGAACGTCATTACCACTGGTATTGTCGCTGGTAACGATGGCCGCAAGATGAGTAAGAGCTATGGTAACTATACCGATCCGAACGAACTAATGGATAAGTTTAGCGCTGATAGTTTACGCTTCTTACTACTCGGTAGTCCTCTGCTTAAGGGTGAAGATTTCAGTTTGCAGGATAAAGATGTTGGTGATGTTGCGCGCAAACTCAGTATGGTCTGGAATATGTACGACTTCTTTACTATGTATGCCGAAGTTGATGGCTGGGAGTTTGATGGCGAGCTGAGTGATCCGCTTGAGGAGCTGGAAAACCCACTTGATCAATGGATCGTCAGTCGTTTGCACCAGTTGGTCGACCAGGTGACGCAGGATATGGATAACTATAATATCCCAGATGCACTCAGTGGTATCTTGCCGTTTCTTGAAGATGCATCTAACTGGTATGTTCGCCGTAGCCGCCGTCGTTTCTGGAGAGGATCTAAAGACGCCACAGGCGCTGAGGATGATGCCGATAAAAACAATGCCTATTGTACACTACACTACATTCTTGTTCAGCTAAGTATGGTGCTTGCGCCATTCACGCCGTTTCTTGCCGAGGAGCTATATCAAAAGCTCACTGGCGGAGAGAGTGTTCATCTGCTTGATTGGCCGCAAGCTGGTCATGTGAATCAAGACATCCTAGATAAGATGGCGATGGTGAGGAAGTACATAGAAGACGGATTGCGCCAACGTGCGGAGCGTGGTGTAAAGATACGCCAGCCATTAGCTAGCGCAACGATACATGTCACTACCGACTGGCTGTCCAATATAGGTAACGACCACTTACTCGGTATCCTTGAAGAGGAGTTGAACATCAAGAAAGGTCATGTTGTACAAGCGAAAGGCGAGATGTTAGGGGGTGGCATTGAGATTGACTGGAATATCACGCCCGAACTTAAGCGCGAGGGCTTGATGCGTGAAGTTGTACGTCATGTACAAGCAGCGCGTAAAAATGCTGGTTTGAACGTCGATGATCGTATTGTGCTCAGTCTTGTTAGTGAAGATGAAGAACTCAGCAGTGCCATCGATGAACATTCTACAGTTATTGCAGCGGAAACTCTTGCGGTAGAGCTTGGGTCTGTTGGTGATGATGGCTATTCGGCAGATGTGACTGTTGAAGGCAAGGTGTTGCATCTATGGCTCAAGAAAGCCTAAGCCGACCTGGAGTTGGAGTTGGTGTTGGTGTTGGTGTTGGTGTTGGGGTGATTGTTATGAGGGATGGGAAATTCCTTGTTGGTCAGCGTCGGGGTAGTCATGGTGCGGGCACATGGTCAGTGCCGGGTGGCTGGATGGAGTTTGGGGAAAGCTTTGAAACTGCTTCCCAACGCGAGATAGATGAAGAGACCGGAATGAAGATAAAAAATGCCAGATTTGCAGGGCTAACAAATAACATTTTTCTAGATGAGAATGTTCATAGTCTGACAGTATGGATGACAGCGGATTGGGAGAGCGGTGAGCCCGAAATCAGAGAGCCGGATAAATTTATTGATCAGCAATGGGTGGATTTCGATACGCTTCCATCACCGTTGTTCCGAGCTCTTGAGTTGTTGTGCGAAAGCGAATTTTTGCCAGAGATTAAGCAACGACTTGAGCATTCAAGGGGAGTTTGAAACCTGTGACTACCATCAAAGACCTTCAATTTTTAAACGCGCCCGCCAGGATGGTTGCACCGCTTTTGCTTGGGTGTATTCTTGAACGATATATTGATGGTCGCGTGATTCGCGTCAAAATTGTCGAAACAGAAGCCTATGATCAGACCGATGTTGCGAGCCATAGTTACAGAGGAGAGACTGAACGAACGAGAGTTATGTTTGGCAAGTATGGCCATCTGTATGTTTATTTCACCTACGGTATGCACTATTGTGCCAACATTGTGACGGGCGAGAAAGGGCATGGCGCGGGCGTCTTGATCCGGGCAGTCGAGCCAGTAGAGGGTATCGATATTGTAGAGAAAAAGCGCAATAAAACTGGCCGTGAAGCCACAAATGGGCCGGCAAAACTTTGTCAGGCACTTGGTATCGACAAGATGTTGAATGGCCATGATCTCAGGAGCGGTGAGCTGCGTCTGACTCCTCAGCCTGCACTGCAAACATCTATGATTACGCAAACGACGCGTATTGGTATATCCGAGGGAAAAGACGTCCCTTGGCGATTCTACATTACAGATAATCCGTATGTATCAAAACTTAACTAGCAAGCTGCATGAGGGTGAAGACCATCAGGAAGCCGTATAGCGCATCAAATATCCACCCATAAGGACGTTCACCCCACTGAATCCAGTGCGCCCAGTCAAGGAACTTATCGAGCCACTTTGGTCCTTTGCGCCATAAAAGCCATAGAAAATCAGGTAACAGGCCAAAAAATGCGCCCATTCCCACAATCAGCCAATTGTCACGGAATAACCATATAATAAATGCGATGACAATCACCGATAAGACCATATCTATGGCAATCTGCGTCTTTAAAAATCGCGAGTAAGGCGGCTCTTCACCATAAGCATGCGGGAAGAGATCGAGTACAAAATGCGAAGCAAATGCGATAAACGGAATTGCCGGCACGAGCGGGGCAGGAGTGATAACGGCAATGATTGATCCCGCCAATAAATGATTAAACGCCAGCATAAAACCAGTGTAGCACATTGACTTTTAATAAAACTTATGCTAATGTATAAGTACGATAATAAAACACAAACATATGAGTATTTTTCACCATTCCACTGTTCAATTCAAAACACCTGACCCTCTTGCTGATGGGCTTGGTGACGATATTGCGGCCGAGCGCAAGGAAGCCGATGCGTTCATGACACTTGAGGATATGTCAGGTGAAGAGCTCACTGATCATTGGAACAACATTGTCAAAGATATCGAAAAAGACCCCAGCTGGTTCAACTTTAGTAAAGACTAAATATACTATAAAGAGTATAGTAAAAGTATGTATGATCTAGACGATGAGCAATTTGATGCGCTCATTACACGCGCTATGAACGAGCTCCCGCAGGAATATATAAAAGGTCTTGATAATGTTGCCATTGTGATGGCTGACGCACCAACCGAAGAGCAGAAGGTAAAGATGAAACTGCGTGATCATATGGTGCTTCTTGGCCTGTATGAGGGCATACCTTTGACGCAGCGAGGTGCTGGCTATACATTCGTACTGCCAGATAAAATCACCTTGTTTAAGCACTCAATCTTACAAGTTGTTCGAAGTGAAGAACAACTATTTGAACAGATTAAGCGAACGCTGTGGCATGAAATTGCACATTATTACGGTTTGAATCATGACCATATGAATGCACTGCAGCAGAAAAAGCATTCGTAGCACCATCAGACTCTATATTCTGACGAGCAAATTTACTATACTGAGTGAATGAGTACTGTCACAAAAGCTATCATCTCTGTTGCCGGCTGGGGAACGCGTCGGCTTCCTATTACCAAAGCCGTCGATAAATGCATGTTGCCTGTCGGTAATCGGCCAATTGTCGACTATGTAGTGCGAGATTGCGTGAAGGCAGGTATTACTGAAATCTTTTTCGTTGTAAACAAAGGCAGTTACCAACTGCAGCAATATTATTCAGACAATGAGCGGTTGAACCAATTTCTGGAGTATAACCGCAAACAAGATCTGATAGAGCTGGCACGGCCACCGCACGATGTTGTCTTCCATTTTCTCGAGCAGGATTCAAATGGCAAATATGGCACTGCTATCCCTGTAGCACTTGTGTATCCACACCTTAAGAAGGGTGAGTCAGTTGCAGTGCTTGGTGGCGATGATTTTATCTACAATGCCGACGGGTCAGCCGAGCTGACGCGCCTGATGGCTGCGACGCCAGAAGGTGGCAATAGTTTGCTTTCAGCACCAGTTGCGCCCGAAGATGTGAGTCGGTATGGCGTGATTGATTTCAACGAAGAGACGGGTGCATTTGAGCAAATTGTTGAGCATCCAGCGGTTGGCCAGGCCCCAAGCAATCAGATCAATATCAGCAAATACATCTTGAACTACGATATTCTGACAAGAATTTTTAACTATGCGCAGTTAGAGGTTTCGGGTGAGTTCTATATCATTGAGCCTATCCGCCAGGCAGTACTGGAAGGCCAGTCAGTGACCGTTGTACCTGCAGTCGGTGAGTATATGGATTGTGGCAACGTTCATGGTTGGCTGCACGCCAATAACGTCATTGTGAACCGTTAATAGCCTTGAAAAACATCGTGGTATCTGTTACAATCTACCATTGATTGTATTAATAATATGAGGAACATATGAAAGCAGTAGTCAAGGTTGGTGGCAAGCAATATATTGTCACCGAAAAAGAGACCCTCCTGGTGGACCGCCTCCCGGATGGAACAAAAGAGCTCGCACTTGATGCACTTCTGACGATCGACGGTGATAAAACCGAGGTCGGCACGCCACTAGTAAAGGGCGTAAAGGTAAGCGCAAAAGTCGTCGAAGCTGAAGTCAAGGGCGACAAAATCCGCGTGATTCGCTACAAGAGTAAAAAGCGCGTTCATAAAGAGACTGGTCATCGCCAGAAATACACCAAGATTGAGATTACTTCAATCAAGTAGTGAAACCTATGAAAAACAGGCACACGAGTAAAGTGTGCCTGTTTTTGTTAATACAAGAGAAACCTCTCGTGCTATAATGTAACAAATGAGCGAGGGGCATAAGACTACTGTTATCGCGGTAACAAATCAAAAGGGCGGCGTTGGCAAAACAACGAGCGCAGTTAACATTGCCTATTACTTGGCGAAATCTGGTAAGAGGGTACTGCTGGTTGATTTAGATCCGCAAGGTAATGCAACAAGCGGTCTTGGTATCAACAAGACCGATCTGGAAGTGACTATGAGTGAAGTATTGTTGCAAAGTACACCGCTTGCGGGAGCCATTATTAAAACTGACCACAAGAACTTGTGGCTTGCTCCAACAACATCACATTTGGCGAACACGGAAGTTGAAATGGCAGCCCTGCAACACAAGTTCACTCGTCTGAGGATGGCACTGGAGACTGTTTCTACTGACTACGACATCATTCTTATCGATAGTCCGCCGAGCCTGAGCCTCCTTACTGTTAACGGGTTGATCGCAGCAAAATACGTACTTTTGCCGGTACAGGCTGAATTCTATGCGCTTGAGGGCTTGGGGCAGCTGCTTGAAACCATGAAGTTAGTACGTAAGGGTATGAACCCAGGGTTAGAGCTGCTTGGCGTACTGCCAACAATGATGGATACGCGAACAACACTCAGTAATCAAGTGCATGACGAAATCAAAAAGCACTTTGCAGATAAAGTGTTTGCTACCACGATTCCACGTAATATTCGTTTGGCCGAGGCACCGAGTCATGGCGTGCCTATCGGTGCCTATGACAAGTGGAGTAAAGGTGCTCGTGCGTACAAAGCAGTTGCCAAAGAGGTGCTAGAGCGTGTCGGCTAAAAAAATGGGATTGGGACGCGGTTTTGATTCGCTGATTCCAACGGAACTGATTGACGAGTCACTTGATCCTACGGCTGCGCAGGATGAAAAACTCAGTGATTTACGCGAACTTGCGCTTGAAGTTGTGATAGCAAACCCTGATCAACCGCGCCGGACATTTGACGAGCAAGCACTTGAAGAATTAGCCCAGTCCATAAAAGAACATGGGGTGATCCAACCAATTGTTGTTACGCCAACGGGTAATAAGTATGAGATTGTAGCTGGCGAGAGGCGTTTTCGAGCTGCCGGACGCGCAGGTTTAGACAAAATCCCCGCGCTGGTACGTACTCTGAGTGATCAGCATAAGCTAGAACTTTCTCTGATCGAAAACTTACAGCGACGCGACCTCAATGTACTAGAGACCGCTACGGCATATCTGAAACTAAGAGATCAATTTAATCTGTCGCTTGATGAAATTGGTGTACGGGTAGGTGGTAAATCGGCCAGTGCGATTAGTAACACGCTGCGACTCTTGCGACTGCCCGAAAGTGTAAAAAAGGCGCTCCAAGATCGTCGATTGACTGAAGGTCAGGCTCGACCGCTTATTGGTGCTGACGATGCGGTGATAGAGGCAGTATTGCCCCAGATTCTTCGTGAGGAATGGAGTGCCCGAAAAGTTGAACAGTACATTGTGAATGTTAAAGCGGACAGTAAGGCTGATATTGTAGCGGCACCAAAAGCGGCTGCCGATACTGCAATTGTCAATCGCTGGCAACAAAGACTTGGAACCGAAAGAGTTGCTATCCGTACAAACAGTCATGGCGCAGGACAGATTGTTATCAAATTCAAAAATCAGGACGAACTGGAAAAAATCGAAAAACGTCTTGGGTAAATATTGTACTCAAGGCGTTTGAAGCTGCTCTTAGAATGTTCGGATACCAGTGAACGGAAAAATTCTCATACTCACTGGACCAACGACATCATAGAGGGGGATATAGCCCAGGCCATTACGCGAGTCAAAAGAGTAGTTGCCTTGACGGTGGTCACCACTCACAAAGAGCGTACCGGTTGGTACGGTAACATCAACACTACCGCTTGTTGGACTACCAGGTTCACCATGGTTGGCATCATCGGGGTTGAAACCTGCAGGGTTGGCAGAGTTATAAACTGTATATTGGCCGTCCTTTAGTACAACGTGCTCACCAGCAAAAGCGATAACACGTTTGACAATATATTCATCCGGATTACCTGCTGTATACTGCGGGTTTTTAAAGACAATGACCTGACCCCTGTTGGGTATGTATTGTTTGTTTTGTAGCTCTGCCCAGGTAACAGGCAATCGGTCGACAATTAGCCGGTCACCGGTGTAGAGCGTTTTTTCCATACTGGGACCTTCAACGTTGAAACTACGGAAAACATAGGTGTTGATAAGGACGGTACCTAGTATGACTGCTATAACAAAAAAGAGAAGACCGGCAAAGTCTTTCATCCACGGGTGTCGCTGACCGAAGGTTCTTTCCATTTCTCTCTACTATAGCGGACTTTTTTGAAATACTCCAGCTTCCTAACTATTCATAAGCATCAAAGTTTTGTATAGTAGACTGAGTATTTATGGCGAGAAAACAATCATCAATGGATGGATTCGTACCCCGTCGCCCTTCACGTATGGTAGGGGGTGTTATAAGTGGTGAAAAGAATCCGCAGCCTATCGTCAGACAATCCCCTAAGCCGGTGGAGACGCCGCAGCCAACGAGAAGTGGTATTAGCCGATCTGAGATCGATGCCTCACTACGTGGGCTCGATGATGAAGCTTCTGAAGCGCCAAAACGTCGACGTAAACAGCCCGAAGTAGAGAAGTCGAGTCGTCGCAAATGGATTAAGCGTATTGCGATACTGATTGCTGTTATCTTGGTTGCAATCGGTGGTTATGTCGGTATCAAGGCTATTATCGCCAGTGGAAATGTATTCCAGGGGAGTATCTTGGATATTTTTCAGAATCAACCGCTCAAACAAGATGCCAACGGCCGCAGCAATATATTGATTCTCGGTACCTCTGAAGATGATCCAGGTCACGACGGAGGTAATTTGACTGACTCTATGATGATTTTGAGCGTGGATCAAAATAGGAAAAATGCCTTTATGATCAGTATTCCGCGAGATCTGTATGTAAAATTTGGTGAAGCATGTAACTCAGGCTATGCAGGTAAGATTAATGAATACTATAACTGTGTGCATGATGGTAAAGGTGTTGATGCTGACCGAAAGGCACTTGGCTTAGAAGCGGAGTTTGTTGGCAAGATCTTTGGCCTGGACATACAGTATGGCGTAAACGTTAACTATACGGTTATGCGTGAAATGGTAAATGCTGTTGGCGGCTCTATCACAGTCAATATTGAGGGTAACGGAGCGGTACCGGCTGGCATTAAGCCAGGCAGTGTGATGGATAGTAACTTTGACTGGAAGTGTGGTGCAAGCTACGCAACAAAGATGAAGCGTTGTCCACCGCGAGGCCATTTCATAGACTATGGTCCGGGGCCGCAGGTTTTGGATGCCGAACATGCGCTTTACCTCGCGCAAGCGCGTGGTGACTCAGCACCAACATGGGGACTGGCACAATCTAATTTCGATCGTGAGAAAAACCAGCAAAAAATCATCAAAGCACTTCGCGAGAAAGCCGTCAGCGCCGGCGTATTGTCTGACTTTGGCAAGGTCTCGGCAATTATCGATGCACTTGGTAACAATCTCCGTACAACATTTGCAACCAAGGAATTTCGTACTTTGGTATCACTTGCACAGAACATACAAAGCGACGATATTCGATCAATCAGCTTGATTGACGGTGATGATCCTATTATGTCGACAGGCAATGTGAATGGTATGAGTGTCGTTGAGCCTGCAGCTGGAACATATGACTATAGCGACCTTCGGGCACTTATCCATAAGAAGTTATCGTCTGATCCTGTTGCGCAGGAGGGTGCACCTATTGCAGTATTTAATGGATCGGGTGTTGCCGGTACGGCGCAAAGTGAGGCTGATAAGTTGGAGAGTGCTCAATATGTTGTCGGTACGGTAGCTAATGCACCATCTGGCAATTATCCGAGGTACACGCTGTATCAAATAGGATCAGGTAATAGTGGTACCGCCTCGAAGCTACAGGAGCGCTACAATATCAAGATCACGAAGGGCAAGCCGCCAGTATCGGTCGATGCATCAATCAAATTTGTCCTTATCATCGGTCCGCCACCGACAACAGATCAATAACATGCTATACTTAGGTTGCTTATGGAATTTCTAAGGGTAGTCAGGCGACGATCAGTTCTCAGTGAAGTAATTTATGTTTTGCTGAATCTTGCACTCGCTATTGCTGTACTGGTCTTAACTATTTCAACCGGCTCACCATGGTCGGCATTGTTACTTGTATTGCTTAGTAAGTGGCGTGTATTGGCTGTTCGTCCACGCTATTGGTTTGCGCATGTCGAGGCAAATATGGTCGACATGATTGTCAGTATCGGTGTTGTGTTGCTCATGTATCTTGCTGGTCAGGCGGCAAATGGCAATGGTTTAGTTACTCAAGTTGTCCTATGTATCCTCTATGCTGCATGGTTGCTGTTTTTGAAGCCACGCGCCAAGAGAAGCTTTATCGCTGCTCAGGCAGCAGTGGCAGTCGGTGTTGGTAGTATGGCGCTCGCGAGCCTTTCGTATGAGTGGCCATCCTCCTTGGTTGTTATTTTGCTTTGGGTTATCGGGTATGCTTGTGCTCGTCATGTACTTATCTCACACTCAGATAGCGATACACGATTTTTGAGTCTGCTTTGGGGGATGATATTCGCCGAGATTGGTTGGCTGACCTATCACTGGACGATTGCGTATAGTTTACCGTTCGGCAGCGTACTAAAGCTGCCACAAGCAACACTGTTGCTGCTCGGTATTAGCTTCTTGGCAGAACGAGCATATTCATCATATCGAGAGCACGATAAGATCCGCCCAGCTGACATGACACCGCCGCTTCTGCTGGTACTCGGGGTGTTTATCATACTTTTGACTTTCTTTAGCTCAGCCAGCATCGGCAGCGTCTAAGACGATTATCAGATAAAAAATATAGAGTGGGAATAGTATGGACGACGGCACAGATCCACAGTCAAAACAAACAGCCAGCTACAAGGTAGTGAGCAGGCGACCTCAATTGAAAGCAGGAAAATACATATCTGCAGTATTTTTGCTACTCATCGCATGTTTTAGCGCAGGGCTGGGCGGTGGTTTCATCGGCGCGCATTTTAGCGGTATTGCATCACCTGATCGCAACACGGCGACAGATGGCAATGCTATTGTCAGTGCAGATGAGGAGGATATCTCGGCCGTTGCTAGTAAAGTTGGTCCAAGCGTTGTTTCTATCGTGACAAAAGAGCAACTGCAGACCTCTCTCGGTGCACAAACACAAGAGGGCGCTGGAAGTGGCATTATCATTAGTAGTGATGGCTATATTTTGACAAATAAACACGTCATATCGGGCGGCGGTCAACTGTCGGTGATCGCAAGTGATGGAACAGTTTATGATAACGCCCGAGTCGTTGGTACTGATCCGCTGAATGACCTGGCATTTATAAAACTTAGTGGCGTGAGTAACCTCACAGCAGCGACATTAGGTGACTCAAGTTCTGTTCGCATCGGTCAGAAGGTCGTTGCTATCGGTAATTCACTTGGTGAATATCAAAATACTGTCACCAGTGGTATTATCTCGGGTGCTGGACGACCGGTTTCGGCACAAGATGGTAATTCGGTCGAAAATCTAACCGACTTATTACAAACAGATGCAGCAATTAACCCTGGTAATTCAGGCGGGCCACTCGTTAATCTGAGTGGTCAGGTGATTGGTATTAATACGGCAGTTGCACAGGATGCGCAGAGTATTGGCTTCTCGATTCCGATTAATTCAGCAAAAGGAATCATAAAAAATCTTCTCAAGACTGGTCAAGTACAGAGGGCATATGTGGGTGTCAATTACATCACTATCACACCTGAAGTTGCTAAACAGTACAATCTATCGGTGAAAAAAGGTGCGTATGTCATTGCCGATCGAGGCTCAAGTGTTGTGAGCGGTAGCCCAGCTGCTAAAGCAGGTATAAAAGACAAAGATATCATTACAAAAGTAGGTGATATTGAAGTAGGCGAACGAGGTAGTGTGGCGAGCTTGATTTCGGAATATACACTGGGTGATCAGGTGCCACTGACGATCTTACGCGACGGAAAACAGATGACTGTGATGGTCACACTGGAAGCCTATACGAAATCTTCTAACGGCTAAAAACTGTTATAAAACCTTCGGTCGTATCATGTTGATAGCCAAGATTTTTTGCGTGAGCAATAATATCATTCTGTTGCCTAGTGTCTGATTCTATAAGAACATGTCCGCCCATTCTCAACCAAAGAGGTGCTTGCTCAAGCAGACGATAGATCAATGCGAGCCCATGGTTGGTGGCATATAATGCTTCATCAGGCTCAGCGCGAGTCTCTGGTGATACTTCCCAGTCGCGATCAACATAGGGTAGATTAGCGACAATAATATCGAGGGGCATACCGTAACTACCAAGCAAGTCGTTTTTGAGTGTTTTTACATCTGCATCGAGTACTTTTGCATTTTCTTTTGCGAGATTTAATACGTGGGTATTGATATCTATGAGTGTAACGTCGAGCTCTGGCCATTCAAGCTTCGCTGTAATGCCCAAGCAACCGGTGCCTGTGCCGACATCGGCGAGTGCTAGCTTTTCTTGCAACAGGGATATGTTTTTTGGAACTATACCCTTTAACAGCTCTATGATTGTCTCTGATTCTGGACGGGGAATAAGAGCGGCGGGGGTTGTTTTGAATCGTCGCCCATAAAATTCCTTGTGTCCGATTATATAGGCGAGCGGGGTGCGATTTTTGCGTAGTTCTAGCCTGGCATTGGCAATACCTTCATGCCTGCCATCGAGTGCATTGTCACCATGAGCGTGTAAGTAGGTGCGTGAAATGTTTGCCGTATGCGATAAGAGTAGTTCAGCATCGAGGCGCGCTGACTCTATACCGGCTTGCTGGAGCAGGGTTGTGGCTTTACTCAGCCAACTGTCATACGTCGGCGTTTTTGGCGGCAAGTTCTCGTTCATAGGCTTGCAAATGCTCAATTATGTCATCGATCTGGCCATTCATCGCAGCAGGAATGGCGCTGCGACTATAGCCGATACGATGGTCAGTTATACGATCTTGTGGGAAGTTATAGGTACGAATTTTTTCAGAGCGGTCACCGGTTCCGATGAGTCCGCGGCGTTCAGCATCAAGTTTAGCGTTTTCTTCATCGATTTTTTGCTGGAGTAGGCGGCTTCTGAGGACACTCATGGCTTTTTCTTTGTTCTTCAACTGTGACTTCTCATCCTGGTTTGTTACGACAAGACCGCTTGGCAAGTGGGTAATGCGAACCGCGCTATCGGTCGTGTTGACCGACTGGCCGCCGTGGCCACTAGCACGGTAAATATCAATTCGTAAATCAGCAGGATTGATCTCTATGTCTGCTTCTTCGGCTTCAGGTAATACGGCAACCGTGACGGTACTAGTATGGATTCGTCCCTGTGATTCTGTAGCTGGTATACGTTGCACACGATGTACACCACTCTCAAACTTGAGCTGCGAGTAGGGTGAGTCACCGCTGATCTTGAAAATTACTTCCTTGTAGCCGCCAGTGTCATTTGCGCTTTCACCGATAAGTTCAGTTTTGAGCCCGTGAGCTTCGCAGTAGCGTAAATACATACGGTAGAGTTCGGCGGCAAACAAACTGGCCTCATCGCCACCAGCACCTGCGCGGATTTCCATGATAACGTTTTTGTCATCATTGGGGTCGCGAGGAGCGAGCATGGCAAACAGCTCATCCTCGAGCTTTGCAAGTTTCTCTTCATTCTCAAGAACCTCCGCTTTTGCGAGTTCGGCCAGTTCATCATTACCAGTAGCTAATTCCTTTGCCTCAAGGAGCTGTTGCTCTAGTGTTCCGCGTAGACTTACTTTTTCGATGATAGATTCAAGTTCGCTGAAACGTTTATTCTTGGCTGTAAAGTCGGGTGCACTATATGCGTCAGGTGATGCGAGAAAATTACCGAGTTCACTTTTCTCGGTTCTCAGCTCATTAATATCCAGGCTAATCTTTGGCATATATCCTCATTGTATCAAAAAGAGACCTCCGGTCGGAGGTCTCTTTGTATAAAATAGTTATTCTTCTGTAACAGCAGCTTTTTTAGCAGCTGTCGCGTTTGCCTTTTTGGCTTTGTTCGCAAGCTGTGCGCGGCGCTCTTCAGCAGCAGCGGCACGAGCCTTAAAGCGGTCGACACGACCTTCGGTGTCGATGATTTTTTCTTCACCAGTGAAGTACGGGTGAGACGCGCTCGAGATGTGTACTTTGACCAATGGGTATTCGTTGCCGTCTTCCCATTTGATCGTCTCATCGCTCGCAGCGGTTGACTGGGTTAAAAAGGCAAAGCCAGCCTGATCGTCGCTAAAGACGACCGGACGGTACGTTGCCGGATGCACGTTACTCTTCATATCTGGAATATTGTAACGTACCTCTGAGGAAATGTCAAAGGGTATTTATTTGGCGTGAGGCTTTTGTTGATCGTGGTGAGGTAGATCGACTGTCTGAGTATGGTGCAGCATACGTGAAGCTGTTTCACGAAGGCCTGTACGACGTTGGTGTTCTGCTTCAATCTTGTCATGCAATTTGTTGAGCGCCCGAACGGTGTTGGGGTTTTGGGCAAGTAATTTAAATTCTTTTTCCAGCTCTTCAATATCGCTATCGAGCAGATCTTCAAGACCTACGTAGGTGTTGCGTGCTCCCTTCGTGGCTCGAATTAATTCGTCGAGTTTTAATTGCACAGCCTTACCATCGCGGTTCTGAGTATTTTGAATCAGGAACACCATAAGGAAAGTAACGATTGTTGTACCGGTGTTAATAATAAGCTGCCATGTATCAGAGTAGTGGAAGATTGGGCCTGTTAAACCCCAGATGATAATAATACTTACTGCACCGAGAAAGACTGCGGCGCTACCCGTCCAGACAGATATACGGTTGGCGGCAATACGGAATACATTCTTCATAGTGACCCAAGTATAGCACTAATGCTTTTTTTGTAATATACCCCCGTTGACATATAACAATACCTCTGTTATATTGAATTGGTAACAATTTTAATGACACAACCGCTCAAGAACTCCTGAATCTCAGGTTGAGCGGTGAGGAAAAAGGAGTAACCAATATGGCAGTATCTGTCGATATTAAACAGCTGCTCGAAGCTGGTGTTCACTTTGGACACAAAACGAGCCGATGGCACCCTAAAATGGCACCATACATTCATAGCAAACGTCAGGATAGTCACATTATCGACCTGACAAAAACAGTTGAAGGTTTGGAGAAGGCGTTGCCATTTCTGACGAGTGTTGCCGCAAGTGGCAAGCAAGTGCTATTTGTTGGCACAAAGAAGCAGGCAAAAGATGCGGTAAAGGCTGCTGCAGAGAAGGCTGGCCAGCCGTATGTTACCGAGCGTTGGATTGGCGGTATGCTGACGAATGTCAGTACAGTCAACCAGCAGGTGAAGAAACTCAAAGATCTTGAGCGCCGCATGGATAGCGGTGATCTGGAAAAGCGCTACAACAAGCTTGAAGTGCAGCGTTTCGGCGAAGAAATCGCGGAACTCAACATCAAGTATGGTGGTATCAAAGATCTGAACGGTCGCCCAGGTGCAGTTGTTGTTGTTGACGTATTGGTTGATCACAACGCTATCAAAGAAGCGAACGTCCTTGGTGTGCCTGTTGTTGGTCTTGTCGACAGCAATGCCGATCCATCAGCTGTGGATTACGTTGTTCCTGGTAATGATGATGCAATTAAAGGCATTCAACTATTGCTCGACTACTTCAGCGCTGCTGTTGCTGAGGGCGCAAGCAAAAAGGAGTCAGCATAAATGGCTATAACTGTTGAAGATATCAAGAAACTCAAAGAACTTACTGGTATTGGTTTGACCGATGCCAAAGCAGCACTTGTAGAAGCTGATGGTGATTTCGACAAAGCGCTCGAAGCACTCCGTAAAAAGGGTCTGACGAAAGCCGAGAAAAAGGGCGACCGCGAAACCCGTGAAGGTGTCATCGATAGCTACGTTCACTCTGGTCGCATCGGCGTTGTTGTTGAAGTAAACTGCGAGACTGACTTTGTGGCACGTTTGCCTGAATTCAAAGAATTCGCGCACCAGATTGCTATGCAAATTGCTGCTATGGCGCCAAAGTATCCAACAGTTGAAGACATTCCGGCTGAGGAGTACGAGGCGAAGAAGAAAGAATTGCTCGAAAGCGATGCCCTGAAAGACAAGCCTGCTGAAATGGCAGAGAAAATTGTCGAGGGTCAGCTGAAGAAGCATTTCGCTGAACAAGTTTTGTCTGAACAAGTTTTTGTACTGGACGACACAAAGACAGTTGGCGAGCGTATTAAGGAGCAGATCGCACTAAGCGGTGAAAATATCCGTATTGCACAGTTCAAACGTATAGAGCTGGGTGTAAACGAATAATCTGAATAAGTGTTACAGAAAATAACCCTGCTTGAGCGGGGTTATTTTTACGAGGTCTTTGTTATACTAGAAACATGTTTGATACAGATCCTTATGAACTCAAGATGGCAGGCGCACTCGAGCATTTCGAGAGTGAACTGCGTAAAGTGCAAACTGGCCGGGCACAGCCAAGTATGCTCGACAGTATAAAAATTGAAGTCTATGGCACAGTGTTGCCATTGAACCAAGCTGCAAATGTGACCGCACCTGAGCCACAATTATTGCAGATTACACCGTTTGATCCGTCAAATATTGCTGCGATTTCTGCTGCTATTCGCAATGATCAGTCACTTGGTCTTAATCCGTCAGATGATGGTCGTGTGGTACGCGTACCAGTACCGGCACTTACTGAAGAGCGTCGCCGTCAGCTCGTGAAACAGGCAGGTGAAAAAGTAGAAGAAGCACGTATAGGTATGCGACAGGTGCGCCAGGATGCCTTGCAAGACGCCAAACGTCAAAAAGATACGAAGACGCTGACCGAAGATGATGTAAAGGCAGTCGAGAAAGAAATTGATCGTCTGATGGCTGAGTACCAGGGCAAGATTGATACTGCTTTTAAAGCCAAAGAAAAAGACATCTTAACGCTTTAGTTTTCCTTTAGCGGATTGTATACTGGATAGCAATGGATATAATCGTGGGAATTATCGTTGGCATTTTGGCTCTGACTTTTTTGGTCGTGCTACATGAATTGGGTCATGCAATCGTTGCTCGTCGCAATGGCGTCGTTGTTGAAGAGTTCGGCATCGGTTTTCCGCCACGTGCCTGGAGTAAAAAACTCAAGAATAAGGTTTTGCTCAGCGTCAACTGGCTTCCACTAGGTGGTTTCGTCAAGATGAAGGGTGAGTATGACTCGGCTGACAAAAAGGGTGACTACGGCGCGGCAAGTTTTTGGGCAAAAACAAAGATTTTGCTCGCAGGTGTATTTATTAACTGGCTGACTGCGGCAGTGTTGTTTACTATTCTTGCCATTGTCGGACTACCGCAGGTGATAAGTAATCAATTCTCGGTAGCGGGTGATACAAAAGTGATTCCACAGTCTGTGCAACTTGGTGCGATCAGTAGCGACTATCCAGCTGCAAAAGCAGGTCTGAAGTCACATGATAAGATTGTGCGGTTTGCGGGTCATGAAGTAAAAAGCACTCAGGCATTTATTGACCTTACCCATACGTATGCCGGACAGACTGTAGAAGTTATTTACAATCGTAGTGGCACAGAGATGACAACTAAAGTGGCACTCCGAAAGAGCGGTACCGTTGTATTCGGTGCTAGTCTGATGCAGCCAACCGTTACACAGTCAACATGGTCGGCACCTATTGTTGGTGTTGCGACAACAGGGCAATTTACCTGGGAGACGTTTAAGGGTATAGGTGGACTTATCGGTGGTTTGTTCAACGGTGTGGTATCACAATTTAGCACTGATTCATCGGTTCGCAAAGCAGGCAGCGACGAAGTAGGGAAACTCGGTAATAGTGTGGCTGGTCCAGTTGGTATATTGGGCATTATTTTCCCTGCAGGATTAGAGGGTGGTTTTACACTGCTGGTATTCCTCATAGCTAATATTTCGTTGGCACTTGCAGTGATGAACGTTCTGCCTATTCCGGCACTTGATGGTGGTCGCTGGTTTACAATGACTATCTTCCGACTACTACGCAAATCATTGACTAGGGAGCGCGAAGAAAAGATTCAGACAATCGGCTTCATGACATTAATGATACTGCTAGTTTTGGTAACGGTGGGAGATGTCGGAAAATTTACCCACTAAAAAACACCATGCTTTGCATGGACTTTTAGCTCGGGCATCTCGTCACGAGAAGCGTTCATATAACTGGCGGATGTTAGTACTGTTGCCAGCGTGGGTGACTGTCACATTTGTCGCGAGTAATCTGATAATTGCTGGGCTGTTACTGCTTTTGAGCTGGCTCCATGCACCGGCAGACAGTTTCCTAAGGCCGGCTATTTTGCAGACTGCTATCGCAACAGTGATCTATATACTCACTATTACGATTGTCATTGGTCTACCGTATGTGGTGCGTCGTAAACAGTCGGTACATCTCTCGACACTTGGCTTGCAACGGCTTGTTTCGTGGACCGATATCGGGCTCGCGCCTGTTTTCTTTATGGTATACACAATTGTTGTTGCACTCACTTTGCAGGTAGTCACATCACTTGTTCCTGCATTTCCGGCGGATCAAGCACAAGATGTTGGATTTAATGCTTTTGGTAGCCAAATGGACAATATGTTGGCCTTTATCACACTTGTTGTATTAGCACCTCTGGCGGAGGAGACGCTGTTTCGCGGCTACCTCTATGGTAAACTAAAAGCATACGTACCGGGAGTGTTTGCAGCACTTGTGACGAGCCTGCTTTTCGGACTCGCGCATTTTCAGTGGAATGTTGGGATCGATGTTTTTGTACTGAGCCTGTTCCTTTGTGGCTTGCGCAGTCTCACTGGAAGCATTTGGGCTGGCGTGCTGGTTCATATGATCAAAAACGGTATCGCGTATTACTTTATATTTGTCAGTCCGCTTGTCGGAGGATAGAGGTTAATCCATGAGACTCAGTCAATTATTTACCAAAACCAGCAAAACCGTTCCAGGTGACGAGGTTGCGAGGAATGCTCAGCTTCTGATTCAGGCTGGCTTTATTCATAAAGAGATGGCGGGCGTCTATGCTTACTTACCACTAGGCCTGAGGGTGCTCGAGAATATCAAACGTATTGTTCGTGAGGAAATGAACACTATTGGTGGTCAGGAAGTAATGATGACGGCATTGCAACCTAAAGATATTTTTGAAAAAACAGATCGTTGGGATGATGCAAAAGTTGATAACTGGTTCAAGACAAAGCTTGCAAATGGCACCGAACTTGGCCTTGGTCTGACGCACGAAGAGCCGATTGTCGATGCACTGAGCAGTTACATTAATTCCTACAAAGACCTACCAGTGTATGTGTATCAGATTCAGAATAAGTTCCGAAACGAGCTGCGTGCCAAGAGCGGATTGCTCCGTGGCCGCGAATTTGTCATGAAAGACATGTATAGTTTCTCCCGCTCACAGGAAGAACACGAAGAGATTTATGAGCGTGCAGTCGCTGCTTATTACAAAGTCTATGAGCGTCTTGGCCTTGGTGAGGTAACATACCGTACCTATGCTGATGGTGGTATCTTCACACCACGCTTTAGTGATGAGTTTCAGACTTTGAGCGACGTAGGTGAAGACAAAATATTCGTAAACGAGGCGAAGAAGATAGCAGTCAACGAAGAAATTCTGACCGATGAAAATTTGGCGAAGCTTGGTCTGAAGAGGGATGAGCTTGTAGAAAAGCGCGGTGTTGAGGTTGGGAATACTTTCCATCTAGAAACAAAGTATACCGATGCGCTTGGCGTACACTATGTTAACGAGCAGGGCGAACGTCAGCCTATTATTATGGGCTGTTATGGTATCGGTATTAGCCGTCTGATGGGTGTTATTGCGGAACATTTTAGCGATGATAAAGGTCTTGTGTGGCCAGAGGCAATTGCGCCTGCGAAGGTCTATTTGATACGGATAGGCAGCGAGCAAGCAATGAAGTTAGCAGATGATCTTTACGAGCAGTTACAGGCTCAAGGTATCGAAGTTTTGTATGATGATCGCGATGAACGTCCTGGTACAAAATTTGCCGATGCTGAACTCATGGGAATTCCGCACCGTGTAACAGTGAGTGATCGCCTAGCGGAGTCGGGAACATATGAATACACACTGCGTTCTAGCGGTGAAACGCTCACGTTGACACTGTCTGAGCTTCTTGCTAAACTGGGGTGACTAAAGAGCGAGTGAGGGTGCGCTGCATCATGCAGCTTTTGTCATCAAACAACTACACAAGGATTTAGATAATTATAATGAAGAAATTATTTCAACTAACCGACGCCGGCAAAAAAGAGCTCGAAGCTGAGCTTGCTGAACTGAAAAGTCGTCGTAGCAATATCGCAGATAAGATAGCCGATGCACGTGATTACGGTGATCTGAGCGAGAATGCTGAATATGATTCCGCCCGCGAAGAGCAGGGTCTTGTTGAAAGTCGCGTTGCAGAAATCGAAGATATCTTGCTCAATGCCGAAATTATCCCTACAACTCGCAGTACTAGTGTCAAACTGGGCAGTAAAGTCGAGCTGAAGACTGGCAAAAAGATGGTTGCCTACCATGTTGTTGGTCCTGTAGAGGCTGACCCACTTGCGGGCAAGATCAGCAACGAGTCTCCGATTGGCTTGGCGTTGATGGGTAAGAAGATTGGCGACATTGCGACTATTAGTACGCCAAAGGGTGATATCAAGTACGAAGTTGTTAAAGTTGGCTAAGAAAAGCTCATGCAAAGAAAAACACCCCCGTATGGGGTGTTTTTAGTTTCATAATTCAATTGTAAATCTATGCAGCTCGTTCGTCTTCGTCGTCATCAGCGAAGGGATCGTATTTCTCTGCATCATCGAAGTTTTTGTCGTCTTCAACACCCATTGCCATAAGTTTCCGGTGTTCTTCTTCGCGGCGGGCTTCTTCCTGCTGATGTTCTTTTTCGTGCTTCATACGTTCACGCTGCTGCTGCATATTGGTGTTGCTTCTTATAATCACATCGTCAAAATCATCACCAAGTTCCGCGTCGGTTAGTACCTCGGCATCAATTAAAGCATGACTAAACGGCTTTGCGCCATCTGTTTGCTTAGCAATCTCGAGACCTTTTTTCCATTCCTTACGACTGCGCTGATTTGCTTCTTCGTAAGCTTGGTGTCCAGTATCCTGGGTAGGGAAGCGTGTATCAATAGCTCTGTGTGCAAGTTTATCAACCGCCGGATCACCACTTAAAGCCGCCGCATCCATCAGAGCAAACATTTCGTGCAGACCAAGTGCGCCAAGTCCTCTGCGGAGACGTTCACTCGCGTGATCAACATCGGCTAAAACCTCTGGATCAGCCGTTCCTGCCCTTATTGATTTAACGGTTTTTAGAAATTCCTCATCAAGTTGATTGAGTGCCTGAGGATCATCAATACGTTCATGACTTCCGTCAGCTACTAATTCGTGGAGAGCTCGCGTCATGATACTACCGTTCCTTTGTTTATTTTCGTATTAAAAATACCAGACATTTTTGTCTGGCGAGCCATGAGAGCAGAAGTCGTTGTGTGAGCGGCTGAGTCGTTTGTGAGGTTTCTTACTTCTACTAATCTCATTTATGCTATATCACGTTTGAATAACACCTCACATTGTAGCAAATTAAGCGTTTTAAGTCAACCCCTTTATACCACCTATGATTTATCTGCCTATAAGCTTAACAGATGATTACCCCTGTTATTACGCTCTAGACAGAGTGGGTAGTGTATAATGCTTACATATGGCAACACTTCAGGATTACAGAGATGAACGGCTAAGAAAGCTGGCTGAGTTGAAAGAACTTGGCGTTGATCCGTATCCTGCAGATTCGCACCGTACGCATAATGCAGGCGATATAAGTGGTAAGTTTGATGAGCTTGAAGGACAGACGGTGACGGTTGTTGGCCGCATTGCCGGTCTTCGCAAATTCGGCAAGCTGGCATTTATTGTTCTGCGTGATCAAACTGGCCAGTTGCAGCTGTTTTTACATGCGCCAGATGTGGCACCACTTGATGCGGCAAAAAGTATTGTCGGGATGAATGAATTGCCACTGCTGGATAGCGGTGACTTCGTAGAGGCAACGGGTGAAGTGATCAAGACGAAAACAGGGGAAATTTCTGTCGGTGTCAAAACATTGCGACTTCTATCAAAGAGTTTGCGACCATTGCCGACGGAACTCACTGATAAAGAGCAGCGCCTGCGCCGCCGCTATGTTGATATGGCGGTCAATACTGATGTACGTGAACGGTTTGTGCGACGTAGTGTTTTTTGGCAGGCAACGCGTGATTTCTTGAATAATCAAGGATTTACTGAAATTAATATCCCAGTGCTCGAACATACAACTGGTGGCGCCGATGCCAATCCCTTTGTGACACATATGGATGCGCTGGATCAAGATTTTTATCTGCGTATTAGCCATGAGCTGCCGCTCAAGCGGCTGCTTGGTGCAGGGTTTGAAAAGGTCTATGATATTGGTCCACGCTTCCGCAACGAAAACTACAGTGATGAACATTTACCTGAGCATGTCGCTATGGAGTGGTATTGGGCATATGCTGACTGGCGCGAGGGTATGCGTTTTCAGGAAGAGTTGTTTAAGGATGTACTGCAGAAGACATTTGGTACTCTTAAATTTAAGCTTGGTGAGTTTGATGTCGACCTCAGCGGTGAGTGGGAGCAGTGGGACTATGCTGAGACCATCAAAAAGCGCTATGGCATTGATCCGTTCGACTGTACGCTTGATGAAGTCAAAAAAGCACTTGCTGACAATAAATTAGAGGTAGAAAAGGCCGAAAACAAAGCACGCGGTATCGACAAGCTCTGGAAAAACATTCGTAAAGACGTGGCAGGTCCCGTATGGCTTATCAACACGCCAACGTTCATATCACCACTTAGTAAGGTGAACCCTGACCGTCCTGAAACAACTCAGCGAGCGCAGGTAGTGATAGCTGGTTCTGAGCTCTGTAATTTGTTTAGCGAGTTAAATGATCCGGTTGATCAGCTCAACCGATTTACCCAGCAGCAAAAAATGCGCGATGCTGGTGATGATGAAGCAATGATGCTTGATATTGATTATGTCGAAATGCTGGAATACGGCATGCCACCAGCTTGTGGTTTGGGCTTTTCTGAGCGCGTATTTTGGATTTTTGAAGGGGTCAGTGCACGTGAAGGTGTGCCGTTCCCGCAGCTTAGACACGAAGTCGATGAAACGACGAAATCAGTCTATCCGGACGTAAAACTAGGGAGGTAACTATGGCGAATATATACGAAAAAGCCTATTTCAATCACAAAATAGGTGCTATTTCTGACGCAAATCTATCTATAGCAAGTGCAGCGGTGCTTTATGGCCTGAGTATTTATACAGTGTTTTATGTGCATCCGGACAAAAAGCACTATCGTGCCTTTCGTTTACAGCAGCATTATGACCGATTGCGTTCGTCGGCAAAGATTATTGGATTAGATTTTCCGACTGAGCTTAATCTTGATACGTTTAAAAAAATCGTCAAAGAAGTTGTTGAGACGAACAGTCCGAAAGAACCTGTTTTTGTACGGGCAACTGTCCATGCCGACGGGCTACTGCCAGGTACCCGAACCCGCGGTGTATCGACGCAGCTGAGTTTGTTTGTCTATACCGCAACACCAATCGTGAAACCAACAGGTGTACGCCTGAAAACCAGCCAATGGCGCCGTATTCCGGATAATAGTATTCCGTCGCGAGCAAAGGTTAATGGTGCTTACGTTAACTCAGTATTGGCGCATCAGGACGCGTTGGATGCGGGCTATGATGATTGTATATTTTTGGATCAGTCTGGCCATGTGTGTGAACTGGCTGCAGCTAATATTTTCATGGTTCGCGGCGGAACGCTCATTACACCAGACACGAGTAGTGATCTTTTAGAAGGTATTAATCGTCGCGCTATTCTGGAAATGGCAGCTGCGGAAGGTATACCAGTGCAGGAGCGTACTGTCGATCTGACTGAGCTTTATATTGCCGACGAAGTGTTTGTCTGTGGTACTTCAGCATTTGTGGGGAGTGTAGGGGAGATTGATGGTCGCAAACTGGCTACAGAAACTCCTGTGACACAAAAAATCGCCGTGTTACATGCTAAGGCAGTGCGACGCGGCGATTTGTTGTAGTTTATTGCTGTGATTCAGCGAAGTCACCGAGGACAATTGCCTTGTTGTCCTCGATCATTTCCTGATAGTCAGGGACATGTTCGGCAATCCAGTTGGCAATTTCTTCCTCTGATGCCTTGTCTTGCATGTCGGCAAGTATATCGACATCGTCAGGAGTGAGGGAAGAGATAATCTCTTCACCGACCAATTCGGCTACCTTTTCATTGAGCTCATTGGCAAGCTTTTCGAGCTCTTTGTCGTCACCCGTAACCTCTAGGTTACGAAGTTCGTCGGTAGTGATGTAGTTTTCCATGTAGTTTCTTTTCTATGTGTTAGTTTATCTAGGCTGCGCGACGTGCCTGTGCTCGAGTATCAGCTGCGGCTCGTGTGAAGTAGGTGAATGGGCTAGGGCCACGTGTGTCCATCTTGTCGTCTGAATAATCTTTGTAGCGAAGACGGACAGACTTAACTTTATCAAGCTTACCGACGCCAGGTAGGCGTATCTTTTTGCCGATAGTAACGTCAAATGTGTCGTTTGGCAGGTCGTAGCTGTGACCATTGGATTGATCGATCAAGAAGCCTCGGGTAATACCATATTTTTTACCTGATTCAGTTGTTATGATGGCGATATCATTGACACTCTCGTTAGCGGCTAAGTGTCGTCCGTATTTTTCTTTACTATCTGGACCGAGCGTCATGACAGAGCCATTTTTATCGTAGAGTAGAGCGGATGAACCATCATTAAATTGCTCAACTTGTGAATCTGCCAAATCAACTTGTTTGTTGAGTTCAACTTGTGGGATGAGACCATTACGGAGCAGGTTAATTCGTCCCATGATTGCGCCAAAGAAAGCAACAGGTTTCAAGCGGCTATTGCGAACACGTTCGCGGCCATTGCCATAGCTTTCCCTAATACTACGTTTTATCTCTTGGCGAGCATCCCAGCGCTTGCGGGCTTCTTCTTTATTGAGAGTAAGCTTTTTCAGTAGGTCGAGGCGGCGTTCTCGGGGGAGTTCTGATGCTGCTAATTCCAGAGTGGCTGGCTTGTTGGCAAGCTCTTCAGCTTCGTTATCAACATTTTCCATGCCAGACAGTGCCAGCGCATCTGCTTCCTCGTTAACTTCGCCCATAATTCGAGCGATCTCATCATCGTCAAGTTCGTAATTCTCGTCATTTTCATGCGCTTCTTCATCAACTGACTCAAGAGCATCGACGATCTCGTCATCATCTTCGTTGCCGCTCCAGCGATCGAGTAGCTCTTTATCAGATGCGGTAAGATCTTTTTCTGTTACCCCAGCAACTTGCTCACGATATTCCTCAAGTGACATATCATTATCAATCACAGCAGGGGCGGGTGTTGACTCATCAGACGCTTCTACAGTGGTTTCTCGAGGGCTAATACCATATTTCGCCAATGTCTTATCGAACGCATTTTTAGACTGTTCGAACTGCTCATTGCGAGACATGTTTCCGTTCACCGTTTGGTCAACGGCACCGAGTGTTTTGGCGTACTCATCACTAAATGAATAGCCTGACTTGCTATTACCTGAGGCGAGACGTTTTTTGAGGGCGTCAACGCTAATCTCATCTGCACCTAATGTGCCCTTTTCATGTTTGTTTCGTGGAGGTTGTTCCTGATTGTGAGTCATGTTGTGGTGGTTATGTTTTCCTATCTGTTAACACATTAGCATAAGTTTGATGAAAAGTCAACAGTATACCACGCTAGGTTTATCTGATGAGCGGCGACAAGATATGGTCATACCGCTTACGGTAAGGTATGATAAGAGACAGATAAAGCATTGGTTGAGTGGGGCGCAAAGCGACAATTCTAACGGATAAAACATGATAGAGCTAAAGGGTGTCAGTAAAGTTTATGGTGATGGACGTAGCCAGTATATGGTACTGGATAACGTTAGTTTTACGATTCCTGATAGTGCGAGCGTTGCTATTATAGGTAAAAGCGGTAGTGGCAAGTCGAGTTTGGTACATGTGATGAGCGGATTGGCTGCTCCTGACCTGGGTGAAATTATCATCAACGGCCGTAATATTCGCACGATGAAAGAAAAGGAGACGGATAGGTTTCGTCTGCAAACTATTGGGTTTGTGTTTCAGTCTTTTTTTGTGCAGAATCATCAGACATGTGCGAAAAACGTTAGTTTACCTCTGGAGATTATGGGGATACGCGGCCGAAAACGAGAGGAATTAATTGATGAAGCGTTGCGTGCGGTCGGGCTATTTGAAAAGAAAAAGGTACGTGCGCACTATCTGTCGGGCGGGCAGAAACAGCGACTGGCTATTGCCCGGGCGATTGTTGGCCGCCCCAGCATTATATTTGCCGACGAGCCAACAGGTAATTTAGACAGTACAACAGGGGCAGCAATTGAAGAGTTATTGTTTTGGTGTAATAAAAATTTGCGAACAACGTTAGTGATAGTGACGCACGATCGTAAATTCGCAGAAAAGTGCGATATGCAAATTATGATCTCTGATGGGCGAGTGGTAGAGATTAAAAGTAAGCTTCCGAATGTAGCACCGCAGCAAGTCTATAACGATCGCAAGAGGGAATTTGCCGATGCTGCACGAGCAGAGGAGTTGAAGCGTCAGCAGGCTGCACAGGGAAAACAGCCATGAATATAGGTGATCTCTTCAGCCGATCGATAGATAGCTTGATGCAAGCTCGTTCCCGCACGGTGTTTACGACGCTTTCTATTGCTGTCGCATCGTTTTCATTAACGATGGCAATTGGCATAAACCATGGCGGCGGGGCATATGTAGAGAAAATCATCAACTCCAACACCGAAACCCAGACTCTATGGGTTATGAAGAAGCAAGATGATCAAGGGACGACGTACCGCCCGAGTAAATATACTGGTTCTTCGCCACTGACATTTAATTTTATATCTGTTAAGCCGCTTGATCAGAGCGATTTGGACACAATTGGTAGTACTGATGGTGTTGAGCACGTAAACCCCTATATTGCCATTAACGATGCCTATGTGACGCGGACAGATCAGGATGATTATCAGGCGCTGGTAACTGCTGAGCGTTCGAACGACTCTGCTTATTTGCTTGCGGGTAGCACAAACGACTTACAGGATCAGGAGGTTATACTCCCTGACGGGTATCGCGAGGCACTGCAGTTTGCAACGCCTGATGAAGCTGTTGGGACAAATATCAAGGTTGTAGCACGCAATTTAAGCGGACTTAAGGTAACGACCAAGATTTTTAACCTTACAGTTCGTGCGGTGGTAAAAGAATCGCAAGAGGTTTTTCAAGCATCATCACTGCGAGTGACGCAAAATACTATTGAACAAATGAATAAATTTGCCGCAAAAGATACTCCGATGCAGGATTTGTATATTGCAGCAAGTGCAAAAGTGACGAGCCTGGCAACGATGGAGCAGACGAAACAAAACTTGATTGCCAAAGGCTATGAGGCGCAGACCCAGCTTGATCGGGATAAGGGTCTGACAAGTTTTGTTAGCGTGTTTCAGACAGTACTTTTAGTGTTTGGTATTCTGGCCGTGGTAACGGCGGTATTCGGCATCACCAACACGCAGTATATGAGTGTTATGCAGCGTGTTCAGTCGATTGGTCTGATGAAAGCCCTTGGCATGGGGAAGCGTGATGTAGCAATGCTTTTCAGGGTAGAGGCGGGACTGATTGGATTTTTCGGTGCGACTGTTGGTGCCGGTACAACTGCATTGATTAGCTTTTTCCTGAATCCGCAGCTGGTCACTATGGCAAATCTTGATCCTGACACAAAGATTTTACGTGTGTCTGAAGTTGATACAGTAGTGATTATCTTAGGTCTGACACTGGTTGCGATAATCGCCGGTCTTGTACCGGCAAAGAAAGCATCATATCTGGATCCTATTGAGGCGCTTCGCAACCAAGAAGAATAAGTACTAAGTGTCGTTTTTAACGAGTAGCTTCCTGAGCGCAAGATTATGACGCACTAATCCGGTTGCAGGTACAACACCAAGGATGTCTGAAAACATTTTTAGTTCAGCGCGCAGACCTGCATAAAATCCTCGTTTTCTGTATTTGTAATGATTAGCAACATTGCTCCAGTGAACGGTTGCGATTGAGTAGCCATATTGAATCATGAGATTGTTGAGATATACTTCGAGAGCAAAATTCGGAAGAGTTTTAATGTCATCAACATGAGGCGCGATAAGGTCTCGTGGGAATATCCTGATGCCGCTCAAATAATCTAGCCGGATTTTACGCATGAGGATGAAAGCATTTTTCATGATACTCATGGTCGTGTCCGCAGTTCCGTTCTCGATAGGTGAAAGTAGTTCAAGTATATTGTTCGCGGTTAGTCCAACCAGATCAGCATCTAACAGCAGAATATAATCTCCGGTCGACATCTCGAAACCCTTGGCAATTGAATAGGATTTTCCACGATTACGTTTATTAGTTATGACTCTAATATTTTTGTATTTACCCAAAATTGTAGGAGTTTGATCGGTTGATCCATCATCTATGACGATGATTTCCATGGAGATTTTTCGCTTTGCTGCGAGCACTGCATCGAGGACTTTTGCAATTTGCCTCTCCTCGTTCAAAGCGGGAATAATACAGGAAATTTTTTTCATCTGGCCACACCCTGACGGGTAGTTACTCTGATCCCCAACATATGTGAGTATCATACCATCTTTTTATTGATCTGCGACGTATTCATTTAGCCAGGCTACGCTGTAAAGTCAGCTGCTCCCATGGTATTATTGACATAAGTAAAGGGGACGAATGATCGAAGTACAGAATGTTACAAAAACCTACGGCAAGAAGCAGAATAAGTTCGTAGCGCTGAAAGATGTCAGTTTTAAAATCAACAAGGGAGCAAGCGTGGCTATCCTTGGTAAATCAGGTAGTGGTAAATCAACATTGATGCATGCCATGAGCGGACTGGATAAGCCAGAAGTAGGTGAAATACTTATTGATGGCGAGAACATTCTGAAGCTTAAACAAAAGGCTATCGATAAGTTTCGCGCGACCAAGATGAGCTTTATTTTTCAGTCGTTTTTTGTCCAGGCGAACGAGACATGTTTTGATAATGTCAGTTTACCCCTCGAGATCGCAAATGTACCGCTACGCGAGCGAAAAAAGATGGTACTCAGCGCACTTGAAGCCGTAGAACTCGGCGACAAGGTGAAGTCAAAAGCAAGGAATCTGTCGGGCGGTCAAAAGCAGCGACTTGCGATTGCTCGAGCCATTGTGAATCAGCCACAGATTATATTTGCCGATGAGCCAACGGGTAACCTGGATAGTGTAACCGGTGAAAAAGTTGAGGATATTCTGTTTGGCTATAACAAAAAGAATGGTGTGACGTTGATCATTGTTACTCATGATCCTGATTTGGCACAGAAGTGCGATATGCAGATAAAAGTAAAAGATGGCAAGATCGAATCAATCCATGAGGCGAAAAAGAAAACCGCAAGGAGGATTGTTTCATGAAGGTAAGAGATATTGTACGACGTGCTGGCCGAAGCCTTAAAAACGCAAAGGCACGTACACTGCTGACAAGTCTTGCAATCGGAGTAGGCGCGTTCACAATTACGCTCAGCCTGGCCGCTGGTACGGGTGGTAAACAATACGCCGAAGATATTGTGACAAGCAATACAAACGTTCGTGAACTATATGTCCAGCCCAAGCAGGAGCAACAGGGTGATCCTGCACAACCAAAGGAGTATTCAGACGATCCAACAATTTCCTATGGTGGTGGATTCAGTGTCAAACTATTGCAGCAGTCTGATGTAGACAAGATAGCCGCTATAGATGGCGTCGAAGATGTGACTCCGATCTACAATGTGACAGCAAAGTATGTTACTCGCGAGGGGCAGAAGCGCTATCAAACGAGTGTTGATGTGTTTACCGGTGCTATCAAACAGGAATATGTAGCTGGCAATGGTAATGATGTGACAGGGAATAATGTCGTGATTCCTGAGCCGTATAGCAAGGCATTAGGATTTAGCGATGCCAATGATGCAATAGGTCAGCCGATTAGTGTTGTTGTTGGTGCGACGATTCCAGGTGTGCCTGATAAAACATTTCCTATGAAGATCGTTGGTGTGACAAAGAAGTCCGCACTTGCATCAGTTGGCGCAGCTACAGGTTTGCAGGCGAATCGCGATATCGTCAGGGACATGTATAAGTACAATCAACAGGGAACACCAATAGAGAATGCCTACATGGGCGCTACTGTGCTGGCTAAGTCAGAAGGCGTTGTCGATAGTGTTAAAAACGCAATTAATAGCAAGGGTTATGAAGCACAAACCGCTGAAGACTTAATGGGATTCATTTTCCAGTTTATTAACGTTTTGCAGGGAATACTCATCGGATTCGGAGCGCTTGCAGTGTTGACCTCAGTATTCGGCATCATTAACACGCAGTACATTAGCGTCCTTGAGCGAACGCAGCAGATTGGCCTTATGAAAGCGCTCGGTATGCGGCGCAGAGACGTTGGTCGTTTGTTTAAATTTGAGGCTGCTTGGATAGGTTTCCTGGGTGGTGCAATTGGATCGGGACTTGCCTATGCTGTTGGTACAGCGGCAAATCCATGGATCAGGGATGTCCTGACGCTGGGGGATAACACGAATCTGTTGATATTCCAACCATGGGTGTTTGCGGTTGTTATTGTTGGTCTAATGGTTGTATCTGTTGGTGCTGGTATTCTGCCTGCACGAAAAGCTGCGAAACTTGATCCTATTGAAGCCTTGAGGACAGAGTAGCTTCGGCTTTGCATCTGTTATACTGAGAATATGATTGATATTCGGTTGCTTCGCGAAAAGCCAGAACTTGTGGCAGAAAATGCCAAGAACAAGGGTTATGATGTTGATGTGAACAAATTAGTTGCTCTGGATGATGAGCGACGTAGTCTGCAACAGCAAGTTGATGAACTGCGTGAGAAACGCAACCAAAACTCATCTAACATGAAGGGCGGTAAACCGGATCAGGCGACTATTGATGAGGGTAAGCAGATTAAAGTTGAGCTCGCCGAGCGTGAAGGATATCTCACGAAGGTTGACGAAGAATTTACAGAACTGTTCAAAAAAGTGCCCAATATGGCGCATGATGATGTGCCGTATGGTGCTAGTGAAGATGAAAATGTCGTTGTAAAGACAGTGGGCGAAAAGCCGGTATTTGATTTTGCACCGCGCAATCACTATGAAATTGCTGAGCAGCGTGACTGGATAGACAAAGAGCGTGCTGCAAAAGTATCAGGTTCTCGCTTTGCCTATATTAAGGGTGATTTGGTCAAACTACAGCTTGCAATTGTCAGCTATGTCGTAAATACGCTGAGTGATGAAAACAAGCTTCGTGAAATTGCTGAGGGCGCAGGGCTTCATGTATCACTAAAGCCATTTACTCCTATTCTGCCGCCGCTGATGATTCGAACAGAACTCTATGATGCAATGGATCGTCTGGAGCCGCGCGATGATCGTTACAAAATTGAAGATGAAGACCTATGGTTACAGGGTAGTGCCGAGCATGTACTTGGCAGTATGCATGCTGATGAGATTTTTGATGAAGCTCAGTTACCGCTACGTTATTTGGGCTACGCAACGAGCTTCCGTCGTGAGGCGGGTACCTATGGCAAGGATATGGAAGGTATTTTGCGTATGCACCAGTTCGATAAACTCGAAATGGAAAGCTTTACGACCGGTACAGATGGCCTCAACGAACACTTGTTGTTTGTAGCTATTCAGGAGTATCTGCTGAATTCGCTCGGACTACCATATCAAGTTATACAAAAGTGCACAGCAGATATAGGCAAGCCAAATGCACGAGGCATTGATATGGAAGCATGGTTGCCTGGTCAGGATAAGTATCGCGAAACACATACTGCCGACTACATGACAGACTATCAAGCGCGGCGTCTGAAAACACGTGTTCGTCGTAATAGCGGAGAGCTTGAATTGATTCATACCAATGATGCAACGGCATTTGCCCTTGGTCGTATTATGATTGCCATTATCGAAAATGGTCAGGATAATGACGGTAATATACGCGTTCCAGAGGTTTTGCGACCATATCTTGGCGGTCGAGAAGTTCTGTAATGATGTATCTTATTGGTGGTGCTGCCCGTTGTGGTAAAACCACGCTGGCTCATCGTGTGCGTAAAGACTTTGATGGGCAGGTTATATCGCAAGATATAGTGACTGAGGCTATCAGAAGTATTACAACTCCCGAATCACACCCGGACATTTTTGAAAGAGCGACAGATCCAATTAAAAGGGATGATCCGCCGCAAAAACGGATTGCTCGTTTACGTCGTCGCGATAGGGTTATTTGGACATTTATGAAAGGCTATTTTGATACCGCATTTCATGCAGGTGATAGCGTATTGAGTGAGGGTTGTATATGGCCATCAGCACTGAAGGAGCTAGACCTCGACCATCGCGCTGTGTTTATTGTTGATACTTCTCCCGATCATGCCGAGCGATTAATCCATATACGCGATACAGAGGAGCATAATAACTGGATGCGAAAACGTCAGTATGATGATGCCTATATCCATGTGTGGGCGCAGTTTAATATCGAGCGCAGTAAGCTGATTATTCAAGAATGCAAAGAGCTAGGATATCCCTATTTTGATATCGCAACTGCCGGAATTGAGAAAGCTCACGATCGCGCCGCAGCCTATCTACTAGAAGAGTAGTGATATAGTAACTACAAATAAGGAGTTGTTATGGCGATTTTTGAGAAAGACAGTCCTCATAAGTTAGTGGGTTTATCAGGAACACTTGGCAGTGGTAAAGATACCGTTGCATCGCATCTAGTTAACGAACATGGTTTTATGCATGTTTCAACTGGTGACGTGTTGAGAATTGAAGCGAAACGCCAAGGAAGGGACACTGAGCGCCCGACACTTATCGAGATTGGTATGCGTCTTCGTGAGTTGTACGGTAGTTTGGGTGCTCTTTGCCTCAAGGGCATTGCGCAGTGGAATGAACAGCGTGAAGAGTTTCCGGGCGGCCTTGTGGTCAGTGGAATAAGAATACTGGGTGAGGCTGAGGAAATCAAAGACCAGAACGGTACGGTTGTTTTCATCGATGCACCTGTCGCGGAGCGATACAGGCGTCTTATAGCACGTAACAGAGACTACGAGGTATCAAAAACGTTTGACGAGTTTGTTGCTCATGAAGAAATTGAACTTCATGGGTTGGGTGGAGCAAGCAGTCCCCATCTGCGTGCAATAGAAGGAATGGCACATACAGTGTTACAAAACACTGGTACCGAAGCGGATATTATTAGCGAAATTGATACACTGCTCGGTTTTACGCCACCACCTCATTACACTGCTTCATGATGCGGCGACATCATCTGTTTCCATCCTTGCCCAAAAGCTCTATAATAGAGGTACAAGAGGAGGGGACGCATGATTAACAGAATCTCCATCACCGGTATTAAATACGACGTCGACGATGCAACGAAAAAATACGTTATCAAAAAGATCAGTCGATTAGATCGTTACTTACCACGTCATGCACGAAAGACGGCGAGTGCAGAAGTTATTTTGAAAGAGGTAAATCGGACTCATGGTAACAAATATGAGGCTGAAGTCATCGTAAAAGTTCCTAGTAAGGTCATGACGGCAAAAGATTCAACGGTGAATATGCTGGCTGCACTTGATATTGTTGAAGCAAAATTGGCATCGCAGCTACATAAGTATAAGTCGGAGACAACAAGTCATACCGGTCGACGGGCAGTGTTGGCGCGATTCAAACGAAGTTATCGACCTGAAACGGCTGAAATTTAGCGAAAACAAGTGTTTTTCGGTGAAGAATAGGCTATAATAATAGCTAGTTATTTTCAGATGAGACTGCAGGAGTAGGGCTTTTTATGGTGAATCGACAAACAGTACTGACAAAAGTTTTCGGCGATCCGCAAAAGCGGATTATCAAGGGACTAGAGAAAAAAGTTGGCGCTATCAATGCGCTCGCTGAGAAGTATCACAAAATGACCAAACCAGAGCTGAAAAAGCAGACAGAATTGCTGCAAAAACGGCTCGAAAAGAAGGGTACGAAGCTCGACGATATTCTGCCTGAGGCATTCGCACTGGTTCGTGAAGCGAGCGATCGTGTACTGGGTATGCGTCATTTCGACGTTCAGCTCATCGGTGGTATGGCGCTGCATGACGGCAATGTGGCCGAGATGAAAACTGGTGAAGGTAAGACGCTTGTCGCAACGCTGCCAGTGTATCTCAATGCACTTGAAGGTAAGGGTGTGCATCTTGTCACGGTAAACGATTATCTGGCGCAGCGTGATGCGAGCTGGATGGGTGAAGTGTATCACTTCTTGGGCATGAGTACTGGTGTGATCATCAATGACGCGTCGTTTGTCTATGATCCTGATTACGACAACGAGAATCATACCGATGCGCGTATGCGTAAACTACGTCCTGTGACGCGTAAAGAAGCCTATGCTGCAGATATTACTTACGGTACAAACAACGAATTCGGATTCGATTACCTGCGTGACAACATGGTTAATGAATTGGAAGAAGTACGCCAGCGCGAATTGAACTTTGCGATTGTGGACGAGGTAGACTCAATCCTGATCGACGAAGCTCGTACGCCGCTTATCATCAGCGCACCAGCCGCTGAAAATCCTGATAGCTACTATCAGTTTGCGAAAATTGCAGCCAAATTAGTACCTGCAGACTACGTATTGGACGAAAAACGCCGTACTGTTGCTCTTGGTGACGAGGGTGTTGAAAAAATCCAGAAAATGCTCGGTATAAAAAACTTATACAGTCCGGAATATGTCCGTTCGGTATATCACATGGATCAGGCGCTCAAAGCGCAAACGCTGTTCCACCGTGACAAAGACTATGTGGTCACCAATGACGGCGAAGTGATTATTGTCGATGAACATACTGGTCGTCTCATGCAAGGTCGTCGCTACAACGAAGGTCTGCACCAGGCCATTGAAGCAAAGGAAAACGTGGCCGTTCAGCAAGAGAGCATGACGCTCGCAACGGTTTCGTTCCAGAACTTCTTCCGCCTTTACAACAAGCTGTCAGGCATGACTGGTACAGCATTTACAGAAGCTGAGGAATTCCAGCAGATTTACAGTCTTGATGTTATTCAGGTACCACCGAACAGGCCGATTACCCGTGTTGATCACGATGACCTGATTTTCAAAACTGAAGCCGGAAAACTACGTGCTGTTGCTCAAGCTATCAAGGAGTATCACGAAGCCGGCCGGCCGGTGCTTGTGGGTAGCGCATCGATTGCAAAGAACGAATTAATCGCGAACTACCTGAAAAAAGAAGGCATCAAATACGAAATTTTGAATGCCAAAAACAACGAACGTGAAGCAGCTATCATCGAGAAAGCCGGTGAAAAGGGTGCAATTACACTGGCGACAAACATCGCTGGTCGTGGTACCGACATCAAGTTAGGCGAAGGCGTCAAAGAACTCGGCGGCTTGGTTGTTCTTGGCTCTGAGCGACATGAATCTCGCCGTATCGACAATCAGCTTCGTGGGCGTGGTGGTCGCCAGGGTGATCCTGGTGATACGCAGTTCTATGTGTCGACCGAAGATGACCTGATGCGTATTTTCCAAGGTGAACGCATCGCCGGACTTATGGATCGCTTGGGTGTCGATGAAAATACGCCAATTCAGAACAAGGCAGTATCGAAAACCCTTGAAGCTGCACAGAAGCGTGTTGAAGGTTACAACTACGACATCCGTAAAAACGTCGTGCAGTACGACAACGTAATCAACCGTCATCGCCGTGTTGTATATGTGATGCGTCGCAAGATTTTGGAAGGCGATAACATTAAGCCAGAAATTGAGCGTTTGGTTGCCGACAAGGTGGCTGAACTTACAAGTCTGCCAACCAAGAACAATCCTAAGTTTGTTGAAGAGTTTGGCATAACATTCCCTGTAAATGATGCAGAAATTGCGAAAATTGGTGAAGAAAAGCGTGATAAGACTCGTCTTGAGAAAGCGAAAGTAGAAGTAGAGAAACTATACACCGCCAAAGAGAACGAACTGACAACGGAAATCATCCGTAAAGTCGAGCGTGACGTATATATGCAGGTTCTGGACTCACTATGGATGCAGCATTTGGAAAACATGCAGCACCTGCGCGAGGGTATCCACTGGCGTTCTGTGGGTCAGCGCGATCCGCTGGTAGAGTATCGGTCTGAGAGCGCAAAGCTGTTCGATAGTTTGCAAGCAACGCTACGCGATGAAGTACTCGGCGCTATCATGCATGTACATCCAAGAGATATCCTGGCTGTCTCTGAGGAGGATCACGAGACAGAGCTTACTCGACTGGCCGAAAGCTCAGTCGAGCGCGGCGTGAATGAGATCACTAACGGTGAGAGGAATCGTGACGAAGATTTCTCATCGGTGAAAAAGCAAAAAGACGAGAATAAAGTTCGAAATGATGCGCGCAAAAAGAAAAAGGCGCAACGTCAAAATCGCAAGAGAAATCGTCGATGAAACACACTGTCGAAGAAGTCCGCTTGAAAAACGGCGCAAAGGGTCTGCTGATCGATGTACCAGGCGCGACAGTAATGAGCTTTCAGTTCCAGTTTCGAGCGGGTAATCGATATGTGAAAAGTAAGAATGTTTATGAGACGGCACACGTCATGGAGCATATGGCATTCGGTGCCAATGCGAAGTTCAAAGATGAACATGAATTTGAGTCTGAGTTTACAAAGAACGGCGCTTACCATAATGCCTATACAAGTGACCTCTCGATGGTGTATTTGGCGGATTGCGCTGATTTTGAATGGGAGCGAATTTTTGAACTGCAGCGACTCTCTATCTGTGAGCCACGGTTCAATACAACCGAGCTAGAGGCTGAAAAGGGTAATGTGCGAAGCGAGCTTACTGGCTTTTTAAACAATCATAACCGCGTGTTGTGGCCGAAGGTGCAGCAACTGCTGGGAGAGGATGTACTGACATTCAACCAGCGTCTGCGTACAATTCCACGGGTTAAATTGCATCATATCAAGGAGCATCATGCTCGCACCCATACAGCCGCTAATATGCGTTTTGTGATTGCCGGTAAGCTCCAGGGTCGAAAAAGCGAGATCAAACGCCAGCTTGAAGAGTGGAATTTGCCACGGGGCGAGCGCTTTGAGGCGCCACAAGATGACTTTCATGGCGGTAATCCAACATTGATCCGACGCAAGGAAGCATCGAACCTGACTTTTGCATGGTCAATGATTCTCCCCAGGGAGCTGAGCGACGAAGAATCTGATGCAATGAACTGCTTAGATCATATCCTGACCGGTACTATGACTTCACGTATCTATGGTGCGGCACGTAAAAAGGGTCTGGCATATGGCATGTTTAGCGATACATCAGTTGGCTTTCATGATTCTTCATGGGACTTTGGTGGTCAGGTCAATCTGGAGACATCTGACGCACTGTTTGACATTATCGTTCGTGAGCTGGGAGCTGTACTGGACGGCAAGATTACAGAGGCAGAGATAGATGCGGCGAAATCGTATGCTCTTGGTCGTCACCAGATGGGCGCGCAGACTGTTTCGCAAATCAGTAATTTTTATACGAATCGTTACTTTGCTGATGATGTTGTAAAAGACTATGACAAGGTACCAGATTCGATTAAAAACACTTCACGTAATCTGATGATTAAAGTTGCACAGGAATTTATCGGACATAATATCCATGTTTTGGCCGGTGTCAGTAGCGGTGAGCGAAAAGAGCTGGTAACGCTCAACAATAAGCTTGCAACATTGTTTGAAGAATCATAAACACTTATACTAAGCATATGAATATAGCGATCCTCGGCTATGGTGTCGAAGGCGAAAGCGTCTATAAATATTATCGTGCCAAGTATCCGGATGCGGTGATAACGGCGTATGACCAAAACACACAGCCCAAGAATCCATTGCCTACAGATGTAAAGTTCATCGGCGGATTAAAGGATTTTAAGGGCATTACTGCTGATCTTGCGGTCAAAACACCAGCTATACCTCCATGGGATGTGGAGGTAAGTGGTGAGCTTACTACTTCGACACGTGAGTTCTTGCAGAGCTGCCCAGCCCCAGTGATCGGCGTAACAGGAACAAAGGGCAAGGGAACGACGTCAAGTCTGATCAAATCTATCCTCGATGCTGCCGGTAAGCGGGCGTGGCTGGTTGGGAACATCGGCATCGGTGCGCTCAGTGTTCTGGATCAGATAGAACCAACAGACATTGTGGTATACGAAATGAGCAGTTTTCAGCTCTGGGAGCTTGATTTGAGTCCGCATATTGCTGTCGTGTTGGGAATTGAGCCCGAGCACCTTGATGTGCACAAGGATCTCGCAGACTATGTGGGTGCGAAAGCTCATATTACCGCGCATCAGAAGGCAGATGATATCGCAATCTATCGTGCGGGTAACCAGTACGCAGAACAGATTGGCAAACAAACTGCTGGCAGCGCGCTACCGTATCCAGATACAGCAACAGCGCATGTCAGTGAGGGTATGTTTTGCTATGGTGAACAACAATTGTGTTCAGTCGGTGCTCTGCGACTCCCCGGTCAGCACAATCGCGACAACGCCTGCGCAGCTATAGCTGCAGCATGGCCATGGGTGAAAGACGGCAATGATATAGAGAGGGGGCTTCTGGCATTTCAGGGGTTACCACATCGTTTGAAGTTCGTTCGTTCGGTAGATGATGTTGAGTACTATGACGACAGTATTGCAACGACACCCGGTAGTGCTATAGCGGCATTGGCTGCTTTTGAGACACCAAAACTTATTATCCTTGGCGGTTCTGATAAAGGTGCGTCATATGATGAGCTTGCCCAAACGATTGCAGAGAAGAGTGATTCTATCAGAAGAGTACTGATTGTTGGTAGTGTGGGTCCGAAAATCGAAGAAGCCCTCAAAGCGGTTCAATTCGCACGGTATAGCAATCTAGGGGTGTCGATCAAAATGGATGATATCGTAAAAACTGCTTCCACATCTGTCGAACCAGGTGATGTTGTGATTTTGAGCCCCGCATGTGCGAGTTTCGATATGTTCCGGGACTATGCTGATCGCGGTGATCAATTTATTCAGGCAGTACAGAGCTTATAGAAAGCAACGAATCAAGTCGGGCTCCAATAGCGTCTGACGGCTCCAGTACTCTGATGTTGGGGCCGGCCGCTTTTTGAATACGATCCTTAAGCCAATGATAGTGGGTGCAGCCCAGTACGATTACGTCAATCTCCCAGCGTTTCAATTCGCGAATAAAGGTGTCGATATCGATACTATCAGATTGGTTGCGCTCGATTTTGCTTGCCCACAGAGAGCAATCGGGCTCTACGACAGTTAGTCGAGATGCCCAGTGCAGCTTCAGTTCTTGGTAACGATGGCTCGCGAGCGTACTCGGGGTAGCAAGGACAGCGATAACACCTGTCTTCGTCATAGTGGCAGCTGGTTTCACCATAGGCTCAATACCAACGAAATGTGTATCTGGATAATGACTTCGTAGATCGCTAATGGCGTTTGTAGTCGCTGTATTGCAAGCAATAACAATTGCATCACACTGTGCCGCTATGAGTGGTTGAATAGCAGCTTCGGTCAGACGGATGATATCGGCGCGGCGCCGGGTACCGTATGGTACGTTTTGACTGTCGCTTGCGAACAGTATTTCCGCAGACGGAAAGAGTTGCTCAAGCTTTCGCGCAACGGATAATCCGCCGATACCAGAATCAAAAACGCCAATTTTTACCATATGAATGATTATACTTCACTCAAATCTTGAAGTGTTTCAAAACTTGAGTGAAGTGACAGAGCGAGCCGCCACTTCAGAGTGCTAGTCAGTTGACTTGCTAATCTTTCGTTGGTGACGAGAGTAGAGCAAGAGTGGTAGTACACCGATAATCGCAACAATGGTCGAAAACCCGATTACAACAAAGACTCCCGATAGTGAAAAGGCATCAATGTGATTATCGAGTATGGCAGCGGTTGGCGCCGAACTGAACATTGGCGCAAATAAAGTGAGCATCACACTCAATGGTTGGTGGTGTGCTTTTACATTGCGGATACGCCACAAACGAACGCAACACAGCAGGTAGATTACAGAAGGGACTGCGGTCCACCAGAAAAAAAATACGGCACTCATTGATTTCCTTTCGGTTCGCTCTGTCAAAGTGCTTCATGCCACACCTATGAAACTATATACATTATATAATTATATCTAGAAAAAGCAATCTGTTGCTATAATAAACACTAACTATGCAACCGCTGGAAAAACGGATACGGACACTTAGGAATGATGTTGCTGCTGCCTATGAGCAGTTGGACATTGATGCAAAGGCTGAGCAACTGGCTGACTTAGACAGCCAACTAGCGGTACCTGAAGTATGGAATAATCCCACTGAGGCGCAAAACAAAAGCAAACAACAGGCGGCGCTCGCATCGATGGTGCAGCCATGGCAAACCCTTCGTGCGCAGGTGGATGATATCGCTGAGCTGATGAGCATGGGGGATGATAGTTTGGCGACTGAGTTCGACCAGCAGATTAGTGCTTTGGAGAACGAATTGACTGAGCGCAAGAAAGAATTACTCTACAGTGGCCACTATGATGACCACAATGCTATTATTCGCATTAGTGCGGGTGTGGGTGGTACGGATGCGCAGGATTTTGCCGAAATGCTTGAACGTATGTATTTACGCTGGGCTGAGAGGTCTGGCATGACAACAAGTAGTATTGAGCGTTCTACGGGCGAAGAGGCGGGCATAAAAACGAGTGTTATAGAAGTGAGCGGATCGTATGCCTATGGTAAATTACGCTCTGAAAACGGCGTGCATCGGCTGGTGCGACTAAGCCCGTTTAATAGCGATAACTTACGCCAGACAAGTTTTGCGCTGGTAGAAGTTTTGCCGCAAATTGATGCGCCAGACGAAGTGGAAATCGATGACAAAGATCTGAAAATTGACGTCTATCGGGCTGGCGGCCATGGCGGTCAAAGTGTGAATACGACCGATAGTGCAGTGCGCGTGACACATGTACCAACAGGTATAGTTGTCGCTATCCAGAATGAACGTTCACAGTTACAAAACAAAGAAATGGCGATGAAGATTCTACGCTCTAAATTGGCGCAGTTACAGATGGAACAGCATGCGGAAAGTGTGGCGGAACTTCGGGCAGGAGAGTCAGCAAACTGGGGTTCGCAGATTCGCAACTATGTACTTCATCCGTATACGCTAGTGAAGGACACCCGCACCAAGTACGAGGAAAAGGATCCACAGGCAGTGTTAGACGGCAAGATCGATGGCTTTATGAACGCCTACTTAGAAGCAAATCTTAGTTAACATTTGATTGTTATAAAATCAAAATAATGATATAGTATTTCTATCCATTTGTTGTTGGCGTACCTAAAAAGAAAGGACCGGTGTCCCTATGGGCATACGGAGTTACATTGACTCGCTGAAAGAATTTGGCGAGGTGCATCGTCCGAAGCGGCGATTATTCCCCGATGATTCGGTCGTGTATCGTATCTATAATTGGTGGAAGAGCGAGACTGGTTATGAACCACCAGGAGGAAAAGAGAATTTTTGTCACTTCTTCTGGACGATTGTCCTGCGCGCGCCACTTTTGTGGATTCGACAAGAGAAGTCTCGCAGGGTGAAGGCCGTCACCATCACGTGCTTGGCTGTGTTCTGTATTATTGAGGCGCTAGCGATCTGGAGTGGTGGTAAGTGGTGGATTCCGCTAGTCTTGATTGCAGGAGTCTGGGCATTCTTATGCTTCATGTTCACAGTGGCAATCTATTCGGAAACTGATTCCTTCAAGGAATTTAAGACCGAATTTGAGGACTCTGATCCATCGTATGTATCAAGACTTCTCGATTTCATGAGTATGCCAATAGTTCTTCCAACCTATGTCCTCTGTTTTGTTGTAGACAAGACGGCACATGCTGCTCCGGTACAATGGATGCGTAGGCATATCAAGTATTTGCTGTGCGTCATTGGAGGAGTTGCGTTGGCGATTGCTATCAACGGACTGTTCTTCTCGGGCTTGTCCGTACCGTGGATGGAAATCTTTCAGGGCGTCGGTATAGCACTTCTGGTTAGCATAGGTGTTCTAGTGGCTTTTGTAGCATTCGGCTTGGGCCATACGGCATTGAGCGATCGTATGCAAGAGCGGCGATCTGCGACACAGATTACGTCTGGGCCACCTAAAAGGTCACGAGTTATGCAAGTGTTGCGTGTACCGTGGGATCTCCTGAAGTTGGTGTTTACGTTCGTCGTAGTTGTTAAACGACTACTGATGTGTCCGTATGTTGATATCCCGGAACCCATGGCTGCTGCCGAAAGTAGCTAACAACAAATGGAACGCCCCGTGTCAAGGAAACTTGGCCGGGGCGTTCTTCATTTCCGTAGAACTTATGCTATAATACCCCTAGCAATGATTCTGCTTGATAGGGTAACGAAAACATACGGCAAAGACAGCAAACCGGCGCTGAACCGGATCAGCCTGCATGTTGAGCCAAAAGAATTTGTCATTATTGTTGGGACGAGTGGTGCAGGTAAATCAACACTTTTGAAATTACTCACTCGCGAAGAAAAGCCAACGAGTGGCAAGATTGTCGTGGGCGGCATCGACTACGATACGCTGAAAGACAAACACATTCCGCTTCTACGCCGCAAAATCGGTGTCGTCTTTCAGGATTTCAAGCTGCTCCCACAGCGGACAGTATATGAAAACATCGCCTTTGCTTTGGAGATTGCCGGCATGACCGGGCACGAGATTAAGAGTACTGTTCCGAAAGTTATTGAACTCGTAGGACTGACAGGTAAGGAAAAGCAGTTTCCACATCAGTTATCTGGTGGAGAGCGCCAGCGCGTGGCGATTGCTCGTGCTATTGTACGTCAGCCAAAAATCCTGATTGCAGATGAGCCAACGGGTAACCTCGATCCGAAGCATAGCTGGGATATTGTGCGACTACTCGAAAAGATCAACAAATACGGTACGACAGTTCTACTGACAACGCATAACGTTGAAATCGTCAACAAACTGAAGCGTCGCGTGATTACTATTGAGCATGGCAAAATTACATCTGACCAAGCGCAGGGAAGTTACAGGCAATAGTCATGGCAAAGAATTCCGAACCAAAAGCACTCACCCAAAGCCGGTACACTCGCCGAAAGTGGCTTACATTTGTTCGCATGTGCCGATACGGTATCAATAACTTTAGTCGTAATACATGGCTAACAATTGCTGCAACAGCAGTGATGACCATTACACTTCTGATAATTTTTGTCACACTTGTAGCGCGGCAAGTTCTTGTGGATACTGTCGATACCATCAAGAATAGGACGGACATGTCTATCTATGTCAAAACCGATACAACTGACGATCAAGCCAGCGATATTCAATCCGAAATTGAAAAACTTCCAGGGGTAAAGACCGTTCGGTATGTCAGTCCGCAGCAGGCTCGAACTGACTTTGCCAATCAGAACAAGGGTGATGCACAGACCCTAGAGGCATTGAACGAGGCAGTGAATAAATTCCCGGGTACATTCCGTGTGAACATTGTCGATATTAATGATCCTTCACAGCTCGATAACTTCGTAAAGACGAATGAGTTATATAAAGAGCACGCTGATCCAAATCGCAAACCGTCATTTAGCGGTGAGCGTCGCAGCGCAATTCAGAACATTGGTCTGGCTATCCAGTTTGCACAAAATGCTGGTCTGATTGCGAGTCTCGTATTCATCATTATTTCATCGCTCATTATCTTTAACACGATCCGCATGGCTATCTTTAACCGCAAGGAAGAGATCCAAATGATGAAGTTGATTGGTGCCGATCGCAGCTTTATCAGAGGTCCGTTCGTTGTTGAGGCGGTTGTCTACGGCGTCATTGCCGCATTTATTGCCACGGCGCTGGGAGTAGGTGGATTGTACGCAATCAAAGACACACTAGCGAGTTATCAGATTGCTATAGACAGCACCGTACAAGGTGTTACCGTATACATCGCTTTCGTATTGCTGGGCATGATATTTGCCGGCGCGGCAATCGGTATTGTTTCATCGTTGCTGGCAACCCGAAAATATCTCAAGATTTAGATAAGCGTAACCTTAAGCGCATTGACATCGTAAGTAGGTAAGTATTACCATAGAGGTACGTATGAAAAAGATGTCCACCACATCTTCCGACAAACGAAAAACTCTCACGAGGCTTGGCTTGGCTAGCTTGGCGTTTATCTTTGCTGTGAGTGCTCCAATGAGCACTGTACAACGAGTGCTTGCAGATCAGTGGGACAGTCAGATAGCGTCATTACGAGCGCAAGCTGATCAGTATCAGGCACAGGCCAATCAGCTGAGAGCACAGGCTGATACGCTACAAAACAAATTGGATCAAATCAATGCGCAGGTAAACGCCCTCCAGGCGCAAATCCAGGCCAATCAGGCTCAGCACGACAAATTACAGGCGGATATAGAAGCAAATACCAAGAAGCTTGCCAGTGTGCAGGAAGTACTGGGTGAGATACTCGCGAGTTTATATGTAGATGACAGTATATCTGCTGTTGAACTCCTCGCTAGCAGTAAGAACATCGGTGATTTTGTCGATAAGCAGGAGTATCGCTCGACTGTACGAGATCAGCTCAATAGCACGATTGCCAATGTAAAGAAGCTCAAAGCACAGCTAGAGAGTGATAAAAAGGCAGTTGAAAAGGTTTTGGCTGAACTTGATGTACAGAATAAACAGCTCACCGCGACTCAGGCAGACCAACAGAAATTAGTGGATGAAACACGCGGTGAAGAAGCGGCGTATCAGAGTCTCGTGAATAATGCCCGCAATCAGATGGCAGATGTGGCTGCTCAGCAGCGAGCCTATTACGCGAGTCTTGGTGGCGGTGGCAACGCCGGTGTTGTCGGTAGTTTCCAATACTGGGGCTGGAGTGGTAATCAGGGCTGTTCGGGCGGCTATCCATATTGTGGTCCGCAGGACACCTCTGTCGATCCATGGAATCTGTACAACCGCGAGTGTGTTAGCTACGTTGCTTGGGCGATATCTGAGCGTTTTCATCGAAATGTCGGTGCATGGCACGGTGATGGCAACGCCTATCAGTGGCCATACAGTGCACCTCAATGGAGTGGTGCGTACCGTGTCTACTCACCACAGCCAGGTGATGCAGTCATATTGCCAGCAAGCGGTGGTTTTGCACCAATTGGCCATGCCATGCTTGTTGAATCAGTAGGCGGTGATAATGTCTTCGTGAGTCAATATAACTTCTACGGAACAGGTCAGTACAGTACGATGTGGATCAAAACCTCTGGTGTTGTGTTCCTGCGCTTCCCACCCGCATAGTCCAGCTCGGCGAATTACTGCGTTGAAACTTGCAGTGCTCGCTCACCGTATCGCTAGATACGGTTCACTGCGTGCTTCGGTTTCGCCTTGTACTTCATCCGAACTGGACTATGCTTATACCTCTGGACAAATCATTATGCTTATGCTATAGTGATATTACAAATGAAACGATGGTCCACCACATCGGTCGTAAACATAAAAATAACCGCAAAAAGAGCTAGTATCATTGCGGTGACAGTGTTATTTGCCGTGACGACGCCACTTCAGATGGCGCGTATTGTACGTGCTGATAATTTTGAAGAACGAATTTCACAGATTCAAGCACAAATTGATGAATATCAAAATCAGGCAGGTAAGTTAAATGCTCAAGCCGATTCACTGCAAAAAGAACTTGATTCATTGACTGCCCAGAAGAATATTATTCAAAAGCAGATCGATCTTAAACAGGCCGAAGCTGAGCAATTGGCGCAGCAAATTGCAGACAATGAGAAAAAGATCGCCGATGATCAGGGTGCACTCGGTGATACGATCGCCGATTTGTATGTGTCAAACGATATCTCACCTCTTGAAATGCTCGCCAGTAGCAACAGTATCGCTGATTATGTCGACAAACAAACATACCGTAATACTATTCGCGACAGCTTGGTTGACACTATTGCTACCATAAAAAGCACAAAGAAAAAGCTGGAAGAGCAGAAAAAGACTGTTGAGCAGGTGATCGCTGAGCAAAAATTTGCCCGTGATGCCCTTGCCGGTAAAGAGAACCAGCAGGCTCAGTTGGTTGCACAGACTCGCGGTCAGGAGTCGGCTTACAAGAATTTGGTTAATGAACGAGAAGGCCAGAAACTCGCTGTACAGCGTGAACAGCAAGCGGCTATCGAAGCGGCAGCTCGTCGTGCCGGTGGTCCGGTTAATATATTGCCAGGTGATCCGAATAAGGGTGGCTACCCATGGGAAGCAGGCTGTTGGGTTGATGCAAATGCATGGTCACACGGTGGTGCTAGTGGTGATGGTGCCGATCCTCTGGGATACGGTTGCCGCCAGTGTGTAAGCTACACGGCATGGAAAGTCGGTCAGCGTACTGGTCGGTTCCCATACTACTGGGGTAATGCGAATCAGTGGCCCGCAAGTGCACGTGCTTCTGGTTATAGTACAGGGAGTACGCCACGAGTAAATGCTGTTGGTGTGATCTCTGCCGGTGCCTACGGCCATGTAGTATGGATCGAAGCGGTAAACGGTGATGGTACAGTCGATGTTAGTCAGTACAACTACTACAATGCTGGTGGCCCTGGCTGGGGCAACTACAGCAAAATGCGTGTTAACGCTGCTACCTACGATACATATATTTACTTCTAGGATTCCATTTATTCTTAAGCTTTTGTCCGCTATAATGGATTGAAGTGGAACAACAAGTAAAAGAAAAAAAGTGGAGCTTTACTCCGAGTACATTTGTACTGTTACTGGCTTTGGTATTTGTTGTGGGCTATGGTGCCGGTACGCGTAACGATCAGATTGTTGGTGTTATCGGTCCTGCGCTTGGCTTCAAGGTAGAGACAGGTACACTTGACCTTTCGACAGTGCAAACGACCTTTCGCCAACTAAAGGCGAATTTTGATGGTAAGCTTTCCGATCAGGATCTGATAGCCGGGGCGAGTCGTGGTCTGGTTGCAGCTGCCGGTGATGATTACACCGTATATATGGATAAAAAAGAGGCCGATGAGTTTAACAAAGAGCTCAATGGCGATATCGGTGGCGGAATTGGTGCAGAAATTGGCAATCGCAACGGCCATCCGACGGTTATACGAACACTTTCGGATACTCCGGCGGCAACATCGGGTCTGTTGCCAGGTGACGTTATAGTGCAGGTAAATGATCAATCAGCTGCTGGCTGGTCTGTCAGCGATACAGTGAATAAAATCCGCGGTGATATCGGTACAACTGTAAAGCTGACGGTGCTCAGAGGTATAGATACGAAGGACTTTACAATTACGAGAGAGAAAATCACCGCTCCTAGTGTGGATAGTAAGATCCAGAGTGGCATCGGCATTATGACGCTGAGTCGCTTTGATGATACGACGAGTAACTTGGCACGCCAGGCAGCTGAAAACTTCAAGAAGAATAATGTGAAGGGTGTCATACTTGATCTTCGCGGTAATGGTGGTGGTTTACTGACCGCAGCACAAGATGTAGCTGGCCTGTGGCTGAGTAACGAAGTCGTGGTGAGCGAGCGCACGAACGGCAAAGTAACCGACGAGTTGCGATCAACAGACAATCCTCTACTGGGTGGTATTCCAACAGTTGTTTTGGTGAATGGATCGAGCGCGAGTGCGAGCGAAATTGTTTCAGGAGCGCTGCAGGATCATCATGCGGCGACACTGATAGGCGAGAAGACATTTGGTAAAGGAAGTGTACAAAAACTCGTTGATTTGCCGAGTGGTGCAGTACTGAAGGTGACAATAGCGAAGTGGTACACGCCAAATGGTAAGAACATCAACAAAGAAGGCATTACGCCGGACAAGACAGTAGAATTAACCGCCAAAGATGCCAGCGCAGGTGTTGACCCGCAGCTTGAAGCTGCAATGGAGCGCTTCGGGATCATCCTCAATTAGTAGACGAACACCTGGAGAATGTAGTACTATAAGCGTATGCAAGATCAACCGGAAACACAAAAAAAGAAGATCCTTCTCGTCGAAGATGACATAGCACTGGCAGCGGTTTATCGGTCACGCCTGGAGCTGGAAAACTTTGAAATTTACGAAGTCAATAACGGCGAACAAGCGTTACAGGCAGCCAAGGAATTCGCGCCGGATTTGATCCTTCTTGATGCGATGATGCCAAAGATTAGCGGATTTGATGTGCTGGATATTCTGCGCAATACACCAGAAACCGCAAATATTCGCGTGATTATGCTAACGGCACTCAGCCAGCCAAAGGACAAAGAGCGTGCAGAAGCTCTGGGTGTGGATGACTATCTAGTGAAATCACAAGTTGTTATTGGTGATGTTGTTGATCGTGTGAAGCATCATCTCGGTTTGGAGTAGGTAGAGAATATAAAAACAGCCCCTAGCCAGGGGCTGTTTTTATATGTAGAACTATTTAACGCTAACTTGTGTGCGTGGAACTGTCTTACCTGTAAATTTAGCTTTTTTGACCTTTACAAAGTCGACAACACCATCAACTGCGGCGTGAATAGTAAAGTTACGGCTCATGTATGTGCCAGGACCGGCAACCTTGGTTGCGCCTGTTTGGCGAACAAGTACTTCACCAGCTTTGACCTTTTGGCCGCCAAAACGCTTAACGCCGAGGCGCTGACCAGCGTTATTATGGATGTTTTTACTTGAGCCACCTGCTTTGACGTGTGACATGGATAAACTCCTTAGTTGCTATTAACAATCCGAACCATTGTAACGGAAATAGCAGCATCCGTCAACCCCTGTTGAGAAGAAATAGTATCTTCGAAAAGAGTTATATTTTGTTTATGTATACAAAAATTGACAAAAAAGCAAAAAAAATATATTGTACACATAACAGAGGAATTCTATGGAGTGGAAGGAGATTCCGATGTCGAACCTATCAAAATCGCGCCAGCAGAGCAAAAATAGGTCGAGACTATCTACTTTGATGGTTGCTGTCGTAACACTGCTTGTCCTGGGCTTTACTGGCTATTATAGTCATCAGTCCGGTGTTCAGCAGGGTCGCGAACAGATGCAGTCAGCTGTGGATCAGACAAACGCCCGAATGGACGAGTTGACCAAGCAGTACACAGCCCAGATTGATGACCTGAAGAAGCAGGTCGATGTTCTGACGCCACCAAAGGGCCCTGACCCAAAGGCGCCGCCGGCTCACGATGCGCTGTTTTATTCAAAGCAGCTCAAGGACAAGGTAGAGGCGGCAAAGTCGTCTGATGACCGTGAGAACGTGTTCTGGGGTACGGTATGCACAACACAGCGTGAGCTCGTTGGTGTGCCGATGGCAGTATTTGATGGTGTACGGATTGATACCTATCGCGAATTTGTTCGCAACATTAGTCCGTATTACACGGAGCTCGTGAAAAACAAGAGGGTATCCTTTAAAACGGATAGCCTGTTGGAGCTTTCTGTCCATGTGCAGCAGCAGATGGAAGGACTTTCCTGCTCGTAGCGATGCGCTTCAATGATGGACAAGCTGCCAAACTGGCAGCTTGTCCATCAAAACAATGACTCTCAGAGGAGGGTCTTTTTATTTGGCTAGATTTTTTCGAGGACGAGTAGCTCGCGCGCAACAACCTGACCGGGACGATAGTAGAGCAGCTCGTGAGTCTTTACATTTTTGAATTCAATTTGCTTATAGCCAAATTGAGTAATTTTCTTGATCAAGGGTAGGTGAGAGAAATTATCTTTGCCATCATTCCAGGCAGGAACGGCGATGCAGAGTGGAGTACCTGGCTTGATTTGTGAACCGATATTTTTGAGAAATTCAGAGATAATATAATCACAGTTACCGCGAACTTGTACAAGCTTCTCGGTGGATGGTGGCGCGCTGAACGGCTGACCAAGATAGGTTTCGCAGACAACAGTACCAAGTGGCTGACGCCACTTGGTTGTCATGGCATCACCTTGTTCGACAGTGTAGTCGGATGAAGTATGATATTTCTCTGCAAGCCAGTTCATATTGCGATGAGAATAATCAACCATTTTTTCGGAAAGGTCGGTACCGTACGGAGCGTAGCCAAGCAGCGCTGCCTCTTGCAGAACGACACCCGTACCGCAAAATGGATCGAGAATAACGTCATTACTGTGAGGTTGGGCAAGATTAATCATAATTTGTGCAAGTTTTGGCGGCAGCATACCTACAAACGCATCACGTGCAGGGCGATCTTGATCGCGACGGGCAAGAGCAGTAATGTTTTGCGCTCCGGTGCTTTCGGCAATGATAACTTTACCCTCTCTGCCACGAACAACCAAAAGCTCTACTTTGTTATTTGCCAGTCCCAGCTTGTTGTGATGACTTGTAGCGGTACCGAGCACGGCTTCTTCGTTGGGTACGAGCCGCAAACTGATGCCTTTTTCTTTGAGCTTTGATTTGAGGATGAGACCGGTTTTTTGTACTTCACGCGCAGACACACCAAATCCATAGGAGCTAATACCAATTGTTATTTTGCCTTCAGCATGTTGCCACGCATCGATATATTGCTTGGTCAGTTGCATACTAGCCTGACGCCAATCACCCCGTGGGAGTTCTGCAACAATTCTGCCCGCCTTTACGGTGCCGCCAAGGCGCTGAATATCAAGCACATCAGTATTCACAATTGCTGCACCATCAGAGAACCAGGAGACGTCGTCAAAGACACGTTCCAGTTCCGCCATACCGATTTTTGGCTGCCTGCCTAGCATCGCAATATACATACTACTTAGTATATACTGGAATTATGTCTTTTCGCGCATGGTTGAGCCTTGTCACGGTAGTTTTACTTGCTGTTGTCTTGTTCGCTGCGCGGCATGAACTTGTAAGCGCGTGGGAGCTTCTTGGGCGGGTAAATATATGGATTTTGCTACTTATGATACCGCTGCAGGCGCTTGTCTATTACGCTGGCGGTGAAATGATTTTTTCATACATACGCAGTAAGGGACAGATAAAAGCGACAAAGCAAACAGAACTTGTACGGATTGCGCTTGAGGGTAACTTTGTGAATCATATTTTGCCAAGCGGCGGTGTGAGCGGTGTGTCATATCTGACCTGGCGACTAGGTCACCTGGGCGTGAGTGCAGGGCGTGCGACCATGGCGCAAGTTGTACGGCATGTCATGACTTTTGTTGCCTTTTCGGTGCTACTGCTGGTGGCGCTTTTTGCCGTAACGCTCGATGGCACAATTAATCGCTGGATTATTCTTGCAAGTGCAGGGCTTTTTGGTCTGATCACAACGGTGATTCTGGGACTTGTTTTTGTTTTAAGCAGTAAGCGTCGTATCGATCAGTTTGCTCTGGGTTTTTATAAGTTGATCAATTTGGTTGTGCGACGAGTAACCTTTGGTCGCAAACGTAAAATCCTAAAGCACGATGTTATTAAGGATTTTCTGGATGATATGCATCGTGACTTTTTGGAACTTAGGCATGACAAGAAAATGCTCATCAAGCCATTTCTATGGGGGCTTGTGTATACGCTTGGTGATGCGGGGCTGTTTATGATTGCTTTTTGGTCGCTTGGCGAAGTGTTTAACCCGGCGCCGATTTTGATTGCCTACGGTGTGGCGAGCGTCGCCGGATTCATCGTGCTGACCCCTGGTGGCGCTGGTGTTTACGAGGCGATCATGGTGACATTTCTGGCTTTTGCAGGTATTGCAGGGGAAGTGGCAATTGCGGGTATATTGCTCGCTAGGGTAGTGATTCTGCTGGGTACGATTGGCCTCGGCTATGTCTTTTACCAGCTGGCGCTTTCGAATTACGGAGGTCCTGAGCGTGGCGCCAAAACTGAGCGTTAGCGATTTTATTGCTATCACCAACCAGACTCTGGAATACGCCTATCCGGTCGTAGAGATCGAGGGTGAGGTGGCAAGTTTCAAGGTGAACCAAGGCAAATTTGTCTTTTTTGATCTGAAGGATGACGGTGGGAGTGTGGGCTGTTTCATGATGCTGTTTCAGCTGCGTCTACCTGTTGAGGATGGTATGAAGGTGGTAGTAACTGCCAGTCCAAAACTGACGCAGTGGGGCAAGTTTAGCCTCACTGTCCGAGCTATCCGTCCGAGTGGCGAGGGAAGTATCAAAAAGAGCTTTGAACTACTGAAAGCAAAGCTAGATCAGGAAGGGTTGTTTGCGCCTGAACGGAAACGACAATTGCCAACAGTACCGAAACATATCGCGGTTATTAGTAGTATACAAGCTGCCGGCTATGCAGATTTTATCAAGATTTTGGGCGATAGATGGGGAGGTCTCAGGGTAGATGTTGCTTCGGTGACGGTACAAGGTGCTGATGCGCCAGATCAGATTATTGGGGCATTGAACTATTTTAATACTCAGGAGGAATTACCTGAGTTGATTGTTATTATCCGTGGTGGCGGCAGTCAGGATGACCTAGCAGCATTTAATGATGAGCAACTCGTGCGAGCAATTGCGGCGAGCCGAGTGCCGACGATCACTGGTATAGGACATGAAGTTGATACATCGCTGGCTGATTTGGTAGCTGATGTTCGTGCTGCAACACCATCGAATGCAGCGCAGATTATTGTGCCTGATAGGAACGATGTTATACGAACGACTCGCATCAAAGTTGAGACGCTATTTCCACGAGTGCTTGAGGCCATTACACAGCTTGAGCGGCAGCTTGAAGGTAAGTGTGAGACTGCTGCAGAGAGGGTAACACAAAAGCTCGATTGGGAGCGGGAGCATGTGCATCGAATGCGCGAACTGCTGACTGAACTTGACCCGGAGCGTGTATTGGAGCGTGGCTACGCGATGATACGAGGGCAGTTTAAAACGGGCGGGCTCATAGATATTGAGACGACAAAAGCTATAATGAAAGCAAGGATAGAAAGTTATGAAAAACGATAAAACATCGATACAAGATAAGGTAAAACAACTCGACGAGGTAGTGGAGTGGTTTCAGGGCGATGATTTTAAGCTGGAAGATGCAAAAACAATGCTCAAAAAAGCGGCCGATTTGGCAAATGATATTGAGCGCGATCTCAAGGCTATCGCTAATGATGTGAACGAAGTCAAAAAATCTTTCACGGCTGAAACGGACGCGTAATGATGTGGCTCTGGGTACTTGCGGCTGGTTTCTTAGTGTTTGGCTTCGTTGTTTTTCGTGGTGCGCCGTATGTACCAAGCCATCGTAAATATGCCAAGCTGGCTTTGACGAAGTTATATAAACTGAAATCAGATGATGTATTGGTTGATCTGGGTTCGGGTGACGGTGTTATTTTACGTCTCGCATCTAAAATCGGCGCCCGGTCAATCGGCTACGAACTCAATCCTATACTAGTGCTGATTAGCCAGCTATTGGCTCGTGGCGATAAGAAACAGACGACATTTCTGGCGGATATGTGGCTAAAGGATTTTCCAGCCGAGACGACAGTTGTTTATGTGTTTTCCGTCACACGTGACTCGGCTAAATTAACAGAAAAATTGCAAAATCATGCCAAAAAGTATGACTGTCCGGTGTGGTGCATTACCTATGGTGCCGGTTTGAAAGACAAAGAGCCGGTAAAAACGCTCCATGCGCATAGACTTTATCTTTTTGAGCCGTAAGCCTTTACAGGTATCTGAAGCGTAAGTATAATGACAGCTATGAGTTATCGACGAAACGAAGCAGGCGTTATATCAGGTTTGATGGTCGCGGTTATCGGACTTGGCGTTCTGGTGCTTGGTCTTGGATCATTTTCTATCTGGGCATTTGTTGCCTACGGAGATGCAAAAGATAACTTGGACGGTAAAATTGCTGTTGCGGTTGCACAGGCTAAAGAAGACCAGTCCAATGCTGACGAAGTAAAATATGCTGAGCGCGAAAAAAATCCATATAAGACTTTCAAGGCGCCCGATGACTACTGTGGTCTGACATTCCAGTACCCACAGACATGGAATGAATTTTGGTCTGAGCAGATTACCAATGGTGGCGATTTCAAGGCATATTTGAATCCTGGTCACGTTCCGCCAATTAGCAATAGTCAGCAATTTGCGCTTCGTGTTGTTATTGAACAGAAAGATTACGATACAGCGATAAACCAATACGGCAACCTTATCCAGACCGGTAAACTTGCACAATCATCAGGTTCTTCGAATGGCCAAGACTATTCACGACTTACGGGTGATTTTAGTAGCGACATACGCGGTGATGCGGTAATCTATCGCTGTCGCGATAAGACCATTACGGTTCGCACTGACGCAGCTTCAACGTTCAAGAGTGATTTCAACGCACTAATTCGTACTATCAATTTCAACACATAAATTAGACAACGTATTTCGACTCAAGAGCGTGCTAAACTTGAGGTAGCATATGAGCAGCGAGGTCCGTCATCTTATGGAGGGAGGCACGGAGCGTCTGTTGGACGACGCTGCCTTTTCGATGGCAACTGCCGGTGAGCTGGCGTCGCCACTGATTTTACTGCGACAACTGAGCTTGGCTATGACAGCAGATGGTATGACCGAGGAAGAGCGTTTACTGCTTGGGAAACGGCTAACACTGGTCAGTGAGCGTGCTCTCAGGATGGCAGCTGGACTGAGCATGACGCTCACTGATCAACAATCACTCGCTCTTGAGCCAATTAATCCAGTGAGTGTTTGCCAAGAAGTTATTCATGAATTGATGCCGCTATTTAAAGCACATGGTCAATCAATTACATTACAGTCACGAACACGCATACCCTTGTTGGTGGCGAATCGTCGTGCATTACAGCAGATTCTACTGAGTTTTGGAGATAACGCACTGCACTATGGGTCAAAAACCCATCCTATCCGTATGACAATTAGTGGTCATGGGTCGTATGTTCGTATAGGCGTGCGTGACTATGGGCCTGCAGTGCCAATTGATGTGTGGCAGCGAATAGAGGGTCGAGTAGCAAAGCGAGCGCCAGCGCCTATAGCCTCACGGCCAACAACAAGTGCTGTAGGACTTATTGCCGCCAGGAAGCTTGCAGAGCTTATGGACAGTGCGGTTGGATTGATTCGCCACCGTGACGGTGCAACATTTTATGTTGATGTACGTGTGTCCGGACAAATGAGTCTGCTATGAGTCAGGTGGTTCTCGTTATCGAAAGTGAACCGTGGTTAGGGGATCACTATGAACAGTCGTTGCAAAAAAGCGGTTATGCTGTTGCTCGAGCATCTAATCCTTATGCCGCGATTGATATGATCGATGAACAGCAGCCAACTGCTATCGTGATGAGTCTGTTGCTGAGTGGTGCTGGTGGTCTAGGGCTGCTCCATGAGCTGCAAACCTATGTTGATACCGCCGCTATTCCGGTTATTGTGTGTAGCAGTCTGCCAAATATAAAGCTAGATGACTTGAAACCATATGGTGTTATGCGACTGCTTAATAGCGCAACGATGCAGCCTAATGATATTGCGATGGCGGTGAGGAGCGTATTGGCGATATGAGCGGCGATACAAAGGCGCGTACTCGGGCAGTTGTACTGCGACGGACAAACTATGGCGAAGCAGATCGAGTGCTGGATTTACTAACGCCAGATGGTCGCATGAGTGTGATGGCGAGGGGTGTGCGCAAAGAAAAATCGAAACTAGCGGGTGGGATTGAACTCTTTGCAGTATGTGATGTGACGACAACAAAAGGCAAAGGTGGTTTAGGGGTGTTAACCTCGGCACGACTTGTGCACTTTTACCGACATATTCTTGAAGATTATGATCGTATGCAGTTTGCCTATGAAGTACTCGGGCAAGTGTCGCGCGCCAGCGCTCATTTAGATGAAGCAGAATGGTATGAGATTGTAGTAGAAGTTCTGGCGGCGCTTGACTCGCCGTCGGTTGCTATAGCGCTCACGCAGACGTGGTTCTATATCCGTGTTGCGGAGCTTCTTGGCGATGAACTAAATACCGCAAGGGATTATGCCGGAGAAAAGCTTTCACCGGAGAAGATCTATCGTTATGACAGTCAGGAAAAAGGGTTTGCTGAGGATATAAAAGGTGATATAACAGCCGGGCACATCAAAATATTGCGACTTACGAGTAGCAAACCTCTCAGTGTTTTGGTGCAAGTTGGAGGCATGGACGAATACCTGGCGGATTGTCTGCATGTGGCGCGCCAGCATGCAGCACTGCAATCAGCTCTAAAATGATGGAACCTCGCACTCTGTAAAATATGGTATAATCAAAGGTAATTATGAGTGAAAAAACAGAGAAAAACCTTCAACTTGAAAACATCGTTAGCCTAGCAAAACGCCGTGGGTTTATTTACCCGGGTTCTGATGTGTATGGCGGACTGAGCGGTACTTGGGATTATGGTCCACTCGGTGTGACTTTGAAGCGCAATATTATGCAGCTTTGGTGGAAGATGTTTGTCGATGACCGTGATGATATATATGGTGTTGATGCGGCAATTCTGATGAATCAGAAAGTATGGAAGGCGAGTGGTCATGTCGACACATTTGTGGATCCACTCTGCGAAGATACGGTTAATCATCGTCGGTTCCGCACAGACCATATTTTGAAAGATAACAATGTTGATCCTGAGGGTATGACTATGGAGCAAATGGATTCGGCCATTGCTGAACATGATATCAAAAGCCCGGACGGTAATCCGCTCAGTAAATCGCGAACCTTCAACATGATGTTTACGACACACATTGGTGCAACACAAGATGAAACATCAGTTAGCTACCTGCGACCTGAAACAGCTCAGGGTATCTTTACGAATTTTAAGAATGTCGTTGATAGTTTTTATCCTGATCTACCATTTGGTTTAGCGCAGCAGGGCAAGGCGTTTCGTAACGAAATTAGCCCACGTGATTTCGTATTTCGTAGCCGTGAGTTTGAACAAATGGAGATTGAATATTTTGTAGAGCCAGATAAATGGGAGGAGTCATTTGAAGCACTCCTAAAAGATGTTCACGGATTTTTGGCTGCACTTGGTTTGCCCGAGGATAAGATCCATGAGCTTGAAGTTCCAGAGGAAGATCGCGCTCATTACAGTAGACGAACGATTGATATTGAATATGATTTTCCGATAGGCAAAGAAGAATTACTCGGCATTGCGTATCGTACTGACTTTGACCTGATGAATATCCAGAACAATGCCGGCAAGGGTATGGAATACACCATAAAAGGAACGAACACAAAATTTGTTCCCCATGTGATTGAGCCATCATTTGGTGTTGAGCGCGCGCTCATGGCAGTACTTTCGGCAGCGTATACCGAAGATGAAGTAAATGGCGAAAAACGCATCGTGATGAAGTTTCCAGAGCATCTTGCCCCTGTAAAATATTGTGTTTCACCACTTCTGAAGAACAAGCCTGAACTAGTAGAAAAGGCGAGAGAAGTATATCAAATCTTGAAAAAGAAACACGGCAATGTCATGTGGGATGACAACGGTAATATTGGTAAGCGCTATCGCCGTCAGGATGAAATCGGTACACCGTACTGTGTGGTTGTGGACTTTGAATCATTGGACAACAATGACGTTACCATCCGTGATCGTGATACGACTGAGCAAAAACGCGTCGCTATAGCAGAACTCTAATTTTACTGTATCGAACCAAACATAGTGGTGCTATGATGATGCTGTAAAGCATAATTTCTTCGGAGGAAGGCAGCATGCTCATAGCTCAGATAGTCGGTTTGGTGGGGATCGTCTTGTTGCTTCTGGTATTTCAGGTCAACAACAGAGCCCTTATCCTACGAATTCAAATCATTTCTTGCCTAGTATGGTCACTGTACTATCTACTTGTTGGTGCTGATACAGCTGCAGGATTGATATTTCTTGGTGCAATTCGCAGCTATGCCTTTACACACTATAGAAAGCACGAGTGGATTTATGAAGTGACACTCATCGTCTTTGCCATTGCAACGCTACTAACTTGGCAGGACTGGACAAGTACAATGGCGCTCATGGGCATGATTCTTGCTACAACAGCTATGTGGCAGAAGAATCCGCGACATATCCGCGGAATTTCGCTTACGGTGACACCGTTTTGGCTTACTTATAACTTTTTGAATCATTCTTATCTGGGTGTAGTGGGGGATTTGATTACATTCTCCTCTGTTGTATTGGGAATATGCAGGTTTGATTTGAAACTGTATATGCGTCGACTCCGCCGGGCAAATTCATCGGAAAAAATCGACACAAGTCTGGTATAATAAGCCGCACATAGTGCCGAAGTGGTCGGTTGTACGTCTAGCGGGTGGGTGAAAGGGAGAAGCGTATGAAATACGAAGCGTTTCATTATGATATGGACGGTGTGATCGTAAATAGCGAGCCACTCCATGTTGAATCCGAGAAAAACACCTGTCGCCATTACGGTCTGGATATTGATTATGATACTTGGGACGGATTTAAGGGGCGAACTGCCGAGGATATCTTTGCATATCTCCATGCTCAGCATGTCGAAAGATACGGCGGGAACGATATACCTTCAGTCAATGAACTTATTCGGCATAAGACAGCTGCTTTTATAGAATTAGTCAGAGATGGCGCAATTGAACCGATTGACGGAGCGATTGACCTTATCAAATGGACAAGTAGGCAAACGGATGGCAAGCAGAGTCTTGTCACATCAAGTAATGAGCTGGTGATGAAAGCTATTTTGCATCAGTTTGCTCTGGAGAAATACTTCAATGTTACCGTATCGGGCAATGATATTCGTATCGGTAAACCACATCCGGGTCCGTACCTAAAAGCACTGCGAAAAACCGAAGCCAAAGCCTCGCAGTCGCTGGTATTCGAGGATTCAAAGAATGGTATTCGTGCAGCACTTGGTGCACGATGTGCAGTGATGGCGCTTACATCTTCGTACCATGATCGTGAGGCGCTGAGCGCCGTTCATCCAACCTACATCGTTGATAGTTGGTATGAAGCGCCAGCTATCATTCAGACGTCCTGAATTGCTTGTAAATGGTAGCAATAAGAGTAAAGTAGTCTTATAAAGGCATAAGGGGGAATCTATGGCACAAGAGCAGCAGCCAAGTCATAAACAGGATAACCAAGAGGTAGAGCAGAGTCATGAAGGTCTATCTGAAGCAGTCGCTGATCAGCAGGCAAAATTAGGCGAGAAAGCGGCAGAGCTCGATAGTATTTTAGATGCCATGGACGAGATTTTAGAAGAAGATGCACAAGAGTTTATTGAAGCGTTCGTACAAAGGGGCGGACAGTAGAATTCATTAAAATATCCACCGCATGAAACCTCGTCACAAAAATATTATTGGTTCAGAAATGGAATGGGCTATTACTGGCAGAAAAGAGGACAGTAATAGTTTTATGGCTCTTGATTTTCAAAATTCCATGCCTGTTGTATCACCTATCGTATCTTCCAACTATCTTTATGATGATATTGCAGTACAGGGTGGCTTTCTTAGTAATGGCGCACGATATTACGTAGACTGTGGACATGTTGAGTATGCAACACCCGAGAATCTCTCGTTAGATGATGTTGTGTTGTCTGAAATCGCTGGGGAGAGAATTGTTGCTGAGAGTTTGCGACGATTTATTGCAACACATTCAAGCCTTGCAGAAGTAAAGCTCTATAAACGTGTCATTGATGATGACAAACAAACCTGGGGATATCATATGAATATTTCTGAGGATCGACATGTATTTGCCGGCGCTCCAGGATATCCAGATCTTACGCATGCGCTCAAGCATAGCCTGAAGCCGCTGATTTTTCATTATGCCACAAGCTTACCAATGCTAGGTGCGGGCGTGGTTTTGAAAGAGAAATATGGTGATGAGCATCGCTATAGGTATAGTTTAGGACAAAAGGTCATTGCTCTTACGTATGATGTAGTAAGTGGCACTACTACTTCGTATAAGCCATATATTAGTTCTCGTGATGAACCTCATGCTGATAAAGAAAAATACGTTCGCCTTCATATTGTTGGAACGGATCCCCATATACTCCCGTGGGGAACACGTATGATGGTCGGTACAACAACACTCATGCTTGCGGGTATTCGTCAGGGTAAACTTCGAGAGCTAGAATACGGGGTGTCAAATGTGATTATGCCTGGGGTTAACATTGGTAAAAAGGCAACATTTGATATAGAGGGTGTGGAGGAACATCCGTTCATCGTCAACGGTAAAACGAAAAATTACAAAGACACCGATATCCAGGAAATGTACATAGAGGATTTGGATAAGGTGAAAGGTAAAACCGATGATGAGCAATGGGCGTATGAGCAGTGGCAGCAAGCTATTGAGGATCGCAAACAAGACACCATGCGCCTTGCAGATAGAAGCGATGCTATAGCGAAGTTGTCCCTTATCCGAGATCTGAACCGTAAAAGAGGTAAGGGTGAGGATATCATCGATGCAACCGCGAGTGAACTAGATAAGACATATACTGTTGTTTTTCGCACTACAAAAGAAAATGCACAAAATAAAAGTACTGATGAGCTCATAGGTTTAACATTTGCCGAGAAGCTTCGTCGAAAAGTGTCGGCCGAGAATATGCCGTCTGAACAGAAGATTGGTGATCGAATTATCAATGCACCGACGTCAACCCGAGCGCATGTTAGGGGTGAAGTGATTCGTAACAAAGCTAATCAACACATCACTTCGGTTGCTTGGGATAAATACACAGTTGATCTGGGTAACGGTAGTATGCGCTATGTGAACCTTGAGCCTTGGGATACGGTTCTAAGCGATATTGAATAGGTACAAATTATGTGTACAATCAACCTCAAATGATACTATTGTAAGATGATAGTTTACTTTACCGACGGTAGCGCGAGCCCTAATCCTGGCCCGGGCGGATTTGCCGTGATTAAGAACAACCAGCCGTATCTTATTGGCGGCGAGCCGTCTCACGAGACGACCAATATCCGCATGGAAGGTTTGGCTATTAAGACAGCTCTGGAAGATGCAGATGGCCAGGAATGTCAGATTTACACCGACAGTGAGTTCTGGATCAATGTCATTACCAAATGGGCTGCCGGCTGGGAACGAAATGGCTGGAGAAAAAAAGGCGGAGAGATTAAAAATCTGGATATCGTACAGTCAGTTTATCCGCTCTACGAGGAGTCGCAAGCAACGCTTATATGGGTGCGTGGTCACGAGGGTGACGAGGGCAACGAAATGGCTGATGAGTGGGCAAACATTGCTCGGGAAAAGCGACTCACAAAAGCTGAAAAAGTAGAGTAGGCTCTGCTACTTTACTAAGCTGACCATCACGGTTATGCTATAAGTATGCGACGATTATTATTAGCAGTCGTCTTATCTATCGCGGGGGTGCTGAGTACTGCCGCTTCTGCGCATGCTTTAGCATCCAATCCCAAAATGTTCATTAGCGCAGACAATACGTTTTATGCCTATGTAAAAGGTGGCGAAACAATAAGCGCGGCATTTGCACGTGTTGTTGAGGATGAACCGTTTGATACCATTCGCGGAGATGTCACGGTAACACTCGACGGACCGGACTTTAAGCAGCAGACATGCGTCATGGCAAAAGACATTGCTATAGGCCAAGGCTGTACATTCGCGGCACAAACGGCCACAAAGAGTGGTATTTGGCGCGTGCAATTTGCTGTACCAGCAGCTGCTAAAACCTACTACGAGGTGTCACCCATCGTACGTTGGGGGAAGAACTGGTTTAACTGGAACATTACAGTGAAGGGTAGCGGTGGCGAACAACATGGACGTATTTGGACTGAACGTTACGCCATTCGACAGCCTGCACCGGCGAGCTATCTGGGTGATTTCGTTAGTTATTACATTAGTGAAGATGGCTATATTTATAAGGCAACTGAATTTGGCTATAACGGTCAGATATCGACGCTGTCCGCAGACGCTATAGGCATTCGATCTGGGAAGGATTGTGTGTCTGCGTATCGCAGCACGGATGTCAGTGATACGAAGTTTTCTCCAGCACTTGGAGCCTGCGGAAATGCGTACAAGCTATTCTTTGAAGAGCCAGCAGGTGATCTACCTACAAAGGCGGCAGGTTTTGACGGCAAAGACGACTGGGTGCGTCCAACAATCAGCCAGCCATCACTGAGCGAGTTGCATTTTACCTCTGACAAATCCTCTGATCAGCAATCGGGAACAATATCCTTTTTCCTGCACAATTTCATCGGTCAATATCAAGTAAAAGTTGATGTTGATAATGATGGTAGTTTCGATGGTCAGAATGATGTAACTCTGAACCAGCAAATGAAGAAACTATCAGATGGTCTGCAACAAATTCACTTCTCGGGCGTTGATAAGAGCGGACAAATCATTTTGCCATCACAAACAATTGGCATAAAAGTCGTCATTACGAAAGTTGCCGAAATCCACCTTGTTGCTGCTGATGTAGAAGGCCGAACTGGGGGAGTTGAACTGACAAGACTGAGCGGAGATAACGCACCGACAACACGTATTTGCTGGAACGACATGGAACTGGACGCTCTCGTCAATACAGCCTTGATGACATCAAAACTCGATGGGCGTGATTGTCCAGATAGCGTAGGTGGTGTTCATGGGTGGGCGTATGATACTTCGTCATGGGGGAATGCCCGTTACATCGATGATTGGATATATGCTTCGGCTAAATTGAATGGCAAGAATCAAATAATATATCCAGACGAAGCTGAACAAACAGCCGGAGCAGCACAACGAAACTGGCTGCTGATTGTTGGCATTATCACAGGAGTGGTAATACTTCTCGCAGTTGTCGTCTTTATTATTGTGAAGCGCCGTAAGAAACAACAGTTACCGCCACCACCGCAACCACCAACACCACCGTCGATCATATCGACTGGTCAGGATCAACCGCCTCAGAATCTTAACTAGGGGTGTAGGTTAGGGATTTTTTGTAGTAACAGACGTTTACAGATGGAAGTCCACCACCACTGACAAGTCCGTTGACACCTGGATAAATTTTTGAGTAGTTTGAATCAGATGAAGATAACGCGTCGCCAAATCCATCTATTGCATTACAGGCTTTTTCAAAAAAATTAATAAAGTAGGCATCAACCGTGACCACTCCGCCGCTTGTCGATTGATAGAGGTAGACCATTGGGCCAATAAAGGTATTACCAACAGCGGCTCCGCCATTAGTATAGAGATTACCAATTTTTTTAATAGCAGTGTTCATGGTTGTTGAGTCGACGGCATCAGTTGTTTTAGTGGGTGATTGACCCGACTGTGTGTACTGTCCGCACCGACCGCTGTACGAGGTCGTGTAGTAAGACACATCGCCCAGACAATAGCGCTTTGAGCCACCGTTGCCATCTCCGGTAGGGAGAGTAGGAAAGACCGAGAAGCGGCTTTTGTAGGTGTCAAATGCTGCCGCCCACTGTCGGACATCTTGCTCGCGTGCTTTATCACGTGATGAACTGACAAGCCCACCCCAACCGACAATGACTATGCCAGCAATAATGCCGATGACAACTATAACAATAAGGAGTTCAACGATGGTAAAACCTGAGTGACGTTTCATAGTAATAAGCATAAGCAATACAAGAGGTTTAATCAAGCACGAGAAAGTTGGTATAATGGTCGGATGGATCAAGCATTGGCACTCGAGATAATGCTTTCGGGGGAGAGCGTATTACTGACCGGCCCAGCAGGGGCAGGTAAAACTTATGTTTTGAATCAGTTTATCCGGCTCGCCAAAGCAGAGGCAAAGCATGTATCAGTGACTGCTACAACCGGCCTTGCAGCGACCCATTTGGGTGGAACAACTATCCATGCATGGGCGGGTATTGGCGTGCTTGATGAACTACCTAGCGGCTTTGCTGATCATGTGAGTAAAGGACGACGCGAGATCATTGAAAAAACAGATGTTTTGATTATCGATGAGATCAGCATGCTACATGACTATCGGCTCGATATGGTCGACATGGCGTGTCGGTTAGTACGCAAGAAGCCGGATGTTCCGTTCGGCGGTATTCAGGTGATTATGTCGGGTGATTTCTTTCAGCTACCCCCCATTAACAGAGGTGATTCCCGACAGGGTGGGTTTGTTGTCTATAGTAATGCTTGGCGTGATCTTGATCCAACAATTTGTTACCTAGAAGAGCAACATCGTCAGGATGACGAGGAGTTACTTGAAATCCTCAATGCTATGCGAGCCGGTGACGTACGACGTAAACATGCTGAATTATTGATTGAGCGAGGTGATGCCGAACTACCTGAGGGTGATTTGACGGAACTACATACAACAAATGTTGATGTTGATCGTATCAATCAAGTCAAGTTAGATGAGCTGTATGGCGATGAGCTGACCTACACGCAGGCGACTACTGGTGCGACAAACTACGTCGAATCATTACAGCGATCAGTTCTCGCACCGGCCGAGCTGAAACTCAAAGAAGGCGCACTTGTGATGGCGGTCAAAAATGCCTCTGATCGTAAATATGTGAATGGCAGTTTGGGAATCGTACAAGATTTTGATGTACTGACAAACTACCCAATCGTTGAATTTCGTAACGGCAAGACGGTGACAATGGTGCCTGAGACGTGGGAGCTACGTGACGGTGACAAAAAGCGTGCAAGTATTATGCAAATACCACTCAGACTCGCATGGGCGATTACCGTGCATAAGTCGCAGGGTATGACGCTTGATGCAGCTCGGATGGATCTGAGCAAAGCGTTCGTTGAGGGCATGGGATATGTCGCACTCAGCCGAGTCAAAAATTTGCACAACCTGTATCTTGCGGGGTTGAATCGTATGGCACTTCGTGTCAGTGAAGATGCACAAAATATCAATAAATCATTACTGACACGAACAGCAAGGGATGCTCAAAAATTTGCTCATTTAGCCGCAAAGGCGGAGGCTCGGCAGAAAAATCCTGAGCCTGCAAAAAAGAAAACTAACAGTAGTAGCTGGACTGAGAAAATTGAAAAAATGCGTGAAACGTATCCGAATGCCTACCGGCCGTGGACGCGTGATGATGACGAGTCTCTAAAGCTCGATTTTCACAATGGCGTTAGCCTCAAAAAATTGAGTAAAAAATTTGGACGACACGAAAATAGCATTGTCATGCGGCTCCAAAAATTCTTTGGTGAAGATGTCGTTGCCTAGTAAGCTGCCTATTTAATATTCACAACTTTGAGACTACCGTCGGTTGTATAGACAGTCCGAAATGATTGACCGCGAAACTTGAAATGCTCGCCAGGGTCACTCGCGTGAACGGATTTTATAAGCTGCTGATCTTGCAAGGTTTGGACGATAAAATCACGCTCTTTGTCGGCATCATGTCGCACACCATGGGTGAGACTGCCAGTGCGCCAACGAATATCTAGTGGCTTAAAGTCCTCTGTAGAGGCGCCGATCCATATTTCTCGATCCTTATGCAGCCATGTCTGTAGTTTGCTGCTCCAGAAGTCAAAATGACCACGGTCGTGCAGGTTGCGTTTGGGGGGTTCAAGACGCCAAAAGCGTACATGATGCCTTGTCCGCGGACTCATCTTGTCGTTTGTCGGAATCTGAAAAGCAACGTCGTGCTTACGGTTAAATAAGTAGAGTGTACTCATGGGTGCGGTAGGGTAAGCTCTGTTAAAAACGAGTGCCCAGGCTTCACGGAGACTATTTCGCAAACTGCCTGGGTCGGCCTCGTACCATCCAGCTTGCTGCATGACTTTTTGAAGGTGTTTTCGGTCGCGCGTAACAAGTGCAATATTTACCGGATCAGATGCCCAACCATCGCCGTAGGTTGCATAGAGAGGGATATGGTCATGATCAATAAACAGATGATAAATACGAAATAAAGCCGGAATAATGAGATAGGCCATAAGGCAGTAGATGATGAGAAGCGCTAGAAATATAGCGAATCGTCCACCGGATTCTGGCCAGAAAATTGCAATCAGCATCTGAAGAGCGTACGCACCAAGCATGAAAATAATCAGGCGCCATAACTGGCGGAGAATGAACGGAATCATATAAGCCTATTATACCTTAGCGTGTCACCACGAGCTGGAGGCAACCATACTTGTATGGTCTTTAGGGGTTGGGAGATCTTTTAATGAATTTAGTTCAATAAAAGATCAGGAAGACCGAGCCCTTCCTGTATACTTAAGAGGCATGGAAGAACCATTCGCAAGAACCGAACTCAAGATCGCCGTTATCGGTGGCGGAACTGGTAGCTTTACTCTCCTTAGCGCACTCAAAAATCACACAAGTCAGATAGCGGCTCTGGTCAATATGGCCGACGATGGCGGCAGTACTGGTGTCCTGCGCGACGAACTTGGCGTACTACCCCCGGGTGATGTTCGCCAGTGTCTTGTGGCACTCAGTAGCTCGCCAAAGGTACGTGACTTATTCAATTATCGTTTCGAAGAGGGAAGTCTGAAGGGGCACGCGTTTGGTAATCTTTTTTTGACTGCTCTGGAGAAAATGACCGGTGACTTTACTGCAGGCGTTGAGCTAGCGAGTGAGATTTTGGGTGTGAGCGGCGTTGTAGAGCCGATCACGCTCAGTAATGTTACGCTCGTTATGAAAGATGGAGATGGTCACGATATACGCGGTGAATTTATTATTGCAGATCAGGACTTTGAGGGTATTCGTCCCGAATTTAGGTTAGAGCCTGAAGCGGCACCAAATCCGCAGGCACTCCGCGCTATCGAAACAGCGGATATCGTCGTTGTTGCACCGGGAAATCTCTATGGCAGCCTGGCGCCGGCATTGATTGTGCCGGGTGTAGGGGATGCATTACGAGCGACGAAAGCATTTAAGATGTATGTTTGTAATCTTGTAACCAAGCCGGGTCAGACAGACGGGTACGATGTAAGCGATTTTGCTAGTGAAGTTGAACGGCTTGCCGGTGGTGCTTTCCTCGATGCCGTACTGTTTAATACGGAAAAGCCGAGCGAGGAACTGCTGGAAAAATATGCCAAAGCTGGTGAAAAAAGTGTCGAGTACGACCAAAAGAAACTAAAAGCTGCACCTTATATTGCTGCTGGAACGAATCTATTATCAGGGGCGATATGGAGCGGCAGTACAGCTGATCCGATTGCAAACAGCAGAACATTAATACGTCACGATTCCGCTGCGGTTGCCAGTGCTATAATCGACTTGTATGACCATGTCAAACACGGAAAATAGCGAATATTATATTGTTGATTTTGATCGCACACTTGTCGATTCAGACAAGCTACTTGAAGTATTTATAGAGATATCTCAGGAATACGTAGAAATTCCTGCAGAGCAGATTGAAGCTGCTGACAGGGATGTTAAACAGCGCGGAGATTCGTTCGATACTGCGGGTTATATCCGTGATCGCCTGAAAGAGGATGGTCGTGAAGAAGAGTGGGCTAATCTGGAGAAAAAATTTATTCATGAGAGTCGATCGCTGAATTATTTGCTGCCAGGTGCGGCAGAGCTACTTGAGTGGCTGGCGGCTAACGGCAAACGCTACGGCATTTTGACCTATGGCAACCCATTATGGCAACGACTTAAGTTAACAGCTGCAGGGTTTAATCACATTCGGCATATTATTTTGGAGCAAAAGGAAAAAGGGAAGTTAATCAGTAGCTGGCAGCGTCAAGACGGAGTATTCCGCATACCCGACGAGCTTGGTAGCGGTAGTGCCGGAAAGATTATATTGATTGATGACAAGGCCGTGAGCTTTGACCATTTCCCAGCCGCCCCATCCATGGGTTACTGGGTGCTTGATGCGGAGCATGAATTACCCTCGCAACAAGGTACGGTACCGGAAAATGTATCACGTTTCAGTAATCTCTCCTCTGTTGTAGAAAAGCTCTAGTCTTAGTATCTGTAATTCTTGTGTCAATATACGCGTACAGACCCCATATATATGGGGTTTTTGCAAGTTATCCACAGTTTTGTGGATAAAAGGCGATATTTCTTATAAAAAATCAAAATTGGGGGTTGTAGTGGGTAAAAGTGGGTAGTATCATAAAGCCAGTGGAATCAAAAACAAAAAAGCCACACTTAAAAAATCAATCAAATCCACCCGAAGGGGAATAAAGTGTCCAGCACAGATTACTTTGAACGGAAGCTCGATGACAAACGTCGTCTGACTATGCCTGTTGAGCTGCGTGATGAGTTTTCATCTGGCGTTGTATTGACCCGCGGGTTCGGTTCCTATCTTCACCTGTACCCACAATCCACTTGGGACAACGAAGTAGAGCCGGAGCTAAAGGGCAGTATCCTCGATGAGCGGATAGCTGACGTTAATGTCAGGTTTCGCCGTGGAAAAACCAGTGCCTCGCTTGACCTCAAGCAAGGACGGGTGACTATCGAGCAACATCTGCTTGATTATGCTGGAATAGGGCGGGATCTTGTTGCCGTTCGCGCTGGTAGCTACTGGCGTGTCATGGCGCCGGATATGCCGGATTAACTGATTGATACGCTGTTTGTTCTTTGACAATTCAAACTCTCGAGATCAACTATCTGGTAGCAGTGCGTGGAAAGCTACGGGAACCACATTTAGTGAAAAAAGACCCGATGTACCTTCCTTAAAACACACCTCCCAAAAAAACTCCACCTCACAACACATAAGTCTCTCAACGATGACAGCTACATGAGTTACTCCGTAACGCATTGTCATCGCAACTTATATTTAAAACAAACACACCTCAAAACAAAAAGCACTGTTATCAGTTAGGTGATCTCGACTCCAAAAGCGAAAGCTTTTGGGCTCCTTTGCGCTATAGTAAAGGGGATGAGTATAGTACACCCACCACATGCCGACCTACACGTACCAGTCCTACTGGATGCGACGCTAAGGCTGCTTAATCCGCAGAATGGCGAGAGTTATCTCGACCTGACTGCAGGGTACGGCGGACACGCGCAAGCATTTATGGACAGGACGGGTAATGAGGCAGGTACTACGTTGGTCGATCGTGACGACTTTGCTATTTCGCATCTTGCGAGGTTTGCAGAGAAGGGCGCTCGACTCTTGCATACTGATTTTGTCACTGCTGCGAAGCAACTGATAGATGAGGGAAAGCAGTTCAACATCGTATTAATCGATCTGGGGGTGTCGTCACCACAGCTCGATCAGAGCGAACGAGGGTTTTCTTTTAAAAATAGTGGTCCGCTAGATATGCGTATGGATCGCCGACAGGAATTGTCAGCGAAACAATTGGTCAATACCGCCTCCGGCAGTGAATTGACCCGCATTATACGGGAATATGGCGAGGAATCGCCGGCAACTGCTAAGCGTATTGCGGAAGCAATCGTGAAGGCAAGGCCACTAAATGAAACAGGAGAACTCGCAGATCTGATTGCGCGGCAAATTCGTGGTAAATGGGGCAAAACCCATCCGGCCACGCGCACCTTTCAAGCGCTCCGTATAGCAGTCAACCAAGAACTGGAACAGGTTGAATCGATTCTTCCGCTATTACCTAAACTCCTCGCGAGTGGCGGTAGAGTAGGGGTCATCAGCTTTCACAGTTTAGAGGATCGACTGACGAAGCAATATTTCGCCGAGCAGCGCGAAGCCGGTTATGAAGCTGAGCTTCGCATGCTGACGAAAAAGCCAATCGATGGAGCCACTGAAGACGTTCACAATCCGCGTGCCCGCAGCGCAAAGCTGCGAGCCGCAGTGAAAATTTAAAACAAACACAAAAGGAGGCAGCACCACATGCCAATCCACATACCAGTTAGAAACGAATCGGTAGACACCAAAGTCATCGTTCGCTTCAAGTAAGAGCCAAGCACTGGGCGAGTTGCTGCAAATGCAGCTCGCCGGCTTGCGCAGCCGATGCTTCGAATTTATTTAGCAGAATCTGCTACGCAAACTAACAAAAACAAACATAAACAGAGAATCCACCACAATGTCCTACCAAACAACACAACAGTTCTACTCCAGCCGGCGGCAGTCAAGCTGGAATCGCAATCAAAATACCGTTGCTTTTGTGTCCAGCGTGAAGCTGGGTCCGGTTGCGCATACTGTGCTTGTAGCACTTATGATAACTGTTCTTGGTCTCGTATACCTGACACAAGCAACTCGTGCGACAAGCTACGACTATGAGGCGCAGAAAATTGACAATCAAATTGCTGAACTCTCAACGAAGAAGAGTGATTTGGAAGTTGAGAATGCTCGTCTGACCGCGCTGGAAACGGTGCAAAACTCTAATGTGGCGAAAGCTATGACTGCTCCTGCAGCCACCAACTACGCCCAGTAGGTATAATTAATAATTGTGCAGTTGCTGTCATTTCAGAAAGGTAGTCGATCAATTATACTGTGCGTCATTTTGCTTGGAATGATGGGTATTTTTGTTGCGCGGCTTTTCTACTTGCAGATTATCAAGCACGATGAGTATGTTGCAATGGCCGCGGAGGAGCAGATAAAACCTCTAACTATTCCTGCAAAACGCGGGCTTGTTTATGCGCTTGATGGCACCACACCAGTACCGCTTGTTATTAATCAGACGGTGTATACGATGTTTGCCGACCCTACAACGGTAACCAACCCTGATAAAGTACTCGATGTTATCCGTAAGGTTGCGGGCGGTAATTTGCGACCACGTCTCGATGAGCTGCTTGCGATGAAAGATACCCGTTATCAGATTTTGGGCACTAAGCTTACGCGCCAGCAGGCTGAAATGATCAAAAAAGAAAAACTCAGTGGCATTGGCTTTCAGGAAACCTCCCAGCGTGTATACCCAGAGGGCAGTTTAGCGGCGCAAACACTTGGTTTTGTGAATGCGGCTGGCGAAGGACAATACGGTATTGAAGAGAAGTTAAATGACCGGCTAACAGGTCATGATGGCTTGCTGAAATCGGTGACCGATGTGAGTGGTGTACCTCTGACTATTGGTAATCAAAACATAAATAAACCTGCAAAAAACGGTGATACTATCGTTCTAACCCTCGATCGTAATATACAGGCCTACGCTGAGCGCGCTCTCGCAGCAGGTATGCAAAAGTCAGGAGCGACCAATGGCAGTGTTGTTGTAATAGATCCGCAATCGGGCAAAGTAAAGGCGATGGCTAACTTGCCAACATTCAATCCGGCAGAATATTCCAAGGTGCAAGACGCGTCAGCGTTTAATAACGCCGTTGTCTCTATCCCGTATGAGCCAGGCTCAGATATTAAGACATTTACCATGGCGACTGGTCTGGATAAAGGAGTTATTCAGCCAGACTCCACCTATAACAATACTGACTTCATCAAGATTGAAGACCGCACGATTACTAATGCAACAAAGGGTCAGACGGGTAATATTACCATGCAGACCGCTCTCAATTACTCTCTGAACACTGGTATGGTGACGATTGCCGAGCGTCTCGGTAGTGGGGACGCTATTACGTTGGGTGCACGTAATACTATGTACGACTATTTTCATAATCAATTCGGCTTTGGTCAAAAAACTGGCATCGAGGTTGCCAATGAGCAGCAGGGTATTATTATTGCACCGAATCAGCCTGATGGCGGCCCTGTCCGCTATTCAAACATGGCATTCGGCCAGGGTATGGATCTGACTATGATTCAGGTAGCATCTGCCTTTGGCGCACTCGTCAATGGCGGAACATACTATGCACCAACAGTCATAGCTGGCACGCTTGATACCGACGGCAACATCGTGCCGGCTCCGGTGAAAACGCCAAAAGTCGGTGTGATTAGTCAGAATACATCTGCCAAAATACACACAATGATCCACACAGCACGTGCGACATTCTATGCTAAGCAGGATCGACCGGGTTATGATATCGGAGGTAAGACTGGTACTTCGCAGACACTGGTAAACGGCCAGTATGTTGATAACCAGACGATCGGTACATATTTGGGATATGGCGGAGATACATCTGCAAAATATGTCATAATGGTACAAGTATCAGGCAAAAACCTAAACCTTCAGGGCAACAAAGATGCCATGCCAATTTTTACTGATATATCCAACTGGTTAATCGATTATTTAAAGCTGCAACCGAAAGGCTAATATGGCGACACATTTTACACTTTTACCGACAAACCAACTGATAACGATATTGTTTCTTTGTGGTGCCGCTTTTGTTCTGGCGATGCTCATCACACCGATTTACACATACTTAGCGTATCGCTTCAAGTTTTGGAAGAAGCAACGGTCAACCAGTACAACAGGTGAGTTACTGAAGGTCTTTACGAAGCTACACAAAGATAAATTCAAACGTCAGATACCTACCATGGCAGGTGTGATTGCTGTTGTGACTATCTCCATCATCACTATTGTTTTCAATCTTGATCGAGCGCAGACGTGGCTACCACTTGCGGCGCTTATTGGCGGTGGTGCTGTTGGGCTACTTGATGATATCATCAACATTCGTGGTCGGGGTGGGGGAGTGGCCGGACTACGCTCAAGTGTTAAATTTGGCATGATCACATTGCTTGGCTTGGCACTTGGTTGGTTCTTCTCGGTAAAGCTTGGCTACGATATCATTCACATGCCATTTGTCGGTGATCTGATCGTTGGCTGGTGGATGGTACCGCTATTCGCATTTGCTGTCGTTGCAACAGGTAACGCTGTCAATATTAGTGATGGGCTCGATGGCTTGGCAGGTGGACTCTCGTCGATTGCTTTTGGTGCTTTTGGTATTATTTCGCTCTTACAGGGACATTTCTTGCTGGCTGGTTTCTGTTTTACGGTGCTCGGAGCATTGCTTGCGTATCTATGGTTCAATATTTACCCAGCACGTTTCTTTATGGGAGACGTTGGTAGCTTTGCACTTGGTACAAGCCTCGGTGTTGTTGCGATGCTCACAAACTCGTTCTTCTTGCTACCTGTCATCGGTATCGTCTTTGTCCTTGAGGCTGGCTCGAGTCTGGTGCAAATTGCAAGTAAACGTCTTTTTCATCGTAAGGTTTTCCTTTCGGCACCAGTACATCATCATCTTGAAGCAATCGGCTGGCCTGAAACGAAGGTCACAATGCGATTCTGGGTACTTGGTACCATTGCGGCTGTTGCAGGTATATTGCTAGCACTTGCTGGGGGACATATTTTGTGAATCCACGCCGGGTGGTGTCTGGGCGTATTGGCGGGTCTCTAGTACGCCGACACAAGCCTGATTATCAGATTATCCTCTATATGGGGCTTCTGATGCTTCTGGGGCTCATTATCATGTATGCGATAGGCCCGCAGCGCGCGAATGTGCTCAACAATGCCTACGGAACTGATTACTATGGGACGACATATTTCTTCATCAAGCAGACAACAAGTCTGGCGCTTGCACTCATCGCGTTTGCTGCTGCGGCAGCATTTCCGTTCAGCCTCCTGCAAAAGCACGCCGGTAAGATAGTTGTCGCGGGTCTTGCCGCCTGTACACTATTGGTGTTCTTTGGTAACCTCTTGCATGTCGAGGCAATCGCACAATGTAGCTTGGGTGCATGCCGATGGTTTAGTTTGGGTCCACTCGGTAGCTTGCAGCCGGCAGAGTTTCTGAAGTTCGGACTGCTTATATTTACTGCAGGTTTCTTGGGGGCAAGAGCACAGCAAGGCTTGGTCAATGATCGCAATCAGACACTTATACCACTCGGTATTGTTGTTGGCGTAGCACTTGTCTTTATAATTGGTATTCAAAAGGATATGGGAACTGGTATTTCACTTGCCGCAATGCTGGCAACTATGCTCGTTATCGCCGGTTTGAAGTTGCGTGTCGGGCTGGTTCTATTTGGAATCATGGCTGTTGTGGGTATTCTGTTCATTCTCATCGCACCACACCGTATCGATCGAGTTATGACATTCTTCTCCGGTGACAGTCACGAGGTCGATGATGCTGGAGCGTACCATATCTCGCACGCTAAAATGGCAATTGGTAGTGGTGGTCTGACTGGTGTCGGCATAGGTAATAGTATTGAGGCAACCGGGTATTTGCCCGAGGCAATCAATGACTCGGTGTTTGCAATTATGGGGGAAACATTCGGATTTGTCGGTCTTGTTGGCATTTTGGCACTATTTACGGCACTACTACTACGGTTACTCAAGGTTTCAGATCATCTGACAGATATGAAACAACGTATTCTGGTGGCGGGTGTATTTGGCTGGCTGAGCGCTCATGTCCTGCTCAATGTTGGGGCGATGATAGGTATATTTCCGCTCACAGGTATTACCTTACCGCTGTTGAGTTTTGGAGGCACAAGCATGGTATTTATTGCGGCTGCTCTAGGTCTTGCATATCAACTGTCGCGTTACACGGTTTTTGGTAGTAAACTAAAGGGGAATGAGTATGAAGATTCTCAGCGTCGGCGGGGGTTCGGGCGGTCACGTCACACCGGTCGTCGCGGTACTGCGTGAGCTCCGCGACGAGCATCCCCAATTAAAAGTCCGTTTTTGGTGTGACCGGCGTTTTGCTCCGGAAGCCAAACGGATTATTGCGGAATATGACCCCGCTATTCCCGTACAAACAGTGTGGGCGGGTAAGTTTCGTCGCTACCACCATCTTACAAAATTACAACACTTAACAGTTCCGGGAGTGGTATTTCCTAACATTCGTGATGCATTCCTCGTACTCATCGGGGTGGGGCAGAGCTTCATTCGACTTCTGTTTTGGCGTCCAAATGTAGTATTTCTTAAGGGCGGATATGTCTGTCTGCCAGTAGGTTACGCAGCCTGGCTGCTACGAATCCCGATTGTTATTCATGATAGTGATGCCCATCCGGGGCTGACAAATCGTCTGTTGGCGCCACTGGCCAAGCGTATCGCTACAGGAGTGTCGCTTGAGCACTATAATTATCCACCTGAAAAATCAGCGTATATCGGCATACCAATTAGCGGGGAGTATAAACCGCTTTCGCTCAAGGAACGCCAAGCTGTCAAAGCGGCGCTGGGCTTTGATCCTCATCGGCCACTAACAGTATTTGTAGGGGGTGGTTTAGGTGCAAAACAAATTAATGAGAATGTTGCGCTGCATCTCGAAGAGCTTTTACAAGTGACAAATGTGGTACTCATATCTGGCACAGCGCAGTATGATGAGATGCGTAGTCTCACCCCTGTTGATGACGCTCGATTTCGCCTTGAAGCGTTTCTATCGAGTGGCCTTCCCTCATTACTTGGTGCGGCAGATATTGTTGTTTCGCGAGCCGGAGCAACAGCGCTACTTGAGTTGGCAGCGTTGTCACGACCAACGATTGTCATACCGAGCAAGCGTTTGATATGGCAAGTGAAGCATGCAAAGCTTTTTGTTGATATGCAAGCAGTATATTTGCTCGACGAAGCATTATTTGAGGAGCCCGGTGATACATCTCTCGTTACAGCAGTAAAGAGACTCCTGAATGATGATGAATTACGTGAAAAATTAGGAAAAAATCTGCATCGTCAGGCAAAGCCAAATGCAACACGTGATCTGGCGGCTATGATTATGAGTGTAACGCGGAAACGACGCTAAATGAAGCGACCATGGGTAAAAAAAGACAACCAGCCGGAGCGTCGTAGAGTCAGGGTTGAGCAAGGTGCTGACGAGAAACGCAGCAAGCAACTTTTCCGACGTAATAGAACATTGGTCGGCAGTTTGTCTCCGCAGGTTCATAGTGCAAGCGAATTAACTGGTGATCTTCGTTCGCCACGGGCTCACGTCCATCACTTAACAGCTCATAGGCGTAAACTAACAACCGTGTTCTTAGCTGTTATTACAGGAGCTTGCTTTCTCACCTGGCTACTGTATGAGTTCACGGCGGGTATTCATGTGTCTGCTACTGCAAATGGCATCGTCATCAACGAGCAGCGATATCAGAAAGCCATAAATGATTATTTTGCTATGCATCCGCTTGAGCGGTTACGGTTCATGTTAGACGAAAAAGAACTGACGAGTTACCTGACGGCCACAGTACCCGAAGTGTCTGGAGCGGTGACAAATGGTGCAGTTGGCTTTGCAACTAGCCAGTTTGACTTAACATTCCGTCAGCCTGTAGCAGGCTGGCTGATTGGGTCAAAACAATACTATGTAGATCAGGACGGTGTATCATTCCTTGTGAATTATTTTGAGCAGCCACAGGTAAAGATTGTTGATAAAAGCGGTGTCCCACAGACAACGGGTACTACTGTAGCCAGTAGTCGTTTCCTTCGTTTTATTGGTAAAACAGTGACACTTGCCAAAGCTGATGGTCTTGTGGTTAACCAAGCGATCATCCCTGTAGGTACAACGCACCAGATAGAGGTTGTCGTTGCCGGACATGCGTATCCTGTAAAAATGTCGCTGGATAGGCCAGTAGGGGAACAGGTAGAGGATATGAGTCATGCGCTAGGGTATCTTGATGCACGTGGCCAGAAACCGTCCTATGTAGACATCCGAGTATCAGGTAAGGCTTACTACAAATAGGCTTATTGCAGAAAGTCACTGCTCTCCTCACTTCTCTCGTTAGTTCTATTTTTGTTCTATATATTTCAAAAATATTGTATGATAAAAAAACTATATTTTAATATCAAAATAACAAAAAATCAAATAATAGTAGGTAAGGGAGGGGAAAGGGGAAGATAAAAAAGAAGACTAAATCTACTGGAAATAATTATACAAAACTGTGGAAAACAATATAAGTCAAATCATTCTCAGAAAAGTCAAATAGACAGTGCGCAGAGTGTTGTGAATACAGACTACGTACCAAGGCTCCTATAGCGAGGAGTCTATAATCGAGAATTACTGTGCGTGTAGTAGGAAAAGTTAGTTATTGTGTATATATGAGACAGACCCCCCTATTAGCACTCAATATAGACGTATGCTGAATCATCTTATGTTTATATATTTAATGTCGTAAAAGATATATTGTGCGACGTAAGATCTATGTATTGATCATGATTACAATTACTTATAGTTCTGACTATTTTATTAACCCTACGCCTACAAATTTCTGTTTGCCCTACTTTGAATGACTGTATTTCTTTACCCACCCACAATATTTTTATATATGCTGCACTTGTTATGTTCTTATAATTTTAATCCTGTTCTGATTAACAGGGGTGCAACAGGGGCGAACAAGTGCAAGCCGCATACCATTAACAGATAATCATCTGTAATAGATGTTCTATTTTTGTTCTATATACTTTTACAGCAAAATAATTAATCCGAGGTGTTGAGAGCCCGTTGACTCCCACGCTTCTCCTTATTTGTTATACTGAGGAAAATGGCCAGCATGAAGCGTAAGGATATATTCACTCCGATTGTGATCGGGATGCTAATCGTCGTTCTGATCACGGCTGCGTTTCTGCCTATCCTGCCCAACTCAACGTGCGGTAGGACAAGCTATGCGAGTCTACTTCGTGATGTGTGGAACACAAAAATCAAAAAGCAGCCTACGGAGCCTAAGGTTGACTGTAAAAAATAGAACACTCCTATTACAAGTGTTCTATTTTTGTTTCATACTATAGTCTAGCGAATTTTCAGCAGACCCATGGCATCATCATCAGGTTGTTTGGCTGGAGCGGGATGATGAGTTGGTGCGGTGACCTGCGGGATAGGTTTTGGAGCGGACTCGTGTTCTTGTCGTGGAGCGGGAGCAGGTGCTGGTGTATGCTCGGGTGTTTTGGGCTGATGCGCAGGATGCGGCGAAGCTACTTGGGTGGACACAGCGGCAGTGACGTCAGTGTGTGCTTCTTCGTGAGAAGCAGCTGGCTTTTTACGGCGACTACGGCTACGCTTTTTCTTTGGCTGGAGTTCTTCGCCATCAACAACATTTGCAGCTGGCTGTGGTTGTTCTGGCTTGGCTGATTTGGTAACCGCGGCTTCACCTTCGGGCGTCTCGATGATTAATTTAGGACGGTTAGGTTCAGCTGCATGATGCTCTTTGACAGGCTTTGCACCGTTGTCAACAGGCCATTGCTTTGCCTGAGCCGCAGATTGCGGTGGTTGTCCGGCTGGACGCCTCTGGAGTTGCTCAGGAGGCTGGATAAGGTCGTTGATTGCCTTCTCGACATCCTCCCTACTCCGGCTATAGTGAGTACGCGTATGCTCGACAATAGCTGCCATGTTATCTGTTTGCGGCGGAGGAAGCTGCAATGTACGGGCACTAAAGGCAGGCGCTTTTTCACCATTGATAACCATGTTGATGATGAAGTTTCGATTATGCATTTGCAAGAGGTCGTTGGGCTCAAACTGGGGTTCGAATTGCTTGGAAAGAATTGGTGCATCGTCTGCTGAAACACGGAAACTGATCATGGTACCGACGTTACCAAAGACAGCACCGCGTACGGTGTCACTCATCTGTGAAATGTATTGGTTGGCAACGGTCAGGTTCAGGCCGTATTTACGTGCTTCAGACAGAATAGTCGCAAATGAATCAGTGGCAAAGTTTTGGAACTCGTCCACGTAGAGGTAGAATGGCCGGCGGTCTTCAATCTTAGGGATGTCACTTCGACTCATGGCGGCAAGCTGGATTTTGGTGACCAGGAATGCACCGAGCACGCTTGAGTTATCTTCACCGAGCAGACCCTTCGACAGGTTGACGACGAGTATCTTTCCATCGTCCATCATTTCGCGAATGTTAAATGTCGATTTTGGCTGGCCAATAATGTTACGAATGATCGGGTTAGCGGTAAAGGCACCGACTTTGTTCAGGATTGGTGCGATAGCTTCTGCCTGGAACTTTTCCGTCCAGCTATTAAACTCAACTGTCCAGAACTGCAGCACGACAGTGTCTTTACAGTACGACAATGTTTCTTTGCGGAACTTCTTGTCGGTCAGCATACGTGTGATATCGAGCATAGTTGTTTCGGGTCGGTCGAGTAGCGCCAGGATGGTATAACGCAAAATATACTCGAGTCGTGGACCCCAGCTGTTACTAAACATACGCTCCAGTACGCCGATAACTTCAGAACTGATGTTACTCTTCATGTTCGGATCGATGACTTCAAGCGGATTGAATCCAAGCGGATGAGCGGTATCTGCAGGGTTGAAGTAAACGACGTCTTTGATTCTGGATGGTGGAATAAAACGCATATTATTGATAGCAAAGTCGCCATGCGGGTCGATAATGGCATAGCCTTGGTTATGGAAAACATCTGAGAGTGCGAACAGCTCAAGCGTACCTGATTTACCGGCTCCGGTCTGTCCGATGATGTAGACATGACGTGAACGGTCGACACGCAGCATACCGAACTGATGATTGATACCACGGAAGTTTGTCATGCCAAAGGCGCTGATATTGGCATCGATTGCCTCATCACCAGTGATGATAGGCAGCTTGGCGGGCGGCTCAGCAGTCTTGGTTGATGCCCAGACAATATTTGGTGTTTCCACGTTGGTGTGCGGCAAGTGGAACACACTGGCTACTTCTTCGATGTTGAGCAGATAGCCTTTATCGGCGAACAGTCGGGCGCGATATTTCTCTAAGTCTTCCTTACGGAAGCTAGGAGCAGACATTTTGAAGCCGTTGAGGTTAGTACTATTGTATTGTTTAAAGGTACCAACGATAGCCTGCATTTGCTGTTTAGCATTTGTCTGGCTTTCACCGAGGTACGCCAGGCGGATCTTTACCTGGTAGCCAAGTTTTGTTGCCTTCTTCTCGGCCTCGGCTATACGGGTTTTATCGCGTTCAGATAGTTCTGGAACGGCCGGTTTACCACCAACACCGACTTCTGGCGGTCGCCATAGTGCTTCAAGTGCTCCCAGTAGCCATTTAGCATCGAATCCCTTTCCATCAGAGAGGAAACCGAGGCCTCCCCCACCCGACTTGACGCGCTTTGCCCAGTTGGCTGTGGCTTTATGCCAGTCATCGGCAATTGGTCGCACGAGCACCTGGATCCAGATTTCCTCTCCGGTTGTTTCGAGTTTGGCCAGTGTACCGGTGATACCGGCAAGCGGGTCAACTTCGAAACTCTGAAATGTCTTAATAGGCAGAAATTCACTGTCTGTTAGGCTAATTTCGCTTGTGTAAACAACGCTGTGATTGCGTTCGTGCGCAACATAGTCCTCATCTGCTTCATGGATCTGAACAGTTGGATACTGCGAGTATATTTGCCCCTCAACGAAGCTACGAAGTGCTGTAGGCACCCATACGTAAAAACGAATCTGTCCGTTAACAGAAGCAATTTCAAAGCTCAGATGTTCTTGTATACCACCTGTTTGTTTGAGCTCATCTTTGTCGCGTAGAATACCATGCAGGCTGGCGAATAATTGTTCGGCGGCAAGCTCCTGCTTATCATTTGCCTTTGGAATTTCAAGAATAAGCAGCGTACTCTCGATAGCTTTGACGGCATCGATACGCTGATAATTACGCCAAGTGAGATAACCCAGAATCAAAACGGCTGGCAGCCATACATACCACGACAGGAGCAGCCCTATGATCCATGAGATTACTTCCATATTACAATCCTATTGTCCCACCTTACGCCCCTGTTAGCAAGCTTATGCTATTTTTCTTCAGCAAGTGCGTAGGTCGCTTTTGCAACCCTCTTGAACTGAGGTTTGCTCTGCAGGTTGAGCAGGATAGTTGTTTCTTTGACTTGGCGGCTCTTAAGCACACGCTTTACGATCTCGTCGCGGTGCAGTGGTTCGCTGCTGCCACGAAGGATGTCGGCGATCGTATCGGCGACAGTACCCTTGCTGTAACCCCAGCTGTCGAGTGCGTAAATACCACGGCCGATCAGGACGAAACGGCGGTCTTTGATAAGTTCGTTGTGAATAGCCTGAGTGGTGACGTTCTTGCGACTGAAGTTGCTGCTCTTGATAGAGTTAGCGATCTCAGAAAAGTGCATTGGCTTGCCGTTTTCGGCGAGGATGACGTAAATCTTGTCGCGAATATTCTTTGGGTTAACAGTTGGCCATTTGTTGAGACCCCACATATCCTTGAGGTTAGACAAATGCTTGCTGACGGTTGCAAGTGCGCGCACATGAGACGGATGTTCATGTTCTAGCTGCTCATGAAGTTGCTCGATCGTCAAGGGTTCACCGTGCTTTTTGACAGCAGCGACAACCTTGTCGACCTGTTCGCGAGTTTTCTTCTCATCACCGTATTCAGCGATACCAACAGCAGCTTTATAGTTGTCGTTTTCGTCAACTGATGTCAGTTTTGGCGCTAAAGCAGCGGCAAAAGCGACACGAGCGCGAGTGATCGGTGTAGCGTCACCAGGTACCAATACATCGGTCAGATCAGCAACAGTAGCAAGACGACCCATCTCACTGAGTTCGCGTACGATTGCCTTCTCGACAGTTTGTACTGCAGGGATTCGACCCTCTTCGCCGGCAATTTTCAGGCGGATGAGAATAGCTTTTTCGAGCTGACGAACACGCTCACGGGTGATGCCAAGCAGCTCACCGATCTGTTCGAGCGTTTCCTTGCGGTCGTACAGGCCAAAACGCCGTGTGATGATTTCGCGTTCACGTTCCTGCTCTACTGCACCGAGAATCGCTTCGACAGCACTGTTTATGTCGACAGCAGTTGTTTCAGTAGTAGTTTTACTAGGAGCCTGGCTCATTTTGGTAATCCTCTCCGCCTCACCTCAGGTTATAGGGTTAAATGTAATATGTTCTTGTTATCCACTATAAAACATATTTTTTATAATGTCAAACACTTTTCTTACTTTTGTCGATTATAGCATGAAATAGACGATGCTAGTAAAGAATGTTTTTGGACTTTTTATTTCCCCCTATTATTTTGTGGATAACTCGCTATATAATATTCTTTTAGTTCGTGAAAACCCATGGAAAAATTAAAAACCGCTCCGAGAACTTGCCGAGACACGAATGTCTCGAGACAAGCTCTCTGAGCGGTTGTGGTGAAGGTGGACTACCGAAGTATCAAATGACTTTCGATAGCCAATGGCAGTGAGATGCGGACATTAGCCCTTGACGCGGTGCAATACCTCGCCACTGACGACGCCCAGCACGACCAGAACCAGCACGTTGACGTGCCAGAGTCCAGCCCAGCCGGCGGCCGTGAACAGACCTGCAACCAACCCGGCGACGGCGCCACCCGGCAGACAGAGTGCCAGGAAGACGGCGAACAACACGGCGGCTGCGACGAATCCAACAACACGGTTTACCATTTTTTTTCACCCCCTCTCTTGAGGGATTCGAGCCTCCACATTGAGGCCAGTAAGAATATATATTAGTCTTAATTTCAAGAAAGTCAATATATGAAATTCAACCCTTGCTTCTATCCTGGAGAAAACTCTTTTGTTATGAAAACCGCCCCGAGGCATTGCCGAGATTGGTGAAATCTCGAGGCGGTTCTCGTGGGCGGGATTAAGCGCGTGATGGTTGGATGATCTTTATCGTTTTCTCAACATACCTGACGGTTGTTTCGAAAGGAAGATCGACTGCTCCATTGAAGCAATATTTGCCGAACAGATCCCACAGATCGTAGGTTTGGAACTCATACCAGCCATCACCTGCGTGGTGCTGTGCAACTTCTTTTGCGAAGTTCTCCCTAAACTCGGCATAGTCATCCTCAGTTGCTTGGCGATTGCGCCAGCGATCCGAGAAGACATCGAAGCGAGTTTGCCGCCATATCTCCATACCGTAGTGGGTCAACTTGACTTGTACTTCATGGTTGATGTTATGCTCAACCGTTTGCTCAATTTGAATGCACTTACGATCTGCTTGTTCCCAAAGCAAGCTTTGGGACGTGCGGATTTTCATGGTACTCCTACCTAGAAGGGGTTGCGCTACTATAAATTTATAGCATGAAATAGATGATTTTTCAATCTTAGAGATTACTTCTTGCGACGCGCAAAGCGCTTTTTGGCAGCTGGTGCTTCGGCCAGAATGGCCTTTGCCTGCTCGTGCGTGATGGATTTTGGCTCGGTATCTTTAGGAATTTTGGCGTTTTTCTTACCATCGGTAATGTAGGGCCCATAACGGCCATTGAGCACTTTTATACCATCGCCAAAGTCGGCTATATTCTTCTCTGCCTCAGCTTTGAGCTTGGCGGCATACAGTTCGAGCGCTTTTTCCAATGTAATATCGTGCGGATCTTCGGGTTTGATGCTGACAAATAGCTTCCCTACCTGAATATATGGTCCGAAACGACCGACATTAGCTTTGATGTCTTGTCCGTCCTCGGTCTGACCAACCAGTCGAGGTAGTTCAAAGGCTGTGAGCGCTTGCTCGAGAGTGACGGTTTCGATTTTGGTACCGGCTGGAAGCGGTGCAAACTGCGGCTTTTCCTCTTTATCCTCGGTATCGCCGAGTTGTAGCATGGGGCCATAGCGACCAAAACGCGCGGTGATCGGCTTGCCAGTTTTTGGATGGATACCGACTTCGCGTGAGGCACCAACACTACTACGATCAATACCACCGGAATCCTCGATAAGTTTATGGAATGGTTTGTAAAATTCGTTCAGCATGTCGTTGCGCGCCAGCTTATTGTCGGCAATACGATCGAATTTCTCTTCTACATCGGCGGTAAAGTCATAGTCAACGACTTGTTCAAAGTGGTCACCCAGGAAATCGGCAATCAGTTCGCCGGCTGGCGTTGGTACGAGTTTACCTCTGTCGGCACCGGTTTTTTCGGTCACGACTTCGCGGTCTACACTGCCCTGCTTCAGCGACAATACGATAACATCGCGTTCTACGCCTTCACCCTCGCCCTTGACCACATAGCCGCGGGTTTGAACGGTGTCGATGATGGTTGCGTAGGTTGATGGTCGGCCAATGCCAAGGTCTTCAAGCTTCTTTACGAGTGCACCTTCGGTGTAGCGGGCTGGCGGACGGGCGAAGGTCTGGCGAGCGGTTGCTTCGTTCAAATTCAGAGTGTCGCCGCTGGCAACTGCAGGCAGGATGGCATCTTCTTTTTTATTCGTGCCATACACCTTCAGGAAACCATCAAAGATAATAACTTCGCCCTTGGCCTCGAAGATTTCTTTGCTAGTACTAATTGCGATAGTAATGGTTGTTTTCTCGAGCTGAGCGGGTGCCATTTGGCTGGCGAGCGTACGGCTGCGGATGAGATTATAGAGTTTTTGATCGTACTCGTTACTGCTGCCTTTCTCGAGTGCCATATCTGTCGGACGGATGGCCTCATGGGCTTCCTGCGCACCGGCTGCTTTAGTAGTGAATGTGCGTACCTGACTGTATTCGGCGCCGTATTTGCCAACAATATAGTCTTTGGCACTAGTGATTGCCTGACCGCTCAGGTTGACGCTATCGGTACGCATATAAGTGATCTTACCGTCTTGGTAGAGTTTTTGCGCACTGGCCATAGTTGCTTTGCTACCGAAGCCCAGGCGTGAGTTGGCTGCCTGCTGCAAGGTACTGGTAGTGAATGGTGCGGCCGGATTACGGGTACCCGGGGTTTTCTGAGTATCTGTGACGGTAAAGTCGGCGTTCTGTAGACTTTCGAGGAATTTCTGCGCCTCTGCTTCTGTCTTGAATTGCTTTGGCAGATCGGCGCGAAATTCGAGAGGGGCTTGCCCCTCTGCTCGTACTTCGGAAGTGAATTCCGAAGCCTCGCCCTCCCCCTGAAGCCGATGCTGCGCATCGTTGCCGGCTGGTACGGTAAAAATCGCTACAACCTTGAAGCCAAACGAGCCTTCAAATGCTGTAATCTCACGCTCACGCTCTACCAGCAATCGGACAGCTGGTGACTGCACGCGGCCAGCTGACTTACCGCCAGGAACCTTTTGCCACACAACGGGACTCAGTTCGAAGCCTACGATGCGGTCGAGGATCTGCCGAGCTTGCTGTGCTTGTACGAGGCTCATATCAACGGTGCGCGGGTTTTTCACCGCTTCCTCGATAGCGCTCTTTGTGATTTCGTGAAAGACGATCCGGTTTGTTACCTTTGGATCAAGTTTCAGGACTTCACAAAGATGCCAGGCAATCGCCTCTCCTTCGCGGTCTTCATCAGTTGCAAGCCAGACGGTGTCAACTTCTTTGACGGCTTTTTTGAGTTCGGTAATCACCTTCTTTTTCTCGGGATCAACTTCGTATTGGGTTTCGAAGCCGTTCTTTACATCTATAGGTGGTTTACCATTTCCGGTCTTCTTTGGAATGCTGCGAATATGACCGATGCTTGAGAGCACACGAAAATCACGACCGAGGTATTTTTCGATCGTTTTGGCTTTTGCCGGAGACTCTACTATTACGAGGTTTTTTGTCATATTTATATTGCCACACTCATCTTTTTAGCATGACACAAGGCATAATTGTATGCAAATCGTTAGGCTTGTCAAGTGAAATCATCTGCAGACATGATAACGCCGCCCTCATATATTAGAGGGCGGCGTACTTGCGAGGTTAGGAGACTGCGCATGTCTGCATGAATTCACCGAGGGCTTTGGCAACGGCTCGGTCAACTTCGCTCCAGGACTGATTAAATCGACGTTCTACCTGGAAACACCAGATAAAGTCATTGCTTCCGCTATCGATACGAAAGTCATTAAGCCTGGGCGGCTGTACTCTGGCAACTTGGTCGAGTCGCGCTAGTTTTATCTGTAGACGCGTTAGTCCATCCAGGTTGTGCGAGGGTGGTATTTTACGCCGCTGTTCATCAGTAATGAAGTAGTACTTGATAAAACTCATCGGAGTTCTCCTGTCATGTATCTCTCAAGTAACTTGTGCTCGACGGATGTCAGCAGCAATGGCTATTATTTTACAGAATGCTATTTATGTGTCAATGGTTGATTTATTTCATATTTATGCAATAATAATATTAAATATGCAAATACAGAACAGACATGAACGACTAGTGGAACACTACGTTGAGCATAATTTATCCCAACTACATCTTCCTCATATTCCGTTGAATGTTCCTAGTAGCGATGAAACACTACTGTTAAATTGCCGTAGTGAAGCGAGTAACGGCAAACGCAGAATCATTGTTGTTACCGAGGAGCCCGGGAAACGTTTTGTGGTGACTCGCAGGGATGATCAGCCGATACAGGTCAAGGAAATGAATTCGCGCAGCCAAGATTTTGGTGAAGAGGCGTTTTACGAGCCGATTCAGCAGCTTATTCTTACGAGTCTTGGTGCACGTGTTTGGCAAATAGATACAGAAAGTACGAACATCCGCCGCAGTGCCGTGTTTGATACATTCCTTGGGCATGTTGCCATGTTTGCCGTTGGCAAGCAGAATCAGACGAAGCAGTGGTAATTCGTTAGCGTAATGTCCACTGATTGGCGCCGAGACTGCGTATAAGGCCGTTGATCTCCATCATGGTCAGTTCAGTAGCAAATTCGCTCGGATCTGCTGTTGCCTGAGCTTGTAACTCATCACCATCGCGCAGACCGGACTGTAGCAACTGAATGATTTTTGTTTGCAGTGGATTGTCACCAAGTGCAAGCTGCGTTTGTGGTGTTAGAAGGTCTGGTGCGATGACTTCCAGTATGTCCTCTACCCTTGTGACAGGTATGGCGCCTTGTCGTAGCAATGCGTTACAGCCGGCAGATGACGGACTAGTGATGTTCCCAGGTACAACAAATACTTCCTTGCCCTGCTCGAGTGCATGTTTGGCAGTGTTGAGCGTGCCGCTTCTGGCGGATGCTTCCGTGATAAGCACTCCATCAGAAAGACCGCTGACAATCCGATTACGCTCAAGGAATCGCACCGGATATGGTGGCTCATTTGGCTCGTACTCGCTCAGGATCGCGCCGCCATGCGCCACAATATCTTCGCCTAGCTGACGATTGGTCGTTGGTACGAGTTTAGCCAGGCCATTTGCCTGTACCGCTATGGTCGTACCACTGGCGTCAAGGGCTGCCCTGTGTGCGATAGCATCGATGCCAAGTGCCAGGCCGCTGACGATCACCACACCACGACGAGCAAGCTCACCTGCGAGCTGCGTCGTTACTTCCCTGCCATAGGCTGTCGGTTTGCGCGTACCCACCACGGCAACTGCAGGTCGACGTTCGTTCGGCAATGTGCCAATACTATACAACTTTGTAGGCATAAGCACAATGGGAGTTATAATCTGAGTAAATTTGTTGTCTTGGGGTGAAAATTGGTTGATTTTCATATAGAAAAGTGGTGATAGGTGTTGACATTGTGTCAAATACGTGCTAATATGAAGCATGGTTGATGGCCAATAGGTCATCGAACGCACCTTATACCCCCTATTCTAACTTATGTTAGGTGCTGTGCAATCCTTCTTTAAAGTATCTACCCTCCACTTTTCAGAATTATCTCCTCGGAGATTTGACAATGATTGCATGGCTACTAACCCCTTTAACCAGCGGACCTCCAAAATGTGAGGTGGGTCACGCCAAGACATGCGTTCGCTCGTGTGTCCCCCAATTCGGGTGGGTTGAAGGGCCAAATAGCGTCAGGTGATGCCCACCCTTACCTGGCGCTTTTTGGTTGGAAAAAATATATAAATATGGTATTGTACTCATAACTTCACTATGGAGTTGAACCTTGTATTGATAGAGGAGAATTGTGGTGTTTCTTTTTGCAGCTCTGGCTACAGGATTGGTGTTTGCGGCAATACTGCTGTTTCACTACGCACTTGATGTTATATCTAGCTACAATGGCGCTTGGTGGACTTATTTAGCGAGTCTATACTGCATTGTTGCGGGATCGGTGGCCGGCGGGATGGCATTTAAGCTATTCGTGCAGGTCGCAAGATATACTCTTATATGATTCATTGGGAGCGGCGAAATCATTTCTCCTCTGTCTCCCCTAACTCTTGTCCTGAATGATTTCAGGCCAGTAGTTACGGGAGATGCGGTACAATAGTAGGAATGCATCAGAACCACCCTTTTCGTATATTTGGCATATCAGCGGCGCTGACAATCGCACTGGGTGTTGTCGTGGCAATTTACGGTGGTGGAGCGGGATCACTATGGCTCTATGTCGTGTTAGTTCTCCTCGAAGTAACATTTAGCTTTGATAATGCCGTGGTCAACAGTCGTATTTTGACGAAGTTGAGTCCGCTCTGGCAAACACTATTTTTGACTGTTGGTATCTTTTTTGCCGTCTTTGTCGTGCGCTTCCTGCTACCTATCCTGATCGTCATGTTGACAGCTGGCTTGAATGGGGGTGCGGTGATTGATCTGGCACTGAATCACCCGGAGACGTATGGTCACGAGCTCGAAAAGGCAGCACCGCTTATTGATGCATTCGGTGGTACGTTCCTGCTGATGATCGGCTTGTATTACTTTGTCGACCGAGAAAAGGATGTGCATTGGCTCAAGCATCTTGAGGATGGTCTATCTCGCGCTGGGCGTATCCGTTTTCTGAAACTTATCACGATGCTTGTCGTTGCTGGCGTACTCTATGTCACTGTGGATGCGGATGTACAGAACGCTGTCCTGATAGCAAGCCTGATGGGAATTGCATTACATGTTGGCCTGGAGAGTGTGTCGTCATTTTTCGAAAAGCGAAATCGCAAAGTATCCAAAGTAAAACATCAGGTTGGCTGGGCGGCATTTGCCTCGTTTATGTACCTACAGGTACTCGATGCATCATTTAGCTTCGATGGTGTTATCGGTGCGTTTGCTATCACAAACAGCGTACTTCTGATTATGACCGGACTTGGTGCAGGCGCTTTCTGGGTGCGTTCCTTGACTGTTTATCTGGTACGTACAGGTACGCTGGCGAAATACCGCTATCTGGAGCATGGTGCACACTGGGCAATTTTGGCGCTGGGTATGGTGATGTTGGTGAAACTCTACCATATTGAACCACCTGAATGGGTCACCGGATCGCTTGGTCTTGTCTTTGTCGTAACAGCTGTTGTGACGAGTGTTATTGAAAAACGACGCGCATCTCAGAAGTAATTATTGGCAGCTACTGCAGAGACCACGAATCTCAAAGGTGTGGTCTTTGGCTGTAAAACCGTGTTCGGCAGCGACTGCTGTTACGAGGCGTTCGAACTTCTGAGAATGCAGGTCTATCAACCGCCCGCATTTTGTGCATGACATATGGTGATGATGAGACTTGAAGGGTCCCGTCAGCTCGTAGCGCTGCTTCCAGCCAAGTGGAACGGTCTGTACGATACCAAGTTGTGCAAATAGCTCGAGTGTTCTGTAGACGCTCGTACGGTCGACTGTTTTGCACTGCTTTGCTATCACAACTGCAGACTGCGGTGTTTCACTTTGCTGCAGCACCTGAAATACCACCTTTCGTGGTGTGGTCAGACGTAACTGTTCACGGGCAAAAATAACCTCGAGTTCTCTTTCCATGATTGCAGTATAGCATCTTATTGCAACAAATTTGCAATAAGGAATAAGTCAGTATACGCTGGATTGAGAAAATTAAATGACAGGAAACATAATGGAATTACTATGGATGATCGCAGCGATTATCGCCGGCAGCTCTATCTCGCTGCTGGGCGGTTCGCTGATATTTACGACTAAAAAGCGCCGCAACAAGGCGATTCTCATCGCTATGCCTTTCGGTGCCGGTGCACTGCTAGCGGCGGCCTTTTTTGACCTATTACCTGAGGCGTTTGAGCTTGGTGAACCACGCAGTTTACTGCTTTGGACACTGGCAGGATTTATCTTTTTCTTCCTGCTGGAGCGAAGTGCGAGTTGGTTTCACCATCATCACGAGCACGATGAGCATGTCAAAAATGCCAGTCAGCGTCGGCTGATCGTACTAGGAGATCTGATGCACAATGCTATTGACGGTGTTGCTATTGGTGCGGCATTTCTGGCTAATCCTGCGCTCGGTTTTATCACCACTATCGCGGTGAGCGCTCATGAAATCCCGAAAGAGCTTGGTACATTTGCCCTACTTCTTTCACGGGGTTGGAAAGATAAAATTGTACTACTGGCCAATGTTGCTACAGCGGTAGCAACGATTGTTGCAGCTGTCACCGTTTATCTGCTAGGGAGCGACGAGAAACTACCTGTCGATATATTACTCGCTGCAACCGCTGGCTTCTTCTTGTATGTTGCTGCCAGCGACATCATACCTGATATTCACGAACAACCACGCCGCATCGGTACGCTGCAGGCTCTCACGCTAGTTGCGGGTGTCATCTTGGTTGGTATTGTGATCACACTGCTCGGTGTTTAGAGCGTGTGGCTGGTAATCTCGTGATTGTCGGTGACGAAATTATCTATCAGTTCGGTTATCTTCGGAAAGATATCACTCTGTAGTTTCTCTGATTCTTCGGCGGTGAATTTAGACAAGACAAAATCGAACGAGCCTTGGCGTTCAAGCAGCTCGTTGGCAGTACCGACACGAATGCGAGCGTAGTTTTCACCAAGGTGTGCGTTGAGTGATTTGATGCCGTTATTGCCGGCATCACTGCCCTTTTCGCGGGTACGGAGCATACCAAATGGCAAGCTGAGTTCATCGTGAATCACCAGAATATCGGTAAGTTCAACCTTGTAAAAATCAGTCAGCGCTCGGGCTACCTTACCTGTTTCGTTGTAGTAAGTCAGCGGTTTTACAAGCAAAACTTTCTGTCCGCTATCTGTTAGTTCGGCAACGTCTGCAGTGAACTTTGACTTTGCCTGAAACTGAACACCTTTTTTGTGCGCATAGAAATCAATCGCTAAAAATCCCACGTTGTGGCGGGTCTTTTCGTATTCAGAACCAGGATTACCCTGAGCTAAAACGATCTTCATATCTTTTAATATAACACAATCATTATCCAAAATTTACAATATTATAGAAAGTTGCTATGATATGTTCAAACCGAGCCTACCAAGGGAGAAACATGATCCTCGGAGTACTTTACCTATTGTTTGCTGCGATAACTGCGGTGCTATGGGCACGAACCAATTTTGCCCCTCAAAGCACACTGAATGTCTGGCGGTTCTTTCTTATAGAAGCTGCCATCATCGGAGCATTGGTATGTCATCATCAGGAGCAGTGGGTGTACTGGTTGGCATTTGGGTGCCTTATGGCAGCAGCATCTGCGCATACCGTGCTGTTTCTACGTTCCAATCGGGGCTTTGGCTGGCTCTATGTGACCGCAACATACATCAGCATAACTTGTTGCTACTGGATGCTTGCTTGGTTTATGAGCGGAGACGTAAAAACAGTCGGCCCACTGGGTATTCTTGTACCGGGTCTGTTTTTTACCTATACAGCACCTGGTCGTCGGCTATGGTCAAAGTATTTTATAGTACGAGACTAGCGGACAATTACCATCACTTACCCTGTCGCCGGTTACTCCAGCGGCAGGGTATTTTTCTTATGCTACTATAAATACAGATATGACGCGTAAAAAGAAATCGAAACGATCCGGACGTAAGTATACTGCCAATCAGAAGTTAGCGATGCTTTTTAAAATGTCGCGAGACGAGCTGGCTTTGCGTAAAACGACAGGAGCCGGTGTTCATCAGACTGACCCTCGTCATGCCTCACGCAGTGAGCAGAAGCGTCGCGCGCTACGCGATCAAGAGTGACGCCTTCTAATTATTGCTATTATACAATAAATATTATATAATTAATAAGTCTTGCAACTACCATAAAAGGTGTTTAATGTGAGTTGGTATGTTAAGGCGATTGTTGCGCTCATCGCGGCTATCGTTCTTCTATCCCTGATTCCCTGGTACTGGTGGGTGACAGGTGCCATCGTTGTACTGGTCTTTCAGTTTATCAGAAGCGAAAAATCGGGCGGCGGGCACACGAACCACTATCATCGCCATTACTGGCGCTGACGAAAGGATGGACTGCTGTGAGCAAGACGACGGATATCACGCTATCACTGCGGTGGAATCGACTAGTGAGTGCAACCTGCAACTGGTTTGACATGCTGGCGAGTTATAAAAGACTCATCAGGTCAAGCAGGAAGCGGGACGGCCTCTTTGGTCGTACGCGTGATTAGTATCTGTTAGTACCCCCGGTGTTTATTGCACCGGGGGATTTCTTTTGTCTACTTTTGTTCAGCGTCTTTTTCGCGCTTGTACTTCTTAGTGACGGGGGCTTTACCCTCAGCTATGCGCTGTTTGTTGGATTTGACCTGATTTTCGTCGATAAAGCTGAACTTAATCGGTGTACCGGCGTAATTGTAGGTTTCGCGAAGGGCTTTTTCTAGGTAGCGCTTGTAAGACCAGTGCACGAACTTGAGGTTGCTGCCGTGAATAACAAACCATGGCGGCATGGTATCAGTCTGAACCATATAGCGAAGTTTTGGATGAGTATTTTTGAGTCCAGCTGGCGGATGCGCCTGAACGGCTCGTTGCAGCATGTCGTTGAGTACGCGGGTTTTTGTTTCTTGGTTACGTCGTTCTTCGATATCAAGCGCGAGGTCGAATAATTTCGTCACATTCTGACCAGTAATAGCAGAAGTGAAAATGAGTGGTGCCCACGGAGTGAATTTAAATGCATTGGCAATTTGTGGAGCAATGGCATCACGAGTGAAGGCATCTTTGTCTTCGACGGAATCCCATTTGCTAACGACGATGACCATGCCCTTGCCTGCCTCGTCGATGATGCCGGCAAGCCGTTGGTCGAGCTGCGTATTGAGCTCATTTGCATCCATGAGCAACAAACAGACGTCGGACTGTTCGATAGCTTGCAAGGTACGTAGTACAGAGAACTTCTCTATACCAACCTCTTGCTTGCCCTGGCGGCGCATTCCTGCTGTATCGAGGAGCTCAATGTCACGATTCTTGAAGCGCACCGGTACGCGGTTGACGTCGCGAGTAGTGCCGGCAATGTTCGCAACAATCGCCTGTTGTTTACCTGCGAGTGTATTGAACAGCGATGATTTGCCGACATTTGGACGGCCGATGAGCGCAATACGCAGGACATCGTCTGGTGTAATCTCGTATCTCTCGGGAATATGATCGATAATTTCGTTGAGTACATCTGTAATACCGCTGTTGTGCTCTGCGCTGGTACGGATGATTGTTTTGATGCCGAGGCGACGGAATTCATCGTTATGCAATGCGTCTTTCAAGTCGGCTTTATTCGTCACAAGGATGACAGGCTTTTTGGTTTTGAGCGCTTTTTTAGCGATTTGGCGATCTTCGTCGCTCACATATTGCGTACTATCGACGACAACTAATATAACGTCAGCTGCCTCTGATGCTTCGACGATCTGCTCCTGAATAGTAGCCTCGAAGTCATCTTCCGCCTCTTTTAGACCAGCGGTGTCGACCAGCCAGAACTGATGGTCGTGATAGTCTACTTTACCGAGCACACTGTCGCGAGTCGTACCAGCTTCACGGGCAACAATTGCTTGCTGTGCCCGAACCATACGGTTAAACAGCGAACTCTTGCCGACGTTCGCTTGACCGATGATTGCAACTGTTGGTAATTGGCTTGCCATAAATCCTTACCATTATAACAGAGGTAATAACTATTGACAATACTTATTATTTTTTGTATAAATATTAATCAGTACCTACTATTTCTAGAGAAAGGCTTCTTATGAGCTCGCATGAACAACTACCGCAAGCAAGTGATGCAGTGAGGAAACTGCTCACCGAAACTGCTGTTGATAAGTATTCAGCTGCTGACATTGTGCGTATGAGTCCAGAGCAACGCTCCAAGGTTCAAGGAGAATTGGCAGCAGTGATGGTCCGTATGGGTCGCATCGCGAATCGGCCGGTTCCACAAGAGCAAGTGGAACTTGCCGAGCGGTACTGGCAAGAGTATCCGGAGCAGCGACCTTCAGCCTTCTAATATCGGTACAACCCCGGACATTCATTTGTCCGGGGTATTTACTTTATGCAGTGGTATTGAGATGCGACACATCATAGCGAACGAGTTCTCTGTCGTGTATATCCTTGGACTCACCTTTTGTCTGCCAGGTCGAGACCATCAGGATCGGGTTGTCTGCTGTGGAATATGGATGAATGCCACCACCGTAGAGGTTTGGTAGGTCGCTTCCTGTTAACTGTACTTTTGGGGCACTCCACTGACCTGCCGGACCTGTAGATGGATCAAGTAATGTGCGGGTGACAATCTTGGGTCCGCCATAATAATCCGCGTAACTGATAACCCATGTTCCGTCGCTAAGCTTTCGAAGCGATGGCTCTCCAAAATGGCCTGTTTGTAGGGGTTTTGCGTTTGCTTTCTCTCCCCAACTAGTACCGTTCCAGTACTCGTAACCATTCTTTTGAAGCATTTGATCCCAGCGAGCGCGGAACAACATCATAGGTCCTGGGCGGCGTCCGGTACGGACGCTCACGATGTAGACGTAATCGCCATCGCGTTGCATAGACCACATTTGATAGGGGTCGAGATTATTTTCGGTATCGTTTTTCCAGATTGGTCCGGCAAGCTCAAAAGTATTGCCATCATGACTGACCGCCAGTCCAGAATAATCTGTGTACCATGAGGCATCGGGGTTATCGACGGCGATTGTATGTTGGTATGAAACGACGATATCACCGTTCGGGAGGCTAACGCCGTCGTTCAGGAGGATATGCCACTGACCCAGTGTTTCGGGTGCCACTCCCTTGCCATCGAGGCCAGCCGCGCTATCGAAAATAATAGGCTCGCCCTTTTCGGGAGTGACGTTTGAGCGTAACATTGCCTGTGCTCGGTATTGATCTGCGCCCGGAGGTGAATCTTTGACAAATGGTCCGGCGATTGCGAAAGTGTCGCCAAAGAGGTAGCCAACACTGCCATTTGGCAGCAGGAATGGCTGTCCGACATCGGTACCACAGACCTTGAAGTCATAACAGGACTGAGCGTCCATACCTGTATCGCGTGTGAGTCCTGTACGTGCATCGTACAGAGGCGACGGTGCCGGCTGCTCGATAACCGGCTCCGGAGCTGGTTCCGCTGTAACACTTGTGTTAAACGAGGCAGTTGCGGAATCCATTTCCTTTGCAGGTGCGAGGAGCATCGCTGCAGTGACAAGGCTTGTGGCACCAAGAATTCGGGCGGTCCAGTCAACCGTACGCCGCAAGCTCTCCCTACTCCTTCGCCGCTCATTCGACATAGTGGAGATAATTATACTTATGTTTTACGAAAAACTACAATTTTGTGACGACTTTGTACTCACCTGGCTGCAGCTCACCAAGGTTGTATGCACCAAAATCGGTACGATGTAGCTGCGTGACAGTGTAACCAAGTGCGGCGAAGGTTCTGCGTATTTGGCGGTTGCGTCCCTCGCTCATAGTAACAATCCATTCCAGCCGACTATCGGATTGTCTTTCGAGCGTAAGCTTACTCTTGCCATCGGGTAGATCAACGCCAAAATCACTAATCATCTGCTGATGTAGCGGCTCCAGAGGAGTGTCCAGCTCTACTTTGTAGCGCTTGACCTTGTAAAAACTGGGATGTGTCATTTGCTGGGCAAAATCACCGTCGTTGGTAAGGAGAATGATGCCGCTACTATCGCGATCAAGGCGGCCGACAGGCTTCAATGTGTGATATTCAACCGGTAGCAGCTCATATATGGTGGGGTTTTCGCCTTGCCTGCGGCGTGAGCAAACATACCCTCTCGGCTTGTGGAGTGCTACATAGACAAGTTTTGTATCCTTTGCGGCCGGTTCGCCATCAATCAGAACAACATCACCCTGCTCGACGCGGCTGCCAAGCGTCGCAGCGACGCCGTTTATATCGACACGGCCACGACTAATAAGTTCGTCTGCCTGACGACGTGATATGCCACTATGAAGCGCCAGATACTTGTTGAGGCGCACAGGAAAATCAGTGCTCATTGAGCCCTATCATAGCATATTACTCTTATGCTGCCCTAAGAGATCGGGCTGCTTGTACCACTGATGGTTGGTGGCGTAGAGCCAGGTGTGACAGACGGAGGTGTTGTCTCTTCGGTAGGAGTGACAACAGGAGTCGAAAGATCAGGAGTTGCTGTAACTTCTGGCGCTGGAGTTGTAGCTGTGTCGAGGGATGGCACGGCACTGTCAACAGCTGGTGCGGCAGCATCAACATCGTCAACCTGTGTGCTTGCAACAGGTTCTGCTGATGCAGTCAGTTCCTGAGCCAGTTGGTCGCTTACTTCTGGAGTAACGGGAGGTGTGACATCATCGCCAGCGACGACAGTTTCGTCATCAGGATGAACGATTTGCTCACCGAGAGTCGATGGACGTGGTGATGAGAATGGTGCAGTCGGTTGTGGCAAAGAAGAGGTTTCGGTAGGTTGTGGTGGCAGCGGGCCAGCATCTTCATTGCCAGGGGCTGAGTTGCTTGCAGATGGAGCAGGAGCTTCTTCGGTTGATGCCTCTTCGGCTGCTGCAGGAGTTTCTGGAGTAGTTTCTTCTGCTGGCTTTGCGTCCGCAACATCGGTAGTAACCGGAGTACTTTCGGTATTCGCAGGAGCCGCAGCTGCTGCAGCGACAGGTGCGCTGCCGCCTGCCGGATCACCCAGAACTTCATGAACAGTGCGAACAACATCTTCGATGCCCACCTGGGACTTGACCAGATAACGGTCGGCACCAAGCTGTTCACCGCGAGCACGCTGATCATCGCTTGAAAGCGCGGTCATCATGATAACCTTTATGTCGCGTGTCTCTGTGGTACTACGCAAAATATCGAGCATGTCGAAGCCGCTGATTTTCGGCATCATAACATCGCTGATGATAAGTGTTGGTTTTTCTTTGATGGCCATAGCCAAAGCTTCTTCACCATCGCCAGCCGAAACGATGTCGTACCCCTCTGCAAGCAGACGTACTCCATAGATTTCGCGCAGGCTTTTGTCGTCTTCTACTAGTAATATCTTTGTCATATCTCCCCCATTCTACTAAAGCGTTTTGAAAATTACTATACCTCTTATGTTTTTAACGTTTCGGAACTGCCAGTGGTCTGGCGGCTGGAGCACCCGGTGTAGCGGTTGGTTGTACAGGTTGTGTGACGGTTTGCGGTGCTGGCTGAGGTACGGGTGCTTTCTGAACGTTAGAAGGAGCTGCCTGCCAGCTGGCCGGTACAACCATAGGACTTGGTGTACGGAGCGGTTCGGCTGGCGCAGCTGCAGCAGGACTACCCATGAGCGGATCTGCCTGTTCGGTAGGTGCTGTGGTTGCAGCGACGGGTTGCGGTACTGATGCGGGCTGAGGTGCTGCAGTTGGCTGTTGTTGAGCCTGAGCCGGAGCTTTACGTGAGAGGATAATTGGGGTTTGGAGTGCTTGCGCACGTTCTTTGGCGCTCATTGCATCGCCAGAAGCAGCTTCGCCTGAATCATTTCTTGCGCTATCGTCGCCAACGTAATTCATCGTTTCGCTTGGCTTGATAGTTTCCTGTGCGCCTGCTTCTATGAGGCGACTCGCCTCTTCGTGTGAAATACGAGGTACTTCAACAGAGAACGTCGACCCTTTTTTATATTCGCTATCTACCCATATGCGTCCGCCCATTGCTTCGACGAGTTTACGGCAGAGATAGAGTCCCAGACCAGTACCGCCGATTTCACGCGTGTCGGTGTTGTCGACACGGTAGAATTTCTGGAACAAGTGCGGGATATCTTCGGCCGGAATACCGATACCGCTGTCTTTGATCGAGACAACGATGTGTTCTTCATTACCCTGCACGTCCACAATGACTTCGCCGGAAAGCGTATATTTGATAGCGTTTTCAATCAAATTGGCGAGTACTTCGCGCAGGTGGTCTGAGTCTAAGTCGGCGTAGAAAACAGGCTCAACGTTACGCACGCCGCCTTCTGCACTAGGGTCGGCAGGTTTAAAAAACAGACGAAGCTTCTTTTCTTCAGCCTTTGAATGCAGGCTCTCTACTACATCTCTTGTAAACGATATGATGTCGACGACTTTGGGGTTGTTGGACAAGCGGCCGTCATCGGCCTTTGTAATGTCCAAGAGATCTTGGAATAATCGACCGAGGTGTTGCGCCGACTCGTGTGCTTTACCGATGAAATCTCGAGCCTTCTCATCTATTTGTGCGGTGGCAGGATTGAGCGCTAGCCCCAAGTATCCCTCGATAGAAGCCACCGGCGTGCGCATTTCATGGCTGGCGGTGCTAATAAATTCTGCCTGAGCGCGCTCTTCGGCGTTTTCCTTGGTAATATCACGGAAGACGATGATCGCACCTGATCCCATACGTCCGATTGGTGACACGACAACTTCTACCTCGATCTTTTTGCCAGAGCTTGTTTGCAATTGCAGGTCGCTGTTTCGCTTTGGCTGGTTGGTTGCTAGTACGTCGAAGACGGGATCTGTCGACTTGTCGAGCTCGTGGCCATCCTTGGAGAGAAGCTGTAGAACGGATTTGTAATCCAGATTCAGCGCGTCCTGATGATCCCATCCTACAATTCGTTGTGCCGCCGGGTTGATGAGCTCTATTTGTCCGGAATTATTAATAGCGATCACACCATCGCTAATGGCGTCGATCACAACTTCTGCTTTGTTAGAAACCTGATTAAGTTCATTAGCGAGGTCGTAGTAAGCCCGTTCTTTGGTCTTCTCGCTGCTGGATTTACCATGCCACAGCACGTAACTCATGAGGAGCGGCAGTAACCCTGCGAGCAACAGGCTGAATGTAATATGAGCCGTCAGAGTATTCGTGATAATAAGTACAGCAAAGGTGCCGACAATACCTCCGGTGAGGAGCGAGAGCAATATCGTACCGAATACGCCGCTAAAGATACTGCCAATCATCCAGAGAGCAAGGAACGGTGATGCTGCGCCGCCGGTTTGCATGATGAGCGTGATGACTGCGCTGAGCGATACGATATACGCTACCAGCACGGTGCTGGTGCGATACTTCTCGCTTGCCCAAAAGTACGATGCTCCGGCCAGAGCGGCACTGGTGAGCGCCAAGCTTGTCGTCATAAAGGTGACGTTAAATGCACCGTCTAACTGATTGATACCACCGACATTTACCCATGCAAAAAGCGCCACAATAATGGCGTCAGTCAGGACAGTCGCCTCGCAAACGCGGCGATGCCAAAACGGCGTTAACGTCAATGGTTTGATAGCAGGGCCTCCCCCTATTTTATGATGACAAGGCTTAAGCAGTATTATAGAGGCAAAGTCCTTATGGTGACAAGAGGAAAATGACGATTCTTGACATATCTGTAAAACAGTGTATTGTTATACGATATGAAAGAAGATTTGCCGCTTGGCGCTTATCCGGTAGAAGGCTTTGGCCTTATGGACGAAAAAGTCAATAAGGAGTTTGAAGGTCTTGTACCTCTATTTGAGGCATATATCTTAAAGCCGGTCGAGAAAAACAGCAAACCACTCATAGAAGCACTGGCAAACTACTCTGAGTCAGTCGAAACTGCACTCACTGAACTACGGGCTGGACATGACTCCGATAAGCTCGTCACTAGCCTCGTGACCTATGTACAAGATCTGGGAAGCCGTCGCGTGGCAATCCTCAATAAGCTCACACAAAGTGAGAGCTTTAAGACTGTGCAATTTGATGTTAATGAACACCCGCAGCAAGCGCTAGACGTGGATGATGACGAAGAAGACGACGAGCAAGATGGTGCTCATCAAGCTTTCGATATCAAAGACTGGGCAATGGATATGTATGAATATTTCCTGCAAATGGATATGAATACTTTGGAGGCAGTCAGCATCGAAGCGTACGCTGAAAAGCCAAGTACCAAGCGCAGGGAGCGAATGATGCAGCTTGGCCGTCAAGCGCTTGATGTTGCGAAAATAGGCGCCGGTGTCGTTATCGGTATTGCGATCGCTAAGCGTTCGAAATTATTGTAGTTTAGTACTCTTCGGCATCAACTGCCGGTATCGTAAGGTCGATGATAGCGATTTTATCGACGAGCAAACGGCCGTACGTATACGGTGTGTGCACGATGTCTCGTTCCGCGGCGACGCCATCAGGTGTCATGTTTCTTTCGTAACTGTAGGCAAAGCCTTGCCCGGCAGCAAAATGGTGCTGGAGGGTTGTCTCGTCGAGATTTAGCTCATCTATCTCGTCGGCAAAATCAACAGCAAGCGCAATACGTTCTCCTGAGAGTTCGGGTAAAACATTGATAGCTGATTGGACAAATATGAGTGACTTCTTGGGTTCAATAATGCGACCAACCAACGAACCTATCAATCTTGGTGCCCGCTCGCCCGGTGTCATCTCCAGAAGGCCGACCTGTATTGAGTCGTTCACGTCATATGGCCGTAACGAACGACGCGCACGTGTAGAACGCAGCAGCTTTTGCCGAACGTCTTCCTGGCTTGAGATTCGTCGGAGCAACCTATCGATATGCTCGGTGTTTTCGCTCATGCGAAAATTTTGCGCCTATTGCATTGCAAAAGCAAGCGTAAGCATCTAAAAAATCTATTCTACGACAGTGATGCCATTCCAGAAGGCGACATAGCTAGTGAAATCTTTACCAACGCGTTCTATCGAGCTGGCTTTTGGTTCAGGGTAGTACCATGCACCAAAATCATTAGTCTGACCATTTACGACCACATCGTAGTAGCTTGCCTCGCCCTTCCATGGGCAGGTTGTGTGGTGGTCGCTATCCTTGTAGTATTCGCGTTTTATAGCGCTCGGTGGGAAATACCAGTTACCTTCTATGCGTATCAGATCCTCCTTTGGTGCTTCGGCAATGACAGTATTGTTCCAGGTCACTTTCATATATAAAGTATAGCATTTTTCTCACAAAATCCTATTGCATTGTCATTGAAAACGCTATATAGTGTAAATACAACACTAACTAAACCCACAGGGTCGAAGCGTTGGCATATCGGCTTCCCCTGTCCGAGGAAGGAACGGGTAAACAAATGTCAAAAATCTTAAAAAAGCGCGAGGGACAAACACGCGATGTCCTGAGGAGCGTAGGTATAGGAGCTGTCCTGACTGCCCTATCCTACCTGGTTGGTCTATGGGCGGGTTGGGTGCAGCAATTGAACTGGCTCGAGGTATTCGCCGTCTTTACGTCATACATGTCGACATATCTGTGTGTGGTTGAGCGCCGGTTCAACTACCCTATGGGCGCGATATCGTCAGCCGCCTACGCCTACTTGTTTGTGCAGAGCGGACTGTTCGCGAGCGCGGTACTGAATGCCTACTTGGTACCAACACTGATTTACGGCTGGATCCGCTGGCGTCAAGATGCCAATACTCGTCCTGTGACCAGAGTGAGTCTGAGAATGATTCCTGTCTATCTGGGAATCGCCGGTGTCGGTTACGCAGGTGCTGCGCTCATCAGTCAGCAACTTGGCGGTGCTATGGCGTGGACGGATTCTGTTATCTTGGCTGCAACCATATTGGCGCAGTTCCTGCTGGATAATAAAAAGCTTGAAAACTGGGGTGTCTGGGCAGTGGTCAACGTTTTCGCTATTTATACGTATGCGACAACTGGGTTGCCTCTGGTGGCGTTCCAGTATGTCTTCTTCTTAGCAAACACCGTTTTCGGATTCTATATGTGGAACAGGAGTAAAAATCATGGCACGATCATTCACCCTACTGACGGCGATGCCGCCGACAACCGGACACTTGCAACTGATACAATTTAGCAGCCTGATGGCAGATGAGGGCACCGTTGTCATCGTCTCTACCCAGCCGCATGAGCCATTTCCATTCGAACGAGTTGCTGCACTAAAGGAAGCTGTCAAAAACCGCGGACTGAAAAACGTCAAAATCAAGCACTTTCACAAAACGGTTCCGCAAGATCCCGCCACACCTGGCTTCTGGGATATGTGGCGGGACATCCTGACCAGCTACGGCATCACGCCGGCAGATAACATAGTGGCGAGTATGGCATATGGCAAAAAGCTCGCCGAAATTACCGGCGCAACATTTTACCCGTACGATATTGACCGCTACATAAACCCTGCCAAAGCCACGCCAATTCGTGAGAATCCGCATGATCACTTCCACCATATCATTCCGGAGTTTCAGAAATATCTGCGTGTACGGGTAACGATCTTTGGCGCGGAATCAACTGGTAAGTCGACGCTTAGCAAAGCGCTCGCCGAGTGGTTAAACGGCTACTGGCTATTCGAATATGCTCGTCCTTACCTGGAATATACAGTGAATGAAATCACCGAGCGCTCTATGACAGCTATATGGAAGGGTCAGGCTGCCTTGCAACGTCAGGGTGATAATCTACCCGACAAGCCATTTATCATCCAAGATACCGACCTATGGTCGACGGTTGGATACTGGCAATTTCCGCACTGGACACCTGTCATCGGTGAGTGTCCGCAGGGGCTCATAGACGAAGCGCGCGAGTTGCAATCGGACATCTATATTGTGACCAAGAGTAACATACCATTTGAGCAAGATCCGCTTCGTTACGGTGGTGATCATCGTGAAGGCAGTGATGAGTTCTGGCTGGATATCTGCAAGAAATACAAGCTGCCGTACGTCGTGCTGGAGTCAAGCGATCATGAAGAGCGCATGACACAGGCAATTGATGCGATTACTGAAGTAGCACTACAGAAGGCTGCCCGCCTGTCCTACGATCGGCATGGTTTATAGCAAACTTTTTGCGGGAAGTGTTGCCGTAAGCGGGTCACCTACCTGAACCATTCCTTCACCGTTCGTCCACGAATCCCAGTTAATGCGATTTCCAGAGTAATCTATCGAACTCGCCGCTATGCTCTCTTGGATAAACGCACCACGAAGTGCCGCGCGTGTTGTTGGACAAGGGCTGTCACGTCGTTCTTTGATGAGGAGTGGATCTGGCATGTCATTCTTCCATAGCGTGGCACGCAGTTCGTTCGCGATACTTCCCTGTCGTACCGAATCCAGTTCACGGTCATATTGCAGAAGTTGTGATTCATTGTTTGCTGAGAGATCATCATACCTATCAAGTAGCTCAAGACGCTGCATCCAGCCGGTTTTCTGCTTGAGGAAAGAGCGATCACCATCAACGTCATTCAGTACTGTATGCCAGTTGTTGAGCACTAACGCTTCTTCGTCTGTATGGTCAGTTTGCTCAGCTCGCATATAGAGCTCTCTCTGGATATCGATAGCTCTTATAGTCGTGCCGTCGTCGAGTTCGACAACTGTATCAAGTTCAGGATTACGTGCAACAGCTCGGGCAAGCCGAGCCAGTGGCTCATCTCGATAGATACCCTCATGTTCCCTTAAATGTAAATCGCGACCTTTGACAGATTGCTCTATGGCACGCAGACTGAGCGAAGCAGTACCGAGCGCCATCCATGATGCCCATGGTGATACATTTGCATCGATGCCGACTACCTGAACCCGATTAAATTGACTGCTATTAGCAAGCGGCTCGTGTCGCAGTGATATGAGAGGTTTTCGTCCAGTTGTAGACGTGTGGAGGCCAGCATCTACATACAGTGATTTTTGAGCGATAGTAAACTGAGTGAGACTTTCGTCATCTGGCTTATATAATTTACCAGAGCCAGTGTAGAGTGAAGCTGTGGATGCCCATAGGGCAAGATTGTAGAGATCCTGTTTACCTATCTCAAATGTTCTCGCATCACCGCAAAGATTGATATGGTAACCGGTACGGTCAGTACTCATCGTTGGAACACGCATTAATTGGGGTCGTTTGAGAAGCTCAAAGTCGGTGATGTGTTCCCGTTCCTCTATGTATGTAGACAGTGCTTCATCGACAAGCTGCTCGCCGGCAATCTCGCTAGCGACTGTTTCTATAAACGAGTCGCTTTCTCCTGTCGCATATTCTAGCGAACCGCAATCGTCGTAACAGCGAGCGCCATTTATCATGTAGCCATAGATACCGCGCCTTCCGACTAAGTGACGAACCATAGGGCCTCGCTCTTCGTATGTGCAGCGTTCAAAGTGGTCACTATCTGCATACTGTAGCAAGACTAACCACTCCATTTCGGTTCCCGTTACCCTTGGTCGGATTTCGCTCACTGTGACACGTCCGGTTCGCTATCTGGCTGCTTGCTCTCTGTGGCTGTCCTGCCAAGCAGACGTTGGAGCTCTATATCCATCTGGTGCTTTTCTATATGACCTTTGCCTGTTTCTAGAATCTGTTTAAAGTCATTCCAGTCACTTTCGGTTGGAAGAAACATTCCCATGCGCAGTAGCATGATATCCGCTTCTTCAACCCCTGTCTTGCATGCTTCATCAAACTCATCAGCATTATTGTAGCGTTCTGGTATGGCAAGAAAGTGACCGGTGCCCGTGTCGAGTATGTAGCGCATGATCGTGACTGGTTCATCGTCATTCGTACCCTGAAGCTTCGCACCGAGAAGGCAACGATAGCCCTGGCTCGTCTGGTTTTGGGTAACGGAGTATTGCTCATAAGCGACGCCGTGATCAACCGTCCAGTTCATGGCACCATATTTTAGTGCGCCGTTAGCTAACGTCACCGCATAGGCCACTTCGCTAGGCTCAATCGTCAGATGTTGCGCAAAGTCGCGATACTCTTCCATAATCTACACAAGCTCCGAGACGTCCCAGTCATCACCTTGAAGTGCCGACTTACCGGTTTGTTTATAAAATGCGCGCAGATTGTTGGTTGCGGTTTTACCATCCTGCAGTATCTGGATAAAATCCTGCCAATCCTGCTCTGTGCCTAAATACTGTCCCATGGATGCCATAGTTTCTATACTTTCGTGTATTAGTCCAGGGTCGAGCTCAGGCATATCCGCTGACATGGCGTCGGTCATAGAACCGCGTATGACGATAAAACCGCCGGTTTTGCAATCGAGAATATACTTGCAGCGAGATCGCTTGCCATACACATCTTGCGATGCAAGCAGTACGACGTCGCCCTCGTATGTAAGACGCACGTGTGTCGCAAGCCCCGCCTCCCCAATCCAGCCTTCGGCATCGTCAAATGAGTCTGCCAGAACCTCTTCCGATAGCCGCATTGCAGCAGCACGATCAACCTCTGGAATAATCAGATACTCACCGTCTCCATCGGTTCGAAATTCAAACATGGAGGCATTATACCACATTTCATTCAAATAGCAATATCCTGCTTGTGCTTGCGTATCTGGCTACTTTTTAGCATAGTGAGGGTGTCCTATTCTCTACAGATAAGGAGTTACGGTGGTGAATGGAGTACGCCGTATCCATCAACCCAGACTCAAGGAACTGGGTTTGGTCAACTGGATTTTTTGTCGCATTGCTGCAAAGAAGCAAGATGTCCACTCAATGCACCTTTTTACAATGCTTGGTCAGCACCGACACTTGCTTTGGGCATGGTTGCCATTCTCGGGCTTTTTGCTCTATCGCGGTAAACTATCGCGTCGGGATACCGAGTTGGTGATTCTGCGGGTTGCGTATCTGTGTGCAAGTGCCTATGAGACGCAGCAACACAGGGTGCTTGCGAAGCGTGTAGGTCTTGACGACGAAGCATGGGCGGATATCAGAATTGGTCCGTCTGCCTGGCCGCTGATGTCGCGTGAAGAGGTACTGCTCCGCACAGTCGATGAATTTGTGTATGGACTAGTGACTGATCAGACTCGGGCTATGCTTGCCTTTCATCTGAGTGAGCAGCAACAAATCGAGCTCTATATGCTCATCGGTCAGTACGAGGCTTTGGCAAAAACAATCCGGAATCTCGATATTCCGCTTGATGAGCCACGCTAACCAATCAAGCACCTTCCAAACAATCAGGGTGGAAACGGCCGCGTTTTGAACGCGGCCTTTCTCTTGGGCTTTACTGAGCAATAATATTATTCAGTCGTGACACCGTCGAATTTTTGATCATTTGCTTCAGCTTCTTCTTTGGTTGCGTGAATTGTACCGTCCTTATGGTGCGGAGGTGAATAGAGTGTAACCAGTTGTAGTGGCTCAGTCCGTGATGTGTTGATGACATTATGGTTGGCACCGGCAGGGACAAGGACGATACTCCCATCTCCTACCTCATAGGTATTGTCATCTATGACGACCTTGCCTCTGCCTGCTTCAAAGCGAAAGAACTGGTCATTGTCCGGATGAACCTCCATGCCAATTTCGCCACCCGGCACAATACTCATCAGTACAACCTGCGTATGTTTGCCCGTGTACAGGACGTGACGAAAATTATTGTTCGCCAGTGCGCCATGCTGGATGTTCATTGTAAAACCCTTCATCGTACCCTCCTGTCCGTTATTGTTTCAGCGTCTTGATGGGTATTATTATACCATTTTCAGGACGTCCATTCACCTTTTCAGGTAGTTTTCTAGGTGTTACGGTGCAAAAATGAATCAATCAAATTCTCAAAAGTCTGCCGGTATTCCTTGCGAAAAGGCATAGCCGCGACAATGTGCCGTGCCTGCAGCTCAAACGTAGCAATCTCGGACTGAATAACCTCTAAACTGCCGCTGGTTTGTATAAGCTCCCTGACTGTCTCTACGTCTTTGGTGCTCATTGCCCTGCCCTTTTGAAGCGCCGCATCGAGTACACTTTTGCTGCTACTATCGAGACGTAAATAAGTTTGCCGCAAGATTTCCGTACGTTTACCTTCACGGATATCGCTGTCTGTCGGCTTACCCGTGCGAGATTCCTCGCCAATAATGCCCAGCAGATCATCGGCAAGTTGATACGCGGTGCCAATTGCTATGCCGAACTCGTGCAAAGCTGCTTGTGCATGTTCGCTGGCGTTTGCCAAAAGCGCTCCGCTTTGTAGTGGTCCGCAGAATGAATATTCGGCTGTTTTGGTTCGCGCGATTGTCATCGTATCTGTTGTCTCAGGATTGCCAAGGGTGGCTTGTACATCGAGCAATTCACCGCCAGCGACCATAAACATAGCGTTTTCCAGCTGCTGATGCATCAAGTGTTTGGCGGTGTCATCCAGACGGCTCTCCATGACTACTTTATAGGCTGCACTGAGTGCCAGATCGCCGGCAATGAGTGCCGTGCCGTCCGCATAATGTCCTGCATCGATCGAAGGACTATAGAGACGCTTATATGTTCCCGATATATTTGGTTGCCCATGACGCATATAATCGCGGTCGATGATGTCATCGTGCATCAACATACAGCCGTGCAGCAATTCCCAGGCAACTGCGGGTGCGAGCACATCATTATCTGATGATCCGCCGCAGGCATCGTAGGCGAGAATGGTCAGATGCGGCCGGATACGTTTACCACCTGCTGCAAAATAGCTGCGCATAACTTCCCAGAGTTCAGCATAAGCGGGACTGATTACTTTTGCTCGTATGATCTGCTGCTCACAAAACGTATCCAGAAAAGTATCAACTGACTGTTTGGTCTGCGCTAGCTGTGGTATGCCAGCGGTGTTTGCTCCCTCTATGCTCATTATGCCAAGTATACCAAACACCCCCTATGGTTAGTCAGGAGAGATGACAGGTAGTTTTTCACGCGGTACTATAGAAATAGACGATCAATCGCAATATAAAGGAGAAAATGATGCAAAAAATTACCCCTAGTCTATGGTTTGAAAACAATGCTGAAGAAGCAATGAACTATTATGTCAGTGTCTTTCCAGACTCAAAAATTAATCACATTGACTATTACCCCGACGAATCGCTCGATGAGCATTTCAAAGGTATGAGCGGTAAAGTTATTAACGGTCAATTCGAACTAAATGGTATGAAGTTTATCTGTCTGGATGGTGGTCCGATTTTCAAGTTTAACGAAGCAGTTTCCTTTACGGTTGAGGTCAAAGATCAGGAAGAGCTTGACTACTATTGGGAGCGCTTGTCGCATGTGCCAGAGTCTGAGCAGTGCGGTTGGTGTAAGGATAAGTTTGGTATGTCATGGCAGATTATTCCAAAACAGCTCGGTGAGTTGATGAACGGCGACGACCCAGAGGGTGTCAAACGTGTGACGATGGCAATGATGCAAATGCACAAGCTTGACGTTGCTGAGCTGGAAGCAGCCTACGCTGGTAAATAACAATTACGTAAAAGACCGGCAAGTCAGCCGGTCTTTTACTATGTCCCGACTGCCCTATCTGCTATGCTTAGAGCAGTAATACACGGAGGAAAATATGGGTCTGGTGTCGTGGTTGCGACGGAAAAAACGCGAAGAGGAAAAAGTACTCGAAGCAGCTTTTTCTGCTATCGAAAAAATCGGTGAAAACCTGACGCCGAATATGCGAGCCTTGCGTCTGACTATGACGGTCAGCGACCTCATGTTATCCATGGGCGTGTCTGCAAACAGTGTTGTTTCCCGTGCGCTCGACATCACCGAAACGTATTGTGCTCGCCCGGTTCATATAGATATCGCATCGAGTCTGATCTTCCTCTCGCAACTGCGCGGTGTCGAGAAGGAACCGCTCACCCTCATCCGCTCGGTTGTTATTCGCGATGTGAACTATATGATGCTGCGCGATGTGCAAAACCTCGTGCATGATATTCATCGCGGCAAATTGACGCTTGATGAGGCAGAAATTCGTCTGGACAAAATTATGAAGCACCCGAAGACATACCCGTGGTGGCTCGTGATGGTTGGCAATGGAGTGCTTGTCTCAGGTGTCGCACTGATGTTTACGTCGTCATGGCAGGCTATATTGACGACATTTGTCATCGGCTTGCTGGTTGACCGTCTCTTGCGCTTTTTGACACACTGGTCATTTCCACCGTTCTTCCGCCAGATTGGAGCAGCTGCATTTGTCACTGTTACCGCTGCTATCCTCAACACGTTTGGGGAGCATGGTGTCGGGTTCTTTGTGGGTATGAATCCAACACTCATCGTCGTCGGTGGTATTGTCATGCTGGTGGCGGGACTGGTTGTTGTGGGTGCAATTCAGGATGCCATCGAGGAATATTATCTGACTGCAAATGCGCGTCTGACCAAAGTCATCATGCAGACGATCGGTATCGTGATGGGTATTATGGTCGGGCTCTACATCGCGCGGAAGCTCAGTATCGGCATTGCTGTATCGCCAGATCCGCTGACGCTGAATGCTGTTCCTATGCAGATTCTTGGTGCAGCGTTGGCGGCGATTGGTTACGCTATCGCAACGCAAACATATGTCAAAGCCATTGCATGGATCGGTCTCATCGGCGGATTAAGCCTGGCGATCCTATTTGCTGCTGGCAACTGGTACGGCATTTCCGTTGTACCCGCCAGCGGCATCGCCGCAACATTTGTTGGTATTACCGGTGCATTGATGTCGCGCTTTTGGCGCACACCGTCTGTGGGTATCATCGCTGCTGGTATTGTCCCGCTCGTGCCTGGTCTCATGCTGTATAACGGTTTGATGCAGCTTATCAACTATCCGCCCGGCGATCCGTTCTTCTTCAAGGCGCTTGGTACGTTATTTACCGTTGGTACGACGGGACTTGCCATCGCTGCGGGTGCAACGCTCGGCAGTATGATCGGCCGACCGGTGAATCAAAAGCTGGCTCATGCTCGCAACATGACGCCGCTCGTCCATTTGATCAATTGGCAGCCAGGGTCGGATAGTGGCCGCGGTCTCTTGGCGGCCGCTCTTCATCCCCGTAAATTTTTTACTACTTATCGCAGGGAACGTCGTGCCCAAGACAAAGATGATACACTGAATTCATGAAACAAACAGATAAAAAATACTGGTTCAAGCGGCGACGCTATGGCTGGGGTTGGATTCCGGTCACCTGGCAAGGCTGGTTGAGTCTACTCGCGCTTATTGTAGTAGCGGTGACAGAGACCTACCTGATTCTGCCGGCGAAGCCCGAGCAGCCAACGGTTGGTCAGCTGGGACTGTACTTCACTCTACTCTTGGTGAATGTTGCAGTGCTTATAGGTGTCTGTCGGGCGAAAGGTCCTGCGCCGCGGTGGCGCTGGGGCAAAAAGTCCGATGACAATCCCGAAGAGGATCGCTAGTAGCCCCTTTAAAACCATCAAGCCCCATGGCGATAGAGTTTTGCTCTCGCCATGGGGCTTTTCCTTTTGTGCCCATAGCCCATCCCGTATACTAGATGTATGGATAATTCTCAAAAACTCGAAGGAACGAAACTAGCAAACTTTACTCCACAGGATTCAGTTGCTGAACTACAAATCACTGACACGGTTGTTGGTACGGGTGACGAAGTGCCTGCTGGTGTGACGATTACCGCACATTACACTGGAGCATTAGTTACCGACGGTACGATTTTTCAAAGCAGTCATGACTTTGGCGACCCCGTGACTTTTCCGCTGGATCGTGTGATTGCTGGCTGGACACAGGGTGTGCCTGGCATGAAAGTCGGTGGTACTCGCCGCTTGGTTATTCCGGCCGCACAGGCATATGGTGCTGCAAGCCCATCGCCAAATATCCCTGCAAACAGTGATTTGGTATTTGATATCGAACTTGTTGCGATTCAGAAATAGACTAATTGTATTCTGGTGGTAGATCACCAAAATCGGGATCATCATCTTCATCGAAGATGGATTCTGGTGCTGGTGGCAATGCTTTTCGTGCAGCCTTCGTGCGAGCCTTTGCGGTCGATTCTTTCTCGATTGCCATGTCTAGTTTGTGGGTAAAAATCAGTTCCCCTTCTTCATTATGCCGGTAGCCTTTGGGTGCTTCGCTACTATGAAAGACTCGTACTTCTGTACCCTCTTGTACCACCTCTGCACCAACATAACGACCTAGACTAGTTTGGATGTTGTCTTCAAATGCGCGAACTACCGGACGAGCGCCATTATGGGCTTCTTTGAGTGCAATGGCGACCAAATGCGCCTTTGCTCCCTCACTGAGTGACAGTCGGACTCCGAGCTGCTTTTCGTATACGACATTTGCATCGCGCACTTTCACATCGAGCACGTCGCCTAGGCCCTCTATGCTGAGGGGATGAAAAACAACTAATTTATTTAATCGGTTAATGAACTCAGGGGTAAAGAACTTCTCGAAGCTTTTTGTCGCGGTTTTTTCCAATTCTTTCCTATTTGTGGCCTTGGCAACATCCCCGAAACCAAATCCTGCAGTGGATTGTTGAGCCGCCATCTCTCTGGCACCAAGGTTGCTTGTCAGTATAATGACAGTATCGCGGAACGAGGTTGTTTTACTATTATTCAGTTTAAGCTCGCCATCACCCATGATCTGTAGCATAAGGTTATAGAGTTCTGGCGTACCCTTTTCAACCTCATCGAATAGGATAACGGTGCCTCGTTTTTCCACCTTGCCCTTATCAAGTACTGGTATCTTCTCGTGCCCGATAAATCCCGGAGGCGATCCAGTCAGTGATGATACTTCGTGGCCATGTGAGAAATTTGAGCAATCAATTTTAATCAGATTAACCGAGCCATTTCCAAGCAGCTGTGCTAATACCTTAGCTGTTTCGCTTTTACCAACACCGGTTGGTCCGAGGAACGCAAAGTTGGCAATCGGACGGTTGTCATTCGGCAGGCGCATATCTGAGCGCTCAAGTGCTTCAATGATTGCATCGATTGCGCCTGGCTGATCGATAATTCTTGCTTCAAGATCCTCGCGCATGCCTGTGAACTGGCTTTCAACTGGCTCGAGTGCTACGAAGCCGTCGGGGAAAGTGAGCGCATGTTTACCAAGCCGTCTCTTGATATGTTTGTGCTGAGGCTTCTCCCAAAGCACTAGTTCGGTCGATGTTGACTCCGCCGGTTGTTCTCCAAACATCTCCATATGCGATACCCCCTTAGCTCGCTAATAGTAGGATATATATAGCACACAACTCTCTAAACATAAAGTAATTCTGGCTATTTTTGATTGTTTATTATATAATACTTCGCATGCCAAACAACAGGTGGGTGGCGATCTACGAAGGGCTCTTCGGTTTGATCGCATTCGGTGCCCTCGCAACTGAAAATATCGTGCGTTCTGTCCGTGGAATCAACGTTCTCACGGATGTCTGGTACTACTTTACGTACCAGAGCGGTCTGATCGTAGCCTTGGTGCTACTGGCAAGTTCCTACTCATTCTGGACAAGGAAAAACTGGAAGTGGCTTGATCCGCTCCGTGGTGCAGCGACGCTGTACTCGGTCATTACTGGCGTGGTGTTCGCCGTGCTTGTGCACGACGCATCGCCGGCCGTCATGATCGATCATCACACTCTGCATCAGATGATGCCAATCGTGATGGTGGTTGGCTGGTTTATCCATCAGCCGGCGCAGCCGATTTCACTTTATCGGACGATAAAGTGGCTGTACTACCCGTGGGCGTATGCCTTCACTGTGCTGGTTATTGGCAATTTCAGTGGTACATACCCCTACGACTTCCTGGATCCGACAAAGAGCAGCTATCAACAGGTGTACATCACCATCTGTATACTGACATTGTTCGCTGCGTTGGTGTCCTGGGTGTTGGTGCGGTTGTCACCGCGTTTGATTACCCTCTCGCAAAAGCTCATGTGGGCAAAATCTGGCGTGTAATCTCCTGTTCAGAAAAGACCGTGTTCTTCGGAGCACGGTCTTTTTCATTGCAAAGTGAAAAGTCCGGCTTTTCTGTGGTGTCCCACGGAAAAGCCGGACTTCAGGGGTACTACATGGCCGAGCGAATACTCAGACCTAGCTGGGCTGCTGTTGTCACAGATGCGAGTGTCTGGTAGACACGGCCGTAGGTTGATAGCACACGCTTTTTGATGAGCGTACGGCCATTCTTCGCTTCAGCGAGGCCTAGACCGATCGCTACCGCGCGTACTGCAACTTGTGCTGGATCAAGCTTCTTGTGAACCTGTGGCTCATTTGCGCCGACTCTTCGGCTAAGCTCTGTGCTGTTGATATACAGGCCGAACGCAGTGAGCGCAAGATTGATCAGGTGACCAATGCTGTCACCGACTGTTAGCGGTTGGCGATCGGCATATATCATGTTGCGTTGTCGGAGCACTATGTTCGACAAGTGGATGACGCGTAGTGTACTCGCGCCTGTGTCCAGCGCCAGATCAGCCGTCGACTTGGCTCGCGCTGCTTGACGCATATTATCCGGAATGTCGCCTAACGACAGCCCGGGCGGATTGCTCGGTGACATGGAGGAATTCCCCTTCGTGTAGGTGCAATGCTGAGGATTCTCAGAATTATGAATATTATATCATTTTATAAAATAATTACAAATTTACTGCTTATTGAAAATAAATCGATTGACCACCTCGCGGACGGTTCTGTCATACATATCAATAATGTCTTGCGCTGCTTCCTTTTGATTATCACTCTGGAGGATACGTTCGACAATTGTACGAAGCTCTGTAATATCATTATAGACACGCTCAAACCCCACCTGTTGCTTGTTTAAACGCATCTGTGAAATATCAGCCATATCTAATGCCTCGACCAACTTTTCCGATTTGTTGATCATCAATGGTGCAAGGAAGACCTTATCGACGTAGTAAGCAAAGTGCGATCTCGCTACTTCATCGGCAAATCCGAGCATAAAATTTCCCGAGGCGCTTGGATTATCCAAACAACTATCAATCCCTTTCTTTTTAATGGCAAGTCGCTTCATATAGCTTTGGCGATAGGATTCCAAAAGTGTGACCTCTCGCTCATTGTGCTCACTTAAGTCAGCATCCATCTGTTGTTCCAGGTCGCGAATCATAGCTGGATCGATGCCTTGTAGGAAATCAGGGATTTCACTCATATATTACTACAATACACTATTTTATTAAAAAATGCAAATTTATAGATTACGCTGTGCCAATTTGCACTACTTCGCCACCTATCTTGTCACGGAAGTAGTTGTCGTGGCTGACGTAGATGATAGCACCTGAGTATCGTGCCAGAGCGGTCTCCATCTCCTCGATACTCGGCAAATCCAAGTGGTTTGTTGGCTCGTCCAGGATCAGAAGCTGCGGGTCATTTGCTAGCATGGCAATCAACTGAAATCTGGCCTTTTGACCGCCACTTAGGCGCTCGACGGGTACTTTGCCGTCACCTTCGGTAAACAGATAATCACTCATGAGGGAACGGATTTTTGTGGTTGTGATCGCCAGACTACGATCCATGTACATTTTCTCTATAGCTTCCTCTAGTGGTAATTTAAAATACGTTGGCGATACTTCTTGCTCGTACACCCCTATACGTACTTGCTTATCGACAGTCAATTCACCGTCAAACTGTGTGATGGATGTGTCGCCTAGTATGGTTTTGATCAATGTGGTCTTACCTGCTCCGTTACGGCCGCGTAGCTCCATGGCTTCGCCCTCGCGCAGATCGATATTAATACCCTCAAACAGAGGTGTATCATAGCCAAGGCTCAGACCGCGAGCGGCTACTAGTACGTGCTTGCTGCGGGACTCGTCGTTTTTCAGGTTGATACGCACATTCTTTGCCTTGAACTTTTCGTACTGCGCTGCTGTCTTGTAATTCAGGTCAGCCGCGGAGTCTTTGTCGATCCAGAAGGTTGGCTTTTCTTTCTTTTCCAGTTCGGCCAGCTCTTTTCGTGACTGCTCCTCCAGGCGTTTGAAGCGTTGAATTGTGCCGGGGTTGCGCGACTTTTCCTTGAGCCGTTGGTAATCAATCACCTTTGCTTTCAGGTTCACAATGCGTCGTTCAATCATTTCAAATTCGTTCATCTGGCTGCCGGTACTGACAGCGTTCTGTTTCAGATAGGCATCGTAGTTGCCCTTAAAACTTTGTGAGCCGCCATCCTTTAGCTCGACAATGCGGTCAACTTCACGCAGTACATCACGGTCGTGAGTGATCACCAGCACAGACTCGCGGGCACTCTGCATCCAGTCGATGAATTGCTGCTTTGCAATGTAGTCCATATGGTTGGTCGGCTCGTCGATGAGTGCTAAGTGGGCATCTGAGTGCATGATCTTTACCACTTCGACCAGTCGTTTCTGGCCACCAGACAGCGTGCTGAACTGACGGTGGGCAATGCCATCCAACTGAAAGTTATCCAGCTCGCGCTCGATCTGCTCCTCGATTCGGTAAAAGCCCTTGTCATCGAATCGTTGCAATGCTTCGGTATATTCATTGATCTTGCGCATATCATCGCCCATTGTTTCGGGGTAGGTCTCGATGATATGACTCAGTTTGCTGTACTCGGGCAGTCCTTGCAGGACATACTGCAAGACGGTTCGTTCGCCGACATTGTGATGTTCCTGCTGGGTGGCGACAACGACCACACCGTTTTTGTAGATGACATCACCAGTAAAGTCCTGGTCGGTGCCGCTCAGTATGCCGAACAATGTTGATTTGCCTACTCCGTTACGACCGATAACGCCGATTTTTTCGCCGTCATCTATAGTAAACCTCACGTTTTGCATGAGGCTCTTTGGTCCGAATGACTTCTCGGTGATAGATATATCGGCGATCACAAGTATCCATAATAACACCTTAGGCGCATCTGACCTAAGGTGTTATATTGTAATTTATACAAAAATATGTTATAATGAAGAGGTACCTTACCATACAATCCAAGGAGAGAGATGGACATTTACATCCCCGAGACGGTTGTCCCAAGCTCGTCGTCAAGTGATGACAAGCGTGCCTTCAAAGAGGAATGGCTACCGGGTAACTTTCGGTGGACAAGCGCAGTAATTAGCGGGCGCGAGGGCTTGACGCTCATCTATCAAAGCGGCAATAAGTATCACGGAGTCAAATTTCGTCATGCAACATGCGGCTTTGAGGGCACAGGCCCCCAGACGACTGCCGATATTCTCGAGCTTGCCGGCTTTGGTGATAAGGATGAGTTGTATCAGACGGTTTCTCATCGGAATACCGGATACCTGGTACTTGCTAAATAGCTCCATCCCTCATACGTAAGGTCGCCCGCGTTGAATCCATCAACGCGGGCGTTTTCTTTGGTTTTGCACTGCTTTTGGTTAATTTACTTTTTATAACTTTTAGGGTATAATTAAGGTGTTCGGGGCTACGGTAATCTAAGACTTTAGCCTGAAAGTACTCTGCCCTTGCGGTAGAGATTCGATACAATTTGGAAGGTGTGATGTGACAGTTCAACGACGAACAAAGCATCGTAGCATCATGCTGGATCTGATGGCATTTTTGTCAGTCCTGCTACTGTATGCTGGTATGACTCCGCCTCCCCTGGTGAAGGCGGCGCCTATTGCGGAAACGCAAACGAGGACGGCGAATGTCGTTCTCATGGCAACAGTCATTGTGGTACCCCCTACGCAAGTAGTGAACCCCATGACCGGCAAGAAGGACAACCAAACAATCTTGATGTACGGCCTGCTCAATGGGCAGGTGGCGAACCAGGCTGATAACAGTTTGGGTAACGTCAAGTATGTTCAGTATCCTCAGGCTGTGCCGCTTCTCGACTTGTTGTTGAGTGGCATGACCGTTGATAAATCGCGTGATATTGGTGCTGCAAATCTGAATCAGACTATTGATTCGACGAGTGGCAAGATGTATATCGTGGGTTATTCCCAAGGTTCATCAGTGAATACGCGTTGGCTGGACAACTACATGAATGGTATGTATCCGGATGCGCCAGACCCTGCTAATCTGACATTCGTCAACGTTGGTAATCCCAACCGACCGAATGGCGGAGGAGCTGAACGGTTCTCGGGGCTTTACATTCCTATTTTGGACTGGTCTTTTGACGGTGCTACTCCGAGCAACACGCCCTATAAGGTGATTGAAGTTGCTCACGAGTATGATGGATTTTCTGACTTCCCCAAAGATGTCTGGAATCTCCCCGCCGTTGTGAATGCAGTCATGGGAATGGGCTTTGTGCATGCATTCTATGATCGTGTTGATCTGAACGATCCAAACAATATCGTCACACAGGACGGTAATCTCACGGATGTTCTGGTTCACACAAGCATTCTACCGATTATGCAACCGCTGTACATAGCGGCGCATCTCGTCGGAAGGACTCAAACACCGCTACTGGATGCCATTTCGGAGCCGCTTCGAGTCATTATCGATAGTGGCTACGATCGGACAACTGCTGCGGCAACACCGGCGAATTTCGGTATGCCGTTTCAGAATCTGAAGATGGAAGATCTCAAGGCGGCGCTTGATCGGAGTGCGCAGATACTCAAAACTGGCGAATCGCCGTTGTCACAAACGACGACGTTCTCGCAGTTTCCGGATCTAAGTAAGATGGTTCAGGCTCTGACGTCGCCAGGTACCGTTGATATGAATCAAGCAGCGGTGCAGAGTGCCGAGCAGTTCCTTTATGGAACTCCGAAAGCGCCAGTGATGCCCTCGACGCCCGTCGAGGCAGCGCCACCAGTGGTGAATGTTGAGGCAAATTCGGAAGAACCGAAAGCACCGACACTGGCAGTAACAGTTCCTGATGACAAGAAGTCAGAGCCAGAACCTGCCCCAGTTCAGCACTCGCAGAGTCCTGAGCCGGACACTACCAAGCAACCGGAACCAAAGCTAACGTTGCCCAAGATAAATCTACCGAAGCTTCCGAGCCTCGATAGTTCTGTGGCACCGAAGCCTACTCCGGATGCGGTACCGTCGGACGGTGGAGCCAACAAGTCGACTCCTCAGCAGCAGACCAAGCCCGTTCAGAAGTTCGGGGGTGGTTTGCAGAAGACAATCGACAAGGTTCGGAATGCAATAACACCGAATGTGCCGCCGCCGGGTAGCGCTAGTCAACCGTCGGAATCGTCAAGCAACTCCACGCAGGCGCCCAGAAATGGTCTTCAGCAGAAGATCAACGATACGGTACGCAATATGACTCAGGGTAGTGCTGCATCCAGCAGCAAGCCGAATGACACGCCGAGTGCGCCGTCGTCACCGAGTCAGCATGATTCGCCAAGCCAGCATGAGGGCGGCGATTCATAACACACCAGTAATTGATCGAGCCTACGCCGTCATGCGATACCCTATCCAGGGGTGTCGCATGACGGCTTTTCATTTGATAGCTTTATAAATTATTTATTTTATGGTATAATATTCCCATACGCATATCCTACAACCGAAAGGGGTTATCATGCGTACGCATCCTTTGTGGTGGATTATCGGAGCGTTTGTCCTACTTGTGCTCTTTCCTGTCCTCCAAGATCTTGTGGTACTGCTCGTCGTAGTAGGTATTATCTGGCTCTTTTGGCCGTCGATCAAGGATATTTTCAGTCGGCGCTAGACGTCACTCCACTACCCTATGACCGTGTCATCCAGACACGGTCATTTTACTTTATAGAAATTATATATTATAGTATAAGTTATAGCTCTTTACTACAACAGGAAGGTGGATGGCATATGAGTGCCGATCCAAAAGCCATAGAGATCTTGAATGAATTTGCCGAGAGGCGGTTCCACCTCGAAGCAATGAAGCAAGATATTGATACGCAGTATAAGGCGGACGAAGCACGACTCAAGGCAGCCTACGGCAACCGAATCGCTCCGTTAGCAACGCGGATTGCCGAGCTCGATGCTTTGATCTGGCAAATGGTACAGACGCATCGGCAAGATCTCGTGAAGCCTGGCAAGCAATCGTTTGCTATCGCATCTGCGACGTTCCAGTTCCGTAAGATCAAGGCCAAAATGGTGCCGATCGATACAGATGGTATCATGGCGGCTGCAAAGAGACTGAGCCTCATCCGCAAAATTGCTGACCCGCCAGTCGTTAAGTGGACGTTCAACAGGCAGCGGTTTTTCGCTTGGTTGGAATCCCACACGGACTACTTGGAACGATTTCGGCCGTACATGGAAATTACCGATGAGAGCGAGTCACTGAGCGTGAAGCCAAATACTGGTCATCCGGTATTCCATGACAAAGATCGGCTTACTCCCCAACCCTTCACCATCAAAAAGAGCTAGCCCCGCACGCTCTGTCTACAACTTAATAGACAGGCCCCATGCGGGGCTCTGTCATTTCTATGACCTCGTAGCTACGCCGTCTTTTTGCTTGGTTTTTCCGGGACGATGATCCACAGCACTATGTATGGCACGAAGCCCGGCAGTCCGCCGGGTAGTAGCAGTACTACTGCAATGGCGCGGACGATGACAGGGTCAATATTGAAATATTCAGCCAGTCCGCCGCATACGCCTGCGATCATCCGATCCTTCTTCGATCGGTAGAGTCTTTTTGGTTGTTTCGTCATGTGTTTATTATAGCAACTCCCGAGAGTCGGTATAAATGATCTCTATATTGACAAACGTAAGCTTTTAAGTTAAAATATATTTAAGGACATCAGCTGATGTCACTTTGTTCTTTGAAGGGAGATAGTATGGCCGCAAAGCCGTACACCGCCATGGTTGTAGCCGGCGGACAAACGTTCGTTTGCACAGTTCCGCTGACTGACGATGAGTACGCAGAGTTTCTACTGCGCGAATTCAACGCAACCGAGTACACACTCGGACTTCTTCGCGAAAACCAAACCTGCCAAGGTCTGGATTTCAACGAAGCTAACGTAACACTCCACCCGCAGGCGTAACTGCACTAACAAAAGACCGCATCCAATGCGGTCTTTTTCAATTGAGACTATGTCTGAGGTTTGTATATCTGAATACTGTATTATAAAAATATGGCACGACGGAGATATGGCAAGAAAGCCCAGCAACGAGAGCAGAACATTATCGTGGTTGCTTTAGCGGCGATTTTGGTTTTTACCTGGTTAGGTTCTATGTCACAATCTTCCTTATTTTTGTTAACAATTTTGGCTGTATGTTTGGCGGTGCTAGGCGCAGGTGCTTACTACTACTTCGTGTATCGTCGCATGTTGGCATATCGGGCAGGTTTGCGACAGCTACAAATGGACGATGTCGATAATATGACGGGTGTTGAGTTTGAAAAGTACATTGCTGACCTATTCCGTCGTCAGGGCTATTTATTTGAAACAACCGCTCTGAGTGGTGACCTAGGCGTGGATTTGATTATTATCAAGGATGGTATTCGTACGGCTGTGCAAGCAAAGCGATATTCGAAGCCGGTCAATCAAGCAGCTGTTCGAGAGGCTGTCGCCGGTATGAAGCACTATCAATGTACTGAAGCTATGGTGGTGACAAATAGTCGGTTTACGAAGCTTGCCTCTCAGTTGGCAAAGAGCAATAGTTGCGAGCTGATAGATAGAGATAAGCTGGCCGCCATGATTCAAGGGCTAGCTTAGTCTTTTGTAGAGTAAGATGCCCATTGCTTATGCTATTGCTTTGGTCTGTGATTTAATCTAAAATGTTAAACATTGTTACAGTGTTTAACACTTGGAGGAAATTATGGGACAACTAACTATTACGCTTTCAGACTCACTTGAACGAGAGGTGCGTGACGCTGTTGACAGCGGCGACTATGGTAGTGTGAGTGACTTTATCCGTGATGCTATTCGTCTAGAGCTCTCGCAGAAGCCGAGATATTGGGAGCGAGTTGGTTTAACCTTGTCATTAGAAAATAATTTGATGCTCAAAAAGTTGGTTGATGAACGAACGCTCGAACAGAATGAATTACTGGAGGCGTTTCGGGGCGGCTATGTAACTGATTATTACGATGCTGAACAGATAGCAGCTCACGGTGAGCTGGACACAGAGGGGGCTGAGTTCGTGATGAATGTGCTCGATATGCATTCAGCCATCCAGTATGCCGCAGACATACACAATATGAGTGATGAGGTCAAAAAAGAGACGCTTTTCCTCGGGTTTGATGGCAATGCTGGTGATGGGTATTTAGGCTACACCAACTTCCTTGTCGACAATGGTCGCTATACGTATGTCAAGCCACTTGATAAAGTTTCACATCTCAATTCGCATATGATGATAAATGATCGGTACGAACGCATGCTGAGTGAGTACAAGGCTATCCGCAAGACAAAAACTCATTCACTCCGTACGCAGACACTGACTGCTAATGAAGTGCTCCAAATTCTTAGTGAGCAGATTCATCCCGAAAGACGAAAGTAATAAACGAACTGATATAATTGCCCCTATGCCAACACCCACTTCTCCAATTGCTTTTAAAGACCTTATGCAGCATGTTGATAAGGATTTAGCAAAGGTTAACTCCACTCCTCATAGGAGGGGTCGCTTGGAATACTCAATCAAGATCAACGATAGACAAACGGAAATCATAGCGCGAAGTACGCTGCGTCCGCAAAACAACAGGCCACGCCTCACGTTCATAGTGCGTACACCGCAGAAAAAAACAGCCTTTACATCACTGTATCTATCAGAGATTGATATTATGGACATCCTCTCTACCCTGGACAACGACCTGTACGAGCATATTGAGAATTATCTCGTCCGGCTATATCGTGATGAGGTAAATCCCGAGGAAAATAGGGTGCATTTTAGCCGAGAAGCTCTGTTTTCTCATATCGCAGACACAACGCTTTCTGCAGATCGCAAAGTATTTGTCATACCTGACTTTATTCAAGATCGTACAGTTATGACTCCATTTGGTTTTTTGATGAGCTTTCGATCATTTTGCGATGTCCTGTCACTGATTCTATCTACTGAAAATCCGTTTAAGTTAAAAGTGATCATCACGAAATATTTCGTATTCTCCCACCTACTTCGTTCGCAACATGTAGGCGTTCCTGTGCCGCAGGCACTACGAGAAGCCACAACGCTCGACCGCATCAAGGAGGTCTATGCGGGCAAGGATCTTACGAGGATCCAACAATATGATGAAGCAACCTTCCATCCCGATCTATTCAGTGCTTACTTTCAAAAGCTCAGGTAACGTCATACAATAGTTAGTGAAGGGGCTCTAGTACAGTACACTCTACTGACCTTAGCTGTTAAGGTTCAACCACCTACAAATCGGTAAAAACCAGATGAACTCCGTTCATAAACGGTTGTCCGTGTTCGTTTGAAGTTGCCAGCCCGCTTGCTGACGCTCCTCGCGTCACCAAGACGGATCTGTCAACTTCAAACGAAACTCCAAGTATACGCACTGATTTTTAGTAGAGCCCCACCAGGATATTGATTATGGAAATGCCTGTGAATTATATTTTTGACCTGGATCGGGATACTCTCGTAATTCCTAATGATCTCAAGATTATTTTTTTATGTGGCGTTGTGTTCCGACGTAAAGACGTTCAGGATAAACGCTTGGTTCTGAAAAAATATCTAGAGCAGAATGAATCCCACTACCCTGTCATTTTGGAGGAAAATTTCAGCATCAAAAGCTACGAGAATATTGATATCAAGAATCTGCATGATATCGAAACACTTGTTGCGTGTTTTTCTAATGCCGTGATTATTATTCATGAGTCTATATCGACCGGTGCGGAAATCGGCATGCTGGCATCAAATAAAAGTACAGCATCCAAACTACTGTTACTCTACCCTGATGAAGATTCGGTGGAAGAGCGAAAAATTAACACATTCATCAAGGAAGCATTCTACGGGGCGAATCCCATTCTGTCTGAGGACAAAAATCTAGTGGTGTTTCATCCGGCTTTGCAGAAGAATTTTGAGACGAACGATAGGTTTATTTATCATACCTATTTCCCCAATGACTTGAGCCTTGATGGACGTGCGAGGAAAGGTATTGATGCATTTTTGCAAACTCCCAGTACGCAACCAATGAGTAGAATCATATTCAGGAAGAGTCAGTACCGCGTATCTAAAAACAACAGACCTGATGTCGTTGACTACTATATGGATTCGAGTGAAGCCGCAATATGTCTGACGATGAGCCCAATGGCGATGCGGGGGCTTCTGTTTTCTGCACTCAGTCTGGAGCATGTACGAACTCGTATTGAACAAAGTACATCCATGAGCGATGTTATGCGGGTACTGCAGCAAGAGCTTGATATTGTGCTACTTGCAACCTTTCGGGCACGACTAGGCGTTACCGCCGAAAAGATTAAAGTGAACCTAAAAGGTCTGGAGCTAAGCACCTATCAGGATAAAACAACAAGCGATTATCGCAAGACTGTCGGTATGTTTATTTACCTCCTGAAGGCCATGGGATATCTATCGGTTGAGGGGAACACGAAATTTAAGTTTACGAGAGATTTTGTATCGCTGCGAACACAGTTTAGTGACACAACCACGATTACTAAGGCGACTACTTTTGCAAGTCGTATGCAGAAAGCTGACACAAAATGATCGATAAGAGCAAACTCAAGAGGATGATACGAAGAACCGGGAAGAAAATCCGCGTACTGTACACATACTCCGAGGGCTATCCTGAAATAAAAAAGCAGCATGAGACGTATCTTGAGTTCCTCGAACAGCATTTCGTGCCGTCTATGTTCACTCATGCCTATACCAAGAATCGTTCCATCTATACAAATGCAAAAGTGCATTTACTGAATGATGTATTCATCAAAATAGATGTCAAAAATTTCTTCCCCAGTCTTAATCACGAATATCTTGCAAGGGAGCTCTTTTTTAAATTGAATAAGCCCCGGTCAAATACTATTTCATTGAGCGAGTGCCGTGAGCTAGTTGCGAATAGTTCGATCGGTGGTATCGGCTTACCCCTTGGTTTGATTACCTCACCTATTCTTTCAAATATCTATATGAAGCGATTTGATGGCTTACTTTATGGTCGGCTAAAAGGACTGGGTCTCGAGCGCGTACTCTACACGCGCTACGCGGATGACATATTCATTTCGTTTAAGGCTACTGCGACGACTCACTATCCTACGGAAGAAATAGTAAAGATTTGTAGCGAAGAACTACGCAGGTGTCATCTGCGTATAAATGATAAAAAGACGCGGATTATTGATCTTTCTATCTCAAATCACGTGAAGATAGCAGGAGTAAATATTGTTAAGCATGAGGATGGCACCCGCAGGCTGACTATTAGCAGAAAAGTAGTAAAAGACCTTTACTTCAGGTCGCTGAAGCTCCATGAAAAAATGAAACAGACCGGTGGCAACGCCAGTGATAACGAAGAATTAGACGCGGAGATGAATTACATAAAAGGTATGCAATCGTTCATACTATCTATAGAAAAAACCGGATATTCTCATGTTCTGTCTGAGAAGATGCAAAATAGCATTCGCCAGCTTGAGTATGAATCGTTGGAAGATTTAATTGCGAATTTCAAGTTAAGATGACGGCTTATCGAAAAATTTTTTATGTCACGCGCGTAGGATCCAAATGGTCACTCATCTATAAGCATCGTGTGATCTTTGATGCAGAAGACATAAATTTGGTTATCAGGAAGGCACGAGCTACGGCACGCGAGTATACTCCCAGTGAACTACGTATTAAAAGTGACGCTACATCCAGTATAAAGACAGAGCTATTTATGCAAGATAGCGAAAGCACTAGAGACACCTAGAGTTCGAATAGTGGAATGAGCTGTGATTCAGGAAAGGTTGCCGTAGACTCAGACGCCTGTTCTAGCTCTATCGTGTCTATTGCCGGTACAATTTCGAGGTTTTCATCTAACTTGCCACTTAGCATAGAAATTGCAGCGAGACCCATATAGAAGCCAAGGTTTACCGGTACGGCATTGCCAATTTGTTTGTATTGTGCTGAAGTTGAGCCTGCAAATTGCCATTCATCTGGAAAGGTTTGGATGCGTGCATATTCACGTACGTTTAAAGGACGAGTCTCCTCTGGATGGCAACGTTCTGTCTGCTTCTGGGCGGGATTACAAGTGAGTGTTAGACTTGGCTCATCCCATGAAAGTCGACGTGCCATGCCTGTTTTGCCACCAGTATGAAAGTAGCTTGCCTTCATATATTCACGCTGTAGCTCATCGGAAAGATCGCGCCAATAGCCACCTTCGGGTACTTGCTGCATGATTTGATGTTTGCGTTCAGAGTATTCTTGGCCTTCACTTTTTGGTTTATCACCAATTGCTTCACGAAGTGAAATCGTATAATCACGCTCTTTCGGGAATAGGATTGGAGTCTCAAGGTCATTACGCACAGCGATGATTAGTAAACGTTCACGTTTCTGCGGCACATCAAGGTACTGAGAGCGCATAACTTTATATGCAACTTTATAACCCAAAGATTGTAACGTAGCCACCATTATTTTCAGTGTACGACCTTCGTCATGCGTTAAGAGTCCCCGTACATTTTCACCAATAGCAACTTTTGGTTGAACTTCCTTCACCGCTCGTGCAAATTCATGGAATAGTGTTCCTCGAGTATCTTCAAACCCCCTACCCTTACCCGCATAGCTGAATGCTTGGCAAGGAAAGCCCCCCTCAATAACATCTACTTTCCCACGCCATTCCGAAAAGTCTACATCATGGACATCTTCACCATTTACATTCCAGTCAGGCTTATTCTGGCGGAGGGTCGCAACTGCATGTTTATCAAATTCATTCAAGAGCACATGATGAAGCCCGGCATTTTCCAGCCCTAGTGCTGTGCCGCCTGCACCGGCGAAGAGATCGATAGCTGTATATTTAGTTTGCTTTTTGGCCTTTAAGATCTTAAAATTATTTTCACCTTGCTTGGATCCGGATGTTTTTGCATGAATCCTCTTGATTTCTTCTAATGAAAATACCCGATGATTATTTTCATTCCTCGTGGACCTTATCAGCCCTTTTTTCTCCCAGCGACGAATTGTATCTAGCGATACCCCTATTGCTTCCGCTGCTTCTGATATTGTTAGTAATCCGCCTATGTTATCCATAAGCTTTATTATTACAGTACCCAATGCATAATGCAAGGGTTATTATTTGATATATGCCTTTTCAAATAAGATAGCGAATTCTTTGCTATCAGTCAGGCTGTGATTATTGATTGTTAATACAATTTCGAGTGCTTTGGGCATTGCATAGTATAGTTCATCTAAAGCATCTTTCTTTCCCGTTACAATTTCGTAGAAAGATCGTCCGTCGATTCGTAATAAATTCTCACGTGTTTGTCGTCGTACTCCACGCTCTGAGGGTATGAATGGCTTGATGTAAGGTTCGGGTGACTTTGAAACAATATCAACCACGTATGCTACGTATCCAGTTTTTCCGTAATCTATCCAGTGTGCTAGCTTGTCGTAAACTTGGAGCTGAGTACCAGAGTTCATAGTATTGTGTTTGTTCTTTATTTCCGCAATTATATGTTTTTGGTCACAAATAACATCGTAGCTTCCACCTGTGCCTGCGTCTTTCCACCCCTGTACAGATCCAAGAACATGTTGGTGAAAGTCACCTACCGCATTTTGAAAAGCTTTCTGGATTTGTCGCGATTTCTCTTGTTCCATCCATCTGTCAATTGAAATATCCTGTCTAGCAGCATCTACTAATGCTGAAAACGGATCGATAACATTTTTATAAGGATTTTTCTCTACTTTTTTCTCAGCGGATAGTGCAGCAGTTACAAGTGTTCTTGTGTGTTGCAAAAAGTCCTCGTCGGAGATATAAGACAATAAAGACATAGTTGCATTATAGCGTTTTCATTTCTATTTTGCTATTTAGTGATCAAAAAAATTTGAATTCTTATATTATTGTTACATGGATTTAATAAAAAAATTGAAAATACTGAAGGAACCTCTTCCGAAATTTAATCCGGCATACGAAGATTTAACAGAACGAGAGCGTTTTCGTGAACAAATAAGGATTACCTTTTCAGCGGCTATCGTTGCAACATTTCTAGCGACTCTGGCGCTTAACGCTGACTGGATATTCTTTATAAAGTTAATTCTTGGATCCTCGGCACTCTTTGCAGGTATCTTTCTTCTTCTAACGGCAGCTTCATTGAAATACTATAATCCTCGCTGGATTTATGATATTTTCTATGCAAGCGAAAAGATAAGATTAATATCATATGATATGGCTATTGATAGCTTTGGAATTTTTCTTATAGGTGCCACGAGCACCTTTGTTTCACTACATATCTTTAAGTTTAGTAATCCTGTATTTTTAATCTTTAATTTATCTGTCATAGGTGTAGTAATCTTAGTAAGCGTGCTACTTAGCCTACTGAATATATACAATGACAAACGTACCTATGTATTACCGTCGATGAAAGAATTAGCTACTAGTCGCCCGAATAAAATATATCGAAAAAAATAAATTTCTCTATACATAATACAATTCAATACAGCTCTACAGCCTTTTCGACAGATGCCTGTAGGCGTTTGCGGATTTGTTCGGTGATTTCATCGACCGTCATATCAGGGGTGACGAAGATAGAACGTTCGACAAATACGCTGGTGTTTCGGGGATTGATGACTGACCGATTTTTCTTGCCGTAGGCAAAAGCGATCGGCGTGATGGCGGCTGGGCCGTCGAGCTGAGCAACGCGCTGAGCGATTTCCCCTGCCCCTCTGCGAATAGTTAGGAGTGTATCAGGCGCGCCCTTGTTGTACATGCCCTCTGGACAGACGAGCACCTTCTGACGATGCTCTGTCTGGACATAAATAAAGCAATCGAACACGGCTTCAGTGGCTATCGGGAGCAGTGCGAGCCGTTCTGGATGATTCTTGTGGCGGCGACCGTTTGTGTAGTATGTCTTGAGAAAAGCTGGGATGAAGCCTATTGATTTTGAGATACGTGCGAAGGGTCGAAAGCGCCGCGCTTCGAACGATATGCTATTTGCTAGTGCACGGATGTTGCCGACGTCGTACGGCGCTATTTGGTGCAGTATTGAGTACATGACATAGCCATCCCAGTCGTTACGATGGTTGAATGCGTAGAGGTGATGGTAATCCTTGTCACGAATCAGGTCGAGGTCTTTGCGGGCGCCCCGAGCGTACTGCACTCGCGGCTTTAGAAATGCATTGGCAAAAGCAAACCATCGCTTGATAGATTTCTGATTGAGCTGGAGATCACCGAAATGTTTGTACACTTCCTTGTAATTCTCTACCGTGATTTCAGATAGTTTCATTCTGTCCACAATACCACAGGAAAGAGCTTGGCAGGAGTCATATGCGTCATACCTACGCTTGATAAAATATTCACAAATGGTATGGTATTAACATCGGATGTGGCGAGAGGATGCTAGATACCGAGATCTTGGACAACCTAAGGAGAGGTAAATGAGCCCTGTTTTCCTAATATTGTGGGTGTTATTCATGACGGTTGTCATGATGGCTCACACGTTGGAAGCAGGCAGGCAGTATGATGGAGTCGTCGTGGTTTCATCGACACTCGCGTACATTGCATGTGTTGTAACAGTAGCGCTGCTATGGACTCATGGCTTCCTACTGGCATGGCTGAGTAGTATGGGCGTCTTTGTGATCGTGACGGTCGCTGGTGTCTGTATAGCAGGAATTGTACGGACAATTCGAAACGCACGCTACGGGTACGGAGTGAAGCAATAAACCTGCCGGGTTTCCAAAAGGCCAGAGCGATCGCTCTGGCCTTTTTACTTGGGTTGACTACCTACCGTTGTAATTTGTCCAGTCGGTTGCAAGGTCGAAGCCGTGCGGGTACCTGAGGGCAAAGCCGCCAGTGTCGTAGACCTTGCCGGGTCCCAGGCTGGTCTCGACAATGGAACAGCGCGGATAGACGACATAACTTGCTGCGACGAGCACATAGCCGTCTTTATCGATCTTGGCACCGTCGGAACGAATGCTGTAATCGCTGTCGCTACAGGTACCGATGACGATGTTCATAGGCAGGTCGTAATATGTTTCGCGGTGCGTCACACCACCAGCGTCGGTATATAACTGAGCTCCCCTGGCCTTTGTGAGTGCTCGTGGATTTGGTACAAAGGTGACCTTGTTGGGTGTGAGCGCTGTGCGCTCGATGGTGAGTACAGTACTGGCACCATCGGCAATGAGGTCGCCGGTTTTGAGCGTGGTTTTATCTTTGTCATCGATGGGCTCTAAACCTGCGACTGCGACAATTTCGTTCGGCGATTGCGCCGGTGTGAGGACTTTTTGCTTCAGCACTCCATCGATAATGAGCACCGGTCGGGCACGATAAATGATAACGGCTGAATCGGTAGAGAGCAGTTCGCTACCGAGGGCGGGCTCAACGGTATCGTGTGGATCAACCGTGATATGCGCATCGTTCAGTGCCTCTTGCACGGACTGAGCGTGCGTCAGGATGACCTGCTCCTTACCGCGATCATGAAACGTCACAAGTCGGCTGAGACTTTCGCTTCGGGCGTTTGCAGCGTAGATATATCCTGCCATTGCGAGAGCTATGGCAGCTACTACCGTACAGCCTATGAGTAGTTTTGGCCGGTGGTGTTTGTGCTGGAACTTTTTGCGAAGGCGCTCTAGTGTTTTTCTGAATAACTTCATTAACAGATGTAATTATAGCATAAGTGATATGAAAAGTCGATGCGTGGCAAGTAAAAACCCCGCACCCATCGGTAGCGGAGTTTTACTCGACGCTGTCGATAGTGCGGGGTTAACCCTGTGAGTAGGAGTCACCTATACTCAGACTGCGCCACCTCATTGCATCACTGAAATATACGCGCTGGCTTGTCTGTATGCCTGCTTTGTTAAGACCAGCAAGCACTATGTACAAGTAACCGTTCGAGTCTTGACCGAGTTCATGAACGATACCGCTCGAGACCCTGACGTAGTATCTGTCGTGACGGTGTCCGCTCCGGATACCGATCGCGGCGAAAGCAAACGCTAGTCCCAACAGCACAAATGACTCCATAAGAACGGTGATGTAGGATACTCCGCCGTCTCTTAGTGCCTCTGCTTTGATTAGGAAATTGACTACGGCCAGAAGCGGTAAGGCAATCAGACCCGCTAAGCCTATCCATCTCCATGTGTTGAGAGTTGTTGCGCTTGGTAAGTTGCGCGGTAGTGTAACGTCAGTCATGACGTTCCCTTCTATGTGTGGACATACGTGCAGACAGACGCCCGCATAAGCACATTATAAAATATATTTAATATATTTTCAACTATTTAGAGATTCGATAATTTCAGGTAGGTTTGCCGGCAGGATATCAGCTTTGATAATGTAGCCGTCTGCGCCGTGCTCCATAGCATTATCGGCAACACTATGTTGAGCAAGATTTGTCAGGATGACAATTTTTGCATCGGTACAACCATATACTTCGTTGGATCGTAGGTCTTGCAGGATTTCCAGCCCTGTTTTACCTGGCAGCATGACATCCAAAAAGATATAGTGCGGTTTGAAAGATGCGAGCTTGGCGTAAGCTTCGTCTGCATTACCAGCAACTTCTACGATGTACTGAGCAGCAGCGAGCGCCTTTCGGTACAAATCGCGAAGCATTGGTTCATCCTCAATGATCAGTACGTTTTTTGAACCATCCATGGCGTCCCCTCGATATGTTTTGCGTTATCAGTTCGTCATCACGCTCAGGTAGGTAGACAGGTAATGTGAAGTAGAAGGTCGAGCCTCCACTACTCTGCTGCGGTGCGATACCAATGGTACCTTTTTGCAGTTCGATAATCGTTTTGGAAATGAAGAGTCCCAGACCGGTACCGCGTGTGCCGGTGATCATACTACGCTCGGCACGGTAGAATTTCGAGAATAATTTTTCGCGGAGTTCATCTGGTACACCAGGACCGCTGTCGATGATTTCTACGCGTACTTCCTCGCTTGTCGCAACAATATTCACTCTAATTTGTCCGCCCTCTGGCGTGTACTTGATAGCGTTACCTATGAGGTTGTTGAGTACTTCGGTGATAGAGGCGGGATCGGCAGGAACATAAACAGTCCCACTAACATCTGAGGTATATGCAAGCACCTGTTGTTTTTGCGCAGCCATAGGCTGGTGCTGCTCGACACTGGTGGCAACCATTTGCGTGAGGTTGAGTTTATCGAGGAAAATCTCCATATCACCACGTTCGATACGGGCGATGTTCAGTAGTTTGTTGATAAGCTCGCCAAGTTGTTTGGTGCCGATGATTGCTTTTTGCAAATCTTCGAGGTTTTCGACTGATAAGCTATGGATCGCCTCGCGGTTGAGGATATCAAGGTAGCCAGATATAACAGTGAGCGGAGTACGGAGTTCATGTGCAGCGATGGCAACGAAGTCGAGCTTCATGAAGCTCAACTCCCTGGTAGATGTTTGGTCATGAATAGTTATAATGGCTGCAACATTGCTATTCTCACGGTCAGTCACTTCTACCATGAGGTCGAGGTATGCCACGGACTCCCCCTTCGCCATAACGATTTCGTTGTATGACCTAACGCCTGGATATTCCATGTCGATAAATAATGGTGCGTTGTTGTATGTCCAGGGAAATACTTCTGAGAGTGGACGTCCTGTGAGCGGTGTAGTGATGTGACTCACAAGCCGTGTGGCTGATGGATTTGCCGAGATAATCTCTTGTTTGGCGTTTACCGCTACGACGCCATCATTCACGCTGTTGATGATATTCTGCAGTCGGGAATGCTCGTAGCTAAGGTCGCGATTGTTGGTTTGAAGGTTGTTGATGAGGCCATTGATATTAACGCCGAGGTTATTAAAGATGTCTGCGAGTTCCTGTAACTCATCCTTGGTTTTTACATTGATTGGTTTGGTGAAATTATTTTCAGACAGACGCCGCGCGCCGATAACGAGTCGTCTAATTGGACGCGCAAGCCGTCCACTGAAAAATAACCCCACGAGTGATGCCGTAGCGATAGAGGCGATACTCACCATAACGACAAGCTGTGTGTACGCATCTGCTCCGCCGTAAATATCTGAGAGCGGTCGTTCGGCGACAACGCCCCACCCTACCTTGGTCGTACGTGCTGTACTCAGCACTTGCTTGTTTGCTTCGGAAACAGTTTGCTGAGTCTGCGTGTTGTTCACAAGGAAATTGTGCACTGCGTCGACAGCCTTTAGATCAGTGGTTGTTGATAGAACGGTATGATCGGGATGGTAGACCAGCGTACCGTTGTCATCAACAACATAGACGGTTTGCTGTGATCCGTTCTGGTTCGGTATGATGGAGTTCCAAGTGTCGTCGGTGACTTTATAATGTCCAAAAATACCACCGATGAACTTACCGCTCTTTGTATCGTGGATTGGCATACTGAGATTGATCTGCGGCATGTTATTGATGTCGTGTGTGAGTTTGAGGATGCGACTTTTGTTTGCGAGCGTGTCAAGGTTGAGGCCTTCGATAGTGGTAGAATTTTCTGACAGGATCTTTGTCGTGGTGATCTTGACTTCATCGCCCTGACGGACGGCCGTACGCTTTTCCCCGCCTACTGTCAGAAAGTCAATTTGTCGCAGGTCGGCGTTTTGTTTGAGGAGTGTACTAAGGCTAGGAGCGATACTGCCTGGATCGAGCGCGTATAGTTGACCTGCAAATGCCAGCTGGTCAGTAAGAGTGTTGATATATCGATCTACCTGACGTGACCCGTTAGTGGCGAGCGTTTGTTGTCCATCAGCGGCACCCTGTAGTAGTGGTGCGCGTGGCCCGGTAAGTAATACGACGCTCATAATAGCGACCGGTACGATAGCAATTATAAGAAAATAGCGGACTATCCTAACGACGATTTTACGCCTGTATACAGGCTTTTGAGATCCACCATCCATTCCTTAATATGCTAATGCTTCTTGCTCTATATGTCCAGAGGTAGAAAGCAAAAGCCCCGCGTTATCAACACGGAGCTTTGCTCGACGTGTTAATATGCGGGGCGTCATGACGCTGGCACTTCGCGCAGAATGTTGCTGAGCATCCAGCCTAGGATGGCAACACGAGTGCTGCCTGGTAGCTGAGAGCACGGGCTGAGCAACATGTTTGTGAAACATAGAATGCGCTTGCTCATCTCGTCACTTGTCATCGGTCGGCATTGCCAGTTTTGCGGTCTGGCGGTGCGAAATATCGTGAAATGTTCGCTGACAAATACCGTCCATGGATTATCCGGTTCGAAGAACTCCGGATACATCCTCGTGCATTGCTCTTCGAGCCATCGTTCATTTGCAAGGCGACCATCAATCATGAATCCTTCGAACATGAATCGATCGTACGTGTTTGTCATACTCCTACCTTTCGGTACGATCCGAACCAGCGCTCGGATTGACATATTATACAGGTTTTTGGCTGATTTTTCCAGTATGCCACCCCTGAAAAAGCTTATGATATAATTGAAAATATGCGTTCTCAAAAACAAACTGACAAGAATTATTTTTATGCATGTGTATTGCTGCTCGTTGCAATGCTGATATGTCTAATTTTTCAGATAGTTGCTATTGCCGCTATCAGCGCCTCGCGTACAACCGATTCGGCTGTACTATTACCTTTTGATATCAGCCTACCACTGCTTTTTGTGCTAGGAATTACCGGCGTAGTTGTGGGTGTTCGAGCACTGGGACTCATGAAAAAACCATCTGCTTGGTCGAAATCACTCAATGGCTGGGTCTTTTTCGTGACGATCTGCCTGGGCGTGTTTAGTGCTCTTATGACACTGCTTCTCCTCTCGCCATTCCTTGTATCCTAGATTGCAAATAAAAAGCTCCACGACACCGACTGGGTCGATGCGTGGAGCTAAGTAGTGGGATGGATATTAGGTTTTGCGCAGCGCGCGCCGTTCCTGTAGCGCTCGTTCACGTCGGTCGGCGTACTCATTGCATGCTACCCAGATGAGTAGTACACCTGCGCCGATGCCGCCGAATATCCAGCGGACTGTCGTGATTGATGCCGGCTGCGGCTCACTGATAGTGAGTCCTGTTGCCGTCATGGCATGATGCGCGGTTGCGGCATCTGCCATCCAATTGAATACGAGGAGCCCGACGATAACGACAAGTGTTGCATAGAGCAGATTACGAGTGGTCATGTTCTATCCTTTGTGATCAGAGTGTCAGTGGTCGTGCGCAACGGCGGTGCCGTATGCAATGACAAAGTATGCAGTCACGCCTGGGCGTGATGCTGGAGCAATCCGAAAGTCGTGAATTGCGATGCAGCCTTTGATTTCTTTGGCTTTCTCGATGAGCTTAGCGCGAGCATCGTCGACTGCCTCTTGAAGAAATGCATTCTGACCGACTGCCGTAATGGTGTCGATTGCATGACAGCCCTTGCCGGGAGGTCCTATTCGTATGGGTATATCACCCAATTTCATCACTTCCCTTTACTTGTAGGTACTGTCCAGCCTCATGCTGGATATGTATGCGTTACAGTATCATTTTCTTTAATCTATGTCAAATCTTTGAGGACTCTGAGCATGCATCGTAGAGCGCGATATTCATCTGATCCGATGTCTGCGTCATTCATCAGACGGAAATCAGCTATATCAACATCTTTGAAAGCTTTGAGAGGGGGTGAATAGCGACGATCGAGCCATACTCCGTAAGTAGTTTTGACGGCTTTTCCGTCGTGTGCATCGTGATGCATGGTGATTTCCATGGCGCCATGGTCGATATCGGTCGATTCAGTGAAAGGATTGTATCCATTGATGGCGATTGAGGCATAGTGGGGTGCGTCAATGGCATAGGCTGCGAGTAGCGGTTCAATTGCGGTTCGCTCAGCCTCACTCAATTCAATCTTGGAGTGGCGATCGGCGATCTTCTCGTACATGGAAGGTACTTTGCGGAGAGTGAATAGATCATCAACAGCATCAAACAGTTCAACGGCTGCCGTTTGGTAGCTGTTGAAGTTATCTGGTGTGTTTGGATGAGGTTCCATTTTGGAATATTTTATAATATTATTACTTATTTTGCAATGTTAGTACAACTCGTATGCCTTGATGGCGGTATGTTGAAGACCGGCGCGGGCATGCTCAGTAATGTCAGGGACTTCCATGCCTGGCGGTATGAAGAGCGATCGGCCGACATAGACACTGACATTTTTGACTTTATTACGCTCGGCCGGGTCTTTTTTGTAGCAAAAACCATATGGTGTAATGACAGCTTCTCGGTCGAGTAATTCTGTGGTTCTGGAGATGACTTCGGCGACGCCAGAGCGGAATCGGATGAGTGTTACGGGGTCATCTGTTTTGTTGAGCTTACCCTCGGGAGCGGCAGCTGCTTTTTTGCCTGCCGCCAGACAGTCGCGCACGCAGTTGAACAGCTCTTCCTGAACTGGGTGCAAGTCGGCTTCTGGGTAATCGATACTACGAAAAACTGGTATGGCGCCGATAAGGTCGAGGAGCGAGCCTCCCCCAAGCTGGAAGTTTGGCCGAAAGCCAGGCCACCGAAAATTGAAATCGGCACCCATGGTGCGAATAGTACCAATATCATCCGGTGAGACTTGGTGAAGCGTAGACGCAAAGACGGGATAGTCGAACTTGGACAGATGGTTAAAGATATAAAAATGCGGTACCGATTCCTCTTTGATGCGATCCAGATCATCCTGAGCACCCTCGGCAAGCGTGACGCGTGGGTGAAGCATGCTGTTAAACGCCCCGTAAGCCAACTTGAGTGCTTTACTCGGTTGCTCGTACTGACGGTAGTAGTCATAGACTTCTTTGTAGTTTTCGAGCGTGACTTGCGGCCGCTTCATAGCTGCATGCTCCATCAGAGGTACTGGCCACCCGTGCCAGAACTACCCTCTTTGTGCGTGTAAGTGGGAGTTTGAGAGCCGTCGGGAAAAACTGTTTCGTTGCCGGTTTGTGTTGTGACAGTCAAAAATCCAAGTGCGATTTGGAAATGTTCCAGGCATGCTGGTCGGGCTGGTTGCTCACCGCCTGCGAGTAGCATTTGTATCATTTCGTTCTCTGCTGGTGAGGGTGTATGGCCGTCTTCTGGAGTTACATCTACCTCTGATTGTTGCTTAGGGTCAGGGTCGTACTTGCAATCCACGAGTTTGACGGCTTGTTCGTAGGCCGCACGAGCCATAGCAGTGTTGCGAGCAATCCTCACCGCATTGCTATCTTCGTCCTTGAGCGTTTCCTGCTTGAATCCTTTTGTGACGTTTTCGGCTGTGGTGATACCGAAGTTGATCGGACACTTTTCACATCTTCCCATACGTTCGATCCCCCGTTAGCTGGTGCGGCGATTATACTCCTTGCGCTTTTATAGTGCAAATAGTACAACGTGTTTGCTAGCGATCGGCAAGCTTTTGGCGAACGTTTGTGACTGCTTGATAGTGTTGATCGACAACATCCTGACTGAGCCGGCCATCCTTAACTGCGGCCACTACACCATCAATAAGTTTGTTGGGGTCGATGCGTGATTCATCACTGTCGTGGTCGAGTACGTAAAGCAACAGGTTGTTGCCGGCTTTGAGTGCCGTAATGGCGTTTGCAACTGGGTCGGTCAGAGTTGCGTCACCAGAATTGAGTAACATAACCATATCGTCCGTGACGGCAAGACCTTTGAAGCCAAGCTGATTCCGCAGTGTATCGTGCCAGGTTTTGGACAGGCTTGCTGGCTGCGAGTCGACAGATGTAAAGCGCAAGTGACCAAACATCACCATGTCGGCGCCAGCATTTATACCAGATTTGAACGGCAACATAGAGCCCGCTTGCCAGTCCTTCATAGTTGTGAGAGCCGTCGGGATGGACACGTGTGAATTTGCCGTGGTTTCGCCATGACCCGGGAAGTGCTTGAGCGTAGAGAGCGTCAGACCCTTAGTACCAAGCACAGCCTGCGTCACCCTATCGGCAGCTGCCTGGGGTGTGGTGCCAAGTACTCGCTGGAATATGTATGATTTCTGATTGTCTGTCTGGTCTGCCACGATGCCGAAGTTGAGGTTAAAGCCAAAGCCTTTTAGCAAGTCGGAGCGTTTGGCAAAGGCATCCTTGGTCGCTGCGGGTGGTAGGTCTGCTAGCGTCCATGCACCGGGGAATGTGTCTGAGTTGAGCCGCTTCACCGAGTCACCCTCTTCATCAATAGCGATAAATGGCGGCAGTTCACCCTTTGCTGTTAGTATGGCGGTTTCTGCCTGCAGATCAGTGCGCGAGGCGGGTATGTTATCATCCATGAAAATCAGGCCGGCTGGCTTGTATTTCTGGTAATAGTCAGCAAGTACCTGCGGATCGGTCGAAGGCGTATGGAGTAGGAATAAACCGGCGACACGATCGCGTAGCGGTATATTGTCGAGTGTTTTATGGTCAACGACTGATGGCTGGCTGCTTGTAGACGGCGAAGCAACCTTATGACTTGCAAACCACCAGTATGCTGCCATGCCAGCAATAAGCAACAAAATAATCAAGATAATGACGACGAAGGGTTTTTTGCTTCGCCCAGGGCGCGTATGAGACAGCTGTTTATGCCAGTCTCTGTCCTTGTAATAGTCCACACTCTTTTTATACTCGCTTGTGGCGGGATGGTAAAGGCTGGCCGTAGTGATAAGGACATAGAGTTTCGATCTTTTAGATCTCATCAGCGCAAGTAATGACTTACGGACTCATACGTACGGAGAGCTTTATCGTAACGATTGTCGCTACAAGCCCTCCGTACACCTAGGGATTTCCTAGGGTTTGCTAGTTTCATCGCTCGTGATAGAACGTTACGGACGATCGACGTCGGGCACGATCACTTCCGGCTTGAAAATTACCCGGTAGTGATAGGTGCTAACATTCGCTCCCTCAAGTTGTTCCACAAAGTAGGACACGTTGTCTGATAAACCAAGGAAGTGCTTCTTGTACTGACCGTCTCCCGTCTTACAGGTTACCTCCAACTGCTGATTATCATCCTTGATCGAACACTTACCTTCGATGGACAATAGATAGGTGTCGGTAATACCGTTGAAGAAGACAACGCGCCTGTTGATCTCGAACTGGTCAGCGGCTCTGGATAGATTCTCTGATGCTACATCGGCGTCAGATGAGCAGCCCACGAGCACTCCTGTGAGCGGGATTGTAAGCAGCGCTGCGGTTGCTAAGATGTGTTTCCTCATCGTGTTCCTTTGTTCGTGTACTCATCAATATGAGTACGACTAACGGAATTGTATAATTCCGCCTGTTGTCCTGTCTTCAAGACAGGACAATTATCTCTGCAAATAAGAAATATTTGACCTGTCTTGAAAGAACCGATAAAACTAGCGTATTAAAGAACGCAAAGAACCATGAAACTTTCAGTCATCAGCTTCTGCTATCAGAAAATGACGACACAATAGTCAATAATCCTTGGTAAATTATTTTAACATATTTATATAAATTTAACAATAATTATGCAATCATTGATGATCCCACCGGGAAGTCCACAGGGCAAGATGCCGTCATCGCAAGTGACTGGGTCTTGGCGAACCCGACGCGTTCGGTTCCAGCGCAAGGATCACGCAATAGAAAAAGCCCCAGGCATAATACCTGAGGCTTTTTCTTTGGTGACTCTACCGGGAATCGAACCCGGATTGCCAGGATGAGAACCTGATGTCCTAACCGTTAGACGATAGAGCCAAACTTCACCTACTCTATCAAATTTAACAGAGGTTGTCCAGAGGCTTAGCCAAGGCTAGCGATGACGTCAAGGAGGCGCTTGGGTGTGATTTCGGCCTTGATGAGGTATGCGTCCGCGTGATGCTCCATGGCCATACGTGATTCATCGTCCTGCTCAAAGTTGGTCAGGACGATAATCTTGGTGTTTGGTATCAAGTCTTCTTTGCCGCGCAGAGCTTCCATGATTTCGTTCCCACGTCGTTCAGGTAGCATGATATCGAGCAAGATCAGATCGTAAGGCTTGTTGCGTGCAGCGATCAACCCATCGTTACCGCTAACCATCCAGTCGACTTCATAGCCGGCCTTTTTGAGGCTGCGAACGTACATCTCACCGATAAAACGGTCGTCTTCGATAACGAGTATTGAATGAATTGGCACTATGCGTCCATAATAGTACAAAATAAGCGGTTTGACTAGTTGAAAATACTCTGTTGAGCTGGGGCTGAAGCGCAGATTAGCCGCGGTAAAGTGAATGGTTGCGGATCCAGCCGCCGCCATGCTCGATAAGGCTTGTATTGGCGCTGTCGTTGGCCTTGAGCTTCTCGGCAACGGTATCGTAAATCGGCAGTGTGAAGCTAAAGGTTGAACCCTCGTTCTCAACACTGCGAGCCGTGATCGTGCCACCGTGGGAGGAGACAATTGCCTTACAAATGTAGAGGCCTATGCCAGTTCCGGCGACAGTTTCACGGCTGCGGTGTGAGCGATAGAATTTGTGGAAGAGGTTCGGTAAAACATTGGCAGGCATGCCGATGCCGCGGTCAATCACAGAAACCTCTATGAAACCTGGTACTGGATGAGCGGTTACATGCACCAGACCACCCTCGTTACTGTATTTGATAGCGTTGTCGATCAGATTACCAAAGACTTCACCAACGGCATTTGAATCTGCCGCAACGGTAGGCAGATTGTCGGGAATATCGATAACCAGCAGACGGTTTTGGGCTGTCGCACGCAATTGCATGTCATCAGCGATCAGATCGTAAATATGCCGGACATTTTCTTCACCGAGATGCAGCTTGAGATGGCGACGGTCGTAGCGAGATGCATTGAGGATGTTATTGACGTAGCTGGTCAGGCGGTTAGCGGCGACGGTGAGGCGCTGCATCAGTTCTGCCTGGTCGCGTTCAAGTACATCGCTCAGTTCATCCTGCAGGACATCCAGATAACCGCGTATGACGGTAATAGGCCCACGCAGTTCATGCGCAGCAAACGAGATGAAGTCCAGCTCGTCCTCTTCGGGCATATAGGTGCCTGTTCTGTCGAAGAGCGTTATGACTGTTTCTGCGGTGCTGTTTTTGCGGTAGCTGACGATAACATCATAGATTCGGCGGTCTTTTTCGCCAGGTAATTTGCTCGCAATGCGCGTCCATGTGCGCTCTGCGGAGAGCTTGTTTTTGGTCGCTTTTTCTAGCCATGCCTCCAGCGAGTCCTGTTCGGTAAATAGTAAATCGAGCACATCCTTGTCATCGGTATCTTTGCGGATAGGTGCATGACGGTTGGCAAAGACGATTTTGTGATCTTTATCCATGATCACGACACCGGTTGACATGTTTTCGAGCCCGTCGACGATGAAGTTATCGACAGTGACCGGTGCTGGTGGTGGCGTATCGTCCTTGGCGGCGAGCTCGTACACTGTTTGGAGGATTTCTTTGAAACCATCCTGGTCGTACTCGTACCTGTTTGGATTTGGCGGTGTGCCAGATGAGAGTTCACCGGATACCAACACGATAGCCTGGACTAAATCTCGGAAAGGTCGTCCGATGGTATGGATGAGCCAGATGGTGATGACGTTTTGTAATGCCGAAGCAAGGAATGCTACTGCAAAGAACCAGATGACGCTGAGGTGAATAGCTCCAGTCAGCTGGAGTACGGTCATGAATACAAGTATGACGCTGCACTGAGCAGCGGTAACGATAATGTACGCTCGTCCGCGGAACTTGCGCCAGTAGTCACGCATCTGTGGTGCGTTTGTGGATTTGCTCGATACCTCTGTCGTTTCTACTTCCATGTTACCTTTCCGCCCTGGTTTGCCGGTACGGCTGTAATCCATGTTTGTCCGCGACTCAGCGTGATGGGTTTGCCGCTGCTATCCATGAAACTGATCTGTGCGCCTCTGTCGGCTTTGTTCCAAGTACCCTCGATAGCAGTGCCGTTCTGAAACACGCGAACACGACCGCTGCCGGTCGTCGTGATTTGTTCCCTGTAGCCATCTTCGAATATAAGACCCATTTTTGTATCCATAACAATGACGACGCTTGGTTTGATAGCGCCTGCTTCACGATCCAGATGTTGAGATCCCCCCTCGTAGCGGACGTAGGTGTTAGTCGCCGCATCATACTGGTAATGGCTATTATACAACGGTCCGCTAATTGTGACGTCTATTTGAGTGGCATCGGGCTTGGCGACGGCTTTGCCATCTTGGCGCGGCCAAGCGGTGAAGGTTGACGAGGCATAGCCTTTCTTTTTATTGAGTGCATCGAGGCGTGCGAAGCTTGTGTAGACATTGTGTGGCGCGGCGCGGTCGGTAGCGCGCCAGTAACTGCCGCTATTGAAGAACTGGTCGAGGTCGCGGTAATTGCCGTTACGTACTTCTTTGAGTGCGAACTGACTACCGCCGATATGCGCAATTGATGCCTGAAAAGGTGCGACCCAATCTACATAATAGAGCCGTACACTGCGAACTGGTCCGATAAGCTGCGGTTTCCCCTGCTGGTAGAGTGCTAGGAAGCGAGTGATACCACCTTCGGCGATAGCCTCATAGACGACGCCAGCGGCTTGTAAGCCCGACTGCGGCCGTGCGCTTGGGCTGTTTTCTATCATGATGCCTGTAACAGCCTGTGTGGTTGATGCTTCGTCAGGGACTTTCTCGCCCGTAAGGAGTGAATAAAACACAGGTGTCGGTGAGGGCTTCGGCGATGTCTTGACGACTGATTGCCTATGAGGTGCGGCTGCTTGTGGGGCACGGTACGTCATGGCTAAAACGACAATCCCTGTCGCTATTAAAAGACCAGCGACAGCAAGAGCTATCGTTGCCCCGTGATGGTGGCGTGTCCACTTTTTGATACGCGCTATAAGTGATTTATGGATGCCCAACATAACCGTTAGGACTATTGTAACAGATTTTAAGTGCTACAAGGCAGTGTTAATGGCCTGCAGTAATCGGCCAAGTACACGATCGCGGCCAAGGACTTCCATGGTTTCTGGCAGTGCCGGGCTGAACGGTGCCCAAGTGATAGCGAAACGGATCAGACTAAATAGCGTACCGGGCTTTTCACCGGTGGTTTCGAGCAAGGTGTTCAAAGTATTCTGCAGTGCTTCTGCAGTAAATTCAGTTGATTCGAGCGCTGCTTTAACCGCTTGTAGAAGCTCTGTCTGGCGCGAACGATCGAGTTTGCCCAGCTGTTTATTGCCATCGATCATGGTCCAGTCTGGTGTAGGTTCAGTAAAGAAGAAGCTTGCGAGGGTCGGCAAATCTGCCAGAGTTTTCAGACGATCCTGAGCAAGTGCGAGTACCTGACGTTTGTAGTCTTCACTCGCCTGCTCTGACTCTGCTGGCCAAAAGTCTGTAATGCGATTCCATAGGTCGTCCAGTGACAAAGAGCGGATAAACTGACCGTTCATCCATAACAGACGCTTCTCGTCGAAGCGTGCACCGCTGTGTTGCACACGGTCGAGGCTAAACTTTGCAATAAGCTCGTCACGAGTAAAGGTTTCTTGCTCAGTGCCGTCATTCCAGCCAAGTGTTGCGATGAAACTCAGCAACGTTTCTGGCAAGTAGCCGTCGCGTGTATAGTCGAGTACATCCTTAGCTCCATCACGCTTGCCAAGCTTCTTATTGCCCTGCTCGTTCAAAATGTGCGGCATGGTAGCAAAAACCGGATGCGCAATCTCTAGCGCCTCATAAAGGTTCAGATAGTTTGGCATACTCGAAATGAACTCTTGCCCACGAATGACATGGGTGATCGCCATTTCGGCATCATCGATAATGTGGGCGAAATTATAGGTTGGGTAGCCGTCGGATTTGATTAGGATGAAATCATCGACAACTTCTTCACCAGCGTGTAGGCTGCCCATGACTTCATCATGCCATTCGTACGCTTTTGGGTCTGACTTGAAGCGTAAGGGTGTGGTGCCGTCCCATGCCGGCGGATTCTCTGGACGGTGATTGCGATAGAGAAACGGACGTTTTGCTGCCTGAGCTTGCTCGCGGAAGCCTTGGACCTCTTCTGCAGTATAGGGGTCGGCATATGCTCTGCCGGCATCAATAAGTTTCTGCGCCCAGTTTCGGTAAATGTCCAGACGTTCGCTCTGCTTGTATGGCGCATAGGGGCCGCCAATATCAATACCTTCGTCGCGTTCCAAGCCGAGCATATTCAAGCATGCCAAAATATGGTCAGCAGAACCTTCGACTTCCCTATTCTTGTCAGTATCCTCGAGGCGCAAAATAAATTTGCCACCGGCATGGCGTGCAGTAAGCCACGCAAAAAGCCCGGTGCGAAGATTACCGACATGCATAAAGCCAGTCGGGCTTGGCGCAAATCGTGTACGGACAACTTTTGGTGTTTCTTCCATTTAGGAAGGATTATAACAGATTAGAGCAGACTTGTCGCGATGCGGCGGATCTGGCTACTGCTGAGTGGAGCATCACCTTCGATTGTGTAGAGGATGCCACCGTTTACCCAGGCAGCATTGTCGCCGTAGGTGTAGATGGTGAGACCACGCTCGGTATACGGTATATAGCTGCTACCAGCCTTTACAGATACGTAATTATCGAGAAGCGCATTACTGTCCCAGCTACTCTTGCTTTGATTGATTGTGAAATTATGATTACCACCGTTAGCCTTGAAATTCATGCTTACCCGACCAGCGCTAAAATTGACTGGTCCATTGAGTGCATAGCCATCTGGTCGATAGTCGGGATAGCCTGCGTCGATGCCGGCCTGAGCTGCTGCAACGCGAACAGACAAGGCTGGCATGTTGAGATAGGTGAAATAGCCACCGAGCATAACAATGGCAAGCGTGGCAGATAGAATCGCAACGACGCGCTGGCGAGGACGGAATCGTGCCTTGAGCGGACGTCGTTTGTGAGTGTTCTCTACTGCGTTTTTGATAGCTTCATTTTTGATGTCAGCTGCAGAGATAGTATTTGTTAGCGGCTGCGCCTTTGCTTCAGATAGTGCGTGCGCTTTAGCAACGTGCGGATGTGTGACGGGTGCCACATCGACGGTTTTCGGATTGAGCGCACCGACAGGATGTGGCGCAAACTTATGCACATTGACATTCTTGTGGGGACGCGCGATATCCATGTGTTTTACAGGTGACGAGTGGCGAATAATGGAGTGTTTTGCAGGAATAGGCTTCTGTAATGCACGACGACGAAGTGTCGAAGATCGCTGGGGAGCTCCGTGTAGTTTTGCAGCTGGAGTGTGTTTACTGACATGAGCGGATTTTGTATCTGGATCGGACGACACAGGTAAGCCAGTTACGGCATCGTATTCCTGACCATTGATACTGACTCTCGCAGAGTGGCTCATCCTATCCCCTTATGTCTATGTAGTAATTATTATCTTATGCAGGCGCGAGGAATTTTGCAATAGCAAATTTACCGCTGTAGTTGCTATACTATAATGCATATGAAACGCCAAGTATCCACAGAGCGACGGCCATGGCTGCGAACGGCGATCTATAGTTTTATGACGCTAACAGTGACAGTCATCGTTGCGCTGCTTATGTTGGTGGTGCTCGGCTATCAGTTCAACCAAAAGGATGGTCGTTTGGAGCAAGGCGGCTTATTGCAATTCCAAAGTATCCCAAGCGGTGCAACGGTAACACTTGACCAGTTGAAGCTTGGTTCTGTCACAACAACAAAATCTACTGTCGATGCCGGCAGTCACTTCGCTGTGTATAACAAGGATGGCTACAGGCAGTGGCAAAAAGCTATCAAAGTAATGCCAGGTCAGATTGGTTGGCTCAGCTACGCTCGCTTAATTCCGCAGACGATCACGCCACAGACACTGCATGAATATGCGACGCTTACCGGAGCTCTCTCTGCGCCAAGTCGTAACTATATGATGCTGCACGAGGCTGCTGACCAGCCGGTCTTTACCCTCGTGAACATTCAGGGTGACACCCTGCGCTACGATACACTGACGTTGCCTACAGGCAGCTACACGGCTCCTAGTACGGGTAAAACGCAGACATTTGCTCTGGATAGCTGGAGTCAGGATGATAATGCCGTGCTGATACGACACACGTATGACGACACAAAGGTAGAATGGTTGCTGCTCAACCGTGACTCACCAAGCAAATCTATCAATCTCAATACTACCTACGCAGTAACGCCGTCGAAAGTACAATTTGCTGGCGGTGGTAATAAGCTGTTGTTTGTGCAGACTGCTGACATTGTGCGGCGTATTAACCTGGACGAGCAGACATTATCGCGACCACTTGCAACTCATATCGAGAGTTTCACGGCCTATGATGATAAGACGATTGTCTACGCGACGACTGCAGATGATACGAAGCAACGAACAGTTGGCTATGCTGCTGTGGATATTGCCGAGCCAGTCGTTATTGCTACCTACCCTGTTGATGGTCAGCCGTTATTTGCCGGTATGGCAAATTACTTCAACCAGAAATATATCACGATTGTTCATGGTCAAACACTAAAGGTACTGACAGGTAATTTACCAACTCTCAATAACAAAGGAACACTTAAAACATTTGCTTCAAAACAGATTCCAGCTGGTGCGAGTCGTCTGACTATTTCATCGAATGATCGTTTTGCTGTTGTTACATTGCCTGATGGTTTTGCAACATACGACTTAGAGCTGATGAAATACGATAAAACAACCTGGGCGAAGACACCTCAGGCAGCGCAGGATCTCCACTGGCTGGATAATTACATGCTGTGGTCTGACTACGGTGGTCAGCTGTGGCTATACGAGTTCGATGGCGCAAATCGTCAGAGTATTATGCCCGTTGCCGAAGGTTTTGCTGTGAGTTTGAGCCCAAATGATAAATACATGTATGCCGTAGCCAAGACAGACAAAGGTTACGAGCTGCGTCGTGCTCGCATGATTTTGCAATAATAATCAGGTATTGCTTGTTAGCTTTGATTTGCTTCGTAGCTCAGCCGAATAGCGACTTTTGAGCGAAGTAATTTGTAGCGGACACTTGTGAGTAGATTCGATCGTAGTATGTATTCTCTGGTTGATTCGCAGCCGTTGGTTTTTGGTGCACCCTCTGTGAATGTAGTTCCCCCGGGGAACTGCGAACGTGTCCAGTCGACTTCTTCGTTGTCGATGATGTTGTAGTAGTGCGAGTCGGTCGAACCGTCTGGTAACGTCGCGACAGAATTGAGGATGTCGCCACCCAGGTAGTCCTGAACAACACAGGCCGTGACAGCACATTGTCCGAGTGCTTTGTTTTCTAGAGACCATTCTTTGGATGCAGATGTTTCAGCATTCCATGAGCCTTCGATTGCGCTCAATAACACTTCCCTCTTCATGGGGCTATCTTAGCACACTACCGAGCGCCGAACAGACGCTCGAGCGCCGATGGGCCGTTGCCAGGCATTGCTGCGCCACCGCTACTGCTGCTGTTATCGCCGGCTGGAGTTGCCTTAGACGGATCTGGTGAGACTTGGTCAGCAAAGACGAGGAGGCGGTTCAGGGATGTACCGAGTGGTGTACAGGTGATGAGTGTCAGGTATGGTTTATCAGTCGGTCCAAGCAGTGACTGAACATCAGTTGGTTTGACGACTTGCTTCTTAGTGACGGTATAGGTATAGCGAGTGGATTGGTAGTTGACGAATATAGTATCCCCTGTTTGGAGCTTGTCGAGTTGGACAAAAATAAATTTGTAATCCCCCGGGTCAAACAGATCATTGCTACTGTGTCCCGAAAAGACAGTGTTGCCGTTTTGGCCCGGTACGCTGTTGGCACCAGGTATAGCAAAGTGCGCCACGCCCTTTTGCATGGCTGCCATTTGCGAATCGTGATCGTAGCCGACATTGTAGATGACTGGCACATCGACATTGATCTTAGGTATAACAAGCCGTGGGTCTGCCGACACTCGGGTGTTTGATGTAGGGTCAACGATGATGTTTTGCGGATCAATCGCACCAGGGCTGACATACGCTTGTACAGAGCCGATGATAAGTTCGTTATACTGCAGGAACGCAACAACCAGCATGACTGTCACTGCACTGACTATTGGTACGAAGTGACGGCTTTTGCGTGCTTTTTTAGCTGATTTCTTGGCGTTTTCGACAATCTTTTCACGCAGTTCAGTAACTTCATCAGCTGGCTTACTATCGGCTGTTTTCTGGGCATCAGCTTGCTCATTAATAGCCTGATGCAATTTACCTACATAGTAACGTTCGTAATATTTACGGTAGTAGTCTTGCCACTGTGAGTGGTATTGCTGCATGTGATTTGATTGCGCGGTGTTTGCCTGCGGTGCAGCTTGCGGTTGCGGTTGAGTATGATGTCTGCCTAGTTCCTCTCGAGTTGGCGTGACTACCGTAGACTGTCGGTCGTAGAGTGCATCTAACTGATCGCGAACCACCCGTGCGGCGGCGTCACGCTGAGAATCTCTGTCGTTGTTCGATGATGCCCAATCGTCTCGAGGGTCCATGAATTTAACTGGCTTCCTTACAGGTAATAGTATACAATATAGAGCGATTGATTAACATCTTGTGTCATAGTGGTGATCGCAAATTAAAATCTATTGTCTTGTGCCGCGATGGTGGAATTGGTAGACACGCCAGACTCAAAATCTTGTGGACTTTTTGTCCGTGCCGGTTCAAGTCCGGCTCGCGGTACCAGACAATAGATTTCCAGAGGACTTCATAGGGAGTCCTTTTTCATTACCCTAAACTCGCTACGCGAGTGAATTTAGGGTAATGCAGACAGTGTTCTGAGCTGTCTGCGGGGTTATGGGTACTCAGATACCCGTGTCCATCAACCGGCCAGCAATGCACTTGAGCCCTTAAACCACCTGGATCGCTTGCTCCAGTTGGTCATGACTTCATCAAGCATGCTGAGCGCTAGCAATGCATCGGCATACTGTGAGGTCAGGCCGCCTGTTATGCCAGAGCAGTCATCATCGTCGATCACAAAGGTGAAGAGTCCGACATCGTAGATGCCATCCTTGCGATGGAACGTGAGCATCACTCGACCGCCACTGACCAGACTACTGAGCCGTGTCGTGCCGAACATGCCAGTCATCATAGGACGACGATCTTTGTCGAGTTTGTCTATGATCTTCTGGCGTAAGCCACCGCGATCGTAGGTCTCCTGCGCGAACTGCAAGTACTTTGCCATGATGACATGATGGTCGGCTCGCAGCACCTTATCAACGATTTCAGGAATCACATCCGACCCGGTGATGTCTTTGAGGGCACTGGCGGAGTTACTTCTTTCGTCAGAGCGCTGAAACATCTCATAGGAATCTTGTATGTCGGTGACATGAGATCCGCGTCGTCGGCGCTGATCGTATGTCATCATCATGATGATCTGCGGTAGACATGACGTCGCCCATGTACGCTGATCCTCACCTGGCGTCTGTCCGAGGTTTTCGATGTAGTCTGCCAGTTCACGAGCGAAGCCGATACGTGCCCAGTTCGGAGGGTTTTCGATGTATTGCTGTAATGCCGAGACGAAATCTGTCTTATTCATGGCATTCCTTTCGGATTGATGGACAAGTGCAACAGAGGTATCCCCTGTATATCCCGACTATAGCATCGGCCTTACGAATAAAAAACCTTAAGAAATAAGACTGGCGGTTGCGGCTTCAAGGGGTTTTGACGGATTCCAGAGCCAGTATACGCTCGCATGCGCGGCGACATTGCCCTTCCATATAGCCATAGGGTTACCCCATGGTGTTGTGGTGACTTGCCCGCCACTCGCGATAACAATGTGATCTTGGTGAAAAGTCATGACAGAGACCGGGTATGTGATAGTGAATTTATGCAGTGTCTCGACGAGTTGCTGCAACTGCATGCTGAATGTCAGGATTTTCGGATAGTAAACCTTAGTAAAAATTTTTTGCAGCTGTGCAAACGATACCACAAGGAGTGTTTTGTCTCGCTCGACGATAACTTCGGGCGCGTTAAGCAATAAGTCGACAGCATCGCGCGTGATGGTGAGCATGCCCGAGTAGCCTCTGACGAAATCTTCGTAGAGGATGGCTGTTTCACTGTTTTTGCCTGCGTCGCCAATCAGAAGCACGCTATCAGCCCATGCACCAAGCACGTGCAGATCGGTGCTTGCCTCACGACTCAGACCGCCAGATGGATTGCTGGCGCCATATACGACATTGACAATGGCCGGAGGAACTGACTTTTTGAGTGCGTCAGGTAGGAGTATGCGAACTTGTCCAACTCCGGCGTCGGTTGTCACTTGATAGGCATCACCGACAGCGACAAACCCAAGCTTATTACCGCCGATAATACCTAGCTTACCTGCTTGAGAACGCTGTTCTGGTTTATTCCACTCCACATCAGGAAACAGCACCTTGTCGGGTGTTTGCTGTTGCCAGTAAGGAAATTGCTGCATGTATCTAGTGTATCAGGCAGATTTCTCTGCGCCAGTTGCTTGCTCGATTTCCCAAGCGATATCCAGCGCGCGACCATACATAGCACCGATGTTTCGTTCATATTCCTGATACATTGTGCCACCACTAGAGCGGTACTCTGTTGCTCGCATGCTCGATTGCAAAATAATATCGGCCGTTGTTTCCAAATGCTCCTTGCCAGGGGTGCTAGATATGTGAGTGAGCTTGCTTTGCGTCGTTTTGCCATATTCAAGTGACTGAAGCGCCTCTTCTATGCGACCAGCTGCATCGGGTTTATAACTGCGCTGAGCTTTTGGCAGGTGGAGAGTTTCAGGGGTGAAGATTCTGCCTGCGAGCTGTTCCTCCCAAGCGTCTACTTCAGTGACGATATAAAATGCATGCACCACGGCAAAACCAGCCCGTCGAATCATAGGCATACTGTCTGGCAGACACGCCATGAAATTATATTCAGCTTCAAAGTGATGAGGTAGCGTCAGGTAGAGCTCGCCGGTTTGCATGAGTGACCAGTTTGTGGCTTCACCTCGCTCAATCATTTCAATCGCTTCTTCGCGCGGTGTCCCCATGTTGTAGTTGGCTGGGTCACCTGGTCGTGGGGATCGAGTACCTGTCGTGCCAGCTTCGGCTATAGAGCGAATGCCAAACCAGCTTGCTCGTTCGAAGCATGCCTGAATAATGGTTGATTTGCCGACCGCAGATGGCCCAAGCAGCGCAATAACACGTTTATTGCGATTGCTCTCTGTATCGAGACACTTATACTGATCACGTTCGCCCACCAGCTTATCCAGTCGTTGCTGCAAATCCATACCCCTCCTTGGTTCAGTGTATGTAGAAGTATACCAGAAAATAAAAATGCCGTCTGTCTCTCTGATTGTGAAGAGACAGACGGCATGTGTTTGGTTAAGACAGGGACGGAATTTCGGTCTTTTTATGGTAGAGGTAAGCCTCGTGGACAAAAAAACCAAATGCGACGATCGCTGGGACACTAAACCAGACAACGCCGGCCGCAGTGTGCGAATCAGCCGGATCTCCGTAGTAGGAAATTATTCCGGCAAGAGTGAGAAAAAGTGTGCCTAGTGTTCCCATGACAGTCATGTGCCCGACAGAGCCGAGCGGGTTGAGCTGTTTTTCGGTCATTACACTACCGATCCTTTCATATAACCAACAATGTACTCCAGCCCTCATGAAATGGGGCGATGGTTGTTGTATTATAAAATAATTATCAATCTATTTCAATACTCACCGGACAGTGATCGGAGCCCATTTGGTCGGCATGAATGGCGGCGCCAGACAGACGGTTTGCAAGGGATTCAGATGCGACGACATAATCAATACGCCATCCGACGTTGCGCTCACGAGCGTTTGCCCAGGCAGTCCACCAGGTGTAGTTTTCGCCCTCGGTGTTGAATAGACGGAAGGTATCCACAAAACCTGCTGCTTCAATTGCATCAAATCCAGCTCGTTCTTCATCGGTAAAGCCGTGTGATTTATGATTGTCGTCTGGCCGCGCTAGGTCGATTTCCTTGTGGGCAACATTCAGGTCGCCGCAAAAGACAACTGGCTTTTTCTCCTCCAGTTGCTTCATGTACGCCAGAAATGCTTTGTCCCATTGCTCGGTGCGCAGTCCCAGTCGCTCCAGCTTGCCCTTACTGTTTGGCGTATAGACACTGACAACCCAGAAATCATCAAATTCAGCGGCGAGTACTCTACCCTCGGTATTGGTATCGCCGTAAGTATCGCGCAGTTCGTATTTACTGGCGATATCGGTCGGAATATTTGGAACGACGGTGAGAGCGGGTGTTTTACTGAATATTGCCGTACCACTATAGCCAGCCTTGGCGGCACTGTTCCAGTATTCATGATAACCGGCGAGGTCGACTTCGACCTGTTCTTGTTTGGCTTTGGTTTCCTGTAGACACAGGATATCTGGCGAATGAGCGGCGATGAATTTGGCAAATTCGCCTTTGTTGACGACGGCTCGGATACCGTTGACGTTCCACGAGTAAATCTTCATATAACCAGTGTACCATCTGGTGCAGTCTCTGCGTGCCGTAACATTTCTTACAGGCAAACCATTACCGCAAACCTATAATAAAAAGTGTTCTCTACCTTACCAGAAAGGATTTGTTGTGACCGAGGCGGTACCTGTGTTGGATTTTCTGACGAGGCTTATAGGTTCACATACGTTTAAGGGCGCAATGGATGAGGTTGGCCACAATTATGATTGTCGAATCGACAAAGTTGTGAAGATTCGGCGTGAAAATGGTGACCCCATCGCGGTACCTGTCGGTACGGAGCTGGTCGTTTATCGCCATCCGCGCCAAACGTCTGATCGTAAGCAGACGGTCGCTTGCTTTTTCTACCCCAGAGGTAATAAGCAGATTGTCGTTTATGGAAGTGGCCGTACAAAAACGCGGTATTTAACGCATGATATTAGCTAGGCCGCAATAGGACATGGCTTCCGAAGCTCGATCTTTCCCGATTTGACCAGGAGGTATGAGAACGGGCTCGGCGTACAGCCGAGCCTTTTCCTTCGCGTTTATGTCTATGACATTGATAAATATGTACTTATGTGATATAATGTATAAGTTCCCACACTTACGAGTAAGGATGTACATGACAAAGACAATTCGGAGAACGCTCCCCTATCTGGCCAAGATGATTGGTTCTCACCAATTTCGTTTCAAGACAGATGCAGGGGTGAAACACGCCAACTTCAGATGCCAATTGAGCTACGTGCTCATACTCCAGAATAGTGACGGATCCAAGGTGGAGATCCCGAATGGATCTGATCTGGTGGTGTATCGTCATCCGACGCAAACCTTCGACAATCAGAAAACGGTTGCTTGCTTTCACCACACCGGTGGTGCCGTACAAACCGTTATCTACGGAGGTGGTCGTACGGTTACGCAGCAGTTGGGGCGCCGATCTTTGATCGACGGCGGTCGCCGCATGCCTCGTCTTTATCTGACATCCGACTAAAGGAGTGGAACAAGCTCAGTCATATGGCTGAGCTTTTTCCTTAGGCATGTTTTATAGCCCGAGATGCTTCGCGCTCCTGGTCGCGGCGCTTCAGCGTTTCTCGCTTATCATAGGTTTTCTTACCCTTACCGGTTGCTATGACGAGCTTTATGAAGCGACCCATTGTCAGGATTCGCAGCGGTACGATGGTGTTGCCCTGGGCTTTGTGGGCGGTAAGTGCATCGATTTGCTTACGGTGAGCGAGCAGTTTACGCGGCTCGGTGTCGATCGTCCGTGCGCCCGGCTTACCGCGCTCGTTTAATTTGAGGCTAAAACTGGCATTTTGCAGCCACAACTCACCGCCACGAAGCTGCACATAGGCGCCCTTGAGCTGTATGTGGCCATCACGTGCGGCGCGGACTTCTGGCCCCGTGAGGCTGAGTCCCACCGTCAGCTCGTCACCTAGCTCATAATCAAACCGCGCTCGACGATTCACGACAGCACTGGGTTTTTTGAGTGGTTTTTTACGAGCCATATTCTTGCTAGTATAGCATATTTCGCCTCAGTTAAGTATTGACAAATTACTAAAATAAATCATAATATATATGCTATTCGCGGAATTGCCGCGACGAACATTTACTCTGTTGAAAGGAAAAGCATGCTGAAGCGTCCGACGAAGCAGCAAGTATTTTATGGCTTTGCTAGCCTCATGGGTTTGATCCTGTACTGGCTACTCACAAAAGACATTGCAGATGGCTCTGTGGCGTTGGTGATCGCCGGCACAGCGTACCTCACGATGTTGTGTTTTGCTCTCTTGGTTGGCTACTTGGAGTGGCCACCTGGCGCACGTCAACCGCGTCGTATATTCCATAGTGAGCAAAGCTGGTCGCTGATGGTTGGTCCCTTGATTATGATTCCAATGTTCACTATGACAGCTCGCATATGGGCAGAACGTAGCGATACGATTCCCTCGTGGGCACACCAATGGTGGTGGACTTTGGCGGGACTTGGTGTACTATTTGCGTTTGGCGCCTTGCAGCGAGTGATCTGTAATGGAAGATATCGGATGCTTGGCTACGCATCAGTGCTGAAGAGTCCGTCCAGATGGTGGTTTGACCATTGGCAGGTTCCGATTTGCGCTGCAGTAGTTGTTACCAGAGTCATGCCGACATGGTTTGCCGCGGATGGATTAGCACTTTGGACGATCGTTCTGTGCCTCTACTGGGCAGGATTTGCCGTCATAGATCACTTCCGTGATCTTCATCCGCAAGATCAGTACGTCGAGTGGGACGAGCAGAATTTCCGCGTCGCCGCCTGATCCGTTTCACAGAGAAGCCTCCCCTACTAAACCACTGAGTTTGGTAACGGGAGGCTTTTCTTTTTGCTATACTGAAACAATGTATAAACGCGTATTACTGAAGCTTTCAGGCGAGCAGCTACAGGGTAAATTTGACGGTGGATTCGATGCCGAGCGTGCGGCATGGATTGCGAATGAAATTAAAAAAGTACAGGGTGCACAGATTGTTCTGATGATCGGTGGTGGTAACTATGCCCGCGGTGCACAGCTGACTGGCGGTGGTGTACAGCGAGTGACAGCCGACAATATCGGTATGCTCGGTACACTGATGAACGCTCTGGCACTTGCAGATGTGTTTAATGCCAATGACCTGCCTGCTCGGGCGGTCACGAATATCAAGGCTGATCAGGTCGCTGATCAGTTCACACACAGGCGCGTTCTGAGCCATCTATCAAAAAACCGCGTTGTCGTTGTAGCTGGCGGTATCGGTCGACCCTATCTAACTACTGATACCGCAGCGGTTAGTCTGGCACTTGAACTGGATTGTGATGCAATCCTCAAGGCAACGAAAGTTGATGGCGTGTACGATAGCGACCCCCATCAAAATCCGGAGGCAAAGAAGTTTGAAACACTTACCTTGCGTGAAGCAGTTGAACAGCCTGATATCAAGGTGATGGATCAGGCAGCTATTGCGCTGGCTGAAGACCATGGGCAATCTATCGTCGTCTTTGAACTACTTCAGGAAAACAACATTGCTCGTGCCGTCGCCGGCGAGTCAATTGGCACGACGATTAGCACTTAGCCACCTCTGCAAATAGTTGACAAAAACCATCTTTAAATGTATAAATTAAATACTTAATGACAGACGGTCATTACGAGTTCTTTCCCAGGAGGAATGATGGTATTCACATCCAATGGTTGGGTGCTATTTTGGCTATGTGCCGGTACTGCTGTTTTGTCACTGTTAATCGGTGTCACGCTCATTATCTTGCATAAGCGCGGAGGTTCACGCAGTGAAAAGCTGGCCGGCGTAGCGCTGTGTGCTCTTATAGGATTTATCGCTGCCATTATCATGGGTATCATGATTAGTTATGGTGTGCACAATGCCCAAGCGAAGCGAGATCTTGAAAGCGCAGGCCTGCAGGTCGAGTCAGTAGCGACAGATAGCAATAGTGCAACTATCATGAAAGACGGCTGGCAGCGCAAAGTGCTGATCTACAAGTCTGACCAGACAGGGCGTTATGTGGCATATCTGCTATGTCAGTATGGTCTGCCGCAGCAGCAGCCGATCAATGAGTGCCGGTTTGTTGAATCGTCCTAACCCATCCTCTAATCCCCCCTATGTCTCGGCATAGGGGGGATTTTCTTTAGAGCTTTTTTACAGCGTCAAGTAGGGCTTTGGCAGAGTTGTCCCAGCTGAATTTTGCTGCTTGCCTCCTACCCTTTTCGATCAGGTTGTTACGCAGTTTTTTATCGTCTAGCTGCGTGATCTTTGCTGCAAAATCTTGCGCAGAGTCGGGATTTGCATAGAGTGCTGCACTACCACCAACTTCGTGGAATACTTCGATGTCACTGACAACGCAGGCAACACCTAGTTGTTGTGCTTCAATGAGTGGCAAGCCGAAACCTTCGGACTTGCTGGCGCTGACCATGATGGCATTGTCGGCAAGCAGTTCGGCGTACTTTTCATCGCTAACGCCACCATGGAAGATGACTTTGGTGCCTTTCGGGATTAGTTTTTGTAACTCGGCTTTGCGTGCAGGTTTGATGCGGCTGAGCAGATGAAGTGTGTGATTTGGGAGAAACTCCATCGCACGGATAAGCGTCTCGGCATTTTTATAGGGGATGAATGCGCCCATATAGACGAGATTTCTCGGCGTAGTATCGACACGTACTTTTGAGGTCAGGAATTCTGACAGGTCACGGGCAGCATTTGGTACGACAACAATTGATCGTTTGGTCAGCTTCGCCTTTAAAATTTCTTTTTTGCTTGTCTCGCTGACGGTTGCTATCAGATCGGCACCATTAAGTGTCATCCGTTGCGGTACGTAGGACATGTGATAGAGCCGCCATGCCAGTCGTACTGCTTGGTTGAATTGTGGCGGTGGTGTTCGGTGCTTGTAGTATGTCATGTCCTGCAGATTCAGTACGAGTTTGAATTTGCGGCCGACAGAGCCAAGCGTCTGGAGTGGCGATATGACGACATCGGGGTGAAATTTATTGAGCCATAGACTGGAGAGTGGTTCGCGCCATGATGTAACTGGGTGCAGCAATACGTACTGTGCGTTTTCTGGTAGGAATTTTAGCTGCGCCTTATCAGAAATGATAAAGGTGACTGTCGTCTGACGCGCTAGTGCATTCGCCAGCTCGGTGGTGTAACGGCTAATGCCGTCGTGGAAATCAGTACGAATGTAGCGGGCGTCAAAGAAAAGTTTCATGCGCTCTATTTGTCGTCTTTATGCGCGTGCTTGTCGCGGTAGAGGACGAATCCCAGGTAGGCAAAATAAACGCCGACGGCGATAATGTTTGAAATGATGAAGTATTTCAACCCAGTATCTATGCCGGGGATGGCTTTTTGGTAATTAAGGATGCGGAACAAATTTCCTTCGTTGTAATCGCGAAAGATCATTAGTGTGTACGACAAAATAAGGTGTGTCGTCGCAAAGGTTAACACGGTGAACTTCAGAGCTCGTAATAGTTGCTTAATTGTAGGCATTATCATAAGTATATCAAATTCGTGCGTGGTATAATCAATCCAAGTTTATGCGTATACTAATCGCAAACGACCAGCACTGGCCGATGAGAAGCGGTGTTGCCACGGCAGCCCGCACTCTTGCCCAGGGACTGGCGAATGAAGGCCACACGGTCGTCGTTGTCGCTCCGTCACAGACGGGTCGCGGCTATAAAGAGGTTGACCAAAATTACGAGATCCGACGTATCCGGTCATTTGGTCTGCCCTTCCGTAAGAATTTACGCGTCTCTGTCACCTATGACCGCGAAATGCGGCGTATTCTGGATGAATATGAGCCTGATATCGTGCATGTGCAGACACAGCTGACAGTTGGCCTGGGTATCCTGCGTGCGGCAGTGAATCGCAAGATTCCGGTTGTCGCAACCAATCATGTCATGCCGGACAACATGATCAAGAACATCAAGATTCTTTCTCCTATTTCGCGACCGGTGAGTTATATCCTGAATGAATACGGCACGCTGCTTTACCGAGGTGCCAAGCGTATTATCATGCCAACAGAGTCAGCCCTGAGCTTGTTTAATCTTTCGCGTATTGAGGCACCTGCGGTCGCTATCAGTAATGGTATTAATCTGAGCCGATTCTTCCCTGAAGAGCCAGGAGCTGCAATCTATGAGAAGTTTGGCTTGCCTAAGGACAAAGTTATTATTAGTTGGATCGGTCGTATTGACGAGGAAAAGCATCTGCATATCCTCATGGAAGTGCTTGGACAGCTCCATGCACTGGAGTATGATTTCCACGGATTGTTTGTTGGCGCTGGTAACTCTACCGAGAGATTGCAGGAGATGGTTCAGGAGCTTGGTCTGCAGGACAAGGTGACATTTACCGGATTAGTCTCAGACGAGGATTTGGTGCAGTTGCATCATGTTGGTCATATTTTTGCCGTCCCTTCACCTGCGGAACTACAGTGTTTGGCTATGCTTGAGGCAATGGCCTGCGGCAAGCCCGTGGTAGCGGTAGACGCTGGTGCACTAAAAGAGCTTTGTATTACAGATCAGACTGGTTATCTCATTCATGTTGACGATGTCCCGGCTATGAAAACGGCGCTCGCAAAACTATTGGATAATCCGAACTTGCGCGAGAAATTTGGTAAAAATAGCGCGAAACTAGCCAAAACGCATGATGTGCGGGTTGTCATGCCACGATTCGTCAAATTGTACGAAGAAGTGATCGCCGAGAGTGACTAAAATAGATGGTCTTCTGACCCTTCTCCACCTCCCACCCTACACGCCCTGAAATTCACGTTTCAGCGATGTAATTTCAGGGGTTGCGGTCGCTGGACGGGAGGCTAAGAAGGCTCAGAAGACCTAACCTATATGCAGGAAGTGCCTGATTGCACTCGCAAGTTCAGCTGGCTTTTCGTAGTGAGCCAAGTGGCCAACTTCAGGGATGATTTTTAGTTTGGCACCGATGGTTTTTGCAACCCTGCGCTGGTGTTTCACTGGGGTGACGGAGTCGTTATTGCCATTGATGATCAGTACATCAAAATCCTTCAGCACTGCACGGTAGTGGCTGATACCAGTGCGATTGATAGCGGTATAAAGTTGACTGTACCAGCCGATACTACTGATGTAATTGAGGTTTTCATAGTGATGACCATAGATAGCTTCACGCAGCTTTTTATCTTTGGTCGTCATGATTATGCCCGTGCTGAGTTTTGTGATCTTGCGGCTCACTGCCATGCGTTTACCGACAGATGGTAGACGACGACAAGCACCGTAATACAAACGGCTCACCATGACACCGGGGCGGCGCTTATCGAAGGCGCGGATTGGTGATGGTACAGGACTGACAAAAAGTAATTTTTCGGCAAAATCCCCCGGCTGTTGGCAAACTGCTTCGGCAGCTACCAGTGAACCCATAGAGTGCCCAAGCAGGTGTGGTTTCTCGTCGAGGTCGAGTGCTTCGATAAATTCGATCAGCAGCTTACCAAGCTCTGGAAGTGTCAGTTTTTTATGTGGTAGCGGACTGACGCCAAAGCCTGGCAGATCAGGGATAATGAGCCGAAAATCCTTGAGCAGCGGCACAAGATATTGAAAACCATCATGAGAGCCGGTGAAGCCATGAACAAGAATAAGCGTCGGCTTTTTACGGTCGTGGTGCGTCCAGTACGCAATCTCATTGCCAGACGGCAATTCTATCAAATGATTTATCATTGCGTACTATTATACCCTATAAGTAAAGTGCCCCTGTTGCTACTCTGGTGAGTAGCAACAGGGGCACGGAGTGTCAGTCGTTCAGGAGCATGGCTTCGAGTTCACGCAGCCCTTCGTCGACATGGAAATCTTCCAGGCCGAATCCGAATAGCAAATCGTTGAAATCATCTTGCGGGGGTGTCTCGGACTCAACCATCGAGACAGTAGCCGGACGATTGTAGAAGTACCATACAGCACAACTGATGAGCATGACACCGAGGGCGATAATGCCCAGCGCGCCGATACAGTTGAACAGATGATCAATCTGATCGGCGCGTGGTGTGTAGCTAAAGTTGGAAAGTTCCATTGCAAGCTCTTTTCTCTGATTGTTTCAAAGCCGCTTTGTCGTAAAATGCATTATATCATAAATTACATATTTTGTCCATATATTCTCTTTGTGTTAAGATGAGGACAAATGCCTGGTGAATATGGTTCGCGCTACGAACAGGATGATCAGCCACGTGAAGAATGCGGTGTTTTTGCCGCCATACGGATAGATGGCGAGGCAGATACCGAGCGTGACACACCGCTCGGTACACAAGCCTATCAGGGTATCCTGGGTTTGCAACACCGCGGCGAAGATGGCGCCGGTATATCTGTCTACGATAGTGAGACCGATACATTTGTAACGAGCAAGAACAAAGGGCTGATTACTGATGTATTTGCCGGCGGGCGACACCTGAGCGGCTTCCCTCGCGGGCCGATTACCCTTGCTCACACACGCTACGGTACAGGCAAAAAGAGTGGTGATGCAGCCGAGAAAGCTCATCCGCTTGGTGGCAAGGACTCACTGTTTATGGTCGCCATGAACGGCCATATCAAGGAGCTCGAAAATCGCCGCGGCCTGACAGACACAGAATATTTGGTAGAAATCATTGATCGCCGCATGATTGAACTCGGCGAGAGTTTTCATACGAGTCTGCTGACCGTCCTTCGTAGCCTGAATGGCGGCTATAGTATTGTGGCGAGTGATGGTAAGTCGCTCTATGCAGCGCGAGATCCATGGGGTTTTCGACCGTTGTTTCAGCTAAAGACCGATAAATATCATTACTTTGTGTCCGAGGATAGCGCGCTCGGCCCCCTAAAGGGCATCGATCCTTGGACGGCCGAAGAAGTCGCACCAGGCACGCTCGTCACTGTGCCTCTCGGTGGAGGCGAGGCGCAAACAGAAGAGATATATAGCGTGGAGCAACCAGCAATGTGCGCTATGGAATTTGCCTACTTTGCCCGACCCGATACGACACTTCAGGGGCGTAACACCCAGGAAGTTCGCATGAATATTGGCCGCGCTCTCGCACGCACAGAGGATCTTGATTTTATCGCCGACGCTGTTATCGGTATCCCAGATTCAGGTAGTGATACGGCTATAGGCTACTCTGAACAGACAGGTATTCCCTACATTAGAGCGATCACCAAGAACCCCTATGTTGGCCGAACGTTTATCCTTGAAAACCAAGAATTACGTACGGCAACTGCAGACTTAAAACTTCATGTCACTCCAGCAATGGTACAGGACAAAGATATTGTGGTGGTGGATGATTCGGTTGTGCGTGGTACGACTGGCCGTGTGTATATCAAGAAGTTACGAGATGCCGGTGCAAAGAGCATTCATCTGCGCATTGGATTTCCACCACATGTTGACCCGTGTATCTATGGTATTGATACGGGTAATCCATCCGAGCTTTTGGCACGACGTAAAAATATGGAGGAGATGCGAAAGTATTTTGGCGTGGAAACCCTCCGCTTCATTACGGATACTCAGCTATATCAAGCGATCGAAAACACACCACCGTGGCGTGATGATATCAGTACGCAGCTTGGCGGCATTTGCATGGCATGCGTTACTGGCGAGTACCCAACAGCTGGCCGGGTGGTGGAGTTGCCGCTCCTCCCTACTCGTTATTCTGGTTGAATGTTCTTTGATAAGGATGATAGGTCACTTTTTGACTCAGGGGTCCGTCGAATTGATATACACCTGCACCTTGTTTGCCGTGAATAGCCCTCCACTCAACAGTCGAAAGCTTATCGTCCTCTCGTAGTTGTTTGGCAATTTCTATCCGTGTCTTGGCGCGGGTGTTCGGTGCGGTTGGGATAATTGCTTGAAGCGCAGTGTGGCCAAATCGGCTAAAGTAACGCCGTGAGATCTCCCGATCGTTGATTTCGTCCCACTTTAGATCGTCGCGTACCATAGAGAGATCGCGAGTAGTTATGGTGGCGTATGTTCCACCGCGACTGACAAGGTATTTGTAGCGTCCTGCCCAGTCGATGCGATCTGCAAGTGCCGTAACGTCATCGTCGGACAGACTCACCATATGCAGATCATCATAGAATTTGTAAAAATCTCGTGCTGCTTGTTGCTCATAAGCAGGCCAGTCGGGTGAGGGTTGACATAAATCAACAGCGGTATCTACCATTTCTCGCAAAACATCGACTCCCTTTTGGTAAATTCCGTTTTTTGTCAGGACTGCTGCTAGAGGATCACGTGCGAGATCGCTCACTGCTTGGTTTGGGTCAAGAAGTTGTAGGCGTTCTGGAAATGCCTCATGTTCGACAAGCCGTATCACGAGCGACGTGAGCCCGAATTTAAATTCAGTTGCCCAGTCTGACTTGTTTGCTTCACCAGTACGAATTTCGAGCCTATCTTCGTGTTGTGCAAAAGCTCGCTTTTTGCCATGTTTTTGGCCGGCTGGCGTGAGATCACAATAATCGATCGCTCGCGGTCGTTGGGTAATTGAATAGTGGTTCTCATCGACCATGCCGATTCCATCGATCAACTTTCTTAGTGCCAGGTAGCTTGCCAGGCTCTTTGCGGCATGGGTATCATTGTATTTACTTATTGCTCTGCCAGAGAACATATTGATACTTGTGTAGTTTTCGTGGTTACCTATGGAGTCTTCTTTGAGGAAATATGTCTCCGGTCTAGTCGGGTTTGGAACGTTTGCATATCCGCTACGCTTGTAGAGTTGCATCTTGTCGATATCATCGTAGGCTGCAATCCTGAGAACTGTATCACGAGTGATTCGCTCGCCTGCCCGTTCATGGAGAGCAAGTTCCCGAGGTGTTCTGCACTCAGGCGTTGCATACTCAAGCGCTTCAGCATCTACGTATAACTCGCCGCCAGTTGAGACAACTGCACTGATATATTGATCACGTCCCGAAGAGACGAGATAATCAGGATTGATATGCTCGGTCAAGGGTACGATCGAGGAGCCGTAGTATCCGTAGCCTGCATACATATTTTCAATGTATCCGCTATGCGTATACTCAGTTTCACTACCAAAGGCGCGCGGTGGTATGCCGCCTCTGTAATCTTTGTAGGTGTATGACTCCGAACCCTTCATTGGGTGCTGATTATACAATTTTTTTGAAGAAATGAAAACAGCACCTACTACGATGGTGCTGTTTTCACTGCGCTAAGCCTGAGAAGGATTGAGGTTATTCGCTTTTATGGCTTCAAGGAGTTTGGGACGGTCAAAACCGAGGATCATAGTACCGGCCACATCAGTGACGGGTACGCCCGAGTAGCCTCCCTGGCTTTTGCTCATAAGCTCTTCGTAGGCTTCTTTGTCTTCCTCGATATCCTTTTTGACATAGGGAATACCTAGATGGTCAAGCCACTGTGCCTCTGTATGGCAAAATGCACACCAGCTTGTACTGTAGATCGTGATTTGTGGAGTGGCGGCATCGCTCATGTTGGTTATCCCCTTTATTTACTATACTTAGTATATCAAAATGCTTTATGTATTCAAGTGTGAAGCATGTTTATTATAGCAGGTCTGACACCTGATGGTCAGCTTCTTTCAGCGCCTTAATCGTCCTGTCTATTAATTTTTTGCGCTCGCCATGACCCGCCTCCTCATACTCATCAACAAAAGCAAAAAAGTGTTCAGTACCACCAAAGAACTTACCGATTTTTCGTTCTATATCGGCACGTAAACGTTCACCCTTCTCGTCACCCCTAGGACTAAAATAAGCTTCACCAAGATGCTCAACTGGTATACGGGCGTAGTCACAAATCGTATCAAGGAATGTTCTTTCAGCTACGTACGTATTGAGCGTCATGCTGAACAGATTGATACGTCGACGAGGATCGATGATATGTGGTTGTTTGAAGAATCGTGTATACGCGACTTCGGTTGCATGCTCGACAAATGCTTCTTCAATGATGCGCAGCACGGGCAGTTGCTGGCTAATGCCCCAAAAGAATCCTCTGTCTCGTCCGGCGGCGTGCATGTCTTCGTGAAAGAGTACTTGCTTCAGCTCACTCGAAGGTACTTGGAAGTTGCTTCGGTCGTGATACAGATTGGCCAGACCTATAACGTGCTCGTCACAAAAGCCAATACGTTGTCCTCCACCGCTATGAAATGCATCCATTCCTTTGAATGTATAGCGTCGAGCCGCGCGATCAGTCACTTCCACGGCATGTCGCGGAAAAAGACCAATATCTACGAGCTGCTCAGTTTTATCGAGTACGTGTGAAGTAAGCGAGCGTTGGTCGCGTCCTAGTGCACGTGTGAGGTGTGCTGTTCGTTCTAAGCTCCATCGACAAAACAACATTACATCATGATCGCTAGCGTCAGCCAGCCATTCGACAACTTGTTTATCGAGCGGCTGATCCAGGATTGGATTTAGGTCGCGATACGCAAGTCGGTAGTCATTACGGCCAAAGTTTCTATTGATAGAACGTGTAACTGTCTGATCTTCTCGGTCTTTTGAGGCAGAGAGTTCGAGGAGCTCATTACATAGTATATTGATTCCCTGTGTGGCATATTCCGGATCTCTATCAGTCTGGACAAAGTCGGCACCGATTGAATACTCCCCTATATTGTCAGAGGGCCAAAGATATTCAGCCGCGTGTCTCCCCATCGTAGTACTGTATATAGTCCTACGAGATGCTTATGTCAATAGTAGTTGTCCGTTGAGTTGAGTAATCGAATCAATCGTATTATTGAGGTATGTATTGCGCTGAATGCCGTCTGGAACAGTGTTGTCTATACGCGAGAAATTCAGGTAGTGCTGCCATGACCCAAAAGCCCGGCCAAGACGTCTCGCAAGATCACGGCGTAGCCGCATACCTCTCAGACTGTTACGTGATTCGATATACGCATGACCCCAAAGATCCACAGGGATGCTATCGTGGCTAATCAGGCTATGCAGTTTTCGCTCGAGGCCATAAATATAGGTATCATTTACTCGTTCATCGGGATCAATAATCTCAGGGCTTTCGTGCGATATACCAACTGTCGTTACATGTTCAACAAAGAATTCCTCGGTCGCACGGTGATAAGCAAAGGGTTCTGTAATGCCTCGCTGAAAGCCACGATTGTCGGAGTTCCATTTATTGTCCTGCATACCTACATCATGTGTCATTTCGTGAAACATGATGTGACGAGCAAAACTGATGTCAAATTTTTGGAAGTACGGATCCTGGAATGGTGACGAAAGACCGATGACACGATCATTTTGGTAGGCAGCGACGTTATCGCAGCCGTAATAGAATGCATCAATGGGCTGGATGTCCCGATCGGCTCTGCATGATTTTTGGTAGAGACCGAGGGCTTTGATGGGAAATATATCCAAGTCAACAAGGCATTTTGCATTTGTCAAAATATCTTCATGGAGGATTGGCTGTATCTCAATAAGTCGCTTTTGCAGGGCTTTTTGATACTGGTAGTGCCACAATGAAAAGATGGCGATATCCCTGTGAGAGGCAGATGCTAGCCAACGAACAACATCGTGATCGGGTAAATTGCCGAGTGCCGACGGCGCATACTCGCGAAGTGCTGGCAATTCGTGGGCACTGAAGTGATCATTGATTCGCTGAATACTTACGATATCATCTGTATCAGTTGACTGTACGAGACCCGTAACCTTTTGTCTAAGTGAATGTGCTTCGTTTGCTGCTTCGTCAGAGAGATTGTGATTACCACTTAACAGATCATCATAGGCACGTGCGGCAAGACCGGCGCCGAATACAAGGATATCTGTGTCCTGTTGTCTGAGGTGGTCGGCAAGCTGCATACGAGCAGGTTGGCTTGTCATAGTCGATTATTATAACATAATTTTTTGATATTGCCATATGACAGCTATACAGCACGTGTCAGATACCAGCCACCATCGGTGCCCTGATACACAGTGAGTTCGAGTCCTGGCTTTTGGAGCATGCTCAACTCGGCTGCCTTCTCGGCGGCTTGTTTTGTGGGGTAGCGTCGTTTGTCTGCTTCGTTGTTGACGAAGCGGAATGGTGTGTGTTTTTGCGGCGTGTGTTTGCGTGGCATGTGTCACTATTGTAGCTCATCACCTGCGGGAGCAGACGGACACCTGTTGAAACAACAACAAACGCACCTTGAGGAGTAGCCATTTATCTGTTACGATATATCGTATATGAGCGCTGCCGCGGCTAAAAACAGCGACGACAAGCCAAAACCGCATGATGAAGAACCATCAAAATCAGCGGCTTTAATTTTGTTCTCGATTGCTGCTGATACCACTTGGCGGATGTTCGTACCCACACTCGGTGGCACCATCGTTGGCCTATGGCTGGATGGTCTCCTGAAGACCGAGCCATGGTGCGGGATTGTGGGTCTGGCCATTGGTATCGCCATAACTGCCCTACTGGTACGGCAACAATATAAGAAGGCAAATGAAAATGTTTAATCAATTCGCGGCGACTGAAATCGAAATCCACGTTGGTGCGGGTACGCTGTTTCACATTGGCAGCTTCCCAGTAACTAACTCGATGTTTACGCAGGCTATCAGTCTGGTGCTGCTTTTTGCGGCCTTTACCTACGTCATCCGCAAGTTGAAGCGCGGCCAGTATAACCGTTTCGTCGGCCTTACACAATGGGCTTTCGAAGGCATGCTGGGTCAGGTGTACGATGTTATTCCTGACAAAAAAGTTGCACGTAAAGTCGCGCCGCTGGCACTGAGCATCTTCTTCGTTATGTTGGCCGGTTACTGGATGAGTGCCCTGCCGGGTCTTGATTCAATCAAGTGGAACGGCGTGCCGGTGTTGCGCGCGGTCAATGCCGACCTCAATTTCACCTTTGCTGTCGCGATTATAGTGCTGATTACGGTGCAATTCCTGGCCATCCGGGCACACGGTCCGATTGGTAATCTCAAACGCTACTTCCGTAACCCGCTCAAGGATCCTATAGGTTCGTTCGAAGGTCTGTTGGAATTCATCGGTGAGTTCTCAAGGTATGCCGCTCTGAGCGTCCGAATGTTCGGTAACGCGTTTGCGGGTGAAATCCTGCTCGTCATTTTGGCTGTCCTAACGGGCTTTGTGTCTGTTGTTGCCCTTCCTCCGTTCATGGCGTTCGAGCTGTTCATCGGCTTTGTTCAGGCCTATGTATTCTTTATCCTGACAGTGATTTTCACCTCGCTCGCAATTGAGAGCCACGGCGACCATCACGAGCAAATCACATCCCAAGATCACTCACCTTCTGATACCCGTAAGCATGCGGCCGTGTCGACAGAGTGATGGTATATACTATTAGGTAATAATAAAAGGAGAAAATAAATGGAACAACTAGCATTTGTGCTTGCATACGCATTGCCTGCGCTTGGTGCAGCAGTAGGTATTGGTGTTATCGGCGGTGGCGCCCTTGGCGCTTTTGGTCGTAACCCTGAACAACTTGGTCAGATTCGTACCCTGATGATTACCGCGATCGTCTTTGCCGACTCGCTGGCCATCATCGGTATCGTCGTTGCCTTTATCGCAAAAGCAGTCGCTGGTTAAGCAGTAATAGAGGAATCTCATGACGAACCTATTTACTCAATTTGCAGCTACAGAACATGCCTCTTCAGGTGATATTTTCACCTCTCTTGGTATTGACGGGCAAATGCTGCTTTTTCAGGTCGTCGCGTTTTTGATCCTGGTATTTGTGCTCAGCAAGTGGGTATTCCCACCGCTTATGAAAGCCGTTGACGCCCGTCAGGAAGCAATCGAGGCTGGTGCTAAGGCGGCTGAAGAGGCTGAAAAGAAAGCTGTCGAGGCTGAGGAGCAAGTCAAAAAAGCGCTCAAAGAAGCTCGTGACGAAGCCAAAGAAATCGTCGCAACGGCTAAAGATGAAGCAACGGCTATGGTTGCTGATTCTGAAGCCAAGGCAAAGACTCGTGCTGACAAAATTGTCAAAGACGCACATGACCAGCTGGAAAAGGATGTGATTGCAGCTCGCAAGGCGCTTCATAACGACACCGTTGAGCTAGTGGCTCTTGCAACCGAGAAGGTTGTTGGCAAGACAGTTACGGAATCTGTCGACAAGAAGATCATTGCAGATGCGGTGAAAGCTGAAACTGCCAAGGAGCAGGCGTAATGGCACAGGCTCGTGTATCAAGGCGAAAAGTCGCAGCTTTGCTGGCTGACGAATTGATTGCGGGCCGAAATATTACCAAAAAACTCGCTGCCTACTTGATCGAAACGAAAAAAACCCGTGAACTGTCACTCTATGTACGTGACATTGAAGCGGCTCTGGCTGAACGCGGCATTCTCCTTGCCGATGTTGCCAGTAGTTTCGAGCTGACGGCAGATACAAAACATACCATCACTGACTATTTGAAAAACACAACCGGTGCCAAGGATGTTCATCTGCGACTCGAAGTCGACCCCGCCCTACTCGGCGGTGTCAGAATCGAGACACCGGATAAGCGACTCGATGACACAATCCAACATCGACTCAACCAATTAACAGCAAGCAAGATATAAGGAAATAATTATGGCAGAACTATCAGTCACAGACCTCAGTAAAGAACTCCGCGATGCAATCAGCGAGCTCGAAGTATCGGGCGATCTGCAAAGCGTCGGTATTGTCACCCGCGTTGGTGACGGCGTGGCGTGGGTATATGGCCTACGCAGTGCCGGCTACAGCGAAGTATTGCAGATCGAAACATCAGAAGGGGCTGTCGAAGCCTTTGCCTTAAACTTGAACGAAGACGAAATCGGTGCCGTGCTGTTAGGTAGCGACGAGTCTGTATCTGCTGGTGCCAAGGTAACGCTGAAGGGTACCGTGCTTGATGTACCTGTTGGTGAAGAGCTGCTTGGTCGTGTTGTTGACCCACTCGGTCGTGCTCTTGATGGTGGTCCTGAGATTAAGACAAAGCATCGCGGTTTGGTTGAACGTGAAGCGATTGGTGTCTTGGGTCGTAAGCACGTTCACGAGCCTATGATGACCGGTATTATGGCTATTGACGCCATGTTCCCTATCGGTCGTGGCCAGCGTGAGCTGATTATTGGCGACCGCCAGACTGGTAAGACGGCTATTGCAATTGACACAATGATCAACCAAGGCCGTCAGAAAACCGGCGTCGTGAACATTTATGTTGCCATTGGTCAGAAACTTTCCAAGATCGCCCGCCTTGTCGAGCGTCTGAAGGAAGAGGGCGTGATGGACAACACGATTATCGTTGCAACTGGTCCATCTGACCCAGCATCCCTCCTCTACCTCGCGCCATATGCAGGTACTGCTATGGGTGAATATTTCCGTGACAATAAACAGCACGCGCTGATTATCTACGATGACCTTACCAAGCACGCTGTTGCCTACCGTCAGATGTCACTGCTGCTTCGTCGTCCACCAGGACGTGAGGCATTCCCTGGTGATGTGTTCTACCTTCACTCTCGCCTTTTGGAGCGCTCAGCAAAATTGTCCGACAAACTTGGCAATGGTAGTTTGACTGCCCTTCCTATTATCGAGACGCAGGCTGGTGACATCTCTGCCTATATTCCAACCAACGTCATCTCAATTACTGACGGTCAGATCTTCATGGAAACCGATCTCTTTAACCAAGGTATCCGTCCGGCTATCTCGGCTGGTCTGTCAGTGAGCCGTGTTGGTGGTGATGCACAGACGAAATCAGTCAAATCTGTTGGTGCTCACCTGAAGCTTGGCCTCAGCCAGTTCCGCGAACTTGCAAGCTTTGCGCAGTTTGGTAGCGACCTCGATGAAGCCACCAAGAGCCAGATCGAGCGCGGTCAGCGCCTGACGGAACTTCTAAAGCAACACCAGTACACGCCAATGGGTATCTGGGAGCAAGTTGCCAGTATCTATGCCGTCAACAGCGGTGCATTTGACAAAGTTCCTGTTGCGAAGATTCAGGAGGCCAAGACTGCCTACCTGACTCGTCTGTGGACTGACCATAAAAAGGACATGCAGGAGCTCAACAAGGGTGAGGAAAAGATTGCAGATGATACAGAAGTAGCGAAATTGCTCGACAAGGTTGCCAAGACTGCCGCGAAAGGATTCGAGGAATAAGAATGACTTTCGGCGAGCACATCGACCATAACTGGGGCGCTCATGTTCATGATGACGATGATCATCTTGACGAAGAGTACGCTATGGTACCGCACTATCGACGGGATAAGCCCGGTAGCGCACCACAGGTACCTGAAGCTCAGTCCAGCGGCGATAGTGCGCAATCGGAACGCGCGAAAAATCGTGAAGATTTTTTGATGTTGCTGCGCTCGCTTCGTAACCGTCCGCAAAGAAATGGTAGACATTCGGTGGACGATGCCGCTTTCGATGTATATATAAACAAGAGATATGCCAAAAGGCATATCGTGACAGGCGAGCTTAATGCCGAAGGTCGTCGTATGCTTGGTGGCAAGGAGGCTGCATAATGTCATCGACCCGTGCACTCAAAACCCGCATCCGCTCGGTGAAATCAACCAAGCAAATTACCAAGGCTATGCAGTTGGTGGCTGCCAGTAAAATGCGTAAAGCGCAGGAGGCCGAAAAGGCATCCGGTCCGTATACAGATGTTGCTCGCGAGTTGCTGACATACCTTGCAAGCCAGGGTGAAACAGACCGCCACCCCCTGTTCCAGCAGCGCGACAAAATTAAAGCGCGCATGCTGATCGTTGTTGCAACTGACAAGGGTCTGGCCGGCGCTTACGATGCAAATGTCCTCAAACTCTATGCAAAGAATCTGCTGGAGGATCAGCAAGGTGGTATTAGCAACGAGACAATCACCGTTGGCCGCCGTGCTAATCGTTTTGCGTCTCGCGTCAAGGATCTCAAGGTTGTCGCAGCATTTCAGGACTTGCCTGATGATCCTACTGGTGCGCAGTTACGATCGATTGTTGATACAGCCATGGAGCAGTTCAAGGCTGGTGATGTCGATGCCGTTGATGTCGTCTACACCAAGTTCATCAGTAGCGTTCGCCAAGAGGCGACCATTCAGCGCATCCTACCTGCGGGATTCGAAAAGACAGAGGTCAGCCAAACCGTTCGTACTGCCGAGTTTGAGCCAAGTGCCGAGGAAGTGCTCGAAGCAGTGACCTATCGCCTTGTCGAGGCACAGGTATATCACGCGCTACTGACTGCGCGCGCCTCAGAGTACATTATGCGTATGTTAGCCATGAAGAACGCGACCGACAATGCCAACGACCTGATCGACGACCTGACGCTCGAGATGAACAAAGCCCGCCAGAGCGCAATTACTCAGGAACTGGCCGAAATTAGCGGTGGTGTGGAGGCAATGAAATGAGAAACTTTGAAATGAACGGCAATATGCCGGTTACGCAGCAATTTGCCCACGAACGCGGCTTGGAACTCCCTGTTTCACCTGTTTTACAGATCATTGTACGTGAGCGTATGGCGACGGCTGCGCTGTTTGCAAAACAGACGCTGCTGGGCTCATCAAATCCGTTCGAGATGCCGCAGATACCCGACGAAGCCCGCGCGAAGTTCGACACTGGCGGCGGAGGACAGCAAGAATGACCAATCGAATACACGAACAAGCACTGAGAATACCGAACGAGCAAGAAGGAGAACACAATGGTTAAGACAGCAGAACAAACGAAACTAAAAGACGGCAAGATTATCGCTGTTGTCGGCGTGGTTGTAGATGTTGAATTTGGCGAGGGTGCCAAAATTCCGGCGATTTATCACGCACTTCATGTAGCACATGAAGACCGTACAATTACTCTTGAGGTTGCACAGCACCTTGATGAGCATATCGTTCGTACGATTGCCCTATCGTCAACTGATGGCCTGAAGCGCGGACAAACAGTTGTCAACACTGGTGCACCAATCAGTGTACCTGTCGGTTCGGAAACACAAGGTCGCATGTTCAATGTCGTTGGTGAGCCGATCGATGGCAAGCCTGCTCTCAAGGGGAAAACTGCTCCTATTCACAAAGCTCCTCCTGCCCTTACCGAACAATCGAATAAAGCCGAAATTCTGGAAACAGGTATAAAGGTCGTTGACCTCGTGGCACCGCTCACTAAGGGTGGTAAGGCTGGTCTGTTCGCCGGTGCTGGTGTTGGTAAAACAGTCCTTATCCAGGAGCTGATCTTTAACATTGCGAAATTTCACAAGGGTAACTCTGTCTTTGCTGGTGTTGGTGAGCGTACTCGCGAAGGTAACGACCTGTACTTCGAAATGGAAGAAGCCGGCGTGCTGGAACAAACCTCGCTCGTCTTTGGTCAGATGAACGAGCCACCGGGAGCGCGTCTTCGTGTGGCACTGTCTGGCCTCGCCATGGCGGAAGCCTTTCGTGATGATGGTAAGGACGTGTTGCTCTTTGTCGACAATATCTTCCGTTACACTCAGGCCGGTGCCGAGGTATCTGCGCTGCTTGGTCGTCTGCCGAGCGCCGTTGGTTATCAGCCGAACCTGCAGCAGGAAATGGGTCTACTTCAAGAGCGTATTACCAGTACTAAAAAAGGCTCGATTACCTCTGTGCAGGCTGTCTACGTGCCTGCGGACGACTTGACCGACCCAGCCCCAGCAACGACGTTTGCCCACCTCGATGCAACCATTGTGATGAACCGTGCCTTGACCGAAATTGGTATTTATCCTGCGGTGGATGTCCTTGATAGCACCTCGACATCACTCGATCCTGAGATCGTCGGCGAGGAGCACTACCGCGTGGCTCGTGAAACGCAGCGTACCCTGCAGGAGTACAAGGATCTGCAGGACATTATCGCCATCCTTGGTATGGAAGAACTTTCAGATGAGCAGAAGCGAACCGTGAACCGTGCTCGCCGTCTGCAGCGATTCTTTGCCCAGCCGTTCCACGTTGCCGAGCAGTTTACTGGCAACAAGGGCGTGTATGCCAAGCTCGAAGACACCGTCAAAGATGCGGCTGATATCTTGGCTGGCAAATATGACGACAAACCAGAAAGCTGGTTCTACATGGCACCTGGCCCACTGAGCGAGAAAGATGCTCCGAAAAAGGAAGCCCAAGAAGACGAAAAGAAGAAATAAGTCTTTCAAAAGCAAAATGCCACCCCTTAACCGAGGTGGCATTTTGCTTTTCGGTTACGAGATGGCGGTGGCCTTTAGGCTCCTAAGGCCGGCGGTGAAGGCTTCGATAGATGCAGTTGCACTATATACTCGCTCTTGGAGAGGTTCTCGCGAACATCTAGTAATAGCCTCATCAATTGCAGTAGCAGTATGTCCAGCAAGCTCAGCAAGCGCCAGCTTTGCTTCTGCGAGATCGAGTCCCTGGGGGTGTCTGAGAGCCTCGTCAATTGCTACGACTGCTTCATTACACAAGTAGCTGTCGATAAGAGGCCGCATGATGGCCGCTTCTCGTACTTGCAAAGATCCATTACGTTGCATCTTGGTTAGTCTGAGAGTCTGCTTCAGGTAAATTTTTCTCTCTTGGCATTTCTCCGTGAGATATTGAAAACTCGGAAGTACCCCCTGCCAGTCGTGCAGATCCCTGACATGTAAGTCGATAGATACATCTTTGATACGTTTCAGCGACGCATCACATCGACGTCGTCGCAGATGATCTATAGGACTAGTTCCTTCGACGAATCCACCAAGTGCGCGGATAATATCCTTGCTATTGATTTTGGCATCACTGGGAACGTAGACGAGTTCATCGTGGAAGTCGCTATAACAAAGCTTGATGAGCATAAGCGCACCCTTCACTGTAGTATGTTCGTAGCGCTACATGCGCTAATAAATATAACTATATCATGAATAGCAAAAAATACAACATGAAGTACCGGGGCTTTGCTAGGCTGCGGGAGATTCCCTATCCTGCATGTTCTGTTCAGTTTCCTCTGTTTCGTCGCTATGAAGCATTAGCCAAGTAGCTGCATCAACAATAGTAAAGCCTTCTTCGGGCATGCGCTCTTCGCGGCATCGCTCGAGGAATCGTGCGAGCTTTTTGCTCTTTTTTGACCCGCCTGGGATTTCTGCGGACATCATAATTCTCCTGATTACCAATATTTTCCGACTCAGCTACTTCGTCTGTCGTAGTTGGCGGCAAGGCGTGTTGAGACTGCAATGTGATTATAGTCCTCCCCTTACCTATGTCAATAGCTTTTTCGGATGATTTTTACACCGATGTTTGATAAAATGAAAGTAATGAAATTTCAACTAGTGACCCTTCTCGGCACAAAAGTCGACCAAGATGTTTATGAGGTTGTTTTGCCGACGGCTGCCGGCGAGATTGCCGTCTTTCCTGGTCACGAGCCTGTTGTCGGTATCGCCGTGCCCGGTGCGATTGCCGTTCGTCACCAAAAAGGCGACCCAGATAGCAAATTAGACTACTTTGCCGTGAGCGGTGGTGTGATCGAAATTGACCCTCAAGGCCTCAAGGTGCTCGTCGACGAAGCCGATAACGGTGATGATATTGTCGAAGCGGAATCCAAAGCCGCGCTGGAACGCGCTCTCAAGATGCGCGAAACAGCTAAGGATCAAGTGGAACTTGAAAAAGCCTCTCAGCTTGTCGACCGTCACGCGGTTCGACTCAAGGTTGCAGATTTGCGCCGTCGTCACCGTCGCTAAAACCTCTTGCAATCTCCTCCTATCGGCGTACAATTGACCGAAGTTATTACGAATACAATTGGTCAAGGAGCCCTATAATGGAAACACTAAAATTACACGAAAATGTAGTAACACTCACACATGCCATAGGAGCAATAGAAGCTGATGCCAGCCAACTCGATCGGCTCGACGAAGTGACAGAACGATTGGCAAGTGGTGAATTCCATCATCCAACAAATGTGACGGTTGTTTGTGATTGTGTGGATGGCCGCTCAGATGCGGCGCATGGGGTACTTCGTCCAAACAGTGCTGGCGGCTCTGAATCACTGATGGTTGCTGATGATTTGACCGCGAAACGTTTTGCTAAAGGTACCGATGGCTCAACCTTGGCGCAGTACAAAGCAACCCTCGCCTTTCTTCATGAATCAGGTCAACAAATTGGTGGTCATACTGCCGAGGGCGTGACTGCCCCAGGTAGTGGTTGCGGCGCAAACGACAAACTATCTGCTATTTATGGATTTATTGCGGCAAATGGTGATGCACTTCGTGATATGGCGGCGACACTTGGTGTAGAAGTAGATAGTGCGACTCAGGAGCTGATTATTGGTAATGCTGCGGCTCGAACCGAGTTTACTGCTGGCTCTGACCTGTTGGATGTACTGCAGGCGCAACCTGATGCGCACACTGCCCTATTGCAGGGTAAGCACCGTGAAGTAGTCACTGTCGTTAATACGCGCCCAGGGACGACCCTTGACCGTGAAGCATTGCGGGCAGAATTTCCTGATCATCAGGCGTTTAATCTTGACGCATGGGCGCTGAGTAACACTGCTCACCTTTTGACCGAAGATACTACTGAGGTTGCTCAGATGGTTAGCGCGATGGTTTACTACAATCTTGCGACAGCCTGCGTACTGGCCGGCAAGTCTATGCGTGTCGTTGTTGTGAAATAATCCTGCTAGTGCTAAAATCACTGTATAGCAAGTTAAAACAAACAGATTCGAAGATATGAAGCAATCACAGCATGCATCAAACCGTCTATTGTGGGTAATTGTCGGATTTGCTGTCATTGTGCTGCTGGTTGCCGTTATCGCTGCCCTTTCTATGATGGGTGTCAAAAAGGATGCTGCAACCCCACCACTGAGCGAGGCACCACGCGTTGCGACGAAAGATGAAGTAAGGCAGAACCTTGCTTTGTTTGACGCTTCCACGAAACAAGCCGCCCTTGACCAAGCAGCTGCCAAAGCTGCGCTTGCTGATAGTAAAAACCAGATAAAAGTCGGTAGTTAATCACCGTGGGCAACTAAGGAGAAGGAATGGAACAACAGTCAGAAAAAAAGTCATACCGACTCGTTTGGATAGCGGTCGCATCACTGATCGTATTTTTCGTCGTGTTCGGCATTGCACTGCTACTTGTGGCACAGTCGAACAAGGGTCAGCAAGCTACCTCAACGAATAACAAAGAGACGTCTGCCTCACAGGTTGCGACAAAAGACGATATGACCAAAAACATTGATACGCTGAGCGGTAGCCTAAAGCAAGCTGCGAGTGACCAAGCAGCTGCCAAAGCTGCGCTTGCTGACAATAAAAACCAAATAAAGGTAGGGAGCTAACATGACATTTGCATCACTTTTTCGACCATCCAGACAATTCATTACAGGCGCCGCACTAATGCTTCTCTGTGCTGTTATGGTGGCGTATGCTCCAATGGCTTCGGTATCAACAGCACAATCAGTGAATAATGCTCAGTTACAGACACTGAAGGATAAGGCGGTCAGTGAGCTCCAGCGTCGCATCGATAGCTACAAAAAGACTATGAACAGTATGGATGTGAATGTGCAGCTCATCAATGACAACACGAGTACAAATGCGAACAGCGGCAATACACTGCTGACGCAAGGTGCGAATGGTCTGACGGGCGGTGTTGCATTACCAGATGGTCTCAAGGACAAGGTCAAACAGTTTATGGAGAAGGTACTTGGTGGTCTGACGGCTCTGATAGAAAAAGTGAAAAGCACCACATCGCTCACCGATATGCAATCGCTTGCCAAGAATGTTGATGCTCAGTATGGCTTGGATCAGTTGACGCAAGTGACATCGAGCGTCACTCAGGCAACAAGTAGTACGACAGGAGTTTTAGGTAATCTCAAATCCACCTTCAACGACCTGCAAGGTCAGGTTTCGGCTATGAAGGAATGTGAGACAAATGCTACTTCAAGTACGGGTGCAAGTGTGAACTGTAGCAACTTCAACCTGAGTAGTAATGGTACTGCCACAGAAGCACAATCGCAGCTCGATAATCTGTCATCGGTAACGACAACGATCAGCTCCGTTCTTCTTTCGGTCGTTGGCTTGCTGACGACACTTATCTCGAGCTTTACCAGCCTCCTCGGTGGTTTGGGTAGCGGTGGTAGCTTGGGCAATCTCGGCAATCTTAGTAATATGCTGAGCGGTAGTCAGCTGAGCAGCCTGACAGGTAGTAGCGGTGGTGTTGCTGGTCTGATGAGCTCATTTACGGCCATTACCTCACAGCTTGACCTTGCAAACGGCATGTCTGGCAATGCCTTGAACGGCCTTTCAAGTCTGTCGGGTCTGATCAACGTTTAGAACGCATCAAGAGCTGTGCGAACCTCATCGGTGCTATGACAATGCATCAACTGGTCGCGCAGTTCTGCTGCATTTGGAAAGTCGCGTACATAAATCTTGAAGAAGCGTTTGAGAGGATCAAATTTACGCGGCTGTAACTTGTCGTATTTATCATGTAGGTCGAGCTGCAAACGCAATAGCGCAAGCAAATCGCTCTTATCTATATCTCGGGTCGACGTAACAAATGCAAATGGATTATGGAAGATGCCGCGGCCGATCATAACGCCATCGACACCATACTTCTCTACCAATTCTATACCCTGCTGGCGATCCTCTATGTCACCGTTGATAGTCAGAAGTGTCTGCGGCGCAACTTCGTCACGTAGCTGTTTGATGGCGCCAATTAGTTCGAAGTGTGCAGGTACTTTGCTCATTTCCTTTTTGGTACGTAGGTGAATAGTCAGGTTGACGATGTCTTGCTTGAGCAGATGACCCAGCCATTCCGGCCATTCGTCGATACTGCTATACCCGAGGCGGGTTTTGACACTTACCGGTAACCCGCTGGTTTTTGCTGCTGCGATGATAGCAGCAGCGCTCTCGGGGTTACGGATCATACCCGATCCGCCACCGCTTTTTATGGCGCTTTGGTCAGGACAACCCATATTTATATCGATACCGTGATAACCAAGTTCTACACAGTGTTTGGCGAGCTTTTCCATAGACTCAGGATCGCTCCCCCATAGCTGTGCAACAATTGGGTTTTCGTCATCAGTTTTTACTAGGCGACCACCGATGGCTTTGTCACCTGCGTGCGCCCAACCTGTGGCATTGGTAAATTCGGTAAACCATACATCTGGTGGCGCGGCGTTAGCAACGACATGGCGAAAGACAACGTCAGTCACTGCCTCCATGGGAGCCAGTATAAAAAACGGTCGTGGTAGATCCTGCCAAAAGTTTGTCATTTGTAAATAAATTATAGCCTAAATTGGTGAGACCCCCGCTGATAGCGGGGGTCTTTGGTGTTTGATGAAGCTATCTCCTGTTGCGTGCGTGGAAGTCGGCGTTGCGGACTGCCTGTATATTCATGCCCCTGTTAACAAGGGCTTGTTCTGCTTTTGAGCGCTCTGACGGCTTCTTTTCGGCTGCCCTCAGGTACTCTTCTATAGTTGCCAACTGACTCACCACTTTCATTTCGTTGGACTCGCCGAACGAATGAATGGCGAGTTTGTCGTCCCGATCGGAATTGAACCGATGGCATCCTCATTGTAAGAGACCCTCTACCACTGAGGTACGGGACGCGAACTGTCATCAAACTGCAAGGTACCTTGTGTTTACTAAACGAGTAGCTCAACACAAACCGTTCCCTACTATAGATTTTTTGCGCGCCATTGTCAATCATTTAACAGATATGAACATTGCTTTTATTTACAAAATATGATAAAATATATACCAATGAACTATCGTGAGCTACGTTCAAAGTCGGACAAGAAGCCTGGTCGTCTCTGGGCAGGCACGATTGCAGCGAGCATTCTTGCAGCAGATTTCTTAGTACGAGACTCACTCGTGGTGCGTCAGCGAGATACACTGACTAAAAAGGCACTCAGAGCTTTTCCTTCTGCATTTGCCGTTCCTGGAATGACCGGTAACAAAACAGCAGATACGCTCTTTGCCATGACTACTGTTGGTATAAGTGTTGAAGTCGCTAGACGAACGAGCAGCGCCAAAGAACTCGCTGTAACTTCTGTTGGAGCACATGCTTTGGCGTGTACAGTCAACACCCTCCTTGAGCGCACAGGTCAGCTCAGTGATGAGGAGAGAGATGCCGAAGATGTCGGATCGTCTGCCGTGGCACTTGCCCTTGCGGTGAAATACGGTACCGATCGCTTGGCGACTGCAGAGACCACAAAAGCTCGCTTAGGCTGGAGTTTAGGTTTGACAGCTCTTGTTGGTGCGACTGTAGTAGCTCCGTATATCTCACGAGATACTCATCGTACTGGCACTATGGATGCTGCAGCACATCTGAGCGGCGCTTTTACTGGTGTTGTATCGTCGTTAGCGACTCGATCGTAACAAATCTTGTTCGAATGCCAATAAGCCCTTGTAACTAGATTCATAGCTGCTCGTATCTGGAAAATCAAGCGTAACAATACGCTGCCAGATAGCGTGAATAAGCGCCGTAAAGCGCTCCAGCTCCTCGGGGTTGATATCTTCCAGACTCAGGTCAACAATGTGCCCTGCCGCGTCAGGCTCGACGAATTGCAACACGCCGCGCTGCATTGTGTAACCGCTCCAATCCCTTGAGTTTTCGATAAGGAGTTTATAGAACAATAATTGCTGGCGATATTTGTGTGCTTTGATTTTTTGATAATCCTGCCCTCTATCCCACGAGCTGAGCGCATGGCCAGTTTTGTAATCTGTTACAACAGCTGTTTTTGCAACTTTGTCGAACTCGACCACATCGAGTTTTCCGGTTAGGCGCGCATCACCGAGCTGAATGTGCTGATTATTGAAGTTCAGCTCAGACTGCTGGTTCGCCGAGAAACTATCCCCGCGCTCTTTCAGAAATGCTCGCAGTGAATCACTGCCCTGTTGCAGATAGTGCCGTCGCTCATCATCGGTAAATGATAGTCGGTCAATGTGCTTTTCGAATTCATGAAACACATCTTCTTCTGGTAGTGGTGAACCGGTGGCGCGCATGTGGTCGTGGGCTCGCTGCAATGTGGCATGGATGGCGGTTCCATAGCTTGCGGCTGCACTTGGTGCACCTGGGAAGCGTAGCAAGGTGTTGAGCAGGAAGTGCTGCGGGCCGCCCTGCGTGACGTCTATAAAGCTGTTGATGTGTGTTGCACTGAGTTTATAGGTTGCGAGGACGGGCGCTAGATACTCGCTCATTGTCACGCTTGGTATGTTGATAATTGGCGCATACCACAGGTGTTCGGCCGCTACCTGGCGATTTGTGTCCGAGGTGTCGGCTGTTTCTTCGCGGTGTTTGAGTGGGCTTCCAAGCAGGAACGGTGTCAGCAAGACTTCCTTGGCTGTGTCGTTTTCACTGGCATACGATACGTGGAGTCCTGAACGCGCACGAGTCATGGCCACATAGAAGAGACGTAGACGTTCGTCATAATTATCGCCGTTTTGTCGCAGGCGGAGATGTGGCGGGAACGATATCGATGCTGTGCGACCGCTGGCTTTTTCGCCCCACAGTGCATCTGTGGCATTGATAATAAAGACGTGGTTAAACTCCAAACCCTTCGAGCCATGAGCGCTGAGTAGCTGAACAGATGCATCGTCTGTGCCGATGTGTCGGTAGCTTGTAATGCGTGTTTCGGTTGTCTGACATTCATCGATGAAATCAAGGAAATCCCCGAGCCGAGGCGTTGTGATGCTGGCGGCATGTTCACGCAGTCGCAACCGAATGGTCGAAAGGTTTTCAAGGTGTGCAGTATAGGTCGACAGATCCGTCTGCTGTGCGTTTGAGGAGAAGAAATAGCTTTTGAGCGGTGAAATATATGTCTCGTCCAGAGCAGCATTGCCGAGCAGAACATCTATCATGCGCTCAAGCGGCAGGTGTGGTACCTGACTGGCGGCGGCAACAAGCCATCCAAATAGCGGCGCAGTGTCTTCGCGTGCGCGCATGGTTTCGAGCCAATGTTCGCTCTGCTTATGGGCATGCAAGCTGATTTCCCAGATAGCAGTAGGGTCAATACCCCATGCTGGGTGTGCAAGCAGTTCAGGCAGTAGGGCGTTTGCCTCGTCATGGTCGGCAAGACTGAGCGCCTGAACAATTCGGCCGACAAGTTCTAATTGCATGACGGCCTCGTCATCGAGGACATTATCACGCCGATCGTAACTGATAGGTATTTCCTGCTCTGTTAGGTAACTCAGCAGCGATACAAGATCGCTGTGTTTGCGGCTGATGACGGCTATTTCTTGTGGGGGAACGCCACTTTTTAGGAGTGATTTTACCGATTCGGCAATCCATTTTCTCTCGTGGTGCGTTGTGGCAAAATTGACGATCTCAAGGGTTTCAGCTGCGAGTTTCGAGCGTGATACAAGCGTCTTGTTAAGCTCCGGCATATGGTTTTCGAGCCGCTCGCTACCCTGAATAATGACTTCTCTGGCGCCATCGAGCACCGGCTGGACCGAGCGGTAGTTTTCGGTAAGCGTAATGAACTCAGTCTTTGGGTAGGCCTGCTTGAAATAGAGGATATTGCCCACGTCAGCACCCTGAAAACCATAAATTGCCTGGTCGTCATCGCCGACTACAAGGATATTTGGCTTCTCCTCCACGACGGGGTTATTTGTCAGGTTTTGCAGGATGCGCATCTGCGCAAGGTTGGTGTCCTGAAACTCGTCGACCATGATGTACTGGTACTTTTCCTGCAGGTCGTATCGCAAATCATTGTTGACCTCAATGGCATGAACAACCTGCATGATCATGTCGTCGAAGTCGATCAGCTCGCTCTTTTGCATGGTTTGGAGGTAGACGCCATAGACGTAGCAAAGTCGCTGCAGTTTCGGCAGAGATTTTTGCGCCTTTAGGATTTGCGATTTATCAACATCGCTCGTCATCCATTCCTTTTTCCAGGCGGTCAGCGGCGGTGTGACTTTTTCGTGCGCATCGGCAGCTTCTAAGGCATGTTGAATACTGCGCGCCAGCACCTCTTTGAAGCTCAGAATACCCGGTAACGGTGTTTCCTCATTGATGGTTTGTATTTGAGTGAGAGCCTCGGCGAGTGTGTCACGAGTACCTTTGCCAACCCGCGCAGCAAAAACCTCGCTGAGGAGTCGGCCTGCTTTTTCGATGGTTGCTTGTGAGGCATCGAGCAGCAGCTTAAACTCTACATCGGTCAGACCGGCGCGTTTCAGGTCAGAGATAGCGGCAATAATATCGCCGATTGCCGTGTATTTACCATTCATACGACTACGCAGTGGATCGTTATAGTCCAGCGAGTCGAGAATTTCGGTGACGATATTGTGTCGTTCCAGATCATCGGCAGGACGGAAGCTGGCGCCGCTGTAGAAGTACTCGCGGTACTTGTTCATAATTTCGGTACCGAAGGCATGGAATGTAAAAATCGATACCTTTGAGGCATCGCGGCCGATAATCTCGCGCAGACGCTTCTGCATAGCGATGGAGCCAGCTTCGGTAAAAGTCAGACAGAGGATATTCTCTGGCAAGGCATCAGTCTCTCGCAGAATGTTAGCGGCACGCATACCGAGTAGCTCGGTCTTACCGGTACCAGGTCCCGCGATTACCATCACCGGCCCGTCTATGGTAGTGACGGCTCGGCGCTGGTTATCATTCAATTGTTTGTAGCGCGCCTCGAAATCCATTACGGACTATTATACACCGGTAGTCTACTCAAACATGCGTTGGTAGCGCATCTCGTCGTCAATCAGGCGTCGCAGCGTGTTGTTGTCGTACGTTCGTGCCTCGGCACCAGAGTGTAAGACAAATGAAGATGCCTCAGCGGCAAGGCGCCAATCTTCATGATACTGATTGCTGATACAGCTCATGTGTCCACCAGTAGATTCCGAGGTACCGAGGGGCAAGATATCCACATTCGTATTAGGATAATCGCGGAAAAGTATTGGCCATTTTAGGGCAAAACTCAGTGTGTCACCTCGCTGAACTTTGATATCGCCTACTTCGTCCTTAGTCTCACTTTTTCGGACGGTCATGCCAATACCGCTTGTACCTAGCGAAGCGACTTCTTTCAACTGCTGGGTCAGTCCACGGACAGAGAGTATGTCCAGCATGTCATACATCTGGAGAACTTCGGACGGACTACGATCAAGGGATTTGATGGCATTGAGCTCATTTTTAGCGAGACTGAGAATATTGCGTGGATAGAGCAACTTCAAAATGTCGGTTTTGAATGGAATACAGGGAACCATCGAGTAGCTATAGAGTACCTTCTGGTCATACTGCGGTGCACGCTTTTGCAGATTGATAGCCAGCATGCCACCCCTTGATGTACCCTTTGCCGTCACATAGTCCATGTCGTAGCTATAGCGGGCTGCCATAAACGCATGGATAGCAAGCATGTCATCTGTCGTACGATCCAGGCTATTGTAGCGGTTAAGGTTTTGCTGGACACCAACAAACATCGACGGACGGTGCATATTCAGGGCGAGCTCAACGTTGCGGTCGTGGTACATTTTGCCATACTTTGTCGTCCATGCCGATCCCTCAATATCAACAATATTTGAGGCCGCATATTGTTTGAGTGACGGGTCTTTTGTGCGCTCTTTTTCCGATTCAATGACGTTTGTGGTCACGATATAGCGGATGGCGTCGTCCATTTCTACGAGCTCGGTATGGAAAACAACGCCTTGGTCGGCGTATTTGTCATTGACCGAGAGAGTCTTGACGACTTTGTTCACCTGGTGAGGGTGCTCAGCTATAGTGAGGTTCGGTGAAAATTCTGATGAGTTCGGATAGCCCACGTTTATTCTCCTGAATTACGTGATGCGAGTATACTGCTGCCATTCGGGTTTGTAAAGGAAATCGATTTTATACTACAGCATAATTATTTAGTCATGTCTATTGCTTTTAGTGATCGTACGTTGTTATACTTACTCTATCTATGAGTCCTGATATTTACGATGATCTGGCGCTGGAAGAATCTGCAAAAAAGCAGTTCGGGTTGAGCGTCGATGTTGATTCAGTCATCGCTCGCCAAATACCAGTTAGCCGTACCGCGGTGGCGACTGTCTATCTGACCAAAAAGAAGCAGTTGTTTGCCTATGTGACGGCACAATCAAACCTGACGCTCGGCGATGTCAAAAAGATCGTCGCGCGTATGGGACTAAAACCCGAACTGTATGTCCCACCAAAGGGTCGTCCGCACTACTTTGACGATGTAGGCCGTGAGCATTTCCTGGCTGTATTCCCTGGCCGTCAGCATATAACATCTGATGATCTCACCTATTACCGGACGCTTGCACCCTACAATCCGGCGCTTATCCAAGTCAATGAAATTACTGCCGGTGAGATCCGCCAGTTTGACACCGACGCTCATGGCGACTGGCGCGTGGCCGCTAAATTCGCCTATCGACGTATCAAAACCAGCTAGCAAAGAAAAACCCGCCTGGCGGCTCAAACAAGCGGGTTTTTACTTGTGAGTACAGACGGGGTGTCAGCTTTTGGCAGACTTTTGGTACAAACGGACGGCAAGCGCAGCGCTACTGAGCACCAACGCAGCCGGCCCTATGATGTAAGCCAGGTGCAACAGCGTACCCAGCCAACTACTACCTGTAAACGAACTTGCCTGCTCGTCATTCAACAGGAGACCAACAAAGATCGTCGCAAATAGCAGGATTAGCCAGCTTACAAAACATGCCAGTGCACTACTGGCCCAATTCGCTGCCCGAGAGGCTGCCAGCCAGACCATGAAGCTGGGTGCGCCGGCCGCTGCAACAATACCTGCTGCTACCAAAGCTGTTAAAAACGGAATCATACTGATTCCTCTATTCTCTGCAAATTGGAGGCTTTGCAGCCAGCCTTCAGTCGGAATTGACTGAGTAGCCGTAATATATCATAAAAAGCAAATACCCGCCAACTCAATCTTGAGGCAGTGGGTATTTTTATTTCAGATCAAGAACAATTAAATGCTCAATATGAGGTGTACGAGGAAAGAAATTGTAACCCTGGTGATGGCGAATGCCATATTTTTCGGCTAGTAGCGCAACATCTCGAGCTTGGGTAACCGGGTTGCAACTGAGGTAAATGATCCGTTGTGGCGCTGCTTCAAGTAGCTTTTCGATGACCTTTTCGTGTAGCCCGGCACGTGGCGGGTCAACGATAATTGTAGTATCACCACTGATATGGTCGAGGGCATTTTCACTAGCAGCCAAAACAGCCTTTGCGCCTGATCTACCCAGACTCACGATGTTTTGCTCCATTTCGCGGACGGCATGCTCGTTCACCTCTATTAACGTGACATTGTCGCCACCGATAGTCAGGCCAATAGTGCCGACGCCGCTGTAGAGATCAATGACTGGTCTTTGAGGTTCGACCCACTCTTTCATATCAGTTAATGCCTGCTCGTATACGGGTAGATTGATCTGGAAAAAGCCCTCGGTTGCATAGCGAAAAGGTATGTCCAGAATAGTGTCGGTCAGGGTTCTATCAGAGGTTGCAGCGAGACGCTTCGTAATGACACTGGCTGGGGACTTTGGGTTTGAGTAGATGATTTCAGCGCAGATCACCTCTGATGAGGTGATTTTAGCCAGAACAGCCTCGGCGTCGAAGTCCTCTTCTTTGACATACAATTGCCAGGCTACCTGCCCTACTCTGTTGCTGCGGATCAACAGAGTCTTGAGTGTACGACCGTCAACCTTGAGCTCTCGCAGTATCTCAAGCAACTCTTTAGCTCCTTGATTGATTGCTGCGCTCGCCAGACTGGTTGCCTGAACGGTGATTTTGCCATGTGTGCCCCTGCGGAAAAATGCCAGATCAAGGGTTTCCCTGTCGGTGTCGTACCAAAAACTGTACTCCACCTTGTTGCGGTATTCGTATTCGCGACTGTCGCTCCAGACCTCTATAGGGGCTGGAAGTACAATATCGTGCAGCTCAAACGCTTCCTCAATGAGTGCGGACTTATAGTGGTTTTCAGAGGTGAAGTCCATGACTTGCCACGGGCTAGTGCTGAGGTAGCTGTCTGGATCGCGTGGTGCTATACGCTTTGCAGATGGCTTGATAACCTCTGTAACGACACCCTCTACATAGCTCGACTTCTTTTTGGTAAGCTGTACGGCTACCTGTTCGCCCGGCAAGCCACCCCATACCAGACACTTTTTGCCCTCTGGTAAAGTACCAATCGTTTGACCCCCGCCAATGATGCGATCAAGGGTTACGGTGACGATGGGAAGCGGTTTTTTAGCCATATCTGTTAGCATAGTGTATCACCTCTGATCCTTTTCTCATAATAATATTGACATAAACAGAAAAGTATGCTAATATTGTACTTATGACAAATGTATCCACCACCTCTTGGGAGACGGAACATCAATCGTCTGACTATGAGTCAGATAATTCTTTCGACACTCAGTGGAAAGGCCTGGCAGCTTGGACTGCTGAAGACGACATGTTTATGGAGCTTGCCGCCAAGCAAGAAGCCATGAAGCGCCGTATTACTACTGAAGAGTTGTATGAAGAATACGATGAAGCTGACGATGACTTTACTTACGAACAGCCAAAGACTCGTTTGGGTCGTCTGCGTGCAAAACTAGGCCAGGCAGCAACACGTGGTTTCTGGGGTACTATTGGTAAACTTGGTGATATTTCAGAGCGTGGCGTCAACCGCCGCAACGCTCGCCAGGAAAAATATGCCGCGAACGAAAACGATGGCTTTGTAGAGCGTAACTATAAACGAATTCGCCGTAGCCAGGAAAAAATTATTGGTATGACTGCCGTGACCGCTGCCCTTGCAGCAGAAGCCGGCCTCACTTATATGCGTGTCCAGGGCATGGAAGCATCATCGAATCTTCTGCGTCACTATAAGTTCAATACCGCTGCATATGTTACCTCAACCCAATATGAATTTGGTGGTCGCGGCGACCCTGCCGCACAGGGTGTCCTTGACGGTAAGGCCGCAAATGGTGACTTGGATCCTAATGTGAACTACATTGGCGTGGATTATCCGGCTACGATTGCCCCTGTCGACAATGGTCCATCCTTAGACCATGCGACCGATATGGGTGCTGATGCTGCTTTTCAGGATTATCTGCAAAAGAAAAACTCCGGCCAGGATTTCTATGCCGAAGGCTTCTCTGAAGGTTCAATCGCTGCGCTGAAGCTTGCCCAAAGGGTCAAAGAAGACAATGGTGGTACTTTGCCATCTAACTTCCACTTGATTTTGGAAGGTTCTCCAGTGACAAGTAGCGGTTTCTTCCAGAGCTCCACTGCTCAGTCTCCGTTTGTGAAGCCATTCCTTAAAGCAGCTGGTATCAATCCTGATACTGGCGAGGTACCAGCTGGTACGGTTGCTCGCTATTCTCAAAATGACCTCTGGGGTAATGGCGCCAAGCAGACGCTGCTTGGTCAGGGTATTATGACGCTGGACCTCGGTTACGGTCACGTTGTTCACGATGTGAATGATCCTAAGGTTGTCTGGGTTGACTCTGCTGGTGTTATCCACGAAGAGTACGATGTTGGTGTCCACCCATTCTCGCAGATGATTACAGCTAATGGCGGCTACATTAATGATGGCTATAACTCATTCTTCCAGGATATTGCGCCAATTAACAGCGGTATTAACAACGCAGAAGTACCAAAGCCAAATGCCTACGCAGCTGCGATGGACTTGGCTCGCGGTATTGATGAGCAGACTGGTGGTAGCGGTATTCCACAGCAAATCGCTGCGGCCGTACCAGAGCAGTTTATGAAAGTGTTCCAGGATGCCCTTGACATTGGCAATGGTGGTATCGATGAGGCATTTCAGGATCCGACAAAGATTGGTAACTTGATGGATAAGATCAATGGTATGCTGAAGGATCTTCAGGTTGCCATGCCAAACTCGAACACTGGCTATAACCCTGTCAATGATTTCGTCAGCGGTGCTGTTCACAACGTTGCGCCACAGGCAGACCAACCGGTCAATACTATCTTGAATAACTTGCCACCACTTCCTCAAATAACTGTTCCTACTCTGGACAACATTCCAGCGCAACTACCTATTTCGGTACCAACCCCGGCTCCTGCTCCGTTGCCAATCCCAGAGATTACGTTACCAACCTTTACTCCGCCAGTCTTTGAAGCACCTGCACTTCCTGAGCCTGCCGCGCCAGCTCTTGATCTAGGGTCTATCGCGTCTTCGTTCTTGAAGCCAGCTCCGGCACCTGTCGAAGCGCCTGCTGCACCAGCTCTGCCTTCGTTCTCGCTGCCGTCATTTAACTTGGCACCTGCTCCAGCCTCAGCGCCTTCATTTCAAATTAATGCACCCGCTCCATTCTCTGCTCCTGAAGCCGTAGCGCCTGGCCTTTAATACCAGAATACCCCTGTAAAAACTACCCGACAGCATTGTTTGTGCAACGGGTAGTTTTTTGGTCAAAAGACGATAAGCGTTACCAATATTACAACGCAATATATATGTAACGTTGTCAATTATACATTACTATCATTTTCATCTGTTAAAACGTGTATTTTCAGAGTAAATCTTGTGATATTTGCAACAGATTACCACCTCTAATGAAAATTGTAAGATATTTAACATTGACTTCGCCATGTAAGTACGATATTGTCACCGCACAATTTAATACGCGATGGGCAGAATAGGGGTTATTTATGGCCAGGTTTAAGTCGGCTGAAAATATTTCTAATGGCGAAAAAAATGTAGGAATTATTCGACGAGGAGTCGTTTGTGGTATGGGTGCAGCTGCGGCGGCATCTCTTTTCTTTGGTGTAAGCGCCGGTACAGCAAGTGCTGACAAGTGCTACATCGTTGGTGGTATGGGCGACCCAAGTGGTGAGTGGGCTCAGGATCAGTTTGCTTCACAAGGTAGCCTTAACTCATGTAACGAAGGTGTTGAGCGTGTAGAATACAGCGCGAGCATCTGGCCTCTTGGTCCAGATCGCATGGTAGATTCAGTGGCACCAGCTGTTGATGACCTGACTAACCGTTTGAACAACACACCAGCATGGCAGCACAAGCGCGTGCTTGCTTTCTCTGAAGGTACAGAAGTAGCGGCACAGTCTGCAAATAACACAGGCGGCACAAACATTACTGTTGAACTCAACGGTGGCCCACAGGGTCGTACCGGTGCATTCCACAGCCCACTTGTTACTGATATCCCACTGGTAGAGCCTATCATCCAGGCTATCGGTATTCCTACCGACACTACCCTGAACCAACGTCCTGGTGTGAACTACGTTCGCAACTACAACGAAGGTGATGGCTACGCTAACCTTGGTGCACAAGGCAACAATTTTGTTGACGCAATCCCAGGTGCTCTTGGTATTGCAACTGAAATGGTTCAAAATGGCGCACATGCAATCCCTGATCAGAATGTTCCACACGAGACATTTGTCGACGGTGATGGTATCGTCAACAACGTTTGGCGCGATGAAAACCCATACACTCAGATTGGTAGCGAGAATCCTGCAGTTATGGCGCCACCAGCTCCAGCAACTGCTCCTGCAGAATCTTCTCCAATCCCAAGCTTCTGGGGTGAAGCACCATGTGTTGCACAAGATGGTTCACAGTACTTCACACCTGGTGAAGCTGCCTGCTAATCGTAATAAGTTGATACTTATTTAGACGAAGGATCGGTAACACCACGGATCTCTCCCGCGTGCTATCATAGTGGTAATGGCTAAGCTCCACCTACCCTCTGATGAACGTCTTTCTGGAGCTGATCCGTGGTTGACTCCGTATCATCAAAAATTGCAGCAACGCCTGAAGTATACGGGGGTATATGCCGACCGGATTCTGGAGGGAAAACCGGTAGAAGATTTCGCTCTTGGACATCTTCATTTCGGCTTGCATAAATCTGGCGATGGCTGGGTGTACCGTGATTGGGCTCCTGCCGCGGCAAAGATTTATCTGATTGGTGAATTCTCGGCTTGGGCGGACAATGAAATGTTCGCCTTACAGCCGCAGGAAAATGGTGAATGGGAACTTCATTTACCGAAGAACACCCTAAAACATCTCGATCATTATAAACTGCATGTCTACTGGGGCGACGGTGATGGATATCGTATACCAGCCTACGCAACCTATGTCGTGCAGGATCCGGAAACAAAGTTGTTCGACGCAGTTGTATGGGATCCCAAAGTGCCTTATAAATGGCACGATCAGGGATTCACACCGACTAACGAACCGCTGCTTATATACGAAGCTCATGTAGGCATGAGCGGCGAACACGAAGATATTAGCACTTATAAAACATTTGCAAGGGATATTATCCCGCGTATCAAAGCGGCCGGATACACTGTGATCCAGCTTATGGCGATCGCCGAACACCCCTATTATGGTAGTTTCGGCTACCATGTTTCGAGTTTTTTTGCCCCAAGTTCCCGCTTTGGTACGCCGGATGATTTAAGGGCGCTTATTGATGCCGCTCATCAGGCTGGCCTGCGTGTCATTATGGATATAGTCCATTCGCATGCTGTCAAAAACGAAGCCGAGGGTATCAGTCGCTATGACGGCACTCTGACGCAATTTTTTCATGAGGGTGATAGGGGTAATCATGAGCAATGGGACTCCCGGGTATTTGATTACGGCAAGTCAGATGTTGCGCATTTCCTGCTAAGTAATTGCCGCTATTGGCTGGATGAGTTTCATGTAGATGGTTTTCGTTTCGATGGCATTACGAGTATGCTGTACACACATCATGGCCTGGATGTTGCCTTTGACCATTATGATACGTATTTCAAGGATGTTGATCACGACGGCATGGCTTATTTGACACTCGCGAATCAGTTGATCCACACTATACGGCCGGACGCTCTGACAATCGCCGAGGATATGAGTGGCATGCCCGGACTCGCTGCACCTGTTAGCGATGGTGGTGTGGGCTTTGACTATCGCCTGAGTATGGGGACACCTGATCTTTGGATCAAATATGTCAAAGATCTGGACGACGAGCAGTGGCAAGTATCGCAGCTGTACCATGAGTTGAGTCAGCATCGACCCGAAGAGCGAACTATTAGCTATGCCGAGAGCCACGATCAGGCACTTGTCGGTGATAAAACGTTGATGTTCCGTCTGACAGACAAAGAGATTTACGATCATATGCAAAAGTCAGACCCTAGTCTGATTGTTGATAGAGCGCTGGCACTGCATAAGATGATTCGACTACTGACCGCCAGCCTTAATCATGGCGGCTATCTGAATTTCATGGGTAATGAATTCGGCCATCCGGAATGGATAGATTTCCCCCGTCTTGAGAATAACTGGTCGTACAAATATGCTCGTCGCCAGTGGAGTCTGGCGGACGATAAAAAATTAAAGTTCCACTACCTTGCTGATTTTGACAAGGCGATGATAGCAGTCATCCGTCATCTGGATGGTGAGCCAGTGCAGGTTGTGGCAAATGACGATGATCATGTCGCTGCCTATACGCGTGGTGAGTATTTATTTGTCCTCAACTTTCATCCGACCAAGTCGTTTACCGATTACGGTCTGACAGTTCCAAAGGGGAATTACAAGGTCATTCTATCAAGTGATAGTTCAGATTTTGGTGGTTTTGATCAGGTTGATACTACCCTAGACTACCCCGCAGAAAAACAACTTAAATTATACCTACCTGCGCGAACAGCTCTTGTCCTGCGTCGAGTAGATTAACTTTTCAAGCAAGGCAGCCTAAGTAAAATTCTATCGCTTAGGCGACCCAGAGTGCTACAATGGAAATATGAAAATAGCTATCTCAGGCCTGGGGCGCATGGGGGGTCAAATTGCACGCAAGTTACACGATAACGGGCATACGGTTGTCGCCCACAACCGCAGTCCTGAAAAGGTCGACCAGGCAAAGGAGTATGGGGCAGTCCCTGCCTATACCGATCAAGAAGTTGTTGACGCGTTTGAAGGTGAGCCGGTAGTACTCTGGATTATGCTTCCTGCCGAGATTATCAATGACAAAATCAATGAATGGCTTCGCATCCTGCCAAAGGGCAGCATAGTCATCGACGGTGGCAATAGCGATTATCGCGGTGATAAGGCGCGCGCAGAGCACGTTTCGGCTGCCGGCAGTATGCTACTCGACATTGGCACCAGCGGTGGAGTATGGGGTCTGCAAAATGGTTTCTCGATGATGGTTGGTGGTAATCGCGATGCATACGGTACGATAACGCCCGCTCTTGATACGCTCGCTCAGCCAAATGGCGGTCACCAGTACTTTGGAACCAATGGCACCGGACACTTTGTGAAAATGGTTCATAACGCTGTTGAATACGGTATGATGCAATCTCTGGCCGAAGGATACCGTGTTTTAAAGGAAGGGCCTTATCAAGACCTCGACCTCGCTGCTGTCGGTGATGTTTGGCAGCAATCAAGTGTTGTAACGAGCTGGCTCAACGATCTGACTCGCCAAGCACTGCACGAAAATCCAAATATGGATGATATTAGCGGCGTTGTTGCTGAAAGCGGTGAAGCACGTTGGACAATCGAGACCGCGAAAGAACTAGGTATCTCTATGCCTGCAATTGAGGCTTCATTTGATGTCCGTATCGCGTCTCAGCATGGTGACGTGAACTTCTCGACCAAACTGCTCGCAGCCATGCGCAACAAGTTTGGCGGCCACAACATTAACGGTCAACAGTAAATATAGCTCTAAAATCGTCGGACTGTATATTGATCTTCTGATCGGTTTGAGTACTGAGTCCGGTAAATGCAGGTGTGTCGTGCGCCAGACTACTTGCCCAGCTAATCATGTACGGGAGCGCCAGACCGGCACGAAAGAAATCGCGGTCATCGTCTGAGTACATCTCGAATCGTCTCCTACCTTGTTCGAATAGCCGGGAGAATTTATCGTGAACATGTCCGTATGCTGCCATACTTTTCCATGCTGTTTGCGCAAATGCCGGCACCATATGCTGCCTGAGCGCCTGCATTCGTTTCATCTGTTCGCTAAAATCGACGCTGCGGAGTGGTAAGTACTGCACGTCATTATTGAATGCAGTTCCAATAATATAACCGCTCTTAGCTAGGTCCTTTTGAATTTCTCTGCCACCATCCCAGTCATCACAGAGAGTAATGGCTGCAATATGCGTCTTGTAAATGCCGGATAGTCCTGCAAGTGCCGGACGTGAAGAGAGCGTCTTTGTTCGCTCCAAGAACTCTTTATTGGTCAGAACTTCCAGATTGAGGAGCCATTCATTGGCGTGTTTTTCTTTCTCAGACTCAACCATACTGCCGACCGGAAACGGACGGTCGGGTCGGAGTGGCGGCATAGTATCGCGCGTTGCCATATGCAGATATTGTAGTCGGGTATCAGCAAAAAACAAGGCTAAACCTGTTGCCTGGTTGCTATTTCTCCACAGGCTATCGTATACTGCCACTGACAATACACGGAGGGTCATATGAGCGGAGAGGTTCCCTACCAAGCCATTGAATATGGCAATGGTGACAGCGATGAAGCTGTTGCATTGGTCACGGGCTTTGCGGGAAAGGTCGCTGATTTGGAGCAGGCCGCATGTGACTTGGCGGCCACTGGGCGCGATGCCGTGCTTTACACCTATGATCCGCGTATCTTGCTGGCCGGCGATGCGGAATTACTCCCCAATTTCATCAACACACTCAATACTGATTTTCTCACACGTACCGCCGATCATCCTCGTAAACGCTTTGTTGGTGTGAGCCTTGGTGGTGCAATTGCGGCAAATATGCAGAAGTTACATGATAATCCTGAACATAGTCTGTACGCGGCAACTGGCGGAGATGCTGCGGAACTTGTGCTGCGTAATCGCCTGTTCGGCGCTGTTGTGCTGGCAGTTCACCATGTGAATATCCGTCAGGCTTACGCTCACCATGGCTACGAGTTGGCTGATTTGCAGGAGCGATGGAAAGAGCTGCAGGCGCTTCCGCCTACCCCCTTTACTGTTGTGCTGGGCGGTATGGATTATATTGTGCGTGAGCGAAAAATCAGGTCAGATGTCGCGCTGCTGCAGGCGGAACGATCTGATGTCCGTGTGATTCGGAAACCATGGCTTGGCCATACAGGCACGATCAAATGGCTCAATACTCATGCAGCTTCCCTGTTGAGCCCTGAATTGCCTTAAGCGTTTACTTTACTTATGAGTCTGGTGCGAGTAAAGTGTTTCTAACATGCCTGTGGAGAGACCTCAATTCACCTCAGACAACCTGCCGTTGACCGACGAGCAGCTACGCGCACGTGAAACATGGATGATGGAAGATGGCAACTGGCGCGAAGATCACTCGATACCATCTGCTGGCGAACATTATCGCTATATGTGGAAGTGGGACTCAGCCAAGGCAGTTGTCATCAATGCGCGTCGGGATGACCCTGATAGAGCAAGTACGGAGCTTAGAACACTCCTGAGTCATATGGATCCTCAGACTGGATTTCTCGCCAATAAAATATTTGCAACAGCAGATCATAAAACCTGGCGGGATTATCCTGAAGCATGGTTTTTCAATAACAGTAAACTCGGGAGCAGCTACTCCCAGCCTCCGCTTGAGGCATGGGCAGCGATGGAGACATATAGGAGCTTTGAGCGATCTGGCCGACAGTCAGAAGGTTTGGCATTTTTGGCTACTGTTTACGGTTCGGCAGAAGACGGCAACTTTACCGGTTTGCAGGGTGGTCATGCGTATTTCATTAATCATCGGCAAAATAGCTCTCACGACTCACTGATTGGTGTCGTGCATCCAAACGAAACTGGCCGTGACAGCGACGAAGCGAATAAGCCCTGGCTTGTTTACTCCAACAAAAAGAACTATGACGGCAGGCTCGAGTGGCTCACTATGCAAAAACTTGGCTGGGATTTAGGCCAACTTGGCCGCGATCCGCAGAAACAGCGTATTGACTGGATACCCGAACAAGTCAGACAAAAATATTGGGTCAACGACGTGATGTTCAATGCCATGCATGCGAATAATCTGCGCCACTTGGCTGACATCGCAGACCTGCTGGCGAAGCCTGTGGATAGTGCAAAGTATTGCCAGATTGCCAAGGGTGTTGAAGCCGAAATACTCGACAGGATGTGGGATGAGGATCGCGGCTATTTTTACAATCTTGATCAGCGTGGTAACAAAATCCTGACCGAGTCGATTACGGGTCTCTTCCCGCTTCTCCTTGAAAATATAAGTGAGCAGCAATTGGAATCGCTGCTCACTAAACTGGAAGACCCGACCTGGTTTGCTACCCGTTACCCTCTTCCCACACATGCGGTGCGTAGTCGCTTCTACAGGCCGAACCCCAGCGGATACAATCATGCGCTGACGCCACAATGGAGCGGTACCGTGTGGACTGACATGAATCATATCATTGCCGAGGAAGGACTGATGCAAAGAGCGGAACATTTCCCCTTATCCCGAGAGCGACTCGTTGGTCGAGCAAGTATCATAGCGGCAAAGACGCAGGAACTACTGGCGAATGAACTGCGATCTATGGAGTACTACTCTCCCGAAACAGGCAAAGGTATGCGTGTGGTGGACTTTATGTGGACGAACATTGGTTTGCATTTTGAGAAGACAAACCTGAGCTCGAGAGACTTGGCGTAATGTACTAGTCGAGACCTGTGTAATTGAAGTTGATGCTTACCGGAGCACTCCAGTTACCTGCTGTATCTAGCGAGCGCATGTATAGCTTGTGCTGTGCAAGAACGCCGAAGCCTAGGTGCCCAATTGTAGCTGTCGCGTTTATTGTGCCGCTGCTATAAGTCATCGCTGTACCACTGCCCTGACCTGGGTCAGTATCGATATAGAACTCTCCGCCTACGACCCCTGACAAACTATCGGATACATTGGCGCTGAGCGTTTCGTTTGCCGATGTAATGATGAGTGTACTGCTCATCGAAGCGCCCGAAATCGTTGGTGCGGTTTTGTCGATCTTGATGTTCGAAAGTGTAACGAAGTCATTATTGCCTGCATTATCAGTTGCATATCCGGTTGCTGAAAGTGTTGCTGATTCGCTACTCAGTGTTACTGGACTTGAACAGGATTGAATACCAGACGTGTTGTCGCTACAGGTAAAACTTACAGTCACGTTTGCTTTGTTCCATCCGTTTGCATTTGGTGCAGGACTTTGGCTTGCAGTGATTGTTGGGTGCGACCGATCGACGCTTAGCGTTGCCGTCGCGGTGGCAGTATTACCCGCCTTATCGACAGCAGTTCCCGTGATGGCCTGATTGAGCCCGTCGGCACCTACTGTAATAGGACTCGTGCATGTTGCAATTGTGGCAAGCGCGTCACTACAGCTAAAGGTAACAATAACAGAACTATTGTACCAACCGCTACCGTTAGGAGTCTGGCTAATACTGTATGAAATGCTTGGTGCGGTAACGTCGTAGACTACCGTTTTGCTACTTGATGCGTCACCGGCAACATCGACACTGTTTACCGCCTTTACAAAGTAACTATGGCTGCCTTCACTTACTCCTGTATCAGTGTACGTTGTGCTGCTGGTTGAGCCAATGGAACTATTATCCCTGTAGATATCGTAGTGGCTGGCTCCACTGACCGCATTCCAGGTGAGTACCGGATATTGATTTGTCGCACTTGGTGCGCTAAAACCAGTCGGTGCCTTTGGAGGTTCTACATATGGAAGTGTGATGTTAATTGTTGAATCCGTGGTTGGTGTAAATGCCGCACATGTCACCTGTGTATTACCGGAAATCGTAGTATCGATTGTGCATCCCTGATAGGTAACTCCTGCTATGAGCGTTACTGTCAGCGTCTCTCCGTTTGCATCAGTCCACGGTGTATTGACGACAATCGATTCGGTGTTGTAGCGCACATTTGAGTGTCCGGCGAGAATTGAGGTTTTGCCGGAACTGGTGCTGATTTGCTGGAAAGCCTGATTTGCGACGGGTGTTCCAGCTGCATCTTTTATGACAAAGCCAACATCAACCGTATCGAACAATAGATCCTGTGTCACATTGCCGCTTGAAGCATCGACAACATAGGGATTGACTACACCGTCAGGAAAGAACGATCGAAAGGTTGTACCATCCAGATTGCCAGTGCTGGGATCGATACGTGTTCCGAAATTTGCTCCGTTGTTGTCGCAAATACCGATGCTGTACATACCAGCTGGTACGTCAAGTGAGTAGTGGCCACTGACATTTGCTTGGACATCGAGTATAGTACTACTTTGACTTTCTTTTGCACAAACCATGGCGTACTTTATCAGATTGTTTTTACTATCCTTTAAATCGCCAGAAATTGTATAAAGAGTATCGGCGTGCGCCATAGGCACCTGCCCAACCGCGAGTGCTGCAACTACAAACACCGTCGATACTACTTTAACCGCTCTTTTTAGAGACACTGTTTTTCTGTTGATGTTTGTAACACGACTAGCCAGTCGGAACATGCCCGTAGCTAGTGCGGCCTTATGGCCTATAAATTTGATGAATGTTTTCACCTTGCCACCCCCCTTAATTAAATGGCACTTTCAATATATTCCTACTGCAATGGAATACAAGACTATTTTTTGTCGAGTTTTATGTTGTAATTAAGACACTATTAAACTGTGGATAAGTGACACCAGCTAATCTGTTTCTTGATGATTGAGTCTATGAGATCTTGTAACAATCAGGCACAGTTGCAGTGTACCAGTTAGATGCAATCGTGTTAGGTGCAGTTACTTTTAATCGTATGGCAGAATCAGGATTAGTAACTTGTATTTTATAATCGTAAAGTGAGGGTGTCTCATATACACCTTGCATATTTGCGACCGTTCCCGAACTTTTGTAGAGAGTTGTAATTGCTCCATTCTGTCTTTCTTCGATTTGCCATTGTATGGTTCCACCTCTATGGCTGTTTGTCCATATATATGCACGCTGTAGATAAATAGTAACTTCCTGTTTTAATGGCATACCTTCACCATTCCAAACCCACCCACAGTAATATCCACCACCATTGTCGATTAACCTGATCGATAGAGGTTCCATCCAGCTTGTGTCATTTTTTCGTCGCTCTTTTTCGGCATCGATTGAATGATAGGCAGGTTTGGGGGAAGTACTCGTTGATACCGCACTTGGTTGGGCAATTTCGTTAATACCGTTTGTGTTTGTTAATTGCTCTTTCTGCTGGGTGTGATCATTTGTCGACTTTTGCACAATAGATGCTTCTTGGGGGTGGTTAATAGTGGTAAAGATTACCCATCCGGCAGCGAATAGCGGGAGGATACTCAATACACTATATAGTGGATATTTTTTTAAGATCTTAAAGTTTTGGTTTTTTAGATGAATTTTAGAGCTTCGTTTTATCATATTGTATATCTACAGGTTTATGTAGTTTGAAATGCAATTATTGTACAGGTGATAATAACTGCCATCCATATTACTAGTTGAAAAATAAGATGTATTCTTCTGTGTTTTGGATTCAGTCGCTTAGCTTTGGATATCAGTACTATCGTCATGAATGCCAATAATGGTATAGCAATGATCATCATGATCTCGAATGGCATTGTATAACCTTTTGCTGCCGTCCGGTCAGCGTATATTCCGCGTTTGCCTAGAATTAACCACAAGTACAATATATCCGCAGCAAGCAGTAGCGTAGTTATGTAGCTTAATATATGGTGAGTATGGGTTTGCTTGGATATCATCTTTTTCATTCTTTTTATGCTTTTAGGGATTGTCCTTTTACCCTTAGGAATCTGAATCTTTTATTTCTTCCTTGGTTTGCTTATCTAGAAGTGTTGTTTTACCAGTTCTTGGATCAACATGTATAATAGCGTGCTGCACTGGTCGATTTATCTCTTCCTCAAGAATTTTACGATCTGTTTTTGCTAGTTTTTCGATGTTCTCTTGAATAATATTTAGTACAACAGGCTTGAGCAATTTTTGCCATGCCTCCAAATCCTTCTTGTCGTAATAGAAAAACCAAGAGCCCTCGTTTTTTTTAATTTTCTGTATCGTCCACCTACGCGTTAGTCTATTGAAGATATTGCCGGGTAGTTTTTTTGTGTACCTATTCATATGTTCTGCAATGTCATCTATGAGGCTGGGGTCGCCTTGAAGCACTTCGAAAAAACGAATCTGATCAGGAACTATATTTAATGCGCTCCACTTTTTAAAAACTGGCATAAGCACGTATATATAGCTACAGCCCTCCTCCATGTTCCAGCCCCATTTATCAATTTGCAAGTTAAATATAAGCTCCAATTCATCATCGAACCTATAGATGTAACTGTTATTTCTTTTTTTAAAACCAAGACTTACGAGCTCTTCCTTGAAGAAATCGTGAAATATGGAATGAACCTCACTGCTTTTTATGCTCATAAACTGATATTACCTCAAAATCTCATTAACCTAAAGCCATATTCAAATTCACTAATGAGGTACTCATCTTTCGCTCTCTGAAGTCCTCCATATCGCGCTGCCCCAGACTTCACCTCTACTAACAATTCTTTTTGTCCTGGTCTGTTCACCATAAAGTCGATACGCCTTGGTCCATATGGGTTTCCAAGGTTTATTCTTGGAAAGGAAATATTTATTGTATAAATACTATCCTGCTGCCAATTCCTGCTTTATCGTATCACGCTCACGCTGCAATTCTTCGTAGTCCGCGACGAACTCTTCGTACTGTTTCTTCGATTCGAATAATCCAAGAATCGGCGCAGGCTGTACAAATCCACGAGGATTGTGTGAAAGGTAATCTTTATAGCTGCTATGTCTCCAAGTTCTGTATGAATTATGATTAAGATGTATATAGCGGGTGATGTGCATCAACTGTGTATCATCACCTATTCGGACAGCTTTGTACGTCGACTCAAATAGCGCACCCCTTCTTTTATATTTCTTGTTGAAATAAGTCGTGTACGCAACGAGCACACTTCTCATGAGAGCCGACATTGCATGCTCATCGTTTTGATATACAAGCATATGAAAATGATTACCCATCAGGCAATAGGCGTTAAGCTGAATGAGGGGGAAGAAATGAGTATATTCTCTCCCCCTAGAATCCTTTAGTGATTCTGGTGATAGATGCCTTTCGAGGATACGTTCAAAATAATCATAGTCTTCTTGATCGAGAAATATCTTAGTTAGGTTCCATCCACGATTAAAAACATGGTAGTACGAATCAGGTACGTAGACTTTAACAACGTTTCGAGTTGACATATAGACAATTATACAATGTTTTTATTATTTCCAAGATTTAACCTTGGAACCCCTTGGAACCCCATGAGCGAATGATAGAACCTTCATACCCTTTGGACACTACTGCCCGATATTAAGTACATAGGTACTTTCATCTACCGCTGGGTGGCCATCATTACTGTTTATCATGAAACTCGAGTATATCTCATTAGTATCGGCTCTGCGCACACCCGCAGACCAAACAACTGCGGCAAAATCTTCCTGCTTGTCACCTATGTTAATGACCAGTTTGTCGCAAAATGTATCATCCTTATTATTTTTCTTTACATCCTTGTGACACCTTGAGGTTGCATACTCTAGCGCTACTCTTTTTAATTCCGAGATCGGAATCGTTTTACGGTTTAGCGCAACAGGAAGTACGAGAAGAAGTATAGTAAGTACAGTTACGCCTACTATAATTGACACAATTTCTATTACTTTTTTTGACATATATTAACTCCATTTTACCATGACATATCTACAGACATACTACCATCAAAGTATATTTTGTAAGCTTTCGGCTGTCGAGCACCGGCAGTTAGAATAGTCTCGTACTCTCCCCCTAATCGTCCAAGACCTGTAGCTAGCTCCCCGACAAAGCCTCTCGTCCCATCAGAGTTGAAGTCATACGTGTCAGTATTGGGAGTAAAGGAGCCTACGGCATGATATCCATTAGTTGTTTTTGTAATAGTTCCATTGAATGTTCCACTGAGGCGCCCTGCAACCAGGGAGTATGGGCCGCCAGTCTGGGCGCCAACACCTACGCTTACTGCGGACGCTGAGGCGTAATTTTGAAGATCTGACTTATTTACAGTAATTGGCACATCCTTAGTCTTTACAGTTGTCGATTTACCACTTCCACCCAAATACTGGATGTATGGACGAACGACAGTCACGACATTACTTATTACTGCTCCAACCGTCGTTACTACACTTGCCACCTTGTTTGCTACAGTTCTCGCAACAGCCTTTGCGACCTTCTTGACAGTATTAACTACACTGTTAAAGATATCTCCAATTCCCCATCGACCATTATAATCAGACGAATTTATAGGATCTGATACGTAGACATATGGGTTTAGAGTGCCTCCCTCAACTGAATCAACCTGAAGGAATCTGCCTAATGACGGTATGTATACGCGAGCACCCATTTGGATGAGGGTAGTCGTGTACCGATCATCTTGTTTTCTTGCAGGATTTGCCGCCCAGCCCATGGTGTTGTCACTTGCATTCGGGGAACCTGCCGCAGCGGTGCCTTGCGTGCCGAGCAACAGCTGTTCGCCGAACGGCCCATAGGCTAAGAGTGAGCTCGTGCCAGGAGTCGCCTTGCCCTCAGTTGTAAGGGTCAAGGCCGTGTCTCCATGGTAGTTATGAAGAGAGTATACAATATGCCTATCAGGATTACTATTCGTTGGCGAAAGGGTCAGACTTATACCACCCGGCAATGAAATGTACCGATCTAGTGTTGAACAGCTACCGTCATCTGTTAGCGAGCATGATTGCAGGATGGCACCACCCGCTACATAACGATAGGAAGCTGTGAGGTTACCTGAGTCATACTCTTTCTTACGGAGAATCCCACCTGTTGCCGCTTTGACATACTCGGTACGCTTTGTTCCCTGTTCAATCGATATATTGTAGTCGTTAGCATCATAGCCAAATGTTAGAGGTATACCACTACCGCTGAACGAAGTAGTATTACCGTGGTCATCATATGTAGGGGTGCCGATACTGGCGTCCGTACTGTACGTTAACTGGTCGGCATAATTGAAACATAGCTTGTCATCAGTGATCACTGTATTTGTTGCAAGATTTGTAATCTTATATGAGGTACGGTTGCTGTTCTTATGCGCGAGGCTATTGTTTGCACCATTCGAGCCACAAGTGGCATTGTCCGGTGTACTATACCCGTAGTCAAACTTGGTCTGTCCTACAGTTCCAGAGGTAAGCCGTCCGACTTTATCGTAAGCAAAGCTGCTATTTAGTGTCTGTCCGTCATACACCTGAGCAGCACTCGTGATCTTCCCTAGCTGAGATCGAATTGTGGTTTCATCGAATGTTTTACCGTCTGATGTTTGATATATTACTCCGCTACTTCGCCCAAGACTGTCGCGTTTTAGCTGAGTTAGCTTTAACGTGTTCCCTGCAGTATCCTTCGCTTCTGGATAGGTAACGGTGGCCACTCGGCTAAAGCCGTCGTAGGTTAGCGCTGCAAGCGTTGTTCCATCGAGCGTGTAAGCAGTTGGACGAGAGAAAGCATCATATACATAGGTTTCGATACCTAGAGGGCCAGTTTTTTGCGTAACATTACCGAGATCATCGTATGTTACTGTATACTCATTCCCCCATACATCTTTTGAGTTAATAGCACGACCTAGGAGATCAACTGTCGCTTCTGTTGTTCCTGCTACCGAGTCGGTAACTTTTCGTTTCAAAGGATTGCCATCAACAGCATAATCCGAGGTAATAGTTCTACCAGAGCGTCCATTGACCGTTGGTTGTACGGTTGAGACCTGACGCCCACGTGCATCATAATTGATGCACGTCCACGGATCGCTATTGTACCTGGTGGCGACGACATCGCCAGATTCGTTGTAGATTGTTTCGCTAGTACGGGATGTTTGCGAGCCGGCACCATCTGGATCTGCTTCTACCTTGCCCTTTGGTCGTCCAGCCTGATGATACGCCTCTACATCTGTCGTACAAGGGTTGTCTGCCGTGTCGTTGGCGCCGTAGTGCTGATAAGTAGTCGTACCACCACCTGGCAGTGTTTTACTGGTCTGGCGCAGGAAGCTACCCGCAGCACCAGGTGTTTCATACGTTGCCGTTGACTGGTAGTTGAGTCCTGTCGGATCGAGCGTCGTACTTGCGATAGTACCATAGGCTGGGTTTGAGTATTGAGTGGTGGTCGTCACATTACCAAGCTGATTATCATACGCTGTCTGACTAGTTGTGAGATTATACGCAGGCGTAATGAGTGGTTGCAGGCCAACTGTCGTAAAGGTGGACTGGCCAGGTAATTTTTGATGCAATACAGCAACGAGGCGTCCATTAATACCCGTACCGGATGTACCGAGTTTGTTGGCCTCGATAGTGATACTGACATATTTTCCGGCCGTACTGTTACTGTATGTACCTTCAGGGCTGTATCGCTCTTGTCCATCGACCCAGTTATCGACGACCAGCTGATTATCAATGTATAGTCGTGCTCCACCACCATTAAATAGCCTAAAGGTATAGTTGCCAGCCTGATCCAGCCTTATCTTACCCGTAGCACGCATTGATATACCATCGGTTGGCGTGACCGTTGTATTTGTCAGATTATGTTCGTAGTATATCTCGCCGCTTGGTTGTGTGTAGCCAGTGGTATAGAGTTTTGGTGCTCCAAGTAGCTTGGTGTTATTAAACATTGTCACCGCAAGACCCTGGATACCTTCATCATAGCCCGTGCTTGTGTGCGGTACTTGGTTAACATTTGCTGCAAGTGGTTTTCGGTCGGTACCGTACCAGGCAGCAGGTGCTGGGCCGTAGCTGTCAGTAGTACGATCTAGCTGGTCGTAAATGGTGGTGGATTTGAGTCCCGTCGCATCAGTTTTACTGAGCTGCAAGTCCTTGACTGGATCCCATTCTGTCATAGAGGATAGACCCGCTACATCTGTTTCCTCTGCCGTGCGGAGGAGGTTATCGTACTCTATCCGCTTGCTGAATCCATTTGGTTCAGGTGCGCCAGTGATATGCATCTGTGTAGCACCCGGCTGTGTCAGGTATGCTGGCAGGTACTCAAACGTATGGTTGACACGACTTGCCGAAGCGGTTGCGGCGGGTGCTTTTACGGAGCTGATGCGGCCGATACTGTCATATGTAAGCTCAGTGAGCACACTTGTGTCATCTGCTCGAATGCTTGCGGCTATGGTGTCGTTTGCCAGAGAGTCGCGGGTACTGGTGATGCGCCCGAGTGAGTCGTAACCGTAATCGGTCAGTTCGTTACCAGGCTTTTCAACGCGAGATAGCTGCCCTGCCTTGTAGTAGAGTTTCGTGACGTCACCATCACTTGTTTTGAATGCACACAGCATACCGGCAGGTGCATCGTCAAAGCCATCGGGTTTAGAACAATTACTATCCTCATTAATATCCTTGTAGTGAAGTGTGCCATAACGCGATGATGTCACACCGTCAGTGATCTTCGTCAGTCGTGATGGGCTGCCACTGTATTCATATTTGAGTGCTGCAGGATTACGATCATCGGTGGGTGTGGTCACTGAAGTAAGCTTGCCTTCGGCATCAAACACATAGTTACGACCATCAGTATCGAGGAGTGTGTAGGTATTGTTTGAGTTCTTTGTCAGCTGACCATCTTCGTTTACCGGTGGCTTGTATCCGCTACCCGTCCAGGCGTAGGTATGCGTTGATCGGGTGGAATCCTCAAGTACGATATCTTGACCGGCAACACGCAGTCGCTCGTAGGCAATATTGCCATCGACATCGACACCCAGACGCCAAGCATCAGGCAACACACTAGCCTTTGGTGTGAGCCATGTAACCGGGATTTCCTGATCGCTAAAGCCATTTCCCTGAATACGAAGCGCAAATGCTGCACTGCTACTATGCTCGAAATACTCTACGGTAATAGGAACTGCCTGGCCACCGGGGAGGTTTGTGGCGCTACCCCAGAAAACCCCAGACTGGTCTTGCCATGAATTGAGGACGGTATTTTCGGCACCGAGTAGCCCGTTGTTAACCTTTATGCGTACTCCATCGTCACCGTAAGCACCGAGAGTATATGATCCGGTTGCGGGTACTGTAATATATCCAGTCCACCGGACAAGGAAGTTATCGCTCTGCAAACCTGGCGCCGGCCCCCCAGTACCCCAGTTAAAGTTTAACTTGCTATCGGTGCGAGCCATCATCAGACGCAGTGGATCGGCATCGTTCCCTGGGAAGTTATGACTGCCGTCATCAGTAAAATAGCGTCCCTGCAGGCCATACTGGGCTGGTGTTGCCTGCACTTCTGTCCTCAGCCATTCACGAGGGACGACTTGCTCAGGAACGGCACCTTTGACGTAAAGTTTCACATATGCGCCGCTGTTAGCTTCCTGATATTCAACTCTGATTGGTACTATCTGCCCCGCCTGAAGGGTCACGGGTGTTGCGCCGGTATAGTCGACACTTGCTCCACAGCAACTACGCCCATATACCTTTTGATCATTGATGTACACGTTCACAGAGTCGTCAGCTGCTGCACCGAATGTGTAACTGCCGGTTGTTGGCGCGACAAAGTAACCCTTCCAGCGTGAGTAGAACCAGTCGGTGTTGATTGTTGTCGGACTTGGACTATCCAGATTCCAGTCGAAATTGATATCTTGATCATTACGCGTCAAGTTTGGTGTACTGGTCGGCGCACCGCTACTGAAGTTATAGTTTACGGTAGTGTTCCAGTATTCACCAATCAGACCGCTCTTTGCTTTAGCTGGGTTGTTGTAATCGAGACTGAGACCAATTGAACCACCAAGGGCGCTCATACTGTGCGTACCAGTACCGGTGGTTGCACCACCAGTTGCTAAGTCAATCCCTATAGGACCGACGGTGTCATAGGCCTGAGTGCTATCCTTGCCTGTGCGGAGGTTGATTTTGAAGGAGCGTGTCCAATTGGGGTCAGTTTGACGTGCTCCCAAGGTATATACACGCCAGTAGTAGGTGGTACCGTCCTGTAGTATGCCTTCCGGTACAGTCCACTGTGTCGAGGGTATCCAGCCTGACGTGATAACTGCACCGTTTCCGGTAGCTCCTGTCGAGACTAAGAAGTAGTATTTTACGGCATCACCATCAGCATCACTGACGGGATTAACGCGGAGTGTTGGTTGGGTGTTGACTGTCACCTGTCCCTCAGCTGGCTCGACGGGTGTAGTCATAGGAGTTGGCGTGTCGTAGGTAACAGTTGCACGTAAGTCCCAATAAGGCTTATAGGTTAGACAGCCACATTCGTTACCCCAGAGGCTCCAAACTGCACCAGTGTCACCTGCTGCGACAAGTTGTTGCAATCGCCAAGTGAAATTGATATTGAAATCTCCTCCGACTCCTTGCTGTTCACCAACGTAGGTACCGAGACAGTTGAATCCCCAGCAGTTTGCTTGGCCGAGGTAGCGCGGAAGTGCTTGTCCGGTACCACCTATACCAGTTTTGTAATAACCGTGCATATTTGCATCCAGAACTGTTTTGCCTATAAGGCCACCGTATGCGAAGGTAAAGTATGTTCGCCAGGATTTCCAACCATTGTTCGAGAGTGAGCCCGTGTTCGCGTAACAGTTACTCGAGCCACAAGAGTAACCGTCAGACTTATACATAGTGTAGTAGTTAGCAGCAACTTCTCCATTGTTAAGAGTCGGGTCAATCCTCACAGGGAAGTCAAAAGAACTGAGCTGATTCAACCATGCTTTATCAACTGCAATACGAATTCCCTCAGTAGTTGCGGTCTGCGTTGCTCTTTCTTCACTGATAACACCTTGACCGCTCACGTCGACGGTCAGCGTGCTAAAGCTAAATGTTTCGGGTAGCCCCTCGATTGTCAAAAGCTCTGGATGCGTAGGGTGCTGGATAACCTTGCCGCCAGTGATCTTGAAGTCGAAGACGGGATTATTAATCTTCTTCTTAACAACAATGACCTCTTTGACAGATTCGCCGCGGAGTTCGTACTCGAGGTCTACGCCTGGCCACGCATCCTTGTAAGCAACAGTATGATCGTCAATTTGAACTGGTGTGACGTTGGTAGCACCCACCGGTTTCATAACAATCGTCTTGCCAGCTGCGGCTATCGTCAAGCCTTCGGCTAGGGGTTTCATTTGTGTATCAATAATTCCGCTCTTCCCCGTAAACTCGCTCGGTGTGTCCGGACCGGCAGCGGTATTGAGTGCTAGTTGCTGCAAAGTCAGTGCTTTTGTCGGTTTGACTGCACCGTGGAGCGTGTTGTCGATTTTTTCCCATTTATTGCCAACTTTGTAGTTTTGTTGGCTAAATGAGTACTCAAGGGATTTTGTACCATCCTTATTAACGAAGGTAGAGGTAAAGGGTGTGCGCTCAGACTCCACCTCATACGCGTGTGTGCTGTCTTTTTTACGACCAAGTGTTTTGTCAGTCGTATCAGAAGGGTCTGCAATCGCCTGGGTGGGGGCTGTTTTTATTTCTGATGCGGCGAGAGTTTTAGGCTTTGGTTTGCCATCGCCAAATAAACTCCATGCATGGGTTTCTGCGGGCATCATGAGGGTAAATACAAGCACAAAACAACAAAACAGCAAAAATACCTGCTGAAAAGTAAATGATTTTAAATTTTTGACAACAGCAAACACACGATCACCCATATACGGCCTCCCCTTACGCTTATATCCTTAGAATATAGTTAATGAATATGAAAAACAATAGCGTTTTGTAGTAATAATTATTGATGATTTTGCTGTGGGAAACTGAAAGATTAACAGATATGAGTGTATGGGATATCGGCTGAAGCCTCCTCCGTTTGCTTGCTCGAGAAAATGCTTCGCGCTTTCTCTCACTTCACTCACTACGCCGAACCCTCCGTCGTTTTGCTTTGCAAAACCGGGGGTTAGGATCACCTAGTCCAGGTCATGAAAAATCGAGTCCAGAAGGACTCGATTTTTCATGGCTGGGATGGAGGGATTCGAACCCCCGAATGCCAGGACCAAAACCTGGTGCCTTACCACTTGGCCACATCCCATTATTTAGGTGGCAAAATACTTCGTTAGTATACCACTCTCACCCCAGATAATAAAGCTATGCGTCTTGATCAGACTCAGGGTCAGCAGTAGTCGCAGGTTCAGGCGTTGTTGTGAGCTCACTTGATTCTCTTTTTGAACCCGCGGGAATGATACTGCTCCATTTGCGCTGCATGCCTTCAGCGACGGTTTCAGCTGCGCCCCATACATCAACTGCTAGATAACGGTTCACACTACTAGGGACGGGTCGCGTCTCCACGGCTTCTTCAACCGTCTCGTAATAGTATGGCTGCGGGTACTTTTCGGAATCTCGGTGCTCGGCTTTATTCAAAGCGGCCTTTTCGATATGTGCCATGCGCTGATCGTACGCATCAACTGCTTGCCAAACAACGTCCATATCTAAGTTATTCTCTTTGCCCTCCAAAGCCATATCGCTGAGAATATAGCTGCCGACTGCTATAGCGTATTGGAAATCTGTTGCACGGTTGAGGGTATCTTTTGCCTTGTCTGGAGCGGCAGCAGACAAAATCCGCAGGGCTTCAGCGCAAGCGGCTCGTTTACCGGCTTTGTCATGGCGCTCCTCTTGGCCGTAGAGATTATAGACCTTGAGTTGATAGATAGTTCCATCTTGAGCTTCTGCGACTATATAGCGGTTTTTTGGCTGCGAGGTACCCGTGTACCTTTCAAGAGTGTATGTTGTAAGGCCTCCGAGCAGTGGATTAAAGTCCCGCCGCCACTGGATCTTGTAGGTATCCCCTTTTTGCGAATTTGGTAGCATCATTTCGACGCTATTACCGGTTTGATCCACTTCGTCGGCATGAGCCAAAAGGATTGCCTGTGTTAATTCCTTGAACCGCCATGATGGTAGAATCGTCTCGTAGATCGGTGATTGCTGCGGCTCTTTTTCGTGTTTACCCATGCGCCCTCCCCAAGTGCTTTTAATATAGTCCTTGTGGTAATGAATAGCAAGCACAAAATACTCATGCATGCAACAACCCCGCGGGGAGGCGGGGTCGTCTATGGGGGAGTGGAGTTTTTTTATACGTTACGGCTAGGATATGCGAATTAATTGAAACTGGGTTTTCTTCAGGCCTTTACCCCAGTTAATGGTATCGGCAATTTTCTTGCCAAGCAGACTTTGACCAAGCGGACTTTCGGCACTAATGCGTCCGTCGCTTGGATCGGCTTCAACAGTATCGACAATCGTGTAACTGACCTTGCGGCCATTACCGGTGATCATCTCGACAACTGAGCCGATGTTCACGTAGTGGGAATTGGTCTTCGGGTAAGGTTGAGCGCGGGCACGGAGGTCTTGCTTGGTTGTTAGTTCAACATCCACGGCGTCGAGTTGTGCCAACTTTTCAATACGCGCCAAGCGCTCGTCATGATTGTCGATCTTATCCTGCTCATGAAGCTCCATGATCACAGCGTGACGGTCGCGCTCCAACTCGGCGATGGCTTTATCGAGCTCTTTCATGCCCTTTTTGCTCAGGTATACGGTTTCGGTAGTAATGGTAGTAGTGTTCATGTGTTCACCCTCCTTTATGCGAATGAATTACGTGTTTCAGTATGCCGGATTATTCTGAGAAAACAGTGAGATATCTTACATCACCACTATTTTTTGTAATTTACCAGTTTACCGTCTCGTAATTGGTACGTATGGTCGGTTTTGCCCGCGATCTCTAGGTCGTGCGTGACGACAATAATCGTCGTGTTGTGGCTGCGTGAAAGGTCGTGGAGCAGCTTGAAGATCGTCTTACCTGTTTCAGTGTCCAAGTTCCCTGTCGGCTCGTCGGCGAGAATAAACGAAGGTTTATTAGCAAGTGCTCTGGCGATGCTGACACGCTGCTGCTGGCCGCCAGATAGTTTGCCTGGGCGTCGTCGCGCTTGATCCTCACTGATGCCGACTGATTCAAGCAGTTTGAGCGCTTCTGTCTTGCGCTTGCTTGCTGATACACCACCGAACTCGAGCGCCAACATGACGTTTTCGTGTGCGGTGAGGTTTGGAATCAGGTTGTATTGCTGAAAGACAAAACCGATTTTCTTTGACCGATAAACCGTCTGTTTATGTCCGGACAACTTCGCTATATCCTGCCCATCGACCATGATTGTGCCGCTTGTCGGTTGATCGAGTGCGCCAAGTTGGCTCAGGAGTGTCGATTTACCGCTACCGGACTTGCCGATGATACTGACAAACTGACCAGTTTTGACGGTGAATGTAATCTTATTAAGTGCATGGACATCACCGCCTGGTGCATGAAATGTTTTCGTGAGATCTGTAACTTCAATCATAGTATTCTCCTATTCAGTCCTTAATACTTCTGCGGGTCGGATGCGTGCGATAAACCATGCTGGCAGTGCGCTACCAACGATGGCGATTAGTAATGTTAGGCCGATACCTGTCACGATGGTTGCTGGAGTGACGCTGCTAGTAATTGCTTCGAGACCACGCTGTGCTGTAGCACCAAACTGGCCACCAAATTGAGCAACACGTCCGCCAAAGTTACCACCAGCTCCACCTGCTCGCTGCATGGTTGGGGTGTTACTACTGGATTGGCTATCTACCAGACCCTGAGTGATGGAGCCACTGACCGCAACACCAAGCGCCAGGCCTATGATGCCGCCAATAATGGTGAGTGTCAGAGCCTCGGTCATAAATTGTGCGATGACTTTGACATTTGTGCCGCCAATTGCCTTGATGACGCCAATTTCACGTTTACGCTCACGGACGATCATTGTCATAGTCAGGAGCACGATAACACTTGATGCAACCGTAGCGCCTACAACGCCAGTGGTCGCCAGGCTGCTAATACTGCCAAGGGAACTAACACTTTGCTCTGCCCTTTGCTGCTCACTGGTAATATCTGCTTTATCTCCTAGAGATGACTTCAGACTGCTGACCACTGTTGCAACATTGTCGCTACTGTCGGCATTGACGATCATTTCTGTCACTGCACCAGCCTGACCGGTGAGATTTTGCAGTGTGGTGAGCGGAACGATGATACCGCTATCCTGAAATGTGTTACCAGTTTTGTAGATACCCTTGACGGTGAATGTTTGTCCGTAGGCGGTGAAGGTACTGCCGGTTTTTAGGTTATTCTTGCTTGCCAGATCGGTACCCAGGAGTGCTTCATAATCGCTTGCCTTGCCATCGATAGTTGAGCCATCGGTAATTGTTAGAGTTCCACCATTTTGTGCAACACTGTTCGCATCGGTGGTACCAGTGACAGTCGTTCGTGGTGTTGGCGCTGGACGACTAGTGCCGCTTGCTCCTTCTGGCACGCTGATCATAGTCTGAGATTCGCTGCCTGAACTTTCAAAACGCTGAATACGTTTACCGAAACTACCAAGTTCAAGTGATGGCGTCAGGCTAGTATCATCGCTACCGAGTTGGTCGGTAAGTGTACTTGCGGTGCTTGCGACATGTGCTGTTTTTTGGATCGCCGCTACCTGATCGGCGGTGAGCGGGTCTCCGCCACCAGCGAAGCCTTGAATACCTGCTGGCCGGACGGTAATGCCAGTTGCTGCGGTGGATTTGACGGACGTTATTTTATTTTCGACACCTGCCTTTGCGGCCAGCATGGCCACGATTAGTCCGATACTTATTGCCAGCATGGCCACGATAGCGCCGGCTCTCAGCGGACTGCGCAGAGCGCCGCGGATGCCGCGGGATAGTACGTTCATAATATAAGTTGACTCCTTATTGATTGATTTTATGGAGCAACTATAGCGTCGTTTACTGTTATTAAGCTTGTTTTTTTCTTATAATTGGCAGTAGAAAAGTAAAGGTGGTGTCGGCGCCTTTTGCGCTGCTGACAGATAACTCACCCTTATGTAAGGCAACAATTTCCTTTGCCAGTGCAAGTCCCAGACCTGAACCTCCGTCATTGCGTGATTCATTGACACGGTAAAACCGGTCAAACACGTGTGGTAGATTTTCTTTGGCAATGCCCTCACCTTTATTGGTGATTGCAAAGGCGGCGTGTCGTCCCTGTAGCTGTAGTGTTGCAGTGATCTTTGACGTCTTTGGACTGTATTTGAGTGCATTATCAACAAGGATTGTCAGAAGCTCCTCTATACTCGTTTGATTAGCACGAATGATCAATGACTCTGATGGTAATTGCAGTTTGATACGCTGAGCATTTTTGTCGTAGCGCTGCGCTACTTCGGAAACGATTGTACTCAGATTGACTTCCCCAACCTCCAAGCTGGCATAATCCATTTTTGATAATTGCAGAAGTGTTTTAGATAGTGTCGTCAGCTTGTCGACTTCCTCTAGGTTGCTTTGCAGCAGCTCGCGCATCTCTGCTTTGGACATTTTCTGATCTTTGATAGCAACTTCTAGCTCTGCTTTCATAACAGCGAGTGGTGTGCGTAGTTCGTGACTGGCATCGCTAGTAAATCGCGCCTGCGTTTCGTGTGATTCTTCGAGCTGGCGGAGTGTACGTCGGGCTAGTAAGTAGCTAAGGACACCGCCGCCGCAGAGAATCAATACATTGACATAGATAAGCGCAGTAAATATATTGCGGTCGCTAACAGCACGCTGGTCATTTCCATAGGCAAGAAATAGCCGATGATTCGGATCGACAAAAGCACCTGGCTGTTCGAACCGTGTTTGGAAATCTGTCAGACGATTGCGGAGTTCTCCGGTTGCTACCTGGTAAATAGTGATGCTAAACAGCAAACTGATACTCATGAGTATGAGCAGATACCAACCGGTAAGTTTGAGTGTTGCAGAATGAAACATTACTTCTTGTTTGTATCAATCTAGTCTGAGATTAGGCTTCAATTTTATAGCCAAAACCGCGAACGGTCTTGATAAGCTGTTTCTTAAATGGCTCGTCAACCTTGGCGCGGAGATACTTGATATAAACCTCGACAGTGTTTAGCAAAATATCAGCATCGTAATCCCACACGTGTGAAACAATCGTCTCTTTGCTAGATGGCCGACCCTGGTTACGAAGCAGAAATTCGAGCAAAGCAAATTCCTTGCTGGTGAGATGAATTTCCTTACCGGCGCGGGTAACGCGAAAGGCTGTCGTATCGAGCTCAAGATCTGCGGCTTTTAGCACAACGCCGGTTTGCTCGGCAGGGCGGCGAAGCAATGCACGAACGCGGGCAAGAAGTTCTGCTAGTGCAAATGGTTTTACCAAATAGTCGTCTGCACCACTGTCCAGACCCTTCGTTTTGTCTGCGGTTGTGCCAAGTGCCGTTAATAGTAAGACAGGAGTGTGGATTTTCGCTTCACGCATAGCTTTTACGATGCCGAGTCCATCGTAATCGCCAGGAATCATACGGTCAATAATAGCCAGGTCGTATGGTTCTGTCGTTGCCATCGCGTAACCTTCATCGCCGTCGTAGGCAACATCGACCGCGTAGCTCTCTTGTTCAAGAGCTCGTGCGACCGCTCGCGCGATCTTGTGTTCGTCTTCAACAATAAGTATCCTCATACTCTTATTATACGCCGCTTTCCTTATGGAAATCTTAATATCAGCTCAGTTGCAGCGAAGGGTACTTGGTACTCCAAGTTTGCATAGATTCGAGTACTGGCAAGAGGTCGCGACCCTTTTCGGTCAGGCGATATTCACAGCGGTTACTGGTGTCGGTTGCTTCCTTGACAATCACACCTGCAGACTCTAGTTGCTCGAGTCGTGCGCAAAGTGTGCGAGGATTGATACCGCCCACAAGTTCCTGAATTTGGCAAAAGCGAACAGACTCTTCGTTTATGAAGTAACGCAAAAGCTGAGGCGTCCATTTGTTGCCTAGAATTGCTGTTGCGCTATCGACACAGCCAATGGTTTGTCGAGCTGTTTTCATGCCATTACTATACATTAGATAGTGCGTTTTTGCAATTACTCTGACGGGGGTAGCCACTCCAGGCCACGGAGTATTCCCCTATGGATTTTTGTCGCAGCTCGTTCGGTCGATTCCTTGGAATCACTCAGGGTATCGGTGACTGTTTGCCGAATATCGCTCAGGCGTCCATCAACACGTGTCGAAAACCGCAGTAAGCGTTTTCTACGGCTCGCGAAATACTTATCAAAAATGCGTTTCGCTTTCTTGGGATCACGCGATAGGAATTCTAGGTATTTTTGTAGATCATCCAGTCTTTGAGCGACGAATCTCTCTTCACTAGCCAGGATTTTCATGACAGCATCAGTTGCGGCAGTGACATCAGTCGCTCCATGCGGCAGGCGTTCGAGTGCAAGCCTACTCACATCCTCAATAATTTTGTCTTCACTTTCGGTCAGAACAGCGCTTGAATCAGCAAGTGCAACGGCGACGACAGCAAAGTCTGGCTTTCCCGTCACTACGTGCGTTTGGAAAACACCCCCGTCGCGGTATTCTACCGTCGTTGCTTTTATGGCGCGTTTCACGCGTCGACGCATTTTGGCGCTAAACATTATCGGCGATGATCGCATTGCATCTGTTGCTGTCTGTGCACTCAGGGCTTCATCGCTCATGGATTCATCCTTGGCTCCGATGACAATGTCGTGATATGCGGCGGCAATACTGACCACCTCGTAATCTTCGGGAGTAAACGAAGCATCAAAATGCTCTTCAAAACGCTTTAGCCATGCTATGCTCCGCTCGAATACTTCAAAGGCGTGTTCATCGTTATGGTATTCTCTGCGTGTTTCGTCGACTTGTCCCTGTCCGTAGGCGTTGTAAGCTTTGTCGAGTGCGGCAACCATCAGATAAACGGTACGTTCCGGTAGTGTCACTTCGGGATAATTTTGCCCTAAGAAGTCGGCTATTTTTTGAGAGTAGTCGGGGGGACTGTTATCGTGGTCGATTGACGTATGTGATACTTCAGCCATGATGACCTTGTATCTTCATTTTAACACGCAAACGAAAATAGACGACAAACCTTGCCGTCTACTCTCGCTAAAAACTAGTTGATACCAATGAGCATCCAGCTGCCACCGTGATTATCACTGCGCAGATGAAATGTTTTTATCCCGTCGCTCATCGCAAGGATTTGAGCGACCCTGTCGCCCGTTCGAACGGTGGTGCACAGACCGTTGTCGATAAAATCGATTGATCTGCCGTCCAATTCCATGCGTCGTGGGATGGCGCGCAAATTGCGACCAAAGCCCATGCTTAGGATAGTTACCGGTATGTTAAATAGTTTTGTCATTTCCTTATTCCCCCTTCGGATAAATTTGTTTGAACATGCGGATTTGGATGGGGAACTACATTGGCTGACGAATCTACCGCTGGATTCGCGTTATAGTGCTTCTGTAGCGATGAACCGTAGACAGGGACGCTTGACCGATAGCAGAGCTATCCTCGCAGCCAGTGTGTATATCAACGGAGATGTTCATTTACGTCTGCGTGTAGAAAGACGAAAGTCAGTACTCGCATGACTATGGTTATTATGCGCTTATGCTTAATCGTCGGTCAAGTACTTTTGCGTAGAATAGTCTGCGATATTGAGGGCAATGTCAACGAGCGCATTACCCTTCTGGCTCAGTTTGGTCGCATTGTCGGCGGACACAATGGATGTATCACCGTAAAAGTGTTTTTTAACAGGCACGATGTAGCCAGAGCTCCGTAAAATAACGTAGCCAAACCTGGTCGACTCGTTATCATGGAGGATTTCGCTCAAAGTCTGCGCGTCGGTACCAACAAGCTCTGCAAACGGTTCGATAGGATACTCACCGCCGCTGAAGCCTGCCAGGTGTTCCCTATGCCGGAGACCATCACCGTAGGGTAAGGGGTCGAGTCCCAATACTTCCTGTTCAAACTCGCGTTGCATAGTTTCAGAGTCCATGTCCTCGCGATGTTCTCCATAGAAAACATGGGCGCCGATCGACGTGTAGCCGACGGCCATATCTATCGCCTGAACACCGATATCAGTGATGACGTATTGTGAATCGATTTCATGTAAATAACCCCGTACATCTAGTGCGCGGTTTGCCGGATCCATGAAAACATCGCGCTTGATCTTGGCACGCTCGCTTGGGCGCCATGAGAGCGGTAGCTTGGGCGGATTATGCATGCCCTCTGGACTTTGTATCTTTGCCATAATAATTACATAGTATCGCTTCTCTTGATATCGTAGCAAGCATAGTCATCATGCGATTTACAGGGCTATGATACGATAATACAGATGATAAAAGCACTCGAATTTGAAATCCATCACCGATTAGACGGTGCCTTGGCACGTACCGGTATGATCACGACGCCGCATGGCACTATAGAGACACCGGCATTTATACCCGTAGGTACACGAGCAGCGATGCGCGGCATCACGACGGAGCAACTGGCTGGCACAGGTGCACAGGCGGCATTGGTAAATGCCTATCACCTATATCTGCGTCCCGGACATGATGTGCTTGACGAAGCCGGTGGCATTCACCAGTTTATGAACTGGAATAAACCAACCTTCAGTGACAGCGGTGGGTTTCAGGTCATGAGTCTCGGTGTCGGGTTCAAGAAAGTTATTGATATGAAGGGTCATGTGGATGACAGACAGTTGGTAAAAAAAGACAAACTGGCGTGGATCGATAATGATGGTGTGCGATTCAAGTCACACCTGGACGGTAGTTTGCACCAGTTTACCCCTGAGTTATCTATGCAAATCCAGCACGGCATTGGTGCCGACATTACCTTTGCTTTTGACGAGCTGACGACACTTTTCCATGATTACTACTATCAGGTTGAATCACTGGAGCAGCGCACTCACCCATGGGCGGAGCGTAGTCTTGCGGAACATAAACGGCTGAACGAAGAGCGCTCACATCGCCCACCACAGGCGTTATTCGGAGTAATTCAGGGTGCTGACTATGAGGATTTGCGCCGACGTAGCGCGAAATTCCTCGGCGGTATGGATTTTGATGGCTATGGTCTGGGTGGTGCACTGCGCAAGGAGACTATTGGTGAAATCGTGCGCTGGATGAACGAAGAATTGCCTGAGAATAAGCCACGGCATATGCTTGGTATCAGCGAACCGGATGATATCTTTGCCTGCATCGAGAATGGTGCTGATACATTTGATTGTGTCTCCCCTGCCCGCGTGGCGCGTAACGGCGCACTATATACCAGACATGGTCGGGTGAACATTACTCGTGCGCAGTTCAAGCGTGATTTTACGCCGTTTGATGCTGATTGCGACTGTTTAACTTGTCAGAACTATACCTCTGCCTACCTCCACCACCTCTTTAATGTCGATGAGATGCTGGGCAAAACGCTGGCGACGATCCATAATGAACGCTTTATCGTTCGCTTGGTCGACAACATCCGCACAAGTATCGCAGACGGTACGTTTTTTGAACTGAAAAAGCAGTTTCTAACAGACTATTATTCGAAATAAAAAGGAGCCCGCGATGCGGAGCTCCAATTTTGGTGCTCGACGCCTCGCGGGTCTTAGTGTGTAGTGGCACGGTATTCCTGCAGAAAGACAATTGCCAATGCGTCCCAGATGACCATAGTACCCGGTAATCTACGTGATACGTGCTCAAGCAGTGCGCGGTCAAAATGCAGCGAATCACCTACGACACTCACCAGCCCATTGTGACCGCACTCATACAACGCTTGTCGCCAATCCGTTGAATAGCCGTGGATAGGATGTGTGTAAATAGCAAATCGGCAATGAAATATATTGGCGAAGTGCCTATCCAAATAAGCGTAGGTGTGAGCTGCAGCACGATCAGACAGATTCTCTCTGTCCATCTGTGGCGCGAGCATGCTTGTTACGCCCTGTCTGGCGAGGCCGGCTAGTAGGCCGGCTGCAAAATCATACGCGATAAACTCACTCGATGTCACTGACTGTTCTATCACGGGTACTTCCTCTCGTTGTAGGACTGCGTATCAGTATGTAAGATTTTTAGCTGCTTGCAAGCATAATCGACATGATATTATAGGTACATGCATACCGCGTTGATACTCACTCACATTATTTGTATGGTCGCCTCGTTATTACTGATGCCAACGGCGGTTGCTCTGGCTATGCGTGGTGTTCGCGCATCGATGACTGTTGCGACGAACGGTCTTGCGACGACTGGCATTGGATTTATCACCGGTATTATCTTGCTGTTTGATGCACCACTACTAACCGAGTGTGTCATATTGACGAGTTACTTGGTCACCGTCATTGCAATCTACGCATTTGGTTTTGGTTGGGGTGTCGAATCAAAAGCCCGCCTGCTCAAAAGCCCGAACTAGCAAAACCATCATGGTTCAGGTATACTGAAGCTCAGTGAAAGTTCGTATTGAAATCGATACAAAAACGTTTGTTCGCTTCTGGTTGGTAGTCGCGGGATTCGTCGCTGCTGCTGCGGTTATTATCAGTGCGCAGCAAGCACTTATTATTCTAGGTTCTGCATTCTTCCTAGCACTAGCGTTGAATCGTCCGGTGAGTGCGCTTGCAAGCATATTACCTGGCAAGAGCCGTGTGGGTGGTACTGCAATCGCCTACGTTGTTGTTGTTGGTCTGTTGGGTGTATTTCTATCGTTTGTTGTACCTCCTATCCTAGAACAGACGGCACGTGTCGTCAGTTCTTTGCCTGCTATTGTTGACCAGGTGCAAACCCAGTGGGATGGTCTGCATCGACTTGTGCAGCACTACGGTCTTGAGGGGCAACTCAACCAAGCGCTGGATTCAGTCAAAAACAATGCAACCACTTGGGCAGCCAACCTGGGCAGCAATGCCATCTCTAGCGTCGGATCGCTCTTTGGCTTTGTTACGAGTCTGTTCCTCGTACTAGTATTGTCATTCCTAATGCTTGTCGAAGCCCCTGTATGGCTCAAGAACATCTGGGGTATCTACAACGACGAAGAAAAGATGGAATATCACCGTGGTCTCGCTACTCGTATGTACCACGTTGTAACAGGATACGTCACTGGACAATTGGCGGTATCGGGTCTTGGCGCATTCTTCGCCGGTTTGACAGTGTTTATTATGAGCTTCATCTTCCACGTACCGCATAACCTGGCATTACCAACGGCTGCGATTGCTTTCCTACTGTCGCTTATCCCGATGTTCGGTGCAACTATCGGTGGTGTTCTGATCTGTCTGCTGTTGGCCTTTAATGATCTGTCGGCTGCTATCGTCTTTGCGATTTACTTTGTTATCTATCAGCAGATCGAGAATAACTTTGTTTCTCCGACCATCCAGTCAAAGACGGTTGAGTTGTCGGCGCTCGCGATTTTGGGATCGGTCACCATTGGTTTGTACCTCTTTGGTATTGCAGGTGGTATCATCTCTATCCCGATTGCCGGTTGTGTGAAGGTGCTCCTGGAGGACTACTTTGCTCGTGCCAAGAAGAACCGTGTGAAAAGTGAAAAGCCGCTCCACAAACTTGCCCGCAAGATTGAAGAACTCGCCTAGTCAGCACTAGGAAAATAAACAGCCCCGACTTTTGGTCGGGGCATGTTCGTACTGATTGCTAGTCGTCGTGGTTGGCGAAGATGTCGTGGAGTAGCTGAACAGCGGCGCTGGGTTCGTTTGTTGAATTGTCGAGCGCGTCATTCATGAGTCTTGAGCCGCGTGCTTGCTTATTCAGCTCTTGCTGCGGTTTTTCCCATCTACTGTCGAGCTGCTTGCGTGCAGTCTGAGATTGCGAAGCCTTGTTGGCGTACTTGTCGCCATGGGGTGGGTTCTTCTTTGACCTCTTGGCCATTATTCCTCTTTTCAGGTGCTAGTCGATGTACGAACGATAATACTATTTTAGCATAAAAACTATAAAAAAGCAATATAAAGAGATATTAGAGATATTCCCAAATAGTACCGTGGGCTGTGTCGCGGACAGCGATACCTTGGCGAACGAGCGTGTCACGAATTTCATCTGATTTTGCCCAATCCTTGGTTTCGCGGGCTGTCTCGCGTTCGCGTATGAGTACCTTTTGATCCTCGCTTATGTCGCCCTTTTCTGCGAGTTTGATACCGAGTAGTTCTTCAATAGCTTTTGATGCTTCGGCAATTGATGCTGAATCTATACCTAGGTCGTCGATACGATTAACCATGCCGTGGACATAACCAAGCGCCATAGGGGTATTCAGATTGTCCTGTAGCTCCTTTTTGATAACAGAGACGGCACCATACTCACCGAAGTAGTTCGTATGCAGATCCTCTGAGGTTAATGATTGGAATTGCAGATATGACCATGCATTAAATTTGTTCAGAACATTCTGAAAATCATCCATGATTTCCCAAGTAAAGTTGCCTTCAGTACTGTAGTGTTTGCTGAGTACGAGCAGCTTGAACGCTTGCAAATCGTACCCCTTGTCCTTGATGTCCTGCAGGGTGTAGATATTACCAAGTGATTTGCTCATTTTGGTACCGTCGACCTTTATATGGTTGGCGTGCACCCATATGTTACTAAACTGTTTGCCTGTAAGGGCTTCTGTCTGAGCAATTTCGTTCGTGTGGTGGACAGGAATGTGATCGATGCCGCCGGTGTGAATGTCTATCTGGTCGCCCAGGAGTTCGCGTGCCATCACGCTACACTCCAAGTGCCAGCCAGGGAACCCAACGCCCCAGGGACTGTCCCATTCCATATCTCGTTTTTCGTCAGGGTTGCTGAATTTCCAGAGGGCGAAATCAGTCGGATTCTTTTTGCCGGTATCGGCGACACGTGCGCCAAACTGTAGGCCGGCTATATCGAGACGGGCTAGTTCGCCATAGTTATCAAGTTTGCTGGTATCAAAATATACACCATCCTCTATAACATAGGTATAGCCTTTGGCCTCAAGTTCCTTCACAAAATCTATCTGCTGCGGAATGTACTCAGTAGCTCGTGGCATATGATCGGGTCGGATGAGTCCTAGCTGGCTGTATGCTTCGTCATTGGCAATAGCGATGTACTTCTCGGCAACTTGCCAGGCGGTCAAACCTTCGCGCAGCGCTCCCTTGAGCATCTTGTCTTCACCGGCATCCTCGTCACTAGTCAGGTGTCCAACATCAGTAATATTTTGGACGCGAGTAACATTGTAGCCACTCGCCTTTAGCGTGCGTACCAGAATATCCCAGTAGATATAACTTACCCAATTACCGATGTGGGGCTGGCTATAAACCGTCAGGCCACAGGTGTATAGACTGACACTGTTGTCATGCAGCGGCTGAAGCTCATCGACTTCCCTGGTTAGAGTATTATGCAGTTTGACTGTCATGATTTTGTAGTGCCTTATCAGTTGCCTCTATAAGTTCATGTACTATTTTGTCATAGTCTTCGTATACGCGGAAACCGGCGGCGTATTTGTGTCCGCCACCACCGAAGTAACCAGCTACCATCTCGGAAACCGGCAAGTTGCTGCGGAGTTTACCTGTCAGTTTACCATCTGGATAGGTTTTGATAGCGACACCAACTTCGACACCTTCGACAAGCCGCATTTCATCGAGTACAAGCATACTAGGATTGTACTGATCACTGTATTTCTGGATATCATCCCAAGGCACGTGCACCAGAGCAAGCTTACCGTCGAGGTAATATTCAATTCTACTGATAAGTTCGCCCTTGTAAGCAAGGATTTCAGGCGATTTTTTCATAAATTCACGGCGACGCTCCTCTATATCGGAGTTTTTTGCACCAAGTCCGACTAGCTTTGAGCACACCTCGAAAGTATGTGCTGTCACATTCTGCGTCGTGAGACCTAGGCTGTCGCTCATGATTGCAACCAGCATGTCCTCTGCTGCTTGCTGGCTAATCTGCCAACCGCAACTACTGGTGAGGTCATAGAGTAACTCGCCCGTTGCAACGGCATCCGAGGATAGCATAGTGTGCTCAAATGACAGATTTGACTCTGTCGTGTGGTGGTCGACGACGAGCACTGGGTGCGTTTCCAGGAAATGTCGTACGCCAGGCGCCTCGAGAACTTTTGTGATCAGAACGTCGGCGGCAGTATCAACGATAATCGCCAGATCGGCGCTAGTGTCAAAATCGGTTACGACTCTGTCCCAGCCCTTGATATAGCGCAGGTACTTGGGTGTCTCAACCGGACAGTACATAACGACCTCTTTACCAAGGTCACTGAGAATCTCTTCGAGAGCAACGGAACTACCAACACTATCGCCGTCCGGATTCTCGGCCTGAATGACAATAATCTTCTGTGCATCATCGATAAGTTTTTTTGCTGTTTCGTACATTGTATCCATTGTAACAGCGGTGCAACAGATAGTATACATTGACAAATAAAAGCTTAAGTGTTAAAATTGAATTATAACCATAGGTGGTTACGTAAGTTTACTTCTACTATTAGCTGGGAGTGCTAATGAAAAGCGTGAAGATTAGGATCTTTGTGACGTATCTGCTCGCCGTTCTGGGGTTTGCAAGCCTCGTGGCGGGTATGGTGATGAGCAATGGATGGCCAGTTGTTTTGGCAATATTCCTCCTTGGAGGTTCTCTCTACTGCTTTATGGAAGAACCCTCTTTTCGAAGATGAATCAAGCTTACACAGAAGCCCTGTACTGGAGAGTACAGGGCTGATTCTTTTCTATAGTTTATAGTGTTCGTCGACCCTCGAGAGCATGACTGAGGGTGATTTGATCGGCGTATTCCAGATCAACGCCTACCGGTATGCCGCGAGCAAGGCGTGACATCTTGACATCTATCCCGGCATCTTTGATATGGCGCTGGAGGAATAACGCAGTTGATTCCCCTTCTACACTGGCGTTCGTCGCAATAATGAGCTCCTGAACAGTATCGGTCTTGATACGCTCTGTGAGTTCAGGTATATGCAGTTGCTCGGGACCGATGCCATCGATAGGGCTGATCGCACCACCAAGTACGTGGTAGGTGCCGTGGTATTGCCCCGTTCGCTCGAGCGCTACGATATCGAGTGGTTCCTCAACAACAGCAATGGTCGTTTTGTCTCTGGACGGGTCGCTATAGAGCGGCGACACATCCTGAGATGCATCGATCAGTGCGAATGTTACCGGGCAAGATTTAACGCCGCTATGGAGCTTCTCCAGACTTGCGGCGAGTTTATTGGTCACTCCGGGCTGAGTACGTAACAAATAATACGCATAGCGCTCTGCAGTGCGTGCACCAACACCTGGCAAACGGCCAAGCTCATCAATGACATCCAAAAGTGCCTTGGGTAACAGGCCGCTCATGGCGAACTACAGTCCGAGGTTACCGAGACCACCCATGAGTGGTTGCATCTTAGCGGCAGCGATTTCTTGTGCCTTTTGCATGCCGTCGCGGATAGCGATTTCGATATTGTTTTCCAGGTCTTCGATATCGTCTACATCGACGTAGTCAGGGTTGATCTTTACTTTTTCGACCTTTAGTTCACCGTTGATAGTGATTTCAACAGCTGGGTCATCCTCTTCGCCACCGGCAACGACAACAACCTTTTGTTTTTTTAGTTCTTTTTGAGCCTTACGTAGCTCATTTAGCATCTTCATTTGGTCAAAAGCCATTTAGTACTCCTCCGTTATGATGTCCGACTTTGTATTGCGGGCTATTTTGGGCGTTAGGCTGCGTTCGCTGCTCACATACTGGAGTACGTTGCGCTGCTTTACTCGCCTATCACTTCAAACTAGTCTCGCACTACAAACTCGCTAGCGTTATATGACAATATTATAGCATCAAGTACAGCGGAAACCTAGCCGTAGAGTTATTGTTTATAGATGTAGAAGCGATCACTGTCCTCGGAAGCAGCAGTCGTGATGATACGGGTTGGCAGTGCACTAATGTTGTTGTGGACGGCTCGTGTAGCGGCATATTCGCCAGGTTTTTCAGGTGCCTTAGTGAGCACGATGATGCGTGTGCGCGTGTTGTAGCGAGCAACAGCTTCGTAGAATGGTCGTTCCTCGGGAGAAACAACGATACGAGTGATATTTTTGCCTAGTACGTTTTTGTTATAGAGTGATAAATCATGATTGAAGCTGGTGGCGGTGATAGGATCGTAGCGATAACCGTCGAAGTAACGATACAGACCCGACATCACGAGTCCGCCGACTAAGATTGTTAGGGGTACCACACCAACAAAACGGGCGTAGGGATTGCGTGGGAATAACTCATACCAGGCACGCAGCAGATAGCTCAGACCGCTTGCAAGTACGAGGAGCAGTGGCACAAACGTTACGCTGGTAAATGTTGGATTGATGAGCAGCACAGGGATCAAAATAATAATCCAAGCAGTCAGCGTGTAGCTACGGGCTGTATAGCGGATGGTGTAGAGTTGCCATAGTCCGAGCGCGATTAGTACCATTGACCCAAGGTCAAGCACCGGTGTCATGAGGTTGCCGCTACTTGGGTGAATGAAGTTGAAGTACTGCTGGAAGACAATACGCAGGTTCTCAAGCAGATCTGGCGGCCAACTAGCCGGTGCGCCAAGCAGATCCAGACCGAGGCGCGGATACTGATAAATAAGCCAGCCAAGCGGCGCAACAATAAGTAGGCTGAGGAGCGGTAACAGGACGAGTTGGACACGTGACATTTTCTTCACAACATAACGAACGTGTGGATGCAACAAGCCAGCGCTCACGATGGCTAGCACCAGGTAGATACTCATCGGCGTGTAGAGGCTGAGCGGCATAGCGATGAAAAAAAGCATTTTCCAAAGTCTTTTGTGTCGTACAGAAGATGTAATCATGGTGGCGATGAGTAGCAGCCAGACTGACCACATAACATAGGTAATGCTCGCTGCACCAGATTGTGCAATATAGAGGAATTGTCCGGTGGTAATCATGATGACGGTTGCCAGCACGGCGATGTTTGCACGGAACCAGCGACGTAGCAGCAGCACTGCACCGATACCAGTTACAAAGGCGCATATGAGCGCAGGCAGCTTAAAGGCAAAGGTGCTTGCGCCGAACAGATCCATGCTCAGTCGTTGCACGGCAAAGAATGGCACATTCGGAATAGCGAGCGTCTGAGTGTTTTGCAGATCCATCGCTGCTGTTCGTACGAAGTCTTTCGTCTCTGTGGTGCTTAGGCCACCCGGAACGTACAGACCGGCAGCAATAAGGAGTGTGATAAAGGTGATAACAATCAACCCATACCCAATGTGGTACCGCAAGCGATATGTCCAAAAGTCAGAAATCTTAAAGCGTGCCATTTCGTATCATTATATATAGCATACGCTTTGAAGTCTATTATTGATGACGTCTAGTGAGCGATTCGAAACACATCCCTGATGTTTTAATATGAAGAAATACCCTATTCTGAGCGCATTTCATCGAAGTTAACTAGTTTTACAAGCAAAGGTATGTTCAGGAGGGAAACGAGGACACTGAAAATAATCGTCACGGCGAGTCCTACCCAAAGAGTTACGCTTGGCAGACTAAAATATATATGCCCTTCATCGAACGCTCCAATGGTAGCTAATATGCAGTAGCATGTAAAAATACCGAGACAGACAACTAGTAGTGATAGGGTACAGAGAGGAGCAAGAACTTCGATGGAAAGCGCTTTAGCGAGAGTCCCTATGTCAGCACCCATAATACATAATCGTGTGAATGTTCGTTTTCTCTCAAATACGCTACCCGTGACTGTGACGAGAAGGCTCAAGCCTCCTGTCGCCGTGGCAATAGTGAGAATGATGAGTATAAGTGCCTCTAGTCCCTTGATAGCTGATGTTAAGCTCGTATCACTTTCCTTTTGGTAATAAATCGAAAGCTGAGTACCTGACTTTATGTTGTAGGTACTTGCAATAGCATGAGCTTTGTTGACAACGCTTTCTATAGCTTGGCGATCCTTTGCAACGAGGACATAGCTGTTACTAAATAGAGTTCCAGAGGCCGGATTAACAGATATAAATCGAGGTTTCAGGATACCATTTGTGACACCGGGTATTTGCGTAGACTCTAGGGTGACGATGAACGGGCCGCTGGGGAGTGTATTTGTATCGCATGCCATTCCTGTTCTTTGCCAAAACACAGCGCATGAATCGTAATAGTTACCTGTTGGTTGATCCATAGAATCATCAGCCGCTCTGAAGCCTTGCTGTATGTAACTATCCGATAGTAATTTTTTCAGTTCGGTCTGATTCTTGAAATCTTGAATTATTTGATCAGCACCAGTTTCGGGTAAGTACACGACTACTTGTAACGGATTCTGCGGCGAGTAGATATCCATTGCGGTTGTAGCTTGGACTGCACGATATTGAGCTCCTGTTGCCTGTATGGTTGCAAGTAGCGTCATAAAAAGTGCACCAACTAACAGTGCCAGTACGACGCCACTTATACTATGAAACACCTTGCGCGAAACAGATCGTAATCTATGTGCTGCGAGTGTTGTAGAGGCACCACCTGGTGCTAACAGCATAATGCTAGATAATCTATAAGTGAGGTATGATCCCGCAAAAAATATACCTACTATAATAACGAGAACAAGCCCGATCAATAAATAACTGCCAAGGTCTGGACTATCTTTATACCACGGCCTACCGAATGCCGATAATGCCGAGAGCCCTATGACACCCAACAGTAGTGGGAGTATTGAAAAAAAAGAAGGCTTTTTAATATCACCAAGTGTTCGAGTAACAGCAAGCGGTGATATTTTGAGGACACTGACAGATTGTAGACTAGCAATGACAGAGCATATGACGATAGCTGCACAAATTATTATGTAGTCTATCGAAGGCAAAGTAAGGTCGCTGATCCAAATAGAGGTGTCCCCTATAGGTGTGTTTGCAAGGAAGGGTATGCCTACAGAAATAAAAATAGCAAAACCTAGGATCGAACCTAGTAAGCCTAGCGGCAGTGTCTCTAGCGCTATTAAAAGCCGTATTTGTCTATTTGTTACGCCAGCTAGGCTGAGTGCTGCATATCGCTTTTCTCGCTGCACAATACCTATTTTTGTAATCTCAACAATCAGTAAAAGAACGGGAGTGATAACGATAACGCCTGCAAGCAATGGCAATGCCACTTTTAGCGCAGCCTGCTCCTTGTCTTGTGTACCTTGCCTATTATATTTATTCCAAAGCTCGCGTGCTGATGACACCTGGAGCCGGGATTGCGAGTTCTTGACACTTATCGTCACACCGTTAATAGGATGAAGAAGCATAAGAGAGTCTGGAGATGGAGCTAGCTCTGAAGGGAATAATGCCTTGATCGAGTAGTTTGCATACCTTTCTGCTAATTCATGGTTTGTATCAATCAGGTGCTTAAGACCAGGCGTTACCCATATCTCGTTATCGGCAGGTAGGGTTGTCAGACCGGCAGGCAGACTATCAGGTGCAGTTTTACGTACGCCAAGCTCTTTGATTACTAGGGAGTCAAACTCGGTATCGTATGTTGAAAGATAAATGGGATTTTTGACATTATCAACAGTCGTTTCACTATTTACAGGGAACAGCGCATTGACTAGATTTGTCTTTTGATCACGCGCTATCCACCCCTGACCTACTGAAATAGTGACAAGGATGATAAGTGTCGCTAAGATGATTGCAAAAATTGTTGCAACTGCGCGGAATAAAGATTGTCCTGATAGATGTTTTAAGAGAAGGGAGTAAGCACTCATAATCAAGAAGTAGATGTATTAACTATTGATCCGTCGCTTAGTAAGATAACCCTTGTAGCATGGTATGCGAGCTCCTTGGAATGAGTAACGAAAATAATAGACGTTTTATATTTCTCAGCTAGCTCTGTAAATAACTTTATAATTTTTGTTGAATTACTAGAGTCGAGTGATCCTGTCGGCTCGTCAGCAAAAATTATCTTTGGGTGTATCGCCATTGCTCTGGCGATAGCCGCGCGTTGGGTCTCCCCCCCTGAAATAGTGTGCGGGAGGGCTTTTGAGATGTGAGCAATGCCTACTCTATCTAACCATTTATTACTCGTGGCATAGGCCTCTTTTCTTTTTATTCCTTGTAAGAGAAGTGGTAGAGCAATATTGTCGATAATAGGCAGCTCGGGAACCAATTCACCAAACTGAAAAATAAAACCAAAATCGGTTCTTCGTAACATTGTCCTTTGTGCCAGACTGAGATGCGCAAGGTCATGCCCTCTATACTCTATACTGCCACTATCGATATCAATGATACCGGCTAAACAATGCAATAAGGTCGATTTTCCAGAGCCACTCGGCCCCATAATAGCCAAAACCTCTCCTTGCTCAAGAACGATGTCAACGCCATGCAGAATAGATGTAGAACCAAATTTTTTATGAATATTACGTGCATTCAGAACCGCAGTCTCACTCATATTTGATCATTCCCCTATTCAGCTTACAATAAGTATAATTCTAATGTATAAAGATGTCTAGGCGACCGTACTACGGTCGCCTAGATTCTGCACATTAACTAGTCTTAACTTTTGATTTTTTGCTACTAGTCCCTGCCAATGTAGCCGGCCCATTTTATAAAATAACCAAACGAGCAGCCGGCATTTGATGCTCCCTGACCAACATTCTTCCAAGGACCACCTTTTGTTTCCCAAAAACCGAAGAGATTTTGGCATCCTATCTCAGCACGGAATTGGCCTGTACCTTGAGCACAGAAAGCAGTTCCACCATTACTAGTTGTAGTGTTGGCAACGCAGCCATACGGAAATGCATAGGTTGAAGTAGGCGAAAGTACAGAAGTACCACTAGCAAGTGTGATCCCTACGATTACAATTCCTGCTCCCGATATAAAGTTTTTTATTTTTGATTTAAAATTAATATTCACTAAACCCCCCCTTATTATAAATTACTTTGCAACTTCAAATTAGCATAAGGAATATATAAACACAACTGTATTTATACGAATGAGGTATCACAGTTTATCGCAAGAAAAATTTAAAAGAGGAGTCTTACGTTATTGATGACGTCTAGTGAGCGATTCGAAACGTAGTCGCTCTGGGTTGAAGTACAGTTCTACCTTGCCAACAGGACCGTTACGGTGTTTGGCAATGAGGAGTTCGGTGATGTTCTTGAGCTCTGGATCGTCAGGTTCGTAGTAACCAGGACGGTGGATGAACATAACGATATCGGCGTCTTGCTCGATGCTTCCTGATTCACGCAGATCGGATAGTAACGGACGTTTGTCTTCACGTGATTCGACACCACGACTTAGCTGACTCAGTGCGATAACTGGCACGTTCAGCTCCCTTGCGAGGAGTTTGAGGCCGCGGCTTATCTCGCTCACCTCTTGCACGCGGTTACCGTCGCTACGGCGAGAGCCTGATGAAATGAGCTGCAAGTAGTCGATGATAATCAATCCGACGGGTTGCTGGTGCGCAATACGCCTGGCTTTGGTGCGCATTTCGAGTACGGTGACACCAGGTGTGTCATCTATATAAATTGGCGCTTCAGCCATCTCGCCGAGTCCGTCGGAAAGTTTCGAGAAATCTTCGTCGGTGAGTTTACCGTTGCGGATATTCCATGCATCGACTTGCGACACATCAGAAAGCATACGGTCAGTGAGCTGCTCTTTACTCATCTCGAGGCTAAAGAACAATACGGCTTGTTTGTTGAGTATCGCTACATCGTACGCCAGGTTGGTGACGAGAGTTGTCTTACCCATCGATGGACGTGCCGCGAGGATGATAAGGTCGCTCCGCTGGAAGCCTGCTGTCATGTTATCGAGATCGTTGTAGCCAGTTCTGAGGCCTCGGAGTTGGCCTTTGTTTTGGTGCAGTTCCTGTAAGCGTTCAAAGCTTTCGTCAAGGATTGACTCAAGGCTGACGAGATCTTGCTTGAGACTTTGATCGCTGACCGAGAACAGTTCGGTCTCTGCGCGCTCGAGGAGCTCCTGTACCTGGAAGTCTTCATTGTAGCCAAGTTCTACTATGTCACCGCTTGCTTTGATAAGACGACGACGTACGGCTGCCTGGGCAACCAGCTCAGCATATGTGGCAGCATGTGCGGCGGTTGGAACATAGTTCGTCAGTTCGGTTAGGTAGGCAGTGCCACCGACCTCTTCGAGGAGTTTCTTTTTCTTGAGACCATCGGTCAGCGTAAGCAGATCGACGGGCTTATGGTGTTCGAATAATCGCACCATTGCCTCATAAATAGTTGCATGGCGCCTGTCGTAGAAGTCTCGCACTTGAATAATTTCGGTGACATCTGCCAGAACGTCCTCGTTGATCAGGATGGCGCCAATCAAACTCTTCTCCGCATCGACATTCTGCGGGGGTATACGAGCTTCTATTTCCTTCTTGGCACTCACTTACCGTCTCCCATTTCTTCGAGTGAAACTTCCTCTCCTCCACCCATCATAGCAGCAATTTTCGCAAGCTCAGCGTCGGCAGGTGGTTTAGTAGTTGGTACGGTGACGATTTTCAGGCCGGTATGTCCTAGGTTCTCGAGTGCCTCGTGAAGCTGTGTAAGGTATTTTGTCTGATCAATCTTGGTTTTGTTGAACTTACGAATGGTGTAGATAGTCAGCGTATCGTCCTCGAGTATATAGTCGCATTTGTTTAGGAAACTATAGAGTGCAAGGTAATGCTCCTTGATGTTTCCCAGTAGCGCATGCCAGTCAAAAGGTTCGGTAGAAGTACGTTTTTTGGCTGGTTTTGGTGCTTTGATAGCATCATCAGATTTCTCACCCGTTTCATTGCCCTTGACTGTCGCATCTGACGGTGTTGGCTCGGTTGATACTGGGGTGAGAGGTTGACTCTGCTTCTTGGCGGGTGTCTCCACCATGATGATGGGCGCTTCTATAACGCTCGGCGCTGATTTGGTAGCTCTTGCTGCTGCGGTTTTGGGCTTGACGGCACCGACAAGTATCGTGAGGAGCTTGAGTTGTGGTTGCGGTGAACTACTGACTGTCAGAAGCGCATCCATGAGTCCCACAAGTTGCGGGCGCTCAGGGAGCAGTGCGCGTATTCCTTGCACTAACTGATCGGCCAGAATAACGGGCTGAATGCCCTGCTTTTCAAGCTCATCAAGCGTGGTAATAATGCCGCCGATATCGTGTGCGTCCACAGCAGCGAGTAGTTGATCGACCGCTTCATGTGATGGCAAACCGAGCGTGGTACGTACTAACTCAATAGTAATGCCCGCTTTTTCGTCTGCAAAACTTGACAGTTGATCGAGTAGACTGATGCTATCGCGGAAACTTCCGTCGCCGCGCACAGCGATGGCGTCTATAGCATCATCGGTAATCTTGATACCTTCAGATGAGGCAATTTGCTTCAGATGCGAAGCGAGGTCGGCTGGAGTGATTGCATGGAAGGCGAAGTGCTGAGTGCGGCTGATGATGGTTGCGGGAACCTTGTGCAGATCGGTTGTCGCGAGGATGAAGACGACATGCGCTGGTGGCTCCTCGAGCGTCTTGAGTAGTGCATTGAATGCTGGTTTGCTGAGCATGTGCACCTCGTCGATAATGTAGACTTTCTTCGCTGCAGCAATCGGTGCCAACTGCACTTTATCGCGCAGGTCACGGACGTCTTCGACGCCATTATTACTCGCGGCATCAATTTCGATAATATCGAGATGGAGACTTTCTTCGCTATAGGGTAACTGGTTGATCTCGTGCGCCAGAATACGCGCAATAGATGTCTTGCCGACGCCACGCGGGCCAGTCAGCAAATAAGCATGTGCAATCTTGCCTTGCTTGAGGCTGCGGCGCAGTACTTCAGTGACCTGCGATTGCCCGACAACCTCATCGAGTGACCTGCTGCGGTACTTTCGATAGAGCGCCTGGCGCGATGTACTCTCCCCCTTCTTCACCATAACTACTCTTACTATACCCTTATTCACCGTATCTGCATGTTGTTTTTTTAGAAAACACTCAGATGATGCCGGTGTTATTCGGATCGCATCTCGTCGAGACTAGTGAGCTTCTTTAGAACGGGTATGTTCAAAAGAGATAAAACGGTACATAGTACGATCGCCGCGAATAATCCCAGCCAGAAACTCGCCTCTGGGATGGCAAAAATCATGTGACCGTCACCCAGAGCACCGAGTATCAGTAGTAGGTAGTAACAACAGAGTATCCCCAGGCCAATGATAATGAGTGATATGACAATGAGCGGGATGAAGATTTCTATGAACAATGCTCCTGCTAGTGTGGGTATACTTGATCCGATGATGCGGAAGCGGACAAACGTTCGTTTGCGTTCAAAGACGCTTCCAGTGACGCTGACAAAGATACTAAGACCGCCGATGGTAATTGTAGCGATAAGTATGATGACGATGAGCTCGCGAAAGTTACCCAGTTGCTGTAGCGGGCCGCTATCGCTGGGTTGCTCGTACTTCACGATAGCCTGACCACCTGTTTCCAGATGGTACTCACTCGTAATGTCGTAGACGATGCCTATCATACTATCAAAAGCCTGCTTATCCTTGGCAACCAGCACGTAGCTGTCGTTGAAAACCCTGCCGTCTGTAGGGACGACTCGGGTAAACCGAGGTTGTACATCAAAGGTATTGTTGGAACCCGGTGTGACCTGTAGTGTTACGACAAACGGTGTAACGGCTTTGGTGCTAAACGGACACAACAGCTCTGTTCTTTGTTCAAGCTGTGCACAGGATTCGTAATAATTACCCGCAAGCGGACGAGCTGGGTTTTCGGGGTCATTACCTATGAATCCCTTTTGTATGAAAGCACTCGAAACAAAGTTTGGGAGCCGTTCTTCGTTGATAAAAATTTTCATGAGCGTCGAATCAAGTATCGCTCCTGTTGTCGAGCGTGGCAGCGATACCGATGCTTGCAGCGGAGCCTGCAAAGGATCACTGCTATTGGCAATATCATCTGCCGAAATGTACGGATGGTTATAGGTTGCCTGAACGGTAGCAAATAGTGTCATAAGTAATGTACCAGCAAAAAGTGCCACGACTACACCGCTGATACTATGAAACGTTTTTTTCGGTACAGCCTGCAGTCTCCGTGCTGCGATTAGGGTCGAAACATTGCGAGAAAGCCGCACAAGGATGCCTGACAGCCGATACGCTATATAGGAGCCCGCCAGGAATATGCCAACAATGATCATGACGAGCACCACGCCAAGTATGAGGCCACCGAAGTCTGAATGGTCTTTGTACCATGATCGACCAACTGTAGCGAGAGCAATGAGACCACTAATGCTCAGCAGAAGCGGCAATATATTGAAAATCAAGGGTCGTTTCATGTCATTGCTTGCTCGCGATACAGCGAGAGCAGATATTTTCACGGAGCGCATGGACTGCAGGCTGGCTATGACAGAGCACAGGATGACGACAATACATATAGCAATGTAAGTGCCATTTGGAAGGAGTACATCATGAAGCCATGTCGTTGCGTTTTCTATGTGCAAACTCGCCAAGGCAGGAGCTCCTGCAAAGATGAAAACGCCAAGCCCGAGCAGCGATCCTAGTAGGCTTAGTGGAAGCACTTCTGCAGTTATGAGCATTCGTATCTGGCCGCTCGAGGCTCCAATGAGATTGAGCACAGCGTATCTTTTTTCGCGCTGCCGTATACCGATTCGTGCGATCTCTGTAACGAGTAGCAATATAGGGGTAATCAAAATAATGCCGGCGAGGATGAGCACCGTGCGTATGAGACTCGACTGACCATCGCTCTGGTTCTTGTAGCTGTCGTAGGCCTGCCATAGGTCGGATGCTTCAGACTGCTGTAGCAGGGGTTTATTGGCGTCAACTGTTTCCTGCGAGATGCCATAAAGCATCATCAGCGAACTAGGAGATGGCGCTAGCTCCTCTGGGAATGTGTCTTTGATAGTATATTTCGCATATCGCTCTTGTAAGAGCGGGTGTGTATCAATCAAATTTTTTAGAGCAGGTGTCACCCACATTTCATCGCTCGCTGGCGTGTTTGTGAGTCCGGCCGGCAAAGTGTCTGATACCTTCGCTTTTCGTATGCCGATCTCTTTTATGGATTGCCCTTCGAACTGCGTGTCATTGGGTGAAAGATAGAGAGGATCTTTGACATCGTTAGAGCTGCTTGTGGCAGACAGCAAAATTGCAACCAGATCAGTTTTTTGGCTGCGCGCCATCCACCCCTGCCCCAGAGCAACAACCAGAAGGAGTGCCAGTGTCGCAAGTGCGATTGTCAGGACAGTCGCAGCGGTACGGAACATCGATTGACCCTTGAGGTAGCGGAGGAGCAAGAAATAGATCTTCATTGCGCTATAGTCGATGCTCGCTGGCTATGAGCCCGTCGTGCAGGACAACTACCCTGTTGGCGTATTTGGCGAGTTCCTCAGAGTGAGTAACGTAAATAACGGACTTATTATAGTGATGCGCAAGTTTAACGAATAGTTCCATAACCTTTTTGGTATTAATCGAGTCGAGTGATCCGGTAGGTTCATCGGCGAAAATAATTTTTGGATCTGCCGCCATGGCTCGCGCTATAGCGACTCGTTGTGTTTCGCCCCCTGACAGGGTGTGGGGAAAATGACGCGCAAGATAAGTGATGTCGACTACTCCGAGCCACTGGTCAGCTAGTCTGTACGCCCGTGCCTTCTTGATGCCTTTGAGCAGTAGCGGTAGCGCGACATTGTCGCGCACGGGTAGTTCTGGGATGAGTTCGCCAAACTGAAAAATGAAACCAAAATCTGTTCGTCGTAACTTCGCCTTGTCGTTTTGACTTAAGTCCGACAGGCTGTGTCCCTTGTATACAACGCTTCCGGCATCTGTATCCATAATCCCAGCAAGGCAATGCAGCAACGTGGATTTTCCGGAGCCGCTCGGCCCCATAATCGACAAAAGCTCACCATGCTCTAAGTTGAGGCTAATCCCACGTAGAATCTCACTATCGCCAAACGACTTATGTATGTCATGCGCAGCAATGATAGGTTTATCCATAATTATTTATTGTGTTCCAAGCTCTAACTTAAGCATGATTATAATTCCCCTGTTCAAAGTTGTCTATCCCATGAAAAACCCGGGCTAGAGCCCGGGCTTGAGTGCGATAAGATGAGGTAAATCCTAGAGCGGTGCTTCAACAGCTGCCCACTGCGCTTCTGGATTGTCTTCTGGGACGATAATCGTCACTTGGTCGCCTTCGCGCAGGTGGAAGAAAGTAACGCTTGCAAGCAAGATACGGTATTCTTTGCCACTAACCTCTACGTAGTAAGCACCATCATGCTGCACCAGGGTGCCTATGACTTGCTTGCGTTCGATTGGGCCAATTTGCTTGTAGATGAAACTACCGTCGTCGGCAATAGTGAGCTTTAGGACGTCGCCTTCAAGCAGCTTAGACTTGCTTGCGTAGTTAGCAGGTACTGGGTAGTTCTTGCCGTCTGGGCCGACCATGACTTGACCGTCAAAGACACCCTCAATGACCTTGCCGGTTACGTCTTCCTGGCTTGATTTGGGGGTGACGACAGTGCCGTCTTCGCCGATGATACTAATCAAAAGCTCCTTAGCAGCAGCAAGGTTCGTCTCGGCTTCTTGTATAAGTGATGTTAGTCGTTTTACTTGTTTCTCTGGTAAATCAGACATGCTCGCAATCCTTGTCTGTTTTGGTGGTGATATTACCTCTATATATATCAGTTGGGGGCAGAGCTGTCAAATACTCCCCTGTGTGGTTATCCACACAAATAACAGCTTTGATGTCGAAAACGTTGTAGAAACAACGGGATAGAGTTTTGAATTCTGCAAATTTATTGTTAATACCAGCCGTCTTCGAGAGAAACGGGCTGCTGCTGACGGTTGTGACTATATTTTTTCATAGCGTCCTTAATAGCTACGATCCTGTATGCGTATGAACCTCGGTCGGGCTCACCTGGCGCGCGTTCAAATTCAACACGGCCGCCCTCTTCGCTTGTTGGTAGCCATATACGCAACCCTTCTCGTCCAAGTTGTTGTCTTTTCTCACTCGGCCATACTCTTTGTGGCAATCCGTGTTCAGTCCGTCGGTATTCAGGCATCTTCCGTCCCCTGTAGTTAAATGTATGCTAATAGTACGCCTGTCATGTCAAAAATAAAATAGTCATTCAACCAAAAACACCGCCGAGATGGCGGTGTTTTGTATAACAATCGGATCGAATGTAAGTTGTGGTCGCAGGGTCGAACTACGCGAGTTCGACAGTTGCGCCAGCTTCTTCCAGAAGTTTCTTTGCTGCTTCAGCTTCGTCTTTAGAGACCTTTTCCTTGACTGGAGCAGGAGCGCCGTCAACGATAGCCTTAGCTTCACCAAGACCAAGACCGGTAATTTCCTTAACAGCCTTGATAACAGCGACTTTCTGAGCACCAGCGTCTTTTAGGTTGACAGTGTACTCAGACTTTTCGTCTGCAGCAGCAGCGCCAGCGTCACCGCCAGCAGGTGCAGCAACGGCAACAGCAGCGGCAGCTGCTGGCTCGATGCCATATTCGTCCTTAAGGACAGTTTTTAGTTCGTTTACTTCGAGAACTGTCAGTTTTGTCAGTTCCTCAGCGAGTTTCTTTACGTCTGCCATAATAGTAGACTCCTTTATGATTCAGTTAAATGATTGGTTGGTTGCGAATGAAGTTAAGCTGTAGCTTTGGCTTCGACACCATCAAGCAGCGCGTGCAGGTTGCCAGAAAGCGCGTTGGTAACGTCGCTGACCGGTGACAGCAGTGTGCTGATGACCTGGCCAATGAGCTCGTTCTTGGTTGGAAGACCAGCCAGAGCTTTTACGCCAGCAGCGTCGATCACTTCACCTTCCATGCCAAATGCACCGACGAATACCAACGCAGGGTGCGTCTTGGCAAATCCGTCCAGTACCTTAGCAGGGCTGACTTCGTCCTCAGCGCTGACTGCGTAGAGCAGCTGGCCTTGGAGGAGTGAAGTATCGGTGTTTTTGTAAGTAGCGTTTTCGCTCATAGCGACACGAACCAAGCGGTTTTTGACCACTTTGATCGTTACGCCAGCTTCGCGGGCTGCGCGGCGCAGATCCTGTAGATCAGCGACAGACAGGCCGTTGTAAGCGGCAAAAACAGTCAGTTTGCTCGTAGAGAGCAGGTCTGAAACTTCAGCAACCAAATCGGTTTTCTTAGCTTTTGAAATCGCCATAGAATTTCCTTTCTGGTTAATTTTGTTCGATCCGAATTGTTAAGGTTATACATTACTGACCCTTGATAATTTGAGAAATAAAAAAGTCTTTGATTCTCGCATTACCAAAGACTTTACGGGTGGAAAACGGTGGATAGTTTTTACACCTAGGTAGCGGATTAAGCTTTCGCGGCTACTGTCTTTGGAGTAATGTCTTGTAAAAGTATAGCAACTTGATGTGAAAATGGCAAGTAGTTTTGCGCGGTAATAAAAAAGAGGGTTGGCTGTATCATGCACGATAGCACGGTACAGCCAACCCTTGGATCGAAGCCCTACTTCGGAAGCGGTTGGAAGGTGATTCCTATGCGGCTTTCCAACTGCTGAATGTCGATCAGCGTCTTCTGACGCTCGTTCAAGATCATTTGCTCCTGACGCAGATATTCCAGCTTACGTTGCTGGCGAAGGCTGAGCGACGGCGTGTTGCTCTTGCTCTGCATGCGCGCAACCTCCTGGATATACGTGAAGCACCAGGGTGTCAGGAGTTCCTGTATGATGTCTTCTCTTTCTGAGATGAAGAGGGGGACGGCGAGTATAATCGTTATTACTGCACGTATGAGTAGCTCCACCAGACCGAGTATGGCCAGTGGGAGCTTGATATACCATTCCATTTTTCTCCTTCGAGAGCGGGACTTAAAGGATCCGCCAAGCAATATGGCTACACATACATTATCATTTTTTATGTATAATTACAAGTATTCCCAGGGGTCGGCTTTAAAAAGACAGTTCCTTAACTAGTCGTCGCTTGGTCGGTTGCGGATGGACACGCCAGACATAATGACTGTACCGGCAATAGTGAGCACTGGAGAGTTTTTATCGGTCTTTTGGTGCGTTTTATCCTCGGTGCCCGCCATGATGTTGCTAACCTGGTTGCGAATGACGACATGTTCTGGAACGATTATCTCTACTCCACCCCAGAAAGCAAATACGTCAACCAGCGCGTCCTTGTCGAACTCTGCTTCGCGTAGGTCAAGGCGCGCGCCACCCATAATGGCCGTTGCATTTGACTGCTTGAACGATTTGGAGTGGTTGTTCACGTTTGCGCCAGATAAAATCGCCGATACATCATCACGATCAGATTTACTGACGCGCTTGCCAGTGTATGAACGGCCAAACACAATAGATATACCGACAAAGATCAGGATAAGTGGCCACACCATAGCTAGCGGTTCGACGTCGATAGTCCCCATTTCACGCAGTTGGTATAGGCTGCCAAGTGCAACCAGAAAGGCAGCGACTGGCCAGCTTCGCCAGCTGTTGATCAGCACCAGTACGCCCGATAGTACAATTCCCAGCGGCCAGTAATCATTGACGATACTACTTACACTGATAACATGCAGCGCATTGAGCAGTAGTGCTGCGCCTGCAGAAAATATGACGATTCCGGTGATATTTCGAGAAAGGGTTTGACGGTTCATGCGAGCTCCTTTGAGTTTGCTTTATAGAACTAGTGTACCATTTATTACATAGCCACCCGTCGGTCAGATTGACACAACTATAAGCTCATGGTTAACTTGGCGACATATGGACACTACCCCTTTAGTGCCTCAGCCAAAAGTAAGTCATAAAGCCTCGATTACGGGCTTTATACTCGCCATTTTGTCGCTTATACTCTCGGCTATTGGCAATTTATTGATCAACGCAAAATACACGCCAACCGGACCCACCACGGGTAGCGTGCAAAACGAAGTCGGCCATGCCGTGGCAACGGGAACGACAGCTGTGCTCGGTGCTCTCCTGGGAGTACCATTTCTTGTTTCTGGAATTGGTTTAGGACTGCTTAGCGTACTGTTTATTATTTTGCGGCTACACAAAGTCCGCGTCAGTGGCTGGATATTTAGCATCATCGCTGTCTTGCTCGTTGCTTGGAGTATCAGTATTGCCGTGGGTGCATTTGAGCTGATCAAGGCTAAGCCTTAACTTAGTATTTAAGCGGAGCCCTGACATGAAAATCACCCCAGCGCAGTCACACTGGGGTGATCGCGCTGGGGTGTGAGTTTATCCGAGGAGAACTGGCCAAAGATGTACGACGCTCAAGATGATAAACATCAGGGATAAGCCGTAGCTTACATATCGTTCGATTTCTCTAGCCTTCTCAGTTCTGGCGAGCACGCCAACAGATTTGGGCGGATTGTGAAATGCCGAGACAACGGTAATGCACAGAACCGCAAAACATAGGTCGACAATTCCAAGGATGACTGCATTAGAGCTTAAGAGACCAACTGCAGTCACTGCAGACAATAGAGCCACTAGTGTGTAGTATCGTGTGATTGTACGCCGTTTTTGGCTACTACCGTGCAGCAACACACCGTTGTATGACGGTGTTTTACCTGTTGCCATGTCGTAGGCCGCCTTCGAGAAAATGGCGACAAAAATAAACATGGTTATAGTCCCAAGAACGGAACTGACCGATAGATCAATGTTCACTGATTCCTCCGGATACGATAAGGTGCAACTCGGTTGAGTCGCAAAGACTGAACGAAGTGAGCGTACTATAGCATATTTTTAAGAATTATGCTATAATACACGCCATACGCATATCCGCGTTACACCTTGAAAGCTAGGAGTTTGAAGTGACGACAATCCTTTCTCGTGGAGTTGTAACCCTCAGGAGTGCTCGCTCTGACAATAACCTCACTGTTGCCGAGCTCGCGCAATTGGCGGGTATATCAACGTCTACGATTTATAATGTCGAAAGAGGAATAACTGGTCACCCGGTCACCTATGACGCAGTAGATGCTTTGGCGAAGGCCTTAGACCGAAGCCGGGTAGAGATCTACTGGCCAGTAGGACTGACAACACGGAACGCAGTACTCGTAGGAACTCATCCGACCCATAAGGGTAAGGATAACGGGAACTTACGGAGCAATTTATGCAGTGGCTGCTTTACAAAGCTGCCAAGAACTGGAACGTGTGCATACTGTACGCCATAGCTTCAAACATCTTAGACTTAACCCGTCCGCTGCATAGCGGACGGGTTTTTCTATGTCTGGCATTTGGTACATTCGCACGTGACCAAGTAAAGGAGTATGATGAGATGGTTATGGTAAAGAAAAAAGCAAAGAAACCCAACCATCGAACTGGCATTATCATTGCCGTAGTTGCAATCGTCATCATAGTCGTGCTGAGCGCTATTGGCCTATTGCTGCCTAAATCACCAGCGAATACCGGGCAGACGGAAACTCCCGCTGAGGGATCGGTCACCATAAAGGGCACGGCTGTTTGTCTGCCACATAGGGACACGAGCGGACCGCAAACACTGGAGTGTGCGTTTGGACTGAAGGATGAGAAGGGTCTGTACTATGCGCTCAAGGACAGCGACCCAGGGTATCGAAATGTCTCCAGCCTGCCTATGAATACACAAGTGACAATTACCGGTACGTTCGAAAAGGATACTAATTCAAAGTACGCTACAATCGGGACTATCGAGATAGCAAGCATTGCAGAATAAACCGACGCGCAAAGAAAAACAGGCTTGTCTATACATTCGGTATGTATAGACAAGCCTGTGGCCAGCTAGTGATGCGCGATGTGCAGTGCAATCGCTACGGTGCCGGCTTGGTCGGGGTTTGCTTCCCGCGTAGCGGCAATTGGTAGCCGGTCGCTTACGCCAACGGCAAACGCCAATCTACCTTCCTGGTATCCGAGGTACTTGACGTCCTGGATTGCCTGGAATCTGTCACCGTGCGGTGAGAAAACAACATTTCCGTCAAACGGATTCGCGCTTTCCTCGCCTATGTGTGCCGTGACGACAAACTTCAGGAACGCCTTGCCCTGAACATCAACGGGTATGCCGGACGCAATACCAGTTAGCTCTGATGCATCGACGTACTGAACATCAAAACCAACAGCCTCATCGGTGTCGGTCTTGATGACCATTGTGTCGAAGCAGATACCAGCTTGCCAGTACACGCCATTGACGTTACCAAGTGCCATAACGCCAGGCCTGCTGTCAGACCCTTCGGAAGTGTTATCCTCTGTATCGTCCCAGCCCTTTGTGCTCAGGTCATCCTGTATGCAGGCTTTTGCCGGTGGCGGTGTTGAGGATGGCTTCGGGGTCGGCGTGACCGTCACTGTGACGGTAGAAGCCGGCGGTTTCGTGGTGACGGGCACGGTTGTTGCTGGTGCGGTTGCCGTAGTCGTCACTGGTGTAGGGCTACTGTCGGAATCGAGACGCTTGTATATAGCCAATGCGCTTACAACAATAACCACCACTGCGAACACTAAAAACCCTACAAGGTACTTTCTGTCTTTACTCATCCCTAGCCTCTCGTTGTTGTGGGATAGATAGAATAGTATCTATTGTACAGCAAAGGAAGAATATGTTTCAACTCAGGCTTCCATACATGAAAAACTGAGTTGAGTGCCGGAACCTTACGGTTCCGGCAGCCGCCTTACGGGCGGTCAGCAGACTGCTCAACAAACGAGGCTATCGCCGTGTATAGGATAACGGCGATCCATAGGAGCGACGTGCGGCTCGGATGCCATATCCCACCACAATCGCAAGAGCGATCGCGCCAACTATCTTGTTCTTGGTTGGCATGGACTCTTGCTGCTGGTCCTGATCCGGCGCACTCGCATGGAGTGTCTCGGACTGGAATACTGCATGGTTCTGCCGTGCGGGACTTGCCGTGGCAACCGGAGCTACGACAATCATTGCCGTCATGGCAACGAGCAGTGCAAAAACTCGGATGAGTTTCACTGTTCCTCTTCTCTGTTGAGTGATGTCAATGCTTGCGTGTCTGGTTCTCATCAGATCACTATTTTATTATAGCATAAACATCATAAAAATACAATCTATACCCTGCCTGTAAGCTGTCGAGTATTGTATGATAGAAATATGATTGCAAAGTTTACTTCAACGCTAGAAAAGTCTCCTAACAAGGGTGGATGGACGTACGCGACCTGGTCAGACACGGCAGAGGTCTTTGGTACGCACGGTGCAGTGAAAGTCCGCGGTACTGTCGATGGCCATCCTATTGAGACGAGTTTCATGGCGATGGGAAATGGCGTGCAAATGCTACCCATAAAGGCCGATATCCGTCAGGCTATCAAAAAAGAAGCTGGTGACACTGTAGAAGTTGTCATACTCGAAAGACTTTAGTACTGCTTGGTAAAAGTCTGGCCACCCGGGACAGCACATCGCTCAGGATAGGTTTCCTGAATAGGATAACCAGCTGTCACGCACTCTTCAAAGTTGCTGATAGTACTTTTTGTGCCACTTTGCTTGATGCTGGCGAATGCGACTAAGATACCAGCGATTATTACAAGGATGAACAAGGCGAGCAAGATTCTTTTTGTCGTTTGCTTCATGGTCGTATTATACCTGTGCTTTATCTTTCATCCAAGCGGTGCAGTATTTGTGTTTTTCGCGGCCTGCGATTGCATCTTGCTCTTTAATCTCTCTGGGATTCACTTTGTAAAATCCGAGTTTTTGGAAAAAATCATTGTTCCAAAACCGTGCGAGAGCGACGAGTTGTTCCCCTGGATTGATGACATCTTCATACAGTGCGTTGCTGAGCAACCTGCCAATGCCTTGCTTGCGATATGCCCTGTCGACGACAAGGGATTGCATGTAGACATTACTCGCATCACCTTCCGCTTCGCGTTCGTAGCCGACGCAACCAATAAGTGCCCGCGAGCCTAACTCTCTGGCGACCAACCAGCCATCGTAGCCCGGGGCATCCTCTGGAGACAACTTTCCTGCTCGTATAAGAGATTCGATCTCTTCGCAGAGCTCCTCGTTGAGATCGCTGAATGCAGACACTGCTTCAATAGATACTTCCATGCCGTCAGTATAAACATAAGCGTCCTCAACGTACTATATTGTATTTTTAAAAAAATTATGCTAAAATATATTTTAGTAGTTGAATATCTCTCTACTGGATGAATACTTGCATTAGGCTCTAATCTCGTCGTTCATCACCATGCATAAACGAGAAAGGTTACAATGCAAAACAAATCCAGATATGGCGGCAATCGCCGTAGTAATTTCGCGCCGCACAAGCGTCGCTTTAACCAGTCAAAACCATCCGGCGTTCACTATAGCCGGTATATCAACAAGGCGGTTGAGCCCGAGCAAGAGGCACCATATGTGCCTACTCATACATTTGGCGAGTTCGGTTTGAACCAACGCACCGCTGCAACACTTGCGCATCTTGGCTTTACTGAGCCATCACCTATTCAGGATCAGTCGATTCCTGCCGGACTTGCTGGCAAGGATATCATTGGCCTGGCTAATACAGGTACGGGTAAAACGGCGGCATTTCTGTTACCGGCAATCGAGAAGCTTTTGCAGAATCCACAGCTGGTGAGCGTGCTCATCCTTGCGCCTACTCGTGAGCTTGCGCAGCAAATTGACGAAGAATTCCGACGTTTTGCCGCTGGTCAGCGACTATTCTCTACCCTCGTGGTAGGCGGTGCAAATATTGGTCGTCAGATACAACAGATCAAGCGTGGACCGCATGTAGTTATTGGTACGCCTGGCCGTATCAAAGACTTGATTGATCGCCGCGTGCTGCGTCTACAGGGTGTGAACACCTTTGTGCTCGACGAGGCTGACCGTATGTGCGACATGGGCTTCGTAAAAGACATTCGCACCATTGAGGCTGAGTTGCCTAAGGATCGCCAGACATTTTGTTATAGCGCAACCATGACTGATGATGTCAAAATGATTGTCAAAGAATTTATGCGTGATCCACTCACTGTATCTGTCATAAAGAACCAGACAAACGATCACATCGAGCAAGATGTTGTGCATGCTCGCGATAAGGTACATAAGATCGAGATTCTGACAGAACTGCTCAAACAACCTGAGTTCGAAAAAGTCATTGTGTTTGGCGAGACGAAATTCGGTGTGCAGCGTCTAGCCGATAAACTTTCCCAAAGTGATGTTCCTTCGGTCGCAATTCATGGCAACAAGTCACAGGCTCAGCGTGAGCGTGCTCTGAAGAGCTTTAAGAATGATCAGGTTAACGTGCTTGTTGCGACAGATGTCGCCGCCCGTGGTATTGATGTAAAAGACGTGACGCATGTCATCAATTTTGATCCGCCTAAAGTGTACGAAGATTATGTCCACCGCATTGGCCGTACCGGTCGTGCTGGTAAGTCGGGCAAAGCACTGACATTCATAACGAAAATGTAATATATAAAAACTCCGCAAACCGCGGAGTTTTTATATAGGTTTTACTGTCTAGAATTTTGTAATGGCAGGGGTTGCTTGGAGTGTAGGAGCTGCCGGTGGAAGAACTGGAACAGGTTGTGGTTGAATGAACGTTGGCGCAGGTGGTGTGACTAATGTTTCGGCAACGGGCGTGGCGGGTGCTTCTACGATTGGGGCTGGGCTTGGTGTAGGTGCGTGTGGCACTTCAGCCGGAGCTGATGCGGGAGTCGTGACTGGTATCGCTGGCGCTTCAACAATCGGTTCAGACAGAGTAGCTGCTGGAGCAACGGGTTCAACGGCAACAGGTGCTGGTTCTGCGACTATTGGTTCAGGAACGGGAGGTACAGAGACCGTTGCCTGCGCAGATGGTGTTGTTCGGTCAGGAAACATTGTGTAGCCAGTCGGGCCTTCGATAATGCTTCCTGCATCCATCACGCCGGGTATATAGGTCAGATGATCGGTTGGTAATGTTTGTGTGGAGGCAGGCTGAGCGAGGTTTCTCTTGCGTCGTAACAGCACAAAACCTGCGGCTGCGCCTCCGACAGCGGCTAGTCCGGCACTCGAAGCGGCAAGGATGACACCAAGGGGTAGTTGGCTAGATGGTAAGGTGACAGAGATAATACCACCGACATCATCGGCAGTGACTTTGATGTTCTGACTCACCTTTTCATTTTTGTATGCCACAACAATACTGTGACCACCCGTCAGTACGTTAGAAAATGTCGCGCGTCCGACATTATCGGTCTCCATTTTTTTGGAACCATCCAATGTAACGGTGGCTCCTTGGATCCTTTTGCCTGAACTATCCTTAACCTCAACGTTAAGAGGTACAACCGTGACAGACTGTTCGTCTGTTGGTACTGAAGTATCGGGACTAGTGGTCTTTGGCGTTGTCGTCGGACTTGGAGTGGTTGTTGGCGTGCTTGATTTAGATGGCGACGGCGATGAGCTTGGTGATGAACTGCCCTTTGGCTTTGTGGATGAAGATGGCGACGGCGATGGTGACGTAGATGCTGCAGACGGAGCCGTGATGGTAATGAGTGCCAGTGTTTGTGAGAAGTTACAGGTTACCGTACCGTACCCCTGTACGACAGTGACCGATTGGACGAGCTTTATACCGATCAGACTACCAACAGCACCGGTAGCATTAAGCGACCAGTTAGGATAAATACCAACGTATGTATCGTGACCTGTTGTTGGTGTGGGGTTGGTGGCGACAAAGTTTTGGCTATAGGTGCTCGATGACGTATTGTTCGCTGACATGGTAAAGACTGAGGAAGAGACGGTCATACCGTAGCTATTCATTGGCTGAACGGTAATGTTGGTGATCGTAAAGCTCTTGCCTTGCTGCACACTATCGGGTACGGTGGCAGTGAACCGAACCTGGACATTACATGTCTCGGTCGCCGTCACATCGGCTGCAGAAACGGGCGAAGACATACTAAAAAGACTCACGATACCGAGGAAAGACAGGAAAACAACGTTGGATAATTTTTTAAGCATGTTTGTCTTTTTCGTGCTTACGTTTATTGTAGCACATACATCATAATCATGACTACTGTTCGAGTGATGCGACTACCTTTGGCAAATCCTTTGGTAGAATATCGGCCTTGATGACATAGCCATCAGCGCCACTTGCCATGGCATTGTCGGCCACACTCCGCTGGGCGAGATTTGTCAGTACGACGATTTTTGCCTCCATGCATCTGCGGCCCGGATTCGTCCGAAGTTCCTTGAGGATTTCGAGTCCCGATGTGCCTGGCAGCATAATATCCAGGAATATAACATCTGGTTGAAAGCGGACGAGTTTTGTATAGGTTTCTTCGGCGCTATCGGCAACCTCGACGACATACTGATTATTTACCAGCGCCATCCGGTAGAGATCGCGTATCATCGGATCGTCTTCAATGAGTAGAACGTTTCTTAAACCAGCCACGTATACCTCCTGACGTATTTTTAGCTACCTGCTCGTCATCATTTGCAGGGTTATAAATAGGCAATGTAAAGTAAAATACCGAACCTTTTCCTTGATCGGGTTCAATACCAATTGTACCCTTTTGGAGCTCGATAATCGTTTTAGAAATGAATAGACCAAGGCCGGTACCACGTGTGCCTGCAATCAGACTGCGTTCGGCACGGTAAAACTTGGTAAAGAGCTTATCGCGGAGTTCATCTGGTACACCAGGGCCGTTGTCAGCTACTTCTACGCGGACTTGCTCTGCGCCGACAGTAAGGCTTACTCGGATTTTGCCGTTTTTGCCGTTATATTTCAGAGCATTACCGATGAGGTTGTTGAGTACCTCGACGATAGATGCTGTGTCGGCCGGTACGTACACCGTTCCCTTGGCATTTGAGTCATAAGTAAGCACTTGCTGCTTCTGTGCGGCAACTGGCTGATGCTGCTCGACGTTCTCTTCGACCAGTTTTGATAGGTTGAGTTTCTCGATAAAAATCTCCATGTCACCACGTTCGATACGAGCGATGTTGAGGAGTTTATTGATAAGTTCCTTTAGCTGATTGGCGCCAACGATTGCTTTTTGTAGGTTTTCGAGGTTAAAGACCGACATTTCCTTGAGTGCGGCAGTATTCAAAATATCCAGATAGCCGCGGACGACAGTTAGAGGAGTTCTGAGTTCGTGCGCAGCAATGGCAACGAAGTCTAACTTCATGAAGCTGAGCTCGCGGCTTTCTGTCTGGTCGTGGATAGTGATGATAGCGGCAACATTACTTGCCTGACCCTCGAGCACAGACACCATAAGATCAAGATAGATGATAGTATCCCCACGCTTTAGTACGAGGTCAGTATGACGATGTGTGCCAGGTGTTCGAAGATCAGGCATGTACGGCTTATCATCGTGTGTCCAGCCGAAGACGTCTGATACCAGCATACCCTCGAGCTGGTTGCCAGATTTGTTGACCATATTTGCAGCGGGCGGGTTGATCGAAACGATCTCTCCTCTGTCATTGACGGCAACGATACCGTCGCTAACGCTACCGATGATATTGTTGAGCTTTGCTTGCTCAACCATAAGCCGAAGATTGTTGGTTTTGAGATCACCGATGAGCTTTTGGATACTTAGCCCCATTCTGTTGAATGTGTCAGCGAGTTCTTGTAGTTCATCTTTGGTTTTGACGTTGATGGTCTGGTCAAACATGCCCTGACCAAGCCGTTTTGCTCCAAGCGAGAGCTCCCGGATAGGACGGACGAGCTGACGGCTCAAGAAGAGCCCAGCCAAGATAGAGAGCGCGACGGCGATGATACCGATAGTCGCCGATAGCTGAATGTACGAGTTAATACTCGCGTAAATACTCGAGACGGGCTCTTCCACGATAACCGCCCAGCCGGCCAGTGTTTTGTGCGGCGTGCTTATGACATCCTGCCCTGTTTCCGAGACAGTCTGCTCTGTTTGCGTATTACCCTTCAGGAATTGGCTCACGGCTTGCGTGTCAGTTAGTTGTGTGTGAGATGACAGGAACTGCTGATCGGGGTGAGACACCAGATTGCCCTCACCGCTCACGACATAGGCGTAGCCGCCTGAACCGATTTTCGCCGACAAAACTGATTGCCAGAGGTCGCTAACGTTGTAGTAACCGATGATAGCACCAATGATGTTTGAGCCCGCTCCACTCTGTGAACGGAACAGGTCGTTAGTCGGTGCGCCGTATGTTTTAAGTATAGGTATACCGATAGTGATCTGCGGGTTGTTATCTTCGTCACGACCGACGGATAAAATGTACGATTTACCAGAGACAAAATCGAGAGCTCTGTTGGCAGGATTCAGCGCACTGCTGGTGATTTTGACTTTGTTGTCGCTTTGTCTCGTAAGGGTACGTTGAGCAGTATCAGAGGGCAGCATGGTCACCTGCTCAAGACTTGCATCCTGGTCGAAGAGCGTCGCCAGACTTTTGTCTATTTGTTCAGTCGAGAGATTACGCTGCGAGTATAATCGAGCTTCAAACGATAGCAAGTTTATGTTGTCGGCCAGGTAGTTATCGACGCGACGGGAAAGATCAGTAGCAACTGCTTGCTGCTTGGCACTTGCATCCTCGAGCAGTTGGTCGTGCGCTGTTGTTACTAGCAAATAACTCACTACAACGAGAGGGACGAGTGCGATAAGCAGGAAATAAAGGAATATCTTTGCCGATATTTTGGGTCGCAAAAAGTGCATGGCTCTTCGCAAAAACCCCTTGGAATCAGATCCAGTTCCGCCACCACTCATTATCTTATTATGCTAATGCTTCTTGCTCGATATGTCCAGAGGTAGCGACTATTTCTTGCCACGGAATAGTCGTGACGGCCACCACATGAGCCGACCGATTTCGAGTGTGATCGATGGTACAAGTAGTGAACGCACGATAATCGTATCGAGAAGTACGCCGAATGTGACGATAAAAGCGATTTGTACGAGGAACAGTATAGGTATAACGCTGAGCGAGGCAAAGGTAGCTGCGAGTACTATACCTGCACTCGTAATAACACCGCCGGTGACAATCAAGCCCTTTACTGTGCCCTTTGAGACACCAACTTTTGCCGTTTCCTCGCGGACACGTGTCATAAGGAAGATATTGTAGTCGATGCCAAGTGCCACGAGGAACACAAAACCGAAGATAATAACCGCCGGATCAGCCCCAGGGAACTGCCATAGATGATTGAAGAGCAGCGCTGAAATACCCATGGTCGCACCAAAAGATATAATGGTCGACAAGAGCAACGCCAAGGGCGCCACAATCGCTCGGAGCAGTACCATGAGAATAAGAGTGATTGCGAAGAGGATAGCGGGTATGATTACATGGATGTCACGTAGCGATGAAAGGTTTGTGTCAAGCTGCAATGCACTTGCACCTCCGATTATGGCGCTTTGATCCACGTTCTTCACGTCAGTTCTGAGTCGTGTCACTGTGTCGCGCGCGGCAAGTGAATCAGCGGGGTCTGTCAGGACTGCTTGCAATAAGACTTCGTTATCAACCACCTTTACCGCGACATCTGCAAATGGATATGCTTGTGCAACCATTTGCTGAACGCTTGGTACCTTGGCTGCTGCAGCTGTATAAGCAGCATCAACGTATGGTTTTGGCATACCCGTCATCTGTTTCTCTATATTTGCACGAAGAGTAGCGAGTAGTTTATCGTGCTCAGGGGTAACTTTTTCAGTTATTTTGGCGCGCAGGTCTGTATCGGCTTTGCCAACAGGCATGGAGCCTATTGCACCAGACACCGCCAGGCTGACCGACGAAACACCCTTGTCGGCGTCGAGGACATTGATGACCTCACCCTGTTTATCCTTATCCACAATGATATAGGCAGGTGCTCCGGAACCAGATGGGAAATGTGCATCCATGATTTTCTGGCCAATTTTTGCCTCTGAGTTACCAAGTACCAGACTACTCTGTGATACGCCGTCTGCCTTTAGCTGCCCCACACCAATACAGGCAATGAGCAAAAGCAAGACCGAGCCAATCCATATGCTACGCGGGTGACGCTTTACGAGCGCTCCTATACGTGCCCATACGGGATGATTGTGTATGTAGTGGGATTCTGCTTTGCCCGGGGCGTGGTGCGGCTTCTTTGGCCAAAAAACTGATCGGCCAATGACAAGGAGCAACGCCGGCAGAAGTGTCAGCGATGCGAGAACAGCAAGCGCAATGCCGAGTCCGCCGACAGGCCCAAGCGCCTTGTTTGACCCAAGATCAGACAACAGCAAACATAAAAGTCCTACTGTGACGGTGCTGCCAGCTGCAATGATAGCCTGATATGATGACCTAAGTGCTGCCCAAGTGGCGTGCCACGTAGATTCGTAATTCGTTAGCTCTTCCCTATATCTGGCGATGTAAAGGAGTGAATAGTCAGTTGCCGCACCGATAACCAAAATGAAGAGGATACCCTGTACTTGCCCGTTCATCTGAACTATACCCGCATCGGCAAGGTGGTACACGGCAAACACGGCTAGCGACAGCGCAGCCATTGCTGAACCCAATACGATGAATGGCAGGAATGGCGAACGATACACTGCCAGAAGGATGAGAAATACAACCGAAACGGCAACGATAAGAAGCGTTCCGTCGATACCGGAGAATGCACCTTGAAGGTCATGTGCAAACGACGCAGGACCAGTGAAGGTAGCCGTAACGGGTAGCTTCACATCGGCAATACGTGACTTCAAATCCTTAAATATAGACTTAAAATCACCATCACTCGCCAGTGGTACAACGAGGATTGCTGCTTTTGCATCTTCAGATTCTGTAGGCGGAGTCAGCTCACGAACAATACCATTTGTACCACTAAGTTTATTGCTGACAGCTTTAATGCTTGCCATCTCATCGGAAGATAAAGTACCTCCACTACTCTTTTCAAAGACGATAACAAGCGGGATGGCCTTGTGGCCGTAGAATGTTTCTAACTGTTTGTTTACTTTAGCGGCCTCGGCGTTACCTGGCAGGAATGTATTCAGATCGGTGCTCGAAACGCTGCTAATTTTACCAAAAAACGGTGCTCCAAAGGCAGTGAGCCCCAGCCACGCAACAATAAGTACGCTTGGTAGTAGCGTACGCATCCACCCTCCGGTCTTTGCATGTTTCATCATTGAACCTAGTGTAACAAAAAGTTTGTAAAGCATAAAAGGTTTACAAACTTAATGGTGATTATTTGTCAGTTTTCTTGACGACTTTGTAGCCACTTTGGAGATAAAGTAGCTCATTCACCGCTTGTTCAATATTTTTTGCGACATCATTATGTTCGGTTTCTAAACGCTGGCTAATCAGTTCGAGGCTGGTAGCTAGTGTGACAAAGTAATCACCTGATTTTATTTGGACATCTACTTTGTCAGTATCAACCGCGATATAATCACCCGCCATCAGTGGGCGACGCATACCCCAATGTGTAAGCAATGAAAACGATGGCCTGACTGCATATGCCGTGCTCATGCTACATATCCTCCATCAAACTTTTGTATGAATCGTGCGTAATGATGAGATGATCGAGCAGGTCGATGCCCAGAATAGTACCGGCCGCACGTAATTGACCAGTGACTTCTCTGTCTGCCTGTGTCGGCTCTAAGTCACCAGATGGATGATTGTGTGCAATGATAACCGCGACAGCACCGTGCTCCACAGCAGGCTGGAATACTTCGCGCGGATGGACAATATTGGCAGTAAGACTTCCGACAGAAATGGTTTCTTCGTGCATCAGCTGGTAACGACTATTCAGGTAAAGACCGCGGAGTTCTTCCTTTTTGAGTGTACCCATATCGCTCAGGTAGTGATACGCCTGTCCTGCGGTGTGGACAAAAACGGGTCGCTCACCGCGTTTCTCAAAGAAACGTCGGCCGAGCTCGAGTCCGGCAACGAGCTGATACGCTTTGTTCTGCGGAATCATGAGCACCTCAGCGAGTTTATCCGGGTCAGTTTCGTAGAGGATCGCTTTTTCGCCGTACTCTTTCAGCACGCGTCGCGACATCTCTAGAACATCTTCTTTGCGAGTACCGACACTCCACAATACGGCAACAAGCTCGGCCATACTAAGTGACGAAGGGCCGTATTTTGCGAGTTTTTCCCGTGGTTTATCTTCGAGAGGCAGATCGCGCACACGAAGTACGTAGTGGTCTTCACCCATGAGCAGGTCGCGATCGGCAAGTTGGTAAGCTTTTTGCTGAGATATTGTTTGTTGCATATGTTTATATACTAACGAAAAATGTTCAAAGATCAAAGTGAGCTCTGTCGTGTTTATTATGACGCTTCTGCTTGCAAAAACTGTGCTTAAGCAGGATAATACAGAAAATTATCGGAGAAACTATGAACCGACCACGATACGAAGTGCGCTCTGAAGATGTCTACGGACGTGAGTTTATGTTGCGACAAACGAGCGATAATCGCTTAGTCACCAACAAAAATGGCGATGTACTGCTTGGTGCGCCGCTCGACCGCGAGTCTATCGTCAAGCGCATGTTTGGCAAGATGGCCTATGGTACACAGATTTCGATCGGTATCGAGCAACTATTACATCCGCAAATCGGTGCGGCCGTTGAACATACGGGTAAATTTTGGAAGAACCCTTATGACCGTGTGGCTGTGTCTATAGATCCGATCATGTCTGTCGTCTACGCTGATGATCCCTATGCTGCGGGTAGTATGGTGCGACGCTTTCACCAGGGTATTACTGGCACTGACCAAAATGGAGAGAGCTTCAATGCGCTCAATCCAGACCCATTCTACTGGGCTCACGAAACATTCCGCCGCGGTGTGCAGAATTGGGCAGAAAATTATAATCCCGAGGGACTTACAGATGCGGGTCGAGAGCAGCTGCAGCTCGAAAATGTGACTTGGTACAGCTACTACGGCATGCCGATGGACTACGTTCCTAAGGACTATCAGGCAAATGTGGAATATCGCAAAAATATGGTCGACAATGTGCTGCGTCTGGAGAAGAACCCTTCAGCGGAGCGAGCTATAGATTTAGCCCTGAACCGCACGCCGCCACGTCCGGAAATGGTTCCCAAAATGGCCTGGCCTCTCGCGAAAATTGCGCTGGCACCAGTGACGGAAATCATGAGCGTACTCACTATAGGCGAGTTGCCAAAAGATATCCGTGACAAATTTGGTATACCTTTCTCAAAGGATGAGCAGAAGTTTCTCGATGATATCCGTACAGTTATCGGAACCTTGGAGAATCCGCTGCCTCGTCCTGTACAATACCCAACGGTATATAAAGCCATTAAGCGCGATGAAGGCGGAGAGCACAAGAACGCTGTTGATCATATGGCGCACCTCTGGATGTCTCTGGGCTCAACAGCGTTGGCAAGAACTCTCAAAACAGCTCGAGCTGCACGATCGCTGCTACCCGTCTGATTGACACATACCGCTTAAGGTGGTATGATTGTACCGCAATGGAAGGCAATAACCGCCCTCTCGCTCTCAATTCTTGGGTGGATATGAGCGGATCCAACTCTTACGCGGCGGCTATCGAAGCCGTCGGTGCTGCATTTGCGTCTGAACGCAATTCAGAGACTGGTCACTATACTCGTCTGACGAGTTTTATTATTGCGGTACTTTGCGACCGTATCGCCTCGCAAAGCATCGAAAACTACGATCAATATCAGGCAGTCATACCGCAATTAACCACTGCTGATACGGAATTTGTTCGGGGTAATAAACGACCGGCTGAATTAGTAGCGTTTCTGGCATCGATCGACGAATTGCCATCAATAGAAATAGCCCGCAGAACGCTCGATGCGTCAGTAGAAGACACCCGCACTATCATTGATACTCCTGTGCTTGCTGATCTTGATACGACTCCTTCGCTGCAAACGAAGATACATGAATCAGCGCCGCTTTATCGCATTAAGAATCTGAATCTCTCAGATGCCTCAGATCAACAATATATTCAGGTTGATCGTAAGCAAACTGTTCGTGAGCATTTTGGCGGCAAGGTGCTAACCGTGGTGCGTAATAGCCTGGTACTTCATAACGATGATAAAAACCTACCCGAGACGTTACAAACAATCATTAGCGATGAGCGTAACAAGGCGCGAACCATGCGTCGTTATGATTATGATCAGCACTTTGAAGCACTAGGCGGACACATTGAGCCGTATTTGTCGTCGACTGCACAGGATAGGCCTACATGGCTCAAACATGTACTCACGACTTACTATTCTGCTCGAAGTGAGCATATTGTGGCGGAACCTTTGACAACTTTTGACGACTAGATTTTTGGTTCGACAATTGTCCAAATGTCGCTTGCTACTTCGTCTGTGGTTTTACTTGCCGACAGTACCTGAATGTGTTGGCTTGAAGCAATATCAAGATAAGCGTTTTTGACTTTCGATTGAAAATCACCACCTTTTGATTCGAATGTATCAGGATTTTCGAGTTCACCACGTGCGGCAATACGCTTGAGTCGTTCTGCTTCGTCATCAAGATTAAGGATAAGAGCGATGTCCGGCTCCATATACTGCTGGTCGGTAGCCTGCTCCGTAATGGTTCGAATCATTCCAAGATCAAGCCCCTCGCCATATCCCTGATATGCGAGAGTTGAGTAATAGTTACGAGCCGCAACGACCCATTTGCCCATCTTGAGGGCTGGCAGTGCGTAGTGATTCCATATGTCATGTCTTGCAGCGCTAAATAACAGCAAGTTTGTCATGCCATCACGCTCCAGGTCGCCATTTTTAATCACCGTTCGAATAGCGCTGGCAATTGGTGTACCCTCTGGTTCATGAAATTCGATAGAGTCGATGCCGCGCTCTGCGAGTCGTTCACGAAGCAATGAGACTTGTGTTGATTTGCCGGTACCATCATGACCTTCGATGACGACATACTTTCCCGTAGGCATATTATTTTGTTCCTTTCGGTAGCCCCTTGATGGTGATTGGCTTCTTACGGGCATCTTTGTAGGCCTTTGGTAGCATCTGATCGGGAGTCCACCGGGCAATGATATCCTCGAGTTTGTCGCTGCTAGCGGGCTGATACTTTCCGCTGAGTTTTTTGTACTCCTTTTGCACGGGGCCAGTTTCGTAAAAGACTAACTGTGCAATACGTTCGCCCACTGGCAGGACGACACTTTCGTGCTGGTTCATGTTGTAGATTTCCATTGTCCAGCGGTTAATGTAGCCAGGATCACCCCAGCCAGCATCTAAACAAACGGCAACACCATTACGTCCCCATGTACTGCGTGCCTGCATCGTTGAAGTACCAGGTGCTTTGATACCGATAAATTCGTGGGTATGCGCCAATATGCGTTCTCCCGGACGCAGGACGATAATCGGGTGATCTTCGGGGACATTCTTGAACAAAGTGTAGCCGTATTTCTTGCACCATTCTTTGTGCGGCATTGCTTCGAGCGGACCCTTGAAGTAGCGCTTTACATCATCAGCATCAAATGGATTGTAGACTTTTGCTTCATCAGGATATTCTTGCTTATAAAAATAATGTCCTAGTGTCACATCTACGCTGCTGCCAGCGATATGATCTTCCTGATAGGGATGAAAAACAATGTGTCCTTCATCGATTGCTTTTTTGATGTCTGTATTGCTATATACGGCCATGACAAACAGGCTCTCCCTCACTTAAAACTTATCTATATTGTACCATAGCGCCAGTACTGCACCCAATGAAAAACCCGGATAGCAATGACGTAACATCATTGCTATCCGGGTTGTATTCACCCTTTTTTGACTTGTGAGAAGTCATCTTCGTTCGGAGTGAACTTTCGAAGCTGCTTCCAGCCACGAAAATTACCGTAGAATGGTCGTGGCTTGTTTGCTTCCGCGGCATTCACATATTCTTGGCCGGCAGCGTCCATGGTAATAAAAAAGCCGTCCGGTGTTGCAACATGCTCAAGCGGTGACATGTGTCCACCGCCAACCAGGCGCTCGTAGAGCATCAGATCAGCAGCGAGATCTCGCTTGCCGTCGTGTGTCAGATAGCTGACCCTGGCGCAGCGAGCAGCAGAGATCTTTCGGGCATCCTCTGTATGCTCAAACGTACCGTCGCGCTCTTCGGGCTGAATGAATGGCAGGTGCCAACTACCCTTATGAACGAGTGTCGGCTCTGACTGCTTATACAATTCCTGCATCATCTCGGCAATGACCCGAATCTCTGGCTGAGCATCGGGATTGGCGCGGAGTGCAAAGAAGTTGCTCCATTCAGTCGCCGTCACGATCACCGTGTGCCACATGAATGGTTCAAGCAGACGATTGGTGATCTGCTTGTGCAGGTGCATGTATAGCAGTTTTTCGGCTTGATCGATAGCTGCGTCACGAGCTCTCAGCCATTCAGCTTTTGCTGCCTCGATACCATAGTCATCGAGCTCTTGATCTGCTTGCATGCCAGACTGTTGCAGACCCCAATAGATGGGTATAAATGGATCGTTTTTAATCCGCTCCAGCTGTTTTTGCACTGGAATTGCTCGGCTGCTCGCCGAATTACGGCTGAACATGCGATGTGTGTTGAACTCGGCCAACACCATGCGCGGAAATGTTACCTCCATGGTCGTCAGCCGGTCACCCACCTCGCTGACTGAGTCAAGGACGATTTTGGCTGCATAGGCCATGATTGCTCCTATCAAAAAAAGGCAAACTGGAAATGTTCGCCCACCTGTGACTATTCTACCATGTAATCTGTTAATCAGAGAGAATGTTGCGACAGGAATCGCCACATAACGTCGTTACTCACACTGCCCCAGTCGTGAGGACCGCCCTCGATGCGGATATTCTGTACGGTTGCATCGTTTTTGCAGTTGTTCCAGCTAGTGAGCACGGCAGCTCCACTTCCAAAGGTTGTCGTTGGTCGCAGGCAGCCGTTCATGGCGGCGCGCATAGTCATCCACCTCTCTACCGATGGTAGTTTGCGAATCGGTGATCCGTAGTATGGTACAGTTTGGTCGCGGTCACCATGAATGCTCATGAGAGGCATTGGCCGTGGTGGCTGGCAGTCCCGCTCTGGAGGGTACATTGCACCCGAAACGATAGCTATGGCTGCAATTTGATCGGCTGCTCTACACGACAGTAATGCAGCAAAACCACCACCGTTACTCATGCCAACGGCATAGACACGAGTGCGGTCAATACATAGGTCGGCCTTCATCTCCTCAATGATTGATTTGGTAAAGCCAACATCATCGGAACCAGAGGAGTATGGTGCACCCTCCCAGGCCGTCATACCTTGACCGCCGACAGTCGGCATAGGATAGACGACGATAGCGGGTAATCGATCAAGATTGTATGCCGCTTCATCTTGCAGTGGCGTACTACCCCTTCCAACGTAGAATAATACGACCGGATAGTAGTTTGTCGCCTTAAATGAGTCTGGCGTATGGACAAAGTACTGTCTCTCCCCACTATTAGTAGCGACCGATAATTGCTTTGTTTGGTTTGCTGTCCAATCACCGCTTGCACGACAGGTGGTTGCAGGCGATGTGACTGCTGTTAATTTTTGTTTGAGTTCAGTGTTTTCGTACTCAACTGCCTGTAGACGCGACCAGATGCCAAAAACCACCGCCATGACGAGCAAGCACACAATACCCCATGCCAGATATCGCACATGCGGTCGACGCACGAGTTTGGGTCGCGGTAAAGTTTGGCGCTTTTCATGACGATGCGCTTTGTATCGTGATTCCATTAGCACCATCATACCAAAAACAGCCCGGAGAGCGGGCTGTTTTTTTGCAAAAAGTCCTAAGACTTAGTTCAAACCTGTTTCGACTTTGATGCCAGGGCCCATAGTCGTAGTGATACTTGTAGTCTTGACGTAGTTACCCTTTAGACTGGCTGGCTTCTGGGCCTTGAGGCTATCCAGAAAAGCAGTCACGTTTGCGAGGAGTTTGTCAGCACCAAAGCTGACTTTACCAACACCAACGTGGACGATAGCTTGCTTGTCGACACGGTATTCAACACGGCCGGCTTTTGCTTCAGTCACTGCCTTGGCAACATCAGTAGCAACCGTACCGCTCTTTGGGTTTGGCATGAGGCCGCGTGGACCAAGCAGGCGGGCGTACTTACCAAGCTTTGGCATGTATGCAGGAGTTGAGACCAAAATGTCGAAGTTGAGCTCTTCTTTGTCGAGCTGCTTGATGAATTCTTCATCACCGACGATATCAGCACCGGCTTTCTTCGCGCCAGCGTGGTCAGCTTCTGGTGCGAATACGGCGACACGCACAGTCTTGCCGCTACCGTGTGGCAGGCTCACAGTTGCACGAATGTTCTGGTCTGCCTGACGAGGGTCAACACCCAGGCGAACATGAATTTCAACAGAAGCGTCAAACTTAGCTGGGTTCGTCTTGGTTGCAAGATCCAGAGCTTCAGCGAGACTGTAGACTTTGCCCTTTTCAAGTAGTTCTGCTACCTTGCGGTAGTTTTTGCCACGACGTTCAATACGTGGGCGGACAACTGGTGCGGCACCTTTTTTGACGTTAGCAGCTTCGTCTGACTGAGGAGTTGTATCGCCAGCTTCTTTGCGGGCTTCCTTCTCCATCTTTTCAGTTGTTTCGCGCTGTGCTTTTTCGCTGCGCTTGCCAGCTTTGGCAGCTGTTTTCTCTTCCTGCACTTCCTCTACTGCTGTTTCAGTCTTTTCCTCTGCAGGAACAGCAGCTCCAGCGATCGCAGCTTCGATCTCTGCAATCGTGTTCTTGTCGCTGACTTCGAGTTTTAGCTCGGCAGCTTTCTCTAGTAACTCGGCTTTCTTTGCCATAGTTAACATCCTTTCTGTGGTACAAACGACTTACTCGGTCTCCCAACATTGATTTGTATGTGTCTATCATAGCAAAACAGGGGTAAAATGTCTAGAGTACATTGCTTTTTTAGTAAATTTATGCTATAATGCATTCGAAACGTCAATTTTGGCGAATTGCCTAGTAGTGATACTAGTTCGACACATGGAAGGAAGTAAGATGGGTTCTCAATCTCTCTCGTATTTGATGCCAGGAGTAGCCGATAAGAGATCCGACATTGAAAAGCTAACCAACAAGCTAGTGAGCCTAACGAACGAACTGCAGGATGAAAAGTTCATCGCGAAGTTTTTCGACTGTAGCGATGAAGAGGCGTGTCAGCTGCTGAGTGCGGCCAAGCTGTTGGCGGACAAAGCTGCGAATCTGAGCGGACTGCGCTGCTATCATCAGTATCTCAACAGTCGTCAAACCGGCTAACCATCCATGTTACCAACCCCCGACACACCATTGTGATGTCGGGGGTTTTACTTTGCCTTCTCGCCTATAGAACGTTGACTATATCTGAAATTAAGACATAATATGGAGTAGATCGTCTGTAACCTTATAGATGATGACACGATAGGAGTACCTTATGTCTCTTTGGAGACGTGTTCTAGCGCGTCTGCTGGGCATGAAGCTTGAGCATACAGATCAGTTAGGTTTGATACCTCGGGATATCTTGAGCCAATGTAAGCCCGGTGACGAGTTGATGGTCTACAGTGGAGCCATTTTTGTTCGAGAGACGGGCACTGAGGGATGGATGTATAAGGGATCCTCTTGGGGTGCACCCGACTCTGAATTGGCCGCTAAGGGTTCAATGACTCAGGTGGAAATCAAGCGATACTTCTTGATGAAGCGTTTTTACGAGTCAGTCGGCAAGATCTAGACACTTAAATGTCGAGCCGGGGTTGCTGAGCAACCCCGGCTATAAAAATAACACCCGATAAGGGTGTTTTTGATTACTATCTACCTCTATTGACTCCCTGTACAATACAAAGTATAGTAATCATTATCTTCGTCATCCGACAAGAGTGTGGAAATTCATTTTCATGCGTCTCGGGTGCGAAGCCCTTTGACAAATGAAAGCTACTTTGAAAAAGTTGGTGAATTTGCTACCAAATGAAAGCTACTTGGAACAAGAGAGGATTCTCGATGAGTGAGACCAAGGAGTTGCCGGCGGCTTTGAGCCACCGTGCTATCCTTACCGTTTTGTTTGGGCTCATTGCTGGGATGTTTCTCAGCGTGCTAGACCAAACAGTCTCTGGAGCTGCGCTGCCAACTATTGTTGGCGATCTGCATGGCGTTGAGCATATGGCATGGGTAACCACTGCGTATGTGCTTGCATCGGCTATAGTACTGCCCCTTTGTGGGAAATTGGGTGATCTGCTGGGTCATAAACGTCTGTTTATCTCAGCGATCCTGATATTTCTTGTCGGGTCGGTACTGTGCGGTATGGCAACAAACATGATGTGGCTGATTGTGGGACGAACCATTCAAGGGTTCGGTGGTGGTAGTCTGATGGTGATCGCGATGTCGGTCATGAGCCACATTGCGCCGCCGGATCAGATGAGGAAATACACACCTATTTTCGGTTTGACATTCGGAATTTCGTTTGTCGTTGGGCCGTTGATCGGTGGCTTCCTGTCTACGGTACACGATACGCATATTCTGGGTCTCGTGACGAGCTGGCGATGGGTATTTTGGCTGAATCTGCCAGTTGGCGCCATTGCCTTGCTAGCGGTCGCAGCCTATGTGCCCAAGTTACCGGTGCCGAAAGTCCGACCTCAGTTTGATATCGCCGGGATACTGCTTCTCAGTCTTGCGTCGAGCGCTTTGGTGCTTGCCACAACATGGGGAGGGTCTCAGTATGCATGGGGCTCACCAGTTATCATCGCCTTGATGATTTGTGCTGTTCTGTGTGCTGCCTGGTTCATCTTTACTGAGCGCAAGATAGCAATCGATCCCATCATGCCCCCTTCCCTCTTTAGGAATCGCAACTTCACGTTAGTGACGGCTGCGGGTCTTGTTTTGGGAATTATCATGATGGGTACGATGGCTTATTTGCCGACGTATCTCCAGATGGCAACAGGTACAAGCGCGACGATGTCGGGCGTGTACATGTTGCCGATGGTTGCAGGTATGCTATTGGTTTCGTTTGCGGTCAACAAGGTCGTGACGCGTACTGGGCGTTACAAGTGGGCGCCACTTTACGGTATGGCTGTTATGGGTATCGGCTTATTCCTGCTCTCTACCTTGACTCCGACGACACCAATATGGCACATTTGTGTCTATCTTGGTGTCATGGGTGCAGGTATGGGCATGACTATGCAAACGCTCATGGCAGTTGTGCGTAATGAAGTACCACTGATGATGGCTGGCACAGGAAATGCAACAAATATGTATTTCCGTACGATTGGCATGACGCTCGGTGCTGCGTTTATTGGTTCGCAGTTTGTCTCGAACCTCAAGGCGCAGATTGCCGAAAGGCTGCCGGGTGTACCGATTGGTGATGGTGGTCAGGGTTCTTTGACCCCTGCTATCGTCAAAATGCTGCCGGACAACGTTCGTGAGGCTATATTGGCGTCATACAGCGATGCGTTGACACCGATTTTCCTCTGGATCATTCCGCTCGCCGTCGTTGCGTTTATTGTTTTGCTTTTCCTTCGGGAAACGCCATTCAGGACGACGCTTGATTACGGGGCGGCAATGGGCGAAGCGATTGTGGCGGAGTCGCTTGAAGTCGACGACCAGCCGGCCGCTAAGCAGCAACCTGGGCGTACGATGGATCTCGATGATTTCCAGCGCCGTCACAGGAACAAGATGTATATTGATGGCGAAGGTCGCCACAGAGCCGACGACGATTAGTCAGCTCCGTGATACATCTCGGCCAGCCTGGTGCGCCATTTGCGTATCAGGCTGGCCGCCCATCTTTATCTAGCTTCCATTTGTTATATCCCTCGTCACCCCCACAAGGGTGATTTTTCTTTGTTTCTGTACATATTGCAAAATTACAAGTAAAGTGGTATAATGCAGCTAGTTTCACCCAGGGACGGCCGGACGTATCGCCCGACCCCACTGCCTGAAACCGGCATGTTGAAACAACCAGGAAGGAAGTGTGAGATGCACATTACTTTGCCGAAACGGCATAAGACATCACGCACAGCGCAAAGTCGACCGCGGGGAATACTGCGGTCAGGAGCAGCTTCTGTGGGTCATCGCCTGCAGACATTCCTAGGTTTTCCGTGGGGTGATCCGACGGAACTAGGGCTCGAAGATTTCTGAGTATCCATGCAGAACCGGCACATCAAAAGTGCCGGTTCTTTTCTTAGTATAGCATCGTTAACAGATCAAAGTATTGCAAAATTAATACACTTGTGCTATAATATACTCATCTTTGTCATCCGGCAAAGCACATTGACAAGTGGAAGCAGTCAGGAGAATTCAATGACGAATCTCAATGGGTCTGATCTTTCGTGGACCGACGATCTGAACGATGTTGTTTACAGCGGTTCGTTCGATGAAGAATGGGAGGAGCAGTAATGCGCTTCTGTGCTGAAGAAGAATGGGAAGAATTGGAGGAGCAGTGATTCACGTCGCTCTCGCACTGGTTCGGCAACGCAATGAGCGCATTCGTCTCAATATGCGGGCAGAACAAATGTCACCCGTCAAGTATGATGCGGTGGCGCCACGTCCGAGTAGTCTCGCGGTTTTACTGCGAGTTCTGCGACTGAAGTGGCAAATGCGTCACATCTAACCACTAAGGAGCAAGATGTCTTCTCCGCAGTCAGATGCACTCACGGCCATTGAGAAGAATCTCATGATCCTTGAGAAAGAGCCCGCAGCGCTACGAAACTCGTATCAACGTGGGCTCTTGCGTGACATCCATCGTCGCATTGCAGTTCTTGCTACACTTCTCCCCATAGATGAATTCAATCTATCGGGCAGGTAGCCACAGACCGCCGTGACAGGATAGGATTCCCGGTGCGTTTTCGGACGCATCGGGAATCCGCCCCGCTTCCACTTGTTCGTTTTAAACACCCTACGGGGTGTTTTTTCATGTCTGTGATACCATAAGAGTTATGGAAGAGATCAAACACGCCCTTGCTCAACATGGTTTCAAAGGCGACGTCGATGACGCGGCTGAAACCCTGGAACATTACTCACACGATGCCAGTATGTTCGAAATCAAACCAAAACTCGTTATAGCACCAAAATCCACCAAGGATGTCGAAGCAGCTGTTCAGGTTGTCGCAGAGCGTAAAGCTCATGATGCGCATCTGTCGCTCACCGCCCGCAGTGCCGGCACTGATATGTCTGGTGCGGCTATTAATGATTCGATCATTGTTGATTTCAATCGTCACCTCAACGAATTTATTAGTCTGAAAAAGGACAAAGCAACCATCCAGCCGGGGCTATTTTTCCGTGATTTTGATAAAAAGACGGGTGATTTCCTGCTCCCTTCCTACCCAGCGAGCCGTGATCTGGCAAGTGTCGGCGGCATGATCAATAACAACTCTGGTGGTGAAAAGTCACTGGAGTTTGGCAAAACTGAAAAGTATGTGCCAGAGATGAAATTCGTCTTTGCTGATGGGGTGGAACGCGTGGTGAAACCACTCAACAAAAAAGGGCTCGACAAGAAAATGGCACAAAAAGACTTTGAGGGCAAAGTCTATCGTGAGTTATTTGATTTGATTGAAAAGCACTACGATCAAATCAAAGCGGCGGAGCCAAAAGTTAGTAAGAACTCGACGGGATATAACCTATGGAACGTGTGGGATCGTGAAACAGGCGTCTTTGATTTGACGCAAGCGATTATTGGTGCACAGGGTACGCTCGGCTTTGTTACTGAAGCTACTTTCCAGCTTGTACCACGCCGCGCACATTCCGGCCTGTTAGTGCTCTTTATGCGTGATATTGATGCACTGGGTGAACTTATTCCAAAGATTCTGAAACATAAGCCTGCAACATTTGAGAGCTTTGACGACAAGACGTTGTGGCTCAGTATTCGATTTATGCCGAGCTTTCTGAAGATGCTTGGCCCAGTCAAGTTTATCCACCTGCTCTTTAGCCTGATTCCTGATGGTCTGCAGCTTCTGCGTGGCATACCGAAACTCATCCTTATGGTTGAGTTCAACGGTGATAGTGAGCAGGAAGTACGTGACAAAGTCCGGGCGCTCCATAAAGAGCTGGGTCACATGAAAGGACGCTACGAGATCAACGGATTTGAAGAAACCCCAACCGAGGGTAAGAGCGAAAAATTCTGGATCATGCGTCGACAAAGTTTCCAGCTACTGCGCAGTAAGGTTCGCGATAAACACACTGCACCGTTCATTGACGATCTGATCGTCAATCCCGAGTATTTACCAGAGTTTCTGCCGCGTATTCGTAAGATCATCAAAAAGTACAAACTATTTGCAACAATCGCCGGCCACATGGGTGACGGTAACTTTCATATCATTCCGTTGATGAAACTTGAAGACAAACGTGACCGCAAGAAAATCATGCCAGCGATGAAGGAGGTGAATAACCTCGTGTTGAAGTATCACGGCTCACTTAGCGGTGAACATAACGATGGTTTGGTTCGTGGGCCATGGCTCGAGCAAATGTATGGCAAGGAAATGCTGCAGCTCTTCCGCGAGACGAAGAATATCTTTGATCCGCAGCACATCTTTAACCCGCACAAAAAAGCCAACGCAACCTGGGACTACAGCTACTCGCACATTCGCGAAAGGTTCTAATTACTGATTGTTCTCAAGAAAACAATATTTTTGCATAGCAGTAACAGCAACATAGAGATAATCAGGAAGGTCGTATTGCGTCTGGATTTCTGAGCGTTCATCCAGCAGGTATGGTTCATGCGTTTAATTGTTAGTAGTGACTTACTCTGACCGTCCGCGTTAAAGTATGGCATTTCATGTATGGAGTCGAATAGGCCTCGCACAAAGGAAAAACCTGTGAAATCAGTGACTGTTGTGTTTGGTCGTTTGCGAAAGACAGGGTCTTTTTCGGGCACAGCAGAGCAGCCCATAGAGGTTATCTCTATCGGTTTGCCGTAATATCCGGCATGCTTATGTGCGATCAATTTACTGACAGCTCGACTCAATGTTGGAGCATACAGATTCGGGCTAAGGTTGTCGACGTATGCTTGTAGTTGGACGGCACGTTGTATGGGGTCTTCAGCACTGGTCGCGATGCTAGCCGCATCTTCGTCGACAAATGTTGATGGATCAATATCTTGTAATTCTTGTTCCCAAAAATCAAACTCACTCATTGCTAACGCTCCTTAGATGACGATTACTGTATGCCAAGACCATAATTCCATTCACTCATACTCATAATTGGTATGACAACCTTATCTGCTTTTACTTCTTTTAGCGTGTATGGCCGGAGGAAGGTGGGCTCAATGAGAGGAACTATCAGCGTATTTTTGTTACTACCAACACTACCAAAGTCGAGCTCTTCGAATACCCCAGCTACAAGCACCTCACCCTCATATGGGATAGCGGCGCCTTTACTTTCTAGAAGAGTATTGAGCTTAAACGCCACAATCGCGAGCTTTTGACTACGTAGGATTCTGGGTAGTTGCTCGTTGAGGTTATCCCTTGCGTAAAGTCCTGCTTCTATATGTATGTCTGCCGAAAGCTTCTCAAGGTCTCGTTGCATAGTCTGCGCAGTGTAGAAGAAATCCTTGCTCGTTCGTGGCTGGATAGGCACATGACCCGAGACATCGTTAACAGAGAGTTCCTCGATATTATTCATGAAGAATGATTCAAGTTCTGGATGAAAAAAATCTGGTTCAGATGACATACTCTTCTCTTTTCTGTGAGAGATATCATAGCCCTATTTGTAGCTTTTTGCAAGCTCGATGGTTATGAGTGACCTGGGAAGATAAGCGATCGAGGAATGGATCGACCTTTCTTAACATCGAGGAGTACGCCAGCATAGAATCCTATTTGCATGGTACATTCACTACACGGTGTACTATTTATAAGGTCTATTTTTCTCTCCAGCGTGGGGCCATTGATGAACCTCTGCCCCCACTCTTTGTAAGATGCGGGTTTGCGAACAGCCCATCCTTCTTCGGTATTAGTATACTTATGCATGATGCAATGTTCGTTTTTGCAGTGTCCTTCTCCATCTGATGAATCACCGTTACTTTTCAGATTCAGTGCGTGTAAAACCTCGTGTGAAGTAACTGCGACTACATGATCGTTGTCATAGGTAGAAATCAGCGAGCCGCGAGTTCCTATTCCAGAACCTCTTCGTATACTAGTGAGTCCAAGAGTTCTTTTTCCAATGTTAGAACCAGTGATTGGGCGTTCTGACAGAACAATATTGATATCGGCGGGCAAATTCTGCCACTTTATGTTATCGGCATGGATTGCTTGCTGTCGCTGGGGTGCAAACTTGAGACGTCTATCGGCACGCAAAATGTCGAACTCGGTGTTAGCTAGTCTTGCTATGCTATTCACACTCGTAACAGCAGGATCAACAGCAACACCCGGTGTCTGCAGGTCGCGGAAAATTTCTACGGTCAGTTTGTTGTTATTGCTCAAAATGCTCCTTGTATTGAGGAATATTTTACAATTTTTTATGAAATTTTGCAATAACTTCTAAACAAAAGAAAGGCCGTCGGGAAATTGTTTATAAAAGGTGGGGAACAGTGCTTTTTGAGAGACTTTTTTGCCTACTTTTGCTCGCTGTAACAAATTGATGTTTTTGTGAACATGGTTCATGCACTGACCGCAATAGATATCAGTGTGCTCCTCGTCTTGATTGATGCAATCTATGCTCATTGTGCACTCTTCATTGCTACAATGCGCAAGATTCAAGTTATGACCGATTTCGTGACCTGCGGTTGCCGTAAGGAGATCGTTCTTATACGTTGAAACTATAGCAATACGCGTACCGAGTAGAGGTTTGTTCGGTAGTGTTTGCGCGACACCTCGCAGTAGTCGATTTTCATGTGTCAGTCGACGATCGGTAAGCACTACATTCAGGTCGGCGGACTGCTTATCTACGGAAAGCAAGATGTTATCCATGTTGATCCTTTTTGTTGCTCGAGTTGAAAGGTCGAGAAACTTGCTAGTATCGATGATGTCGAACTTGCCTACAATTCTTCCAAGTCCTTGCACGCTAGAGAGTAATGGATCAATAGACAGAGCATCCGGATTGATACTGTGGTAGTCTCGGAAGATTTCTATAGATAATCCGTTTTTCTGTACCATTAAAATACTCCTCGTAATTAAGGAGTATTTTACAATTTTTTGCCTACTTTTGCAATCAGTAGTCGAGGTTATTAATCGACGACTTCGACGCCCATGCTGCGGGCAGTACCAGCGATGGTCTTGACTGCACCATCGAGATCGATAGCGTTTAGCTGATCCATCTTGGTTTTTGCAATTTCCTCGAGCTGTGCGCGAGTGATTTTGCCAACCTTTTCAACATGTGGCTTGCCGCTACCCTTTTGGATACCAATAGCTGCGCGAATAGCATCGTCAACTGGCTGGCCAAGGCTCTTCCAGTCAAACGTACGATCTTCGTAGACTTTGATGTGAACGATAACATCCTTGCCCATCATGTCTTTTGTAGCGTCGTTGAACGGGTTGATGAAATCCATCATATTCAGACCCCATTGACCGAGGGTGCTACCTACTGGAGGACCTGCGGTAGCTTTACCTGCAGGGATACGTAGTTTTAAATTACCAATAACTTGCTTGGCCATAATTACTCTTTTCTTTCCTTGTACTAAATATAAATTGAAGCAAATATTTAGTGCGTAACTAGTTAAATATAACAGATACGCGAGGATTAATCAAGACGCTTGAGCGTATTGTAGGTGTCTTTTTGTTGGTCAGAGACAGGATGTATCGGCCTGTTGTATGACATAATATCGATTTGCTGCCTTGTTCTTGCCACGACGGCACCATAGTCACGTATATCATCGACAAGACCCAATTCTTCTGCAGCCGCTAATTGTGCAAGAGCTTGGGCGGATACCTTTTGTATTACTGTCAGCTCCTCACTAATACTCACCCCCGGATAGCTGCAGGAGTAAAAGCTTTCGCCGATGCGCACAAGCTCTCCTGCGGTTGCATCATCGTCAATTTTTTGTGTGTAATGATGAAGCACCCTACGACCATATTCTATATCTGCTGCTGTGTATCCGTGAAATGCCATGGTGAGCTTATTATAGCAGACAAAGTCACTTGCCTTGGCTAGATAGTCTTCAACTATTTGGTGTACTGATTATGTTCAGCTACTACTTGCTGCGCGGCAGCATAATAGTAAATGTAGTGCCTTCGTTTATCTTTGAGTGAACGGCTATATCGCCACCGTGGAGCTTAACTACTTTTCGAGTCCAATAAAGCCCAAGACCTGTACCATTGACAGCGGATGTCATGGCATTATCAGCTCGACCAAACTTCTTAAATATCTTATCCATTGAGTCTTTCGGCACACCAATCCCGTTATCTACTATGTCTATGGAGATTTTTTGATGGTTGTTACGAAGTTTTACGACGACCTTTCCACCCTCGGGAGAGTACTTATGAGCGTTATCAAGTAAGTTTTCTATGGCCATTTTGAGATAGCTGCTATCAATGTCCAACATAAGACTTTTGTGCTGGCTAGTAAGTGACAGTTTTTGATTTTTTGTTTTAAACTCCGTTGTATTTTCTGCGATAATTTCTTCTAAAAACTTCACAAGGTCGGTCTTTGTCTGATTGAGCACTATCCCGCCTGTTTCAAGTTGGGCTATATTTAATAACTCATTGATGATTTGTAGCTGACGCTCGTTAGAGTCGTATGCTTTTTGAAGGTATTGTCGCTGTGTTTCCGAAGTTGCTCCACCGATTCCATCAAGTAGCATGCCTATGAATTGCTTGACGGCAGTGGCCGGTGTACGTAGTTGATGGGAGGCTATGATGGAAAAATCACGCTGCGCCTCGTCGAGCTCCTTTTGAGCAGTTATATCCCTTGTCGTGCCTATAATCTTGACGACACGTCCATCTTCTCCGCTGAATGATCGCGTTTCAGCCTGCAGGTATCTATCGGTATCTCCGTGGAATGTTCTGAAGCTAAAACTTACTTTCATAGGATATCTTCGTGCTTCTTTTATCAATTTTCTCACTTGCTGCCGATCATCGGGGTGAATATATTCTAAAAAATCACTACTTTTTATCAAATCATTAGATTTTGCACCTAGTAGTATGGGTAATTCCGATGAGTATTGCAGGATATCCGTATCTGTATCCAACTCCCAACTACCAAAACGTGCAATTGATTGCGCCTCCTGTAATGAAATCATACTAGTGTAGGCTTTACGCTCGCCTTCGTGCATTAAGTTAGCGATGTAATTAATAGCTAGAGCGATGACCCCAATAATAAATCCTATAAAGACAATTGAATTGAGTACATAGCCCCAATTACTGTGCAGGCTGAGTGCAACACCACCGGCGGACGGGATGATAGTGAAGTAATCGAAGAGTAAAACGAGACTATAGAGGAGAATACTTGTTAACGCTATGGTGATAATAGCCCTGCGACCAAAGATTGCTGCCCCCATAAGCATAGGAAAAATATACAAGATAGGACCACGACTTTCGATACCACCATTTATAAATATAAACGCAGTGATTAGCAGGAGATCGAATGCGATAGCCGTCGACGCAACAACTGTGGCTATTGTTTCGTTATGCCCATAGACAGAGATAGCGAGATGCAAGATGGCATTGATGAATAGTGCAACAGCAACAACAGTAAAATCAGCCATAAACCAGTAGCTGAGACCTTCGCTGAGATATAGTGCTATCAAGCTAGGTACTGACAAGAGTAGAAGCGATATCCACCTTACCTTAACATACCAGTTGGTTCGACTTGCCATACTGGTGATGATATGTTCAGAGTACATATTACTAGTATACCGGACATTGTGGTCTAAGGGAGACTCATCCTTTGGTCATGAGGTAGATGAACGACGTGTAGCTAAACTTTTGATCCTGAGCAGATCCGGCGCAATTGGAGTGTCATGACAGAATATGTTAACCAAACAAAAAGCACCTATTGGTGCTAGGGGTTGCACTCTCGGTCAATAGTGGCAACCTGTATTGTTTGGTTGTGAAGCTTTCTGCGTCTAGTACCGTCTCAGTGGTTCTGTGTCTTTCAAAACCTTATGCTCGAACCAGTTCATGAATTCGCTCATAACCGCTAGTGCGGAGATCGTGGCAGTTGCTTTGACTATCCACTTAGCAAATTTCTTCATGGTATCCTCTCTGACCGAGAGCTTACATATTATAACATAAAATAATAAAAAAGTCTCGAACTGCCCGAGACTTTTTCATTGTGTGTAAATTAGACTTTTTTGACCTGGAGGGCGTCCAGTTCAACTGGTGTGTCACGGCCGAACATGCTGACCATGACTTTGATCTTGCCCTTTTGTGTATCAATTTCAGAGATAGCACCGTCGAAGCCCTTGAACGGACCGTCGGTGATACTGACAACTTCACCTTCGGCATAGTCAATGTGGTGTTTTGGATCCTCGACACCCATGCGCTTTTTGATCTTGCTGATTTCGGCATCGGATACAGGTGTTGGCTCTGTACCGCTACCAACAAAGCCGGTGACACCAGGGGTGTTTCGGACAATGTACCATGTCTCATCGGTCAGTTTCATCTCGACAAGTACATAGCCTTGGAAAATTTTTGTCTCGACAACCTTGCGCTTGCCGTTTTTGATCTGGATTTGTTTTTCCTTTGGTACCATGACGTCAAAGATTTTGTCGGCCATGTCGACTGCCTGAATACGCTGACGAATGCTGTCAGCTACTTTTTCCTCATAACCGCTGTAGGTATGGATCGCGTACCATTGACGGGTGCTGTCGTAACGATTTGTTGCCATAAGTTTCCTTGTCCTTTATTTCTTAAGAATTAGTTCAAACAAATATTTAAATCCGGCGTCCAGAAGGAGTACGAAGACGACGAAGAACGCGCTATAGAGGATAACTGCTCCAGTGAGACCCCAGGTGGCACGGCGGTTTGGCCAGCGAACTTGGCGAAGTTCTACCCACGCACCCTTGAAATAGCCGCCGATGGCGCGGAAAACACCAGCACCGCGGATATTGCGGTTTACTCGTGGTTTTTTCACTTTTTCAGCCTGTACAACTCCCTCTTTAGGAGCTTTTGATGCGACGATTTTTGTCTCGACTGCTTCAACTGCTTCTTGTTTTTTGCTGGACGGCGCAGAATTTGCCCGAATTCGAACAACGTTATCGCCCGCCGCAGCCTTTGGTGATGACTTTTTCGTCTTTTTTGCCTTGTTTGCCACTATAGCCTCCAAATAAAATAGTCTGCTTAGCAGACTGTCAACTACGACTATAGCCGACAGGGGCGAAAACGTCAAGGACATATACCCTGATTATGTTATGATAAAGCTAATGATTACGCTGATTCTACTGGCTGTCATAGGGGTGGTTGATCTGGCGGTATTACTGAGACTGCTCTATAACTTCAAGCTGCTCAGGACTCCTACTGACTTAAAAACCGACGTAAAAGACCTGCCGACAATCAGTGTGTGTATATCGGCACGTAACGAAACTCATGCTATGACGCAGTGTCTGGAACGGGTTGTGGCGAGTGACTATCCGAAGCTAGAAGTGATTGTGCTTGATGACGGCTCACGCGACGATACATCAGTACTTATCAAGTCATTTGCACATGTGGGTGTACGATTTGTCGAGGGTAAGCCATTACCTGAGGGCTGGCTGGGCAAGAACTATGCACAGTCTCTTTTGGCAAACGAAGCCAGCGGCAAGTATATATTCTTTATGGATGTAGACACTTTGATCGAGCGATTCACCATTGCACGTCTCGTCAGCTATATGCAAAAACATGAGTCAAAAATGGTAGCTGTTATACCTATCCGGAGCGATAGCTGGGAGCTGAGCACACTTATGACGCCTATGCGCTATTTCTGGGCACTCCTGAGGTTTGCTCCCCAGCGCCCGCGGGCGGTGAGTAATGCTTGGTTGGTTGAGCGGCAATTCCTGATGGATGAGTTGTCTCATGATGCCGCACTGCCACTATCTATGTTGATGGAGACATCGCTTGCTCAGAAGCTAGCCCCCGATAATGCCTATCGACTTGTAATGAGTAATACATGGCTGGGTGTCCGCTACGAAAAGCGCTGGTCATCGCAGGTAGAAACGAGTATACGCCTGCTCTATCCGCAGTGTGAGAATAACTTTATGCAAGTACTGTGGCTGATTTTGTTCCTGGGCTTGGCATTTAGTCCGTATGTGTTGGTATGGTGGCAGCCATGGGCGCTAGCCGTCATAGCCCTGCAATACGCTACTGCGTACATGTATCTTAGTCATGTGTGGGTGCGCTATCGGGTATTTGCGGCACTGCTTCTACCGGTCACGCTTCTGCAAGAGGTTTGGTTGCTAGTACTGAGCGTGTACCACTACAAGCGCGGAACAGTCACCTGGAAAGGTCGTCCGGTGCAAAACGTGCATGGCCTCAGGATGAAGAAAAGTGGCTCAGTCACCTCTTAGTCAAGATTAGATAGTCGGTGAATGTGACTTGAGCATCTTGCGATGGAGTTTGTAAGATGGGTCAACATCTTCAACAAGCCGCCAAAACTTTGGCGAGTGATTCATTTGCTTGGTGTGGCAAAGCTCGTGTATGAGGACATAGTCAATAAGTTCGTGGGGGAGCTTCATGAGCGCGATATTGAGACTGATAGTCCCGTGGCTGCTGCAACTACCCCAGCGACTACTGGCATGCGAAAAGCGCACGGTATCGTAACGACAATCGAGCTGATTGGCAAGATGAGCGAGTCGTTTAGGCAGATAGCTCTTGGCTTCGATACGCAGGGCTGTAGCCACGGTGTCGCGTACCATACGTTCGACGGTCGGATCAGTCAGCTTATCGCCGTCCTGTAGGTGTACGATGATATTCTGACCGATGCGTTTTACTGAAGTCTTGCTGCCCCATATGACTGATAGTTTATGGCTTTTGCCTATTTCGGCACCGTGCTGCAATTCGTACGATGGCGCCTGCTGCTCCAGCATTTTACGAAGCTGGCTGCGAGATGTTTTGACCAGCCTGCGCAAAAGTAAAAGCGGCGCATACGGAGGCAAAGAGGCTCGCAGCGTACCATCTGGTGCCACACTAATACGTACTGAGCGCGCCCGAACACTACGGCGGACAGTGATGTCTCCGAATTCGTCGTCGTGTAGTATGGCCACGAGAGCTCCTATCCGATTATTCGTCCGCGATCATGCGGTGTGCTCGACGTTTCGGGTTTTGAGATGGCAGGATTATCTTGTGCAAGGCGCTTCAGGACGCTACGGGCTTGTGACAAATAGGCATGTTTACCGCTGATAACAAGTACAGGCTCGCCCTTGCCAGGATTTTGAAATTCGGCTACTCGGGCGTCGTATTGGCTTTGGGTCATGGTTGACGTACGAGAATGAACTGACCGGCTCTCGGTAGTTGCCGGCTCTGTCTGTACCCATATAAACAGAGGTGTGTAGCCGTGCTTGCGAGCAAAATTGATGATTTCGCGACGGTCAGCCTGTCGGTCGCCAGGGCCGTCAATAACAACAAGTTGCCGAGTGAGCATCAGCTGCAGCAATACGTAATTGGCAAACTTTTCGACTTGGTCGTCCTTTTGGGCCATCTGTTGTAGGGCAACATAATTGATATATGGCGCGCTAAACATATGTGCGAATTTTTCGGCAAATGCACTCTTTCCTGCTCCGGGCAGACCGATCATAACAATAAGATGCGGCTTGGTGAGCTGAAGGGATTTCATATAGTTGCTAGTATATCAAAAGCGTGTCTAATAGAAAATGCTCGTAATAAGCACAAACAATTTGTATAATACGTTTGTATGGTAGACGATACCAAGTTATTGTCGAAGTTAATTGCGGTGGGTATTAGTATCTTCGGCTTGCTTATTGTGCTCGTTATTTCGGTACAGATCATAGCCAATGTCATAACGCTCGATTACTACCCCACGGCTATTTTCTTTGCCTTTCTCTCTAACATTCTGATACAACCAACATTGGTATTCCTAGGCACAAGGTATGAGGTTATGAAACTGCCCGCTCTTATATGGGTGCATATCTCTATGGCCATCATGCTGCTTTATTTTAGCCAAACATATAGTCCGTTTACCGCACTATGGTCTGTTCTGATCTTGGTTGCATCGACCTATTACACCTGGAAAGGTTTCATAGCCAGTAGCCTTGTGCTTGCCACGACCGCGGCGATGTACATAGTTCTTTTCCCGCAAAACCTCACTAGTTACGGTGGTACTGTCACCTATGCACTGCTTTCCTCGCCTATCGTGCTCCTGACGGTCTTTACCTCGTATCTGTTTGTACGCGTTATCATGAACAGTAGCAAGAAGAATCGTGAACTTCAGAATGCACAGCGTTCTGAACAGTTACAGGTAAACCGGCTTAATACGCTGCTGAACAGCATTAGTGACGCCGTGCTAACGCTCAACAGATACGGACGAGTTACATCGCAAAATGCGGCAGCTCAAGTATTCTTTGATACGAATGAATCATTGATTGGCCGTGATATTGATAAGTTATTTTTGCTTACCGATATGGTTAATAAGCCCGTTAGTGTACGCAGCCTTATGGAAGATATAAAGTCGACAAAAATTAGAGATGACTTATCTGTCGGCAATGGCGCCGAGGCACGCCACCTGAGTGTCCAAATGTCTCGTATTCGCAGTACATTTGACGATGATGAAGAATACGGCGTGGTGCTTATCATCCGCGATATTACCAAACAGAAGACGCTAGAGGAAGAAAAAGACGAATTTATTAGTGTGACGAGCCATGAGCTACGAACGCCCGTAGCAATCGCCGAGGGCAGCCTCAGCAATCTTCTATTGATGCAGGAGCGCAATGTTGAGGGTGACAAGCTCAAGGAGGCGGCTACCGAAGCACACACCCAAGTGGTTTATCTTGCTAAGATGATTAACGACTTGTCGACGCTATCACGTGCAGAGCGCGGTGTTGGTGACGTTCTGGAGACGATCGATGTGAATGAACTACTGCATAATCTCTATGTGAAATATACGCCAGAAGCCGAGGCGAGGTCGTTACACCTTAATCTCGAAGCAGAAAGCAGTTTGCCTACGATCGAAACCAGCCGCTTGTACCTCGAGGAAATTTTGCAGAACTTCATCACAAACTCTATCAAGTACACAAAGGAGGGTTCGGTAACACTTGGAGCAAGTATGGAGGGGCCTAATAAGATTAAGTTTTTCGTTAGGGATACGGGTATTGGTATTAGCAAGGCGGATCTGCTCCATGTGTTTGAGAAGTTCTATCGCAGCGAGGATTATCGTACACGCGAAACGAGCGGTACCGGTCTGGGACTGTATGTGGTCAAAAAGCTGGCAGATAAGCTCGATACAGAAATAGATGTGCAGAGTCGTCTCAATAATGGCTCGACTTTTAGCTTCATCATGGGGCTCAAGACACGAACGATCAAGAGCAACGAAGATAATAAGGGCGAAGAGTCAGTAACTGTGCCAACTGAAGCCCAGGAAGAGCTTGTAGAAACAAAGTAAAAGGCTCGCCCTCTCGTCATCGAATGACAGCGAGAGGCGAGCCTAATTGTGGAGGTGGTTATGCCGTGGGACGGAATGGTACGGCGTCGTCGATAGCCCTGGCTACTCGACGAATTGCCTGACCTTGGATCTCAGAGTCTGCCAGTGCATTGGTATTGACCATGAGCCTTGTCCAGACAACGCCGTGATCGAGCAGTTCCACTTCAACGTTTTCTTTGCAGATAGCAAATATCTCGTTAGTGTCCAGTTCCATTGAGACTGGGCGAGCCTCGAGATACTCGAGAATTGCACGCTGAATCATGCCTCGTGTGAACTCGCCTATGTCTTCAATCTGCCATTCACAGGCACTGTAGACATAGCCTTCCTCGACATGCCATTCTGCTGTTGCAGATAGATGCCACCGCTCCCGATGATTATCGGCAGTAGGACGCATCACGCCATCGACAATGATGTTATCGAGACGATCCCTGATGTTGACCAAGCTCATGCGGTAGAAACCAAGCGGCCTGAAGATAAAACCCACGTACTCTCGTACTTTGTCTGGATTTTTCTTGTCCATGATTAACCCGCGCGGGCCTGTCACGACGATACGCTCGTATGGACGAGCCCAGCGGAACGACTTAACTGCGGCTGCAATGCCACCACCTCCGGCTATAAAGCCCAGGATGGTGCCGATGTTCTGGCTAATCCAGGTTAACATCTTGCCACCTCCCTTCAAGGTGCGACTCCCGACGGAACTTCCGTCTTCGTTGTCGATCAGTCTATCAGATAAAAGCAAATTTATCAAATAATTTTTTCATCAGTCAAGATCTTGAGAATCTTCTTTGACGTACCCAATATACGTCCGAACAAGGCGCTAGTGACCAATACCAGGCTGATAGAACCTAATGCTTCACCGCTGGAAAAGAAGTGTGCTATCCAGTTACGGTTCAACTCAAACAGGATAAAAAGCACCAATACGACGAAGCCATAGATATCGATCCTGCCCACGACTTTTGCTTCGTCTTTGCTCCAGGAGATTTTGTACATACGCGCTGAAATAACTCCTGCCACAAGACCAATCAGAAGCGCGACAAGCACTTGCGAGAACAGCGCGCCGGAAACGATAACATCATACAGTGTAATGACAAATAAAATTAGGTAGACAACAGATAGTATTCGCAGGTTAAGTCGCAAACGCTTGCTCGCATGTGTCTTGATATGTGTTGATTTTTCTTTGCGGGTACTCATCCTATTATCATAACAAATATGCGCAAGAGACGGATATTGCTTTATTTTTAGGCACCGTCGTAACTATCAAGAGCAGCGCGAGTACCGTCGGCGATTTCTTGTGCTCGTTGATAGGCTTGAGCGAATCCCGCTTCTATACGCCGAAGGGTGTCTGGTTCAATGTCGCTCAGATCACTTGCGCTGCGTCGTAGACCTTCTCTGTCTGCTTCGCTCAGCCCCTCGTAGGCACTTTTGGGTGTGTTGTTGTCTGCTAGGTGCTCCATGTATCCTCCGTTTTCACTATGATAGCAAATTCTGCGTAATAAAAAGGCCGCCGAAGCGGTGCGAAGCTGGTTGCTTCGGCGGCCTTGGCGGCATTGATGGTTACCACAATTCTTCGCGGACTGACTTTGCAAGTGTGAGGGTGAGGTCACTGAACTTGAAGTAGACAGGCTCTCGGTTGAACTGTTGGAGCTCATACACGACGTGATTGTCGATAGAGTGACCTGACTTTTCTGCCAGTTGACGTTCTAGGTCGCCGTGTAGTTCCCTAGGGAGCTCACAGATGATATCTGAAACTCTTGCTGTTCTGTAGGGGTAGTACTTGATATCTCCAACGATATAATCTTTATCTATCACTGATACTCCTAGTTTGAAAGCTGCTTGTGGCCGCAGGGGCTACCGTAGTTATACTATAGCATGAAAATCATACTATGACAATTAACGAATGATACTTCAGGAAATACTATACTTGATCGTATCCAGATGGAGGCACATCTATATTAGACAAAACTGCCCTACTATCCATCGTCACGCATGTCGCGAATAGGATTGCGCCGAGTATTGCGAACCAATGGCTGTATACTCGCGACAATAGCAATAATGAAGATAGAAGATATGACTATGATTAGGTATGGAGAATCAAAGCTGAATAAACTAAACAATGGCGCGCTATTAGTTATGCCAAATGCTGCTACTGCGATATCAGTCAATGATTTTCCGTAGAAATAATCTACGGCGAATGCGCATGTCGTGCCCAGCACTATAGAAACCAGCGCTATCCAAAGTGCGACGAGTACGATGTAGACTATATAAATAGTCATTGTGTCACGACGCTTTGCTCCCATTGCACGGTATATCGCAGTTTCTTTTCGATTTTCTATCATGATGCGAGATACGGTGAACCAAATAATGATTGCTGCAAGAGCGAGAACTGACGGGAATGCGATGGCGACAGTTCGGCTAAAAAGTTTATCAATCTCATCAAGAATCAGATAATTCGAACCGTATGGAATAGCTATGAATTTTTTACTACAGCTTGTCTCGGAGTTTGAGCAAGTTTCATTATTCAGGAATGCTCGTGCACTATCTACAGTGGCAAATTCGAGAACGCGTGAAGCGAAGTCTTCACTGGCGCTAGCCTGTTGAGTAACTCTTGCATCATACTCCTGCTGTATATCGTCAAGCTTCAATTCATTCGGTAGGGCATCATAGAGTTGTAGAGGAATATCCAACGTTGTCGAGTAGTCATTTTGTGACGTAAGAAGACTTTTAACGTATTCGTTAATACCTTTTGTGTAGTCGGCATATGGTTGAGCATACTTTATGCCGACGATCTGAAATGTTAAGAGTCTATGATATGGAGCGTTGTAAGTGCCGAGCTTCTTTTGCGCTTCTTCATTTTTTGCATCAGCCTGTTTTTCGAGGACAGTTCGAGTATCTTCTTTAACAACAATATTACCGCAGCCCTCAGTTGGGTAGTCATAGATAAGATGTGGTTTTTGATAGTCCTTAGTATTCTTGTTAATTTTCATTTCGGCGTAGTCGTGTTGAATTTTCTCTAGAAGTGCTAACTCTGCTGAATTACGATAACAAACTTGGTATGTTTGTCCTTTCAGCTTTGCTTGTATCTCAGTGAGCCAGACACGCTTATCGCTAGCCGTTTGCGGTTCCTTTTCTATGCCAACTTTTGCGCCAAATAACGAAGCAGCTTCTTGGGCAGATACGATAACGGGAATGCCCTTAAGATCTGAGGCACTTGTTATCAGCAGGTAGCGGCTGAGAAGTTTTTGGTCAGTAAAACTATAGCTTCCATTGTGAATAGAGTTAATGTAGAACCCATAGGTTGTAGAGTCTCCTGACTTTACATCAGAATCGCCAAAGTCTTCTTTGTTGTTTTGAACAAAGCGCTGGCCAGGAATTGATGGGATGAGACTTGGTTTATCAACAATATAGTAACCAGTTGCCCCATACTTACGGCCTACCTTCTGAAGATCACTAAATTTATTAGTGGCCGTTCTGGTGTACTCGTCAAATTTTTTAATATTCATAGCGGCAATGACCGGTGATGCCCAGTTGACACTGACACGCTGTTCTTCCGGTAGAGTTTCTGACATCCAAGAGGCGGGCAACAAGGCCGCGATCTCGGTTTCTTTGTTGTATTCAAGGCCAAGAGATTTATATTTACTTTGTAAGTCCGCATAATAGCTTTTTTCGAAAGCTTTAATTGCGCGGATATCTTCCAGAGAGGGTGGATTCAAGAAGCCCATTGCTTCGTAAGGTATATTTGGTGAAGTCTTTACGAGGTACCGATCGTTACCTGCTTTCTTAACAAACACCGTAGCACTTTTTTCCGCCCCAGCAAAAATAATGATTACCATAATAAGTGCTGCAAACAAAAGACTTGAAACAATGATGGATGTGGCAAGGACTCCTCGCTTTGAGCGAAGTTTTGTACGTGCTAGCTTCAAAGCGTATGAAGGTCGTATCATATGATAGTCCCATCTTTCAGCTCTATAATACGATCTGCTTGACGAGCAATATTCATGTCATGCGTTACAACAACTACAGTTGCGCCAAACTCTTTTCTGATGCTATGAAACAGCTCAATGATTGACTTGCTGTTAGTCGAGTCTAGGTTACCTGTTGGTTCGTCAGCTAATATGATGCGTGGATTATTTACGAGTGCGCGAGCTATTGCGGCGCGCTGGATTTGTCCACCCGATAATTCTTTGGGGAAATGCTTAGCTCGTTCCGAAAGTCCAACCTGCTGGAGTAGGTCTGTAACTTTGTTTACAATGTCCCTCTTCTTTTTTTGTGTAAACATAGCCGGTACGGCCAAGTTATCGTTTAGACGGAGGAATGGTTGAAGATAGAATGACTGAAAGATAAAGCCAATAGCATTTTGTCGTAACTCACTGAGAGCATTGTCGCTCAGGCCTGTTGTTTCCTGTGATTCTATGATTACCTGACCCGAGGTTGGCTTATCAAGGCAACCGATGATTTGCAGGAGTGTACTTTTTCCACTACCACTTGCTCCAGTAATTGCAACAAACTCACCTCTGCTAATAGAAAGTGTAACATCGTGGAGCGCCTCGACGGTTTGCTTATCTAATTTATAGTGCTTAAAGACGTTTTTTACAGAGATTATTTCCTCACCTCTGCTAATCGTAGGCTTAAAAACAGCCCTATGGGTGTGAGTATCTTTTTGCTTATAGTGACTAAGTGCTGCATGAGCAGCTGCTATATCTCCTTCAAATAGGGAGAGGAACTCTTTGATTTTATCGTCTGAGATATTTGTCATGCCCACTACTCTGCTCAAATTCGAACATTCTTAAGCTTAGTATAGCAGATTACACGTAAGGTCAGCCGTAACTTAGTTTAGATTGATTTTTAGTTGAAGAAAAAAATTATTTATGTTATAGTTAAATGTTGTCTGGAGAAATTCTCCAGTGTTTCTAGTAGAGAGGGCTCAAACGTGAGTCTCAAGAATAAAATCGCACCTGTTGTAGCAGCTGGTGCAATTGCACTCGGCGGTATGCTTGCTGCACCCGCAGCACATTCCACGGGTAATCCCAATAGCCTTGACCAGGGAGATTTGTCTCTCGCCTGCAAGCTGTCATACGGACAGAGCGGCTGGACTGCTCAACTGTATGGTAGTACTGCATACAGTTGGAAGTGTATCTATCTCACCAATACGTCTGACAAGCGGAATGTTGACATTAATAATTACTGTCAACATTACTGGGGAGTGTGGGCGCAAACGACAAACCCGAGTAGTCCGTACTCTTGGCGCTGCCAGGTGTAGCTTCTAGGAACAGCCCCCGACCTTCGTAAAGAGGGTCGGGGGATTTCTATTGAGGTAAAGGATATCTGGTGCTCGCTAATAGAGATTCTTTATAAATATTAAATGTTTAGGTATAAATTAAACGTATTATAATCCTTGTATGAACTCAAACACCATAATCAGTCAGATAGATGTTTTACTAGCCGAATTTGAGAGAGCTAGAAGGGCGACGAGATACGATGATTTGTCAGGTGGTCTCTCGGAGAATGAGTTGATTGCAATACATACTCGTATGAGAGCTGCGATAGAGAGATTAGCTCCTGGTGGCTCTAGTTATCAAAGAGAGGCACAGGCACCAAAGGTATCCCATGGTCGAACGGTCGTACATCTAGCGGGTATCCTACAGGCTCTCAAAGCTGATTATGCAGCAGGCTATCTTCATAGTGTCGAGTCTTTAATCCAGGCAGATGTTTTTGAAAACTTTCTGGAAATGGCCGATGAGCTTTTGACTAAAAAATATAAAGACGCGGCAGCAGTGGTGGCTGGAAGTACACTCGAGGAGCATATTCGTAAAATAGCAAATAGCGCTAGTGTCCCAATTCTAGATACCAAATCTAAGAAGCGTAAATTTAACGACATATCTATCGACCTAGTTAAAGCGGCTGTTTTTAGTGAATCTCAACGAAAAATACTTGTTGGTTGGTACTCAATTCGAAGTGAGGCGGCTCATGGAAATTATGCGAATGTTATTGAGTCAGACGTAACGCATATGATACAAGGCATTCGTGAATTTATGATTCGAATCCCTGCTTAGTATTGATTCGCATCTGGAATGTTTGCCAAGTCAACATCTATACGGCGCTATCCTCTATGTGCAAACTTCGCAACTTTAAATGCGTACAGAGTGGTTATAAAATTAAACCTTATCGTTGGACTGGCTTTACCGTTTCTCTGCTGGGGTCTCATTGATTGTGGCGAACGGGGCTGTCGAGTTACATTCGAAATCAAAAAAAGAAAAGTATGTCTACCGTCACTGTATTCAGTTCAAGAGTAAACACTCCTGAAATCGAAGCGGTGTGCATTCTTGCCAAGCTGAAACAGGAGTTTCGCTATGACGCGAAGATAGCTAATGATGAACCACTAGTTATAACGAATGAGAATGATTAAAAACTACTATTGAACTTTGAGGTTGTTGGTGATCAACTGAGCTATAAATACAAAAAGCCATACAATACGTTGGCTTCTTGTATTAATAATTCCTCTTGGCAGGGGATGTAGGAATCGAACCTACCTCTAAGGTTTTGGAGACCTTTATACTAGCCGATGTACTAATCCCCTTTGTACCGAGATATTGTAGCATAATTTGCCCTATTTTTTGAGTCCTGAAAAGTTTTAGCATTATCTCTATCAAAACTGTTGTAAAAACGCTAGCGCATTACTATAATGAACACAGGCAAACATAAAAGAAAAAGGAGCACCGATTGACCTCGGTCAATCATAGGGGCGAAATGAGGATATTGATGCTAGGCTGGGAGCTGCCTCCGCATAATAGCGGTGGTTTGGGCGTAGCCTGCTACCATCTGTCAAAAGCACTCGCTGCAAAGGGTGCTTCAATTGATTTTGTCCTCCCCTATACCGCTCAACATCCAGGTGTTGAATTTATGAATGTTCACAACGCGACGAGTCTTGCCCCAGAGGAGCGCGTACACCTAGGTAGTTACGATAGTCGCTATGTAACCGAGGCCGATCTGCAAGGTACTGATCCTGGCGACCTCTCAACAATGCGCGCTGTCCAGAAGCATTATTTGCAATTTGTTGAAGCGCTGGTTAGAAAAGTTCAGCCAGATGTCGTACACGCTCACGACTGGCTGACTATGGAGGCAGGAGTTCGCGCCAAGGAACTGACTGGCGCTCCCTTGGTGGTGCATGTGCATGCAACTGAATTTGACCGCTCAGGTGAGCTCTACGGTAATCCTATTGTTCACGAGATCGAGCAAACAGCACTCGATATGGCAGACCGTATTATTGCGGTAAGCAACATCACCAAAGCGATAATCGTCGATAAGTACGGTATACCAGCCGAGCGTATTGAAGTAGTTCATAACGCCATTGACGTCAATAGTTTTGAACCGTATCAGTACGATATGCGTGATTATCGCTACTTTGAGGCGCTGCGCAACGAGGGTCATTTGGTTGTTGCAAACATCGCGCGCTTTACGGTGCAAAAAGGCCTGACGCACTTCATGCGGGCAGCAGCAAAAGCTTGCGAGAAGTACGACAAATTCGTGTTTCTGCTGGCTGGCGACGGCGAGCAGCGCGAAGAGTTGATTTCTCTGGCGGCGAACCTAGGGATAGCCGACAAGGTATACTTCACCGGATTTGTTCGTGGCAAGCAGTGGCGAGATGTTTACTCTGTTGCCGATGTTTTTGTGATGAGCTCTGTTAGTGAGCCATTTGGCCTGACGGCTCTTGAGGCGGCACATCACGACAGTGCACTGATTATTAGTAAACAATCTGGTGTCGGTGAAGTGTTAGATAATATTTTTCGCTATGACTACTGGGACACGGATAAGTTGGCTGACCAGTTGGTGGGTATCGCCCTCTCGCCAAGTCTGGCAACGACACTCCGCCGTGGCGCCAAGGAAGAATATGCTCGCTTATCATGGCATGATGTTGCTCAAAAATGCGTTGATCTATACACACGTGCCCACGAGGGAGCGGCAGCATGAGCAAGGGTATAACGCTCTACCTGCACGTTCACCAACCGTATCGCGTACGTCCGTATAGCGTGTTTGATATCGGTGAGCAGCATGCCTACTTCGACCTCAAGGATGACAGCCAGCTGAACAACGAGAAATTATTCCACAAAGTTGCAGACAAGTCCTACTGGCCTATGACTGCCTTGTTGCAAAAACTGCTCGATACACAGCCTGATTTCAAGTTTTCACTGAGTATTACTGGTGACTTCATCGAACAAGCAGAAGCGTGGGCTCCTGACCTCTTGGACGCATTTGCGAAGTTGGTTGCATCTGGACGCGTAGAGATTGTTGCTGAAACCTACTACCACAGCCTTGCGTTCTTCTATAACAGGCAGGAGTTTGAGGCACAGGTCGCGCAGCACCGCAAAAAGATCAAAGATGTCTTTGGCGTGACGCCAACGGCTTTTCGCAATACAGAGCTTGCCTATAATGACGATCTGGCAGTATGGGCTGACAAAGCCGGCTATAAGGCAATTCTGGCCGAGGGTTGGGATAATGTGCTGGAATGGCGCAGCCCCAACTTTGTTTATTCACCTAAGGGCAGTGAGCACATTAGCCTGCTGGTCAAGAACTACCATTTGAGCGACGACATTGCCTTTAGGTTCGGTGATCAGTCGTGGAATGAGTGGCCTCTGACAACAGACAAATATGTCAGCTGGGTTGAATCCAGCGCAGAAGGTCCATTGGTTAACCTCTTTATGGACTTCGAGACATTTGGCGAACATCAATGGGCGGATACGGGTATATTCTCGTTCTTTGAGAATTTTGTTGCACAGTGGCTGGCGGGTCAGGATCGCAGCTTCTATACCGTCACCGGCGCCGTGGATGCCTTTGAGCCGACCGGCGAACTCTCTATGCCAAATACGGTCACCTGGGCTGATAGTGAGCGAGATTTGTCTGCATGGACAGGTAATGACTTACAGCAAGAGGCGCTTAAGTACACGTATGCACTGCAAAATGACGTACTGCGCAGCTTTGACGAGGCGCTAATTCGTGACTGGCGATTACTCCAGAGCTCAGACCACTTCTACTACATGGCAACCAAGTGGCAGCAAGACGGCGATGTGCACCAGTACTTTAGTCCTTACGAGTCACCATACGACGGATTCCTCTATTTTATGAATGCAATCCGCGATATTCGGCTACGTTTAATGCAGCATCACCAGGTGGGCGGTCTTACCCCGGTCTCAGAAAAGGTCGAGGAGACCTAAACGATATGAAAGTTGTGGTGGGATAATGCTTCGGCCGATCGTCCTTAGTAATGGTGAGCTACATGTTGGACTGAACAACTTCGGTTTGGTTCACGATTTCTATTATCCGTATGTAGGCCTATCAAACCACTCCGAGGGTACACAGACCCGGCACAAGGTAGGTGTATGGGTTGACGGTAAATTGAGCTGGCTGGATACACCCGGTGAGTGGGACTTCAGCTTTCGCTACCCCATACATGCACTTATTGGTCATACAATCGCCAAGAATGAAGCGCTTCAGGTGCTATTGGAGATCGATGACTTTGTCGATGCACATACGAGCGCGTTTATGCGTAATATTCATGTGGTGAACCTTTCTGATCAGCCTCGTGAGATTCGTCTGTTTATGCACCAGGCATTTGTCATTGATGATTCACGCAGCAACACCGACACAGCACAGTATTTGCCTGATAGCCATGCTATTTTGCATTATCGTGGCCGTCGGGCGTTTTTGGTCTCTGGTATGTACGACGATAAGCCATTTGATCAGCATAGTATAGGCCTCTTTGGTATCGAGGGTCACGATGGTACGTTCCGCGACGCTGATGATGGCGTACTTACTGGTGGTAATGTTGAGCATGGCCGAGTGGACTCTGTCGTGCGTTTTTGTCTGCGAGTAGATGCACGTAGCTCAGAGAGAGTACATTACTGGATTACCGCAGGGGCATCACTTCGCGAGGTACTTGCTATCGATAAGCAAATCCGTCACGACGGACTGACGAAACGTCTGCGCTTGACTGCAGAATGGTGGAATAACTGGATACAGCCTGCCGTAACTGCTGCCAAGAAGCTCGATCCTATCTATCATGACTCATTCCTGCGAAATGTCATGATTATTAAATCGCAGATAGATAAGCGCGGTGCGGTGATCGCTAGTACTGATACGTCGATGCTGAACTACGACCGCGATACCTATGCATACTGCTGGCCGCGTGACGGTGCAAATGTATTGTGGCCGTTTATCCGTATGGGGTACACAGAGGAACCATATCGATTCTTTGAGTTTTGTAAGCGTGTGATGCACCCGAACGGTTACTTGATGCATAAGTTTATGGCAGACGGCGGCTTGGGCTCAAGCTGGCATGCGTATGTGCATGAGAATGGCGTTACTTCTCCGCCGATACAAGAAGACGAAACGGCGCTGGTGATCTTTGTATTGGCGCAGTTTTATGAAATGTCTAAAGATCCGCGTATCTTGCATGATTTTTATGACTCTATGGTCAAGCCTATGGCTAACTGGATGGCTGATTTTGTTGATGAGACAACTGGTTTACCGAGGCCAAGCTATGACCTGTGGGAAGAAGTGTTTATGACTACTACTTACACAACAGCAGTTACCTATGCAGCATTGCAAGCAGCGGCGGATCTGGCAGATGCTAAAAACGACCAAGACAATGCTGTTGCATGGCGAGCTGCTGCTGAAGATATACAGAATAGCGCACACAAGTACCTCTATAATGCTGACCGCAAGTCTTTCTATAAGGGTCTAAAGGTAACGAATAGTCAGATAGAGTACGATGCGACCATCGACGCGAGTAGCGTTTTCGGTGCATTTATGTTCGGCTTGTTTGCGGTTGATTCACCAGAATTGACCAATGCGACGACTACTTTTGCAGAATTGTTACGATCTGACCCATATGTTGAGGCCTATCCTCGCTACGAAAACGATAACTATCGCCGCTCAGATGCGAGCAGTAAGGGTAACTGGTGGTTTATTTCGACGTTATGGATGGCTCAGTACCATTTAGAGACCGGTAAGTCAGATGCAGCTGCGTCTATTTTGGCATGGGTAAAGAGTGTTTCCCTAAAGACGGGGGTGATGTCTGAGCAAATTAATCCCGCTGATCACTCGATGATCGCACCCGCACCACTCAGCTGGAGCCACGCTGAATACGTCTCGACCCTGCTCGACACTATAAAAGATTCTGACAAATAAAATAACCGCTCGGATTGAGCGGTTATTTCGGTGCGGCAATTATGATTTGCGCGCTTTGACTTCGTTCCTACCAAGACTCTTCTTTGTCTCTGTGTAGGTTGCATGCTTGCGTGCAACGGGGTCGTACTTGCGCAGGGTCAGCTTCTCTGTCTGAGTCTGCGTGTTTTTGGTCGTATAGTAAGTACGGTGGCCGCTAAGGTCACTTACTAGTCCAACTAATTTTCGTTTTGTCGCTTTTTTAGCCATACTAAACTCACATTTATTATTACAACTTCATCTACTCTAGCACAAAAATATACTTTTGACTAGTGTTACAGCCGGAATTTTATATATTATTCTGTCGACTGAGCTTTGACCGACGCGCGCCACTCGGCAAAAAGGGCTGCCTCATGATGTTTTTTCTCGATGATTTTGGCTAATGCATCACGTGCAGCCGCGCCCTCTGCGCTCAGATCGGTGCGATTCCAAATATCCCATTCGCGTAAAACTGGTGTGACGACCTTGTCCTGATGAATCTGCAGATCATAGATACCAGCATCTGCGATAGCGAGTGCGTTGCGACCAAAACCTGGAATACTCTCAGCACCAGGCATCTGAAAGCCGTCGATCTCTTTGACGATTGCCCGCATCATCGCCGCCGGAGCCACCTCGAGAGCGGCCTTGCCAAGATTGCGATAGAACACCATATGCAGATTTTCATCCTTAGCAATGCGTGCAAGTAATCGATCGGCAAGTACGTCGCCATCCTTTTTACTCTCCAGACCAGTGTTGCGGTGTGCTATACGCGTTGCAAGCTCCTGCATGGTGACATATGCGATTGCTTCAAGTGGTGTTTTGTCACCACTGTCATAGCCATGACGCATGTGTTTCATACGTGCATGTTCAAGCTTCACCGGATCAACAGCGCGCGTCACAACCAGGTAATCGCGCATGGATATACCGTGTTTTGCCTCTTCGGCAGTCCACTGACCTACCCATTCACCCCAAGCGCTATCCCGACCAAATACTGTCGCAATCTCACGATGATACGATGGTAGGTTGTCTTCGGTAAGGAGGTTGACATACATGGCTGCCTTTGCGCCTTCGCCAAGTTTTGATTGTTCTGGCTCCCAATCTCGACCACCTAGATAGGCAAAGTTTTCGCCATCACTCCAAGGCACAAAATCATGCGGATGCCACTCCTCTGCAGTAGCGGTGTGTCGCTCAAGCTCACTAACGACAACAGGCTCAAGCTCTCGTAGTATGTTCGTTTCAATATTTCTGTCCATATGACCCCCTGCGTATACAAAAGACCGTGAATGTCACGGCCACCCTGATAAATTCTATGGAGCCACGACTGGGATTTGAACCCAGGACCTCATCCTTACCATGGATGCGCTCTACCAACTGAGCTATCGCGGCGCGATCTACCAGGAGGGGCTTACCCCTCCGTTTGCTTTCGAAATAAATTCAAAAGCTTCACTCCTCCCCCTAAAGCTCGTTTACACTCGAGTTTTGCGGGACTTGTTGCGGTAACTGAGTAATTATACCAAAGTAACAGGGATGGGGGAAGATGTCAGTATGAGAAGTAGGACATCGGCTAAGGCATAGGTTCGAGCCTAGAACCATCTCAAGAAAAAAAGCGATCATAAGACCGCTATTTTTCTTGGTGCTGGAAGTAGGACTCGAACCTACGAAGCCGAAAGGCGGGAGATTTACAGTCTCCTGTGATTGCCACTACACGATTCCAGCTTATGGAAACTCCTCGTGGAAGCCTCGGTAAATCAATGAATTCTTCATTAACTTGCCGTGGAGCCGCTTCTCGGACTCGAACCGAGGACCTGCTGTTTACAAAACAGCTGCTCTAACCAACTGAGCTAAAGCGGCATATGCTCACCAACAATGTATTCTATCAGAGATGAACCTACCCGACAAGGTTGAAAATTTATAAAATAGTAGTATAGTAGCTTTTACTATCATGGATTGGTCAAAACAGTTCAAATTAGACAAACCCGGGCATCTTGCTGATTTTGACTATATTGATTCTGCTATTTTTTCCGAACTGGCTCACTCATACCCCAACGTACCTTCAGCACTTGAAACCTGGGAACGAGGAAATGATCTTCATAATAAAAATATACCCCTGCTCAGGATACTTTCTAGCGTCACTGAAAGTCTGTGCGAGTACGTTTACGAGACGAAGGGTAGGACACCTGTAGCAATTGGACACTCTGTAAGGACACGTGCTGTTGCCTCGCGTACTGCGCAAACATTTGGTGCCGGCTATTGGCACGCAGATGGTCAGTTACGAGAGCCACGCCCCATTGTTTTTATGGCTGCAAGTAACTTCACAACGGAGTTTTTACTGCCAGGATCAAATGCGGATGGTTCTCGCGAAATACAGCAACTACGAAGGTCGCTTTCAACACAAAATTTGTTTGATGATCAGGGTATTAATGAGGGCTTGGAGCAAGATCTATTTGCAACAACCAAATTAGCACCTTATGAAGGTGTCGTCACTGAGGGTAATATTCATCGTTCACCGACAAACTACACAAGTGAGGCGATACACCGTACATTTTTCCTATTGTGGGTGAAAAGCGAACAGTGGTTATAGTAGCTTTTAAATAACCTTACGGGGTTGAGAAACGTGCTTGGGTTGCCCTGGAGGCAAAATCATACGAGCGGCCTTTTCGCGGAGGTCGAGCGAAAGCTCCTGCTGACCGGTACGCTCGTAGGCGTCCGCGAGAATATTAAGTGTTTGCGGGATTGGATCAATTTCTACTGCTCGCTCAAGAGATTCTATCATTTTCTTTTCGTTGCCCAGCTTTTCCTGAACTTTAGCATACGCAATATGGCGTGCTGACAGGTCGTTTTCCATGGCAAGTGCCTGCTCAAAGGCAAGTGCAGCTTTGATGTAATCGCCAGTTTCATAGTAAATGAGCCCAACATTGTGAAGGCTGCTGGCGCTTGGCTCAAGCGACTGTGCGATCTCGAAACACTCGATGGCATCTTTGAATGCTTGCTGTTTTGCGTACAGGATACCTAAGCGGTTATACGCGGTTGCGTTTCGCTCGTCGACACGGAGGATGGTCAGCAAAGCTTTCTCGGCGCGAAGATATTTCTTGTCGCGAAGCGACTGCTGGGCAACTTCCCAAAGTTTATCGAGTTTATCAGAGAGTTTCGAGGGCAAATCAAGCGCACCACTGTCTGGGAGACTGCGGAAAAAGATAACTGATCCACCCAGAATTGCGACGACGATAAGTCCTAACATGCTTGTCTTATTATAGCATACTCCCGTGTCTACCAGACTCGATGGGTTCTATAGTATGCCGGCAGTAAACTGAAGGCGTATATTGCCACCTGCGGCTATACGTTCGCGAATCTGCAAGTTGCGGTCGATTGTTCGTGCTAAACGTTGAGTGTGTTGTGTTTTTATGACTGTTTTAAGTTGATGATTCATATCGTCCAGTAAAGTAAGTGCATCGCTTCTGTTGTCTCGATATTTATGAACAATCTCTAACTTTTGGTAGGGGTCGGTGCCGAGCATTTGCTTGGCATCACTCATGATTGTCACACGTGCTTCGTACTGTGCATCATCTGTTGCTAAGCGGTGAATTAATGCTGGTAAGCCACGGCCGACAAAGGCCAGTCGAGCTCGTTTTGTTGCGTTTTTTATATCTAACGTATCAATGAGACTGGTGGTTTGCTCGTCAGAGATGGCTAGGAGCGACAGATGCTGGGTGCGCGAAATGATAGTAGGGAGTAACAGATCTGGCTGATGTGTTGCAATAATAAAGTGCACACCGCTTCTTGGCTCTTCCAGAAGCTTCAAAAAGGCATTCTGTGCTGCAATAGTCATGGATTTTTCACCGGTATCAATAATGTAGACCTGCTCACCTGGCTGCTTGGTACGTGTCTGGCTGTAAAGTCGCCGGATATCATCTATAATGACACTCCCTTCTCGGGCATCGACAACGAATTCACCTTTCATCCTCTTCTTGGGCTCAATAACAAACGGCAGCGAACCGATGTTATGAGCAAGTGCTTTTGCAACTGTCACTACTCCGCTGCCCGTGAGTCCGTCAATAACTAGTCCGTGCGGCAATTGCGTAGAAAACTTACCTGCTAAATCTCTTGTGCGTGGGTGCAGCACAAGTTCATCGAGGGTCATAGCTTCTCCATGGCGGCGAATTCGGGCGGTACATCAGCAGCAAAAACCATACGCTGTCCATCAGGAATGGTGATCTCAAGCTTGGCTGCATGCAGATAAAGCCTGTCGGCTTCTTTACCGTATACTCTGTCACCGTGTATCGGCGTGCCAATGTGTGCCATGTGGACGCGTAACTGATGTGTGCGGCCAGTCAGGGGTTGTAATTCGATAAGACTGTATTTACCGTTGCTTGCCATGACTTTGTATGTCGTCTGCGCATGCTTGCCGTTGGGATCGACACGGAACTGGCTGGGTGACTTAGGATTGCGGCCAATCGGCAGATCGATCATCGCCTCGTGCATTTTCGGTGTGCCATCAACGACAGCTATGTAGGTTTTGTGTACTTTACGGTCGCTAAACTGCCTCTGGAGAAGCTTAGCTGTGTCATCATTGAGTGCGCCAATGAGTACACCGCTTGTGTCACGATCAAGACGATGGACGATGCCTGGACGGTTGGTATCGGTGTGGTAACTACTAAACCGTTTAAAGAAGTCAGCAACGGTGAATTCGTCATTCATAGCACCTTTGCTGTGAGTCAGTACGCCAACAGGCTTGTTAATGACGATGACGTTATCGTCCTGATAGATGACAGGTAGTTCCTCGGCGGTATGCGAGGGCTTTTCTGGGACTTTTTGCGTCACCTCGTCGTCTTCCTCTAGGATACGCTTACCACTTGTTTCTACTTCACCGTTCACAAGCACATAACCCGCCTTGATGTACTTTTGCCATGTAGAACGAGAGTTTTCTGGCCAGTATTCTGCCATGTAAGCATCGAGCCGCATAGTTAACCTCTTGGTCGCAGTCCGACTGCTTGCTGTACGCGATGCAGTGTCGCGTTTGCCTGTTCATTTGCGACAACCTCTGAGCGTTCAAACGCCGCCAGAATCTTATCGTCGCTTACGTCTGTAAGTTTTGCTTGGAACTTGTTAAGAAAATCTGCAACTTCATCGGCAACAATGCGCTTGAACTCACCGTAGCTTGAGGTACCTTTGTATGCAGCTTCGACATCGTCAAGCGGGTGGCCGCGAAGCAGTGCAAGAATTTGCAGAAGATTACTCACACCCGGCTGTTCAATAGGATTGTAGTTGACGCTGGCTTTATCGTCTGTCGCTGCTGACATGACTTTCTTGGCTGCTGCAGCTGGATCGTCAGTAAGGAATATGACGCCTTTGCCGGTGTCGTCGGACTTGCTCATTTTCTTTGTCGGATCGGCGAGATCCATAATGCGCAGCCCCTGACCTCTCTGAAAGAACTCGTGCTGCTTGGTTACTTCATCTGGAACAGTAAACAGATCACCGAATCTCTTGTTCATACGCTCAGAGATGTCTCGTGTGTATTCGAGGTGTTGCGTCTGGTCATCGCCCACGGGAACATATTGCGTATTATAGAGCAGCATATCAGCAGCCATGAGTACAGGATAATTAAACAATCCAACTCCTACGCGGTCACTGCCTAGCTTTGAGGACTTGTCTTTAAACTGTGTCATTCGCTCCATTTCGCCCATACCGGTAAAGCAGTCGAGAATCCACGTCAGCTCACTATGAGCAGGCACGTAGCTCTGGCGATAAAGTAAAATATCATCATGATCAAGCGGCAGGCCAGCAGCGGCAAATAGTCGTGCATTATGCATAATTTGCTCCTGCAGTTGGCCGTGCTCGATCGGTGTCGTGAAGCTATGAAGGTCAGGTATAAACATATTAACCTGATATTCACCCGCTTTTTGATTAGCCATCTCAATAATCGGGAGCATTGCACCAAAATAGTTGCCTATTGTCAGGTCATTGTTAGCACGAAGTCCGGTAAGGATAACTGATTTTGCCATATTTTCTCCATTATACCTTAAACCTGTAGCCCTTGTACGGTTTCAGAGACCTATTTAGTGGTGTATACGGAATCTTTCGGCGATGTCTGGATTGAGGTTGGTGTCGAGTGCTGCTTGGTGCAGTAGTATCAGTGTATTCTCGGTATCCTCAATATGCGGAGCAACGAGGTTATCGAGTGCACTCAGGAATAGTGCTTTTTCCTTTGTCGTCATCTCTGTTACAAGCTGTCCTTCGACACGTGTCAGACGGATTGTAGAATCAGGATCGTCATGGTCGACCTCTAGAGTTGCTGACTTGCTAAAATACGTTCCGTATTTATAGCGAAATGTATCACCGAAGGTCTCAGCAGTGAATTCATGATCCTCTATACGTCCATTTCGTGTAAACGGTCTGACACTAAACGTATTTTTCGATTTATCACGCTCTACTCGTGCGTAGGTATCTATAGTCGCATCACCGACTTGCTCGCTACCAAGCAAAATATCGAAGCTACCAACGGGCATCTTGTGACCTTTACTCATCACCATAAAGAGCATTTGAAAGCTCCGACGACACTGTGCAAGTCGTACTGACATAATTGTTTGATGCACATCGACAAGTTGGTCGATTTCTTCGAGAGTAAGCTGGGCAAACCTTGCTTCAATACGGGGCACATCCTTGATGTGCTTTACTGTTCTATCAATCGAATTCTGATCCATAGATTGTCCACCGTATAATTACGCTTGCACTATAGCATAAGCGTTGCAGCAATACCAGAGCTATTTTAACGCTGTGATTGGCTATTAATTGCCTTAATAACAGCGCTTATAAACGCACCGCGAACCTCGTGAGCAGCCAAGATTGTAGTTGTGTTGATGTTATCGTTTGCTTTCATGAGTTTGTTGATATTCCTCGCTACTACAAACGGATCGAGCCGACCGCGAATAATCAACGTCGGTATACGGAGATTGTGTGCATCTTCAAAGGAGGTTTGATTGATAATCATTGACTCCAGTGTTGCCATATATGCATCCACGTTGTCATCGGTAACATTGAAGGATTTGTTAATGAGGTTATATTTCATGGCAATCGCTGAAAGTTTCACGAAATCCTCCGGTCGTCGCTCAACCGACTGATAGATACGGCGCAGCAATCCATCACTCTTAAAACGAAATCGCTGCGGCACCGTCGCTACATCGTAAAGAGGTGGACTACAAAGTATGAGCGATTTTACAAGGAGCGGATAGCGTTTCGCAACCTCTATAGCAACAAGCGCGCCAAGTGAATGGCCAACGATGATAACCGGACTCATGATACGCAGCTTTAGATACGTTGCCAGAACCGATCTCGCCTGTGTTTTGGCGTCGTAGACAGCCCACTTTGGACTTGGTGAGTCACCAAAGCCCAAGAGATCAATCGTTACAACACGGATGTCCTCTGGTAATTCTTGGATGACACCGTTCCAAGCCTCGCCAGTGTTGCCGATGCCATGAATGAATAATATCGTAGCTCGTGGTTTCTTGGGTTGCTTGAGATAGCGAATATTGAGCGTATACGGTAGTTTCAGCCAGCGATGAATAAGTCGATCGACCATAACTCTATCATACCAATACGAAAACACCTCCGTAAAGGAGGTGTTTTGTGATGCGCCAACGAGTTGTTAACGCTTTGAGTATTGCTCGCGTTTGCGGGCGCTGCGAAGACCGTACTTCTTGCGCTCTTTTTCGCGAGGATCGCGACGCAGGAATTCAGCCTTTTTCAGCGTGCTGCGCAGATCAGCTGAATCAACAGTGATCGCCTTAGCGATAGCCAGTTTGATCGCGTCGACTTGGCCAGCTTTACCGCCGCCAGAGACCAAGATAGTGATATCGTAGTCTTTTTGCTTACCAACGAGTGCAAGCGGGTCAGTGACCTCTGCAAGAAGCGTTTTGTTGCCTTCCAGGTAGTCGGCAGCAGGCTTATCGTTGATGGTGATTGTACCTTTGCCAGTGTACAGACGTGCTCGAGCGGTAGCGCTTTTGCGTCGTCCAAGGCCATAAAAGTATTTTTTCTCAGCCATTACTTAACCTCTCCTTTGATTTCTACCTTTTCAGGTGTTTGAGCAGCGTGGTTGTGTTCAGAGCCTGCATAGACCTTGAGACGCTTCATGCGCTCAGGAGACAGCTTGTTCTTAGGAAGCATGCCAGCAACAGCGTGTTCAATGATGCGCTCTGGGAACTTTTCACGTACTTCAGCCAAAGTGGCGTCTTTGATACCGCCTGGAAATCCAGAGTGACGGTAGTAAATCTTGCCAGTTTCTTTGTTGCCAGTTACTACAGCGTCCTTAGCGTTGATAACGACAACGTAGTCGCCACCATCAATATGAGGAGTGTAGGTTGGCTTGTATTTACCAATCAGGTATTTTGCAATCTCGGTCGAAACGCGTCCAAGTGGTGCGCTTGCAGCGTCGATGAGGATCCAGCGTCGTGATACTTCAGCTGGTTTCTGCGAGAAAGTCTTCGTGTGTTTTACAGTACTCATGCCTTTGCCTCCGCTACTTTCTTAGTAGTCTTTGGTTTTGCGGCAGGTTTCTTAGCGACAGCCTTTTTGGCTGGCTTTGCGACTTCTTTGAGTTCGTCAACAAAACCGATAGTTGCCATCTGGGCGCCGTCACCGATACGTAGACGTGTACGCTCTACACGTACGTGTCCACTGGTACGGCCTGCTAACTGTGGGGCGATTTCGTCTACTAGCTTGAAAGCAGCAGCTTGTGTGCTAAGGCCAGCAATAACATGGCGGCGGTTAGCAAGGTCACCCTTTTTAGCCTTGGTAATGAGCTTTTCGATGTATCGGACGAGCTCTTTTGCCTTAGGCAATGTCGTCTCGATCTCGCCATGCTCAACCAAGCTGGTTGCCAGACCCTTCATGAGGGCTCGGCGCTGGTCTCGTTCGCGGCCGAATTTGCGGCCTTTATATCCGTGGCGATGCATCTTTAAAGCTCCAATTCTGCCAATTTCTCTTTAACTTCATCAAGTGCCTTGCTACCGAAGCCTTTCAGCTCACGGAGATCCTGCTCACTTAGTGTAACGAGGTCGTGAACGGTACGAATATCGTTGTTGACCAGCGCGTTTGCTGTGCGGGCAGTAAGGTTTAGTTCCTCGATAGGCGTGTTCAGCTCAGAAGCTTCATCATTCTCGTCATGACCAAGTGCAGGCGCAGCTTCGACAGTTGTACTGCCGGCAAGAGCGGTGTATTGGTTCACAAGGATAGCTGCAGCTTCTTCGAAAGCTTCACGTGGGGTAAGCGTACCGTCAGTATCAACAGTCAGTAGTAGCTTGTCCAGGTTTGTTTCCTGACCAACACGAGTGCTGTCGACTTTGTAGCGTACACGAAGTACAGGGCTAAAGACGGCATCCAGAGCGATCATGTCGCTGTGAAGGCGCTTTGCGCTGCTGTCTTCGATAGCGCGGTAACCGCGGCCAGATTCAACAACCAAGTCCATAAGAACAGATTTCTTAGGATCATCAATAGTTGCGATGATCTGATCTTTGTTAACAACTTCAACATCTGCTGAAGCTTTGATGTCGGCAGCGGTCACAGGACCGGCACCCTTTTTCTCAAGGCGTAGCTCAATAGGCTCGTCAGTGTGAACCTTGATACGAACGTTCTTGAGGTTGAGCATGATGTCGACGACATCTTCCTTAACACCTGGAAGTGTAGTGAACTCGTGAGTTGCACCCTCGACGCGGAAAGCAACGATAGCGCCACCACGAACAGATGATAGAAGGACACGACGCATGCTGTTACCTAGTGTGTTGCCGTAGCCGGCGTGCATTGGTTCAATAACAAACTCGGCGCTCGTGCTGCTGTGCTCGTTTACAGCTGCAAGTAAAGGATTGTGAATAACTTTTGACATATCTATTGCTCCCTTTTTAGCGCGAGTAGTACTCGACAATTAGTTGTTCGTTGATATCTGCTTCCGCTTCTTCACGTTTCGGCATGCCCGTTACTTCAATCTTCAGTTTCTTGACATCGCTTTTCAGCCAACTCAATGGACCCTGTGAAGTGTTTCCGACGACATCGTCGATACTTGTGAAGTAGCCAGATTTTGTACTCTTAGGACGAACGGTGATTTCGTCACCAGCCTTAACACGAATTGATGGAATGTCGACGCGACGACCGTTGAGCAGGAAGTGACCGTGGCCAACCAGCTGGCGTGCAGCACGGCGGCTTGTGGCAAAACCAGCGCGGTAAACGGCATTATCGAGGCGAAGTTCCAGCAATTGCAGGAGGTTTTCGCCAGATAGGCCTGGACGGCGGCTTGCTTCACTCATAAGTCGAGCGAATTGTTTCTCAAGCAGACCGTACGTACGACGAACTTTCTGCTTTTCACGAAGTTGTGTCAGGTACAAGCTTGGCTTGCCCTGGCGACCATGAGCGTGCTGACCTGGAATACCGGTCTTTTTGACCATGATCTTGTGCGCTTTAGGGTGCAGTGCATAGCCTTCACGGCGCGATTGTTTAACGATAGGTGATGTATCTCGTGCCATTATGCTCTCCTCGCTCCCTTAGGTCGGACACCACCGTGTGGAACACCGGTGACATCTGTGATGCTATCAACAGAAATGCCAAATCCGCTTACCGCACGAATAGCTGCGTCACGACCGAGGCCAACGCCCTTGACGAATACGTCAACGCTTTTGAGGCCATATTGTGTATTAGCGATCTCAGCAGCCTTTTCTGCAGCAACCTGAGCAGCGTAAGCTGTACCCTTTTTGCTACCGCGGAAACCGCAGGCACCAGCGCTACTGGCAGCGATAACGTTGCCCTTCTTGTCGCTAAAGCTGACGATCGTATTGTTAAATGTTGCCTGAATATGCAGCTGTCCAGCAGGAACTGAACGAGCGCTACGCTTCTTGCGTGCTGCAGGCTTTGGTGCAGCTGTAGTAGTTGCTTCTGCCATATCCGTTCCTTCCTACGTCTTGGACGCCGATTTAGGTTGAGCGCCACCAACGGCGATTGCACGACCCTTGCGAGTGCGGGCGTTAGTCCGCGTACGCTGACCGTTTACCGGAAGGCCTGCCTTGTGGCGAAGACCGCGGTATGCGTTGATGTCTTTCAAACGTTTGATATTGTT
>CAYZPD010000002.1:0-250029 GCA_964480675.1 uncultured Candidatus Saccharibacteria bacterium
AGATTTTACCACCACGCTTGATGTAGCGGGTCATCGCCTGACGAGCTGACTCGATCTGGCGAGAGGTAATATCGTTGTTGCCCTGTGACTGTAGTCCGTAATCGCCAAATGCGACATAGTGACCACGAGTGGCGATACCCTCGTTCTTACCCTTACGAACTTTTCGATACTTGGTTTTCTTTGGTAACAACATATCGATTAGCTCCTTTCACCCTTGTAGATCCAAACCTTGACACCAATGATGCCAACACCTGGAGCATTAGCGCGTGCAGCGTGGAAATCGATATCAGCACGCAGCGTGTGCAGTGGTACTGAACCCTCGATTACCTTTTCGCGGCGAGCCATTTCAGCATTGTTCAAACGACCAGCAACCTGGATACGAATACCTTTGGCACCTGCGTTCATAGTGTTCTGTGCGCTCATTTTGATAGCGCGACGGAAGTTGATACGGCGCTCGAGCTGGCGAGCGATGTTCTCGGCAACCAGCTTGGCGTCGAGTTCCGGACGCTTTACTTCTTCGATGTTAATACGAACAGGTAGGCTTGCTACTTTTTCAATAGCAGCTTTCAACTCTGTAACACCTGCACCGCCGCGACCGATCACAACACCAGCTTTTGCTGTGTGGATGGTAACGGTAATGAGGTTGGCAGAGCGTTCGATTTCGATGCGGCTAATAGTTGGGCGAGAGGCGAACTTCTTTTCAATCAGTTCGCGGATCTCGATGTCCTCTTTGAGCCACTTAGCGAAATCTTTTTTGCCAGCAAACCAACGTGAATTCCAGTTCTTGTGGACCTGCAGGCGGAAGCTGATAGGGTTAACTTTTTGTCCCATTACTTCTTCTCCTCTACTTTCTTCTCGTCGGCCGCTTTAGCGGTCTCTTTGACGGGCTTCTTCTTAGGCTTTTCGGCGCCAGACACTTCGACCAAAATGTGGCTGGTTTTCTTCTCAAACGGCAATGCGCGGCCTCGGCTCGCAGGCTTGAAACGGCGAAGTCGTGGACCAGTCGTGACGCTGAGCGTCGTGATAGTTAGACTTTTGCCATCCAACCCGTGGTTGTTGATAGCGTTAGCTTTTGCACTTTCAATAACTTTCTTAACTGGTAGAGCAGCACGCTTTGGAACATGTTCCAGGATAACGAGCGCATCAGCGACGGTACGATTTCGCACCAAGCTGGCTACCAGGCTGACTTTGCGAGGAGTCTGATCGACACCTCGTGCAACAGCACGGACAGTGAATGTATCAGCCATTACTTCTTGTCCTTTCCACCATGTTTGCGGAATTTGCGAGTTGGGCTAAATTCACCGAGCTTGTGACCAACCATGTTTTCGCTAACGAGAACAGGGACATGGACACGGCCGTTGTGGACAGCGATCGTACGACCAACCATTTCTGGTGTGATAGTAGATGCGCGAGCCCAGGTTTTTAGTACGGTACGATCATCGAGGCTGAGAGCTGCTACTTTCTTCGCGAGCTTAGCGTCGACAAAAGGACCTTTCTTTAATGATCGACTCATATATTACCTCTTCCTCTTTGCGTCATGACGCGTTTTTACGATCAGACCGGCAACGTCTTTACGACGACGAGTACGATAGCCAAGAGTTAACTGACCCCATGGCGTACGTGGTGCTTTACCGGTACCGTGACGACCACCGTCACCACCACCGTGCGGGTGATCTGCGGCGTTCATAACGACACCACGGACACCTGGACGAATACCCTTACGGCGATTACGACCAGCGCTACCAATCTTAATGTTCTGGTGCTGGACGTTACCAACAACACCAAGTGCTGCGGTAGCTTCCAGACGGAATTTACGGACTTCACCACTTGGTAAACGTACCTGTGCGTAGTCGCCCTCTTTTGCCATAAGCTGTGCTTTGGCGCCAGCTGAGCGAACCATCTGAGCACCCTTACCAGGGGTAATTTCGATAGCGTAAATCTGGCTACCGACAGGAATCTGGCTCAGTGGAAGACGGTTTGATGCTTCGATTGGAGCTTCTGCACCGCTCTCGAACTTCTTGCCCTTTGTCATGCTGGTGTCAGCAAGAACGTAGTGGTACAGACCAAACTGGTCTTTGACGCGTGCGATACGTGCACTACGGTTTGGATCGTATTCGATTTCCTCAACAGTAAGTTTTAGGCCTGCTGCAAGGTTGTGGTTCATTAGACGATGATGGCGTTTGACACCACCACCGCGATGACGAACAGTGATGCGACCAGTATTATTACGGCCTGCATTTTGTTTCTTGCTCTTCAAGAGGCTCTTTAGCGGTTTACGAGTTGTAACGTCGCTAAGATCCTGGCTAGTCATGCCTCGGCGACCAGGAGTAGTTGGGTTGTAGGCTTTAATAGGCATTACTTCTTCTCCTCTTTCCCAGATTTAGTGCTCTCCGGCTCGGCAAAGACCTGAATGCTGTTGCCCTCAGCGAGGGTAACGTAGGCCTTTTTAGTATCTTTACGGTTAGTTGTACCTGGAAAACGCTTCTTGCCGCGGCTAAAGCGAACTGCTTTACCGCTCTGCACTACTGTGCGGACGCTGACAACTTTGACGCCGTGCTGTGTTTCGATACTAGAAACGATGTCGTTCTTGTTGGCATCAAGTGGCACATTGAAGACGTAAACGCCGTTTTGGCTCTGAGCATAGGCTTTCTCGGTAGCGCGTGGGTAAACAAACAGAGTACTCATGTTACGCTCCCTCCTTTAGTAACCAGTTCTTAACAACAGGTACTGACTTAGTGCTCAAAACAACGTGGTCAGCGTTCAGAATGTGGTAAACGCTCAGGTATGTTGCACCAACGAGCAAAACATTCTGCAGGTTGGCAGTCGCACGGATAAGCTCCGGCGTCTTTTCCTCGGCAGTAACAACCAGCAGCACCTTGCGGTCAAACTTGTTGTCGGCCATGAATTTTGCAACTTCGGCAGTTTTGCCAGTTGTTTTGACGTCTTTGATGACGACTTTCTTGGCTTTGTTTGCCAGCGTCAGTGCTTGGCGAAGCGCAACGCGCTTGCTTGTCGTACTGATGTGCTTGGTGTAGTTTTCATTGCCGCGAGGACCGAAAACGATACCACCATGGCGCCAGATAGGGTTACGAGTCGAACCAAAACGAGCACGACCTGTTCCCTTTTGCTTCCAAGGCTTCTTACCACCACCGCTCACTTCACCGCGAGTCAGGGTAGTCGCACTAGCAGTGCGGTTGTTAGCGAGGTGGGCGTCGTAAGCAAGCTTCAACAGCTCGTGATTCTCTACCTCTACGTTAAATACTTCTTTTGGCAGCGCTGGAGCGGCTTTTGGTGCCGGTTTTGCTGCAGCTTTTGTGGTATCAGCCATTATGCCTTACCTCCTATAACGACCAAGCCCTTGTTTGGACCAGGGACAGCGCCCTTAAGACCAATCAGGTTGTTGGTTGGGTCGACGTAAGCGACAGTAAGGTTCTTGACCGTTACGCGGTCGTGACCCATACGGCCAGCCATTCGCTTGCCCTTGAAGATTTTTTGCGGATACATAGATCCGATTGAACCAGGCTTACGCACGTTGCCATTGCCACCGTGTGTTTTCTTGCTGGTGTTAAAGTTGTGTCGCTTGACCGTTCCGGCGAAACCCTTACCCTTGCTGATACCGGTAGCGTCGACGACGTCACCCAGTACAAACTGGCTGACGTCGATCTTGTCACCGATCTTCAGATCTTCGGGAAGTTCTTCAACGCGGAATTCCCGAATATGCTTCGGGGTCACTTGAGCTGGTTTGGTGTGTCCAGCAACGGCCTTGCTCAGGTTCTTACCCTCACCAAAAGCCACTTGGACTGCGTTGTAGCCGTCGGATTCGACGGACTTGACCTGAGTCACAGTCACAGGGCCAGCTTGAATCAACGTTACAGGTGTTGCAACGCCATCCTCGCTAATGATTTGGGTCATACCAATTTTGGTACCGAGAAGTGCTTTCATAGCGCTTTGCTCCCATTTAAAACCTCCGGTGGCGAGTAGTATCCCTGTTAAAACAGTCGGACTTACTCATTCACGCGGAAGCGAGTTGTTATTACGTAATAAGTTACCAAACCATAGTAGCACAAAAATAGAGGTGAGTCAATACTCTTGTATCTATAAGCAGCCTCCATTCCGGCAGCACTTGGCTGTATGTTAAAATAGTCCCTGTGTTTCAAGTTTTGAACGTGAAACAAGTTCTCACCCACCTCTGTTTTCGATAGAACAAGGAGTCATTGATGACCCATCCATTTAGCCCTTGCCACGAACAATGTCAAACACCGGAATGGTGTTTCAGCGACGGCGGGTGTGATGGCGGCCGTCAGCTCGTGCGGGAACGCCACGATGAAGAACCGGATGATTTTGTCTGTCCGGAGAATGTCGTCTGCCCCGCGCAAGCCGCGTGCGATACGGCTGGCTTTTGCCGCGATCAGCTCAAGTTGCCTTCTCAAACCGCCTGGTATCAGGATCTTGTCTGGCTACACGATGTCATCGAGCATTATCAAATCTGGTCTCTGTCCGGACACGTTAGCGATCAGTGTGTTGTCGATGACTGGCTGGCGTTCAGAGCAGAACCAACAGCCGACGAAAAGCTGCGTCTCGCAACCGCGAGAAAATGGCTGCAATATGTGCTGGAAACAAGGGGGAAAGATATTGCCAACGCCTGGTTTATTGGTCGCCATTTGGCTGGTCAATCCCCCGGTGAAGCAATTCGAGCTGGGAGATTCGGCCTTGTCGAAGACTCAGCACGGGAGCGCGCCCATTACCGGGCATAGTGAGCCTGTTTGCCCAGATTGCCGTTGATTACAGAGTAGTCACGGCAATCTGGTGCAGCAGGCTCTTTTCATAGGTATAATAAGGAGCAGTGAAGGCTCAACTGAAGCAACGACGCATCTTTATCATCGTCATATTGGCGGTGTTATTAGCATTTGGCGCTAGCCTTACAGCAGTGCTGTACTACGGTGGTCAGGCACTCGCTAAGCAACAAGCCGAACAGCAGAGCAAGCTCGCTCAATACGACAAACAGTTAGCGACCCTCAAGGCAAAAAAAGCGGCCGAAAAGAAGGCCAAGGAAGAGGCTGACAAAAAGGCCGCAGAACAAAAGGCAGCCGCCGATGCGGCACTTGCGGCTCAGCAGGCCGGCAAGACCGTTACCCCCAAGGGCTGTGCCATCAGCGGAGCGCATGGTGATCCAAATTCTATTGATGTGGTAGTCAACAAAAAGCACTGTTTTAACCCTATTGATTTTGTTCCCCGAGATCTTACCGGCTTTCAGGGCTTCCTGGTTAGCGCCAAGATCGTGCCAGACCTCGCAGCTATGTTTAACGCAGCTGCGACAGCTGGTGTGCAGCTCAATATGACAAGTAGCTACCGCTCCTACGCCAATCAAGTGGTGACATACAACAATTGGGTTCGGGTCAACGGTAGCACTGCGGCAGCCGACACGGTCAGCGCTCGACCGGGGTATAGCGAACACCAAACAGGTTTTGCTATCGACATGTCGGCAGGTAACTGTAGTCTGGAGTGTTTCCTTAGTTCACCTCAGTATACTTGGATGCAAGAGCACGGAGCAGAGTACGGGTTTATTCAGCGCTACCCTGTCGGCTATGAATCTATCACCGGATACAATTCTGAGGCGTGGCACTATCGTTACGTTGGTAAAGCGGTTGCCCTGGACATGAAGCAAAGAGGTATCAAGACTCTGGAACAACTCTGGGGAATAACCGGCGGTGATTATTAGCGGAGAATACTGCCATTTCGCTTGACTGCATTATGAAGAGCTCTTGAAACTCTAAAAGGATCTTCATCTGTATTAACCTCTTGTCGAGCTGCTTCAACTCCAAAACTATTGAATTCGTTATTAACAGTTATTGGCATATCCAAATAAATGCCAAGTGCGGTAGCCTGCGCCCAGTATGCTTCAAGTTCGCATCTATATTTCTCATCTCTCAACTCTCTACTTTTGTCCAGAAATAGTTTGCCCAATAAGTCCTGATTCACATGAACCACTTCATGAAATAGTACACTGCCTTCATCGGATGGTAGGTGTTTAATGTTACCTACTACAATCGGGTTCGTCCGCAGTGAATACGTCTTATTCTCGGTGTTTTCACCTTGATCAAGTCCGATTACACTTGAGTGAGAAGCAACAAACGCATCCCATTTTGAACTAATTTTACCGAGATGGATCGTGTCTCCATACGCATCTTTGTATGATTCTCTCAGCAAATCTAGCCGTTTTTCAAACTGGGTGGTAGTCAGTTGTTGCTGCTCAATGGTACTCATCGATGTATATAAACCGTCGTACTGCAGAGGGTGCAACGAATACTTCGGCTTGCGATGAACCTTTGGCTTCTCCCCAGATTGAACAATGATATACGGAATACCGTATCCGTCCATCTCGGTACCGTTCACCTGATAAACATCGCCAGAGTTATTCGGTACATAGAGTAATGACAAAAGGTAAAGTGCCCTATCGGCAAGACCTTTAGTGGCTGTATTGATTCTCGGATCAGACAAGAATTCGGCGCATGTTTCGATAGTGCGGTTTGCAGTCGCAAATCTCTCCCTATCTTCTCCCTTCAGATGACGCGCCATAATAGGCGGATTTTACTCCATTTTCACCTTAGATACAAGCAGAGCTAAATAACAATACCCGCTGGGACAAAATAACTAATAATCATCACCACGAGGAGTACGGCGAACCAGATTTTGCGATCCATTTGGTCTTTTTCGTATAGTTTTATACCAACAAATGCCATGAGAGCACCAAGTGGAAAGGCTCCGAATGGTATACCATTCCAACTAAGCGGTGTCTGGAACTTCAACCAGAAAGTTCCAAGCAAGACCACGACAACCAACTTCAGGAAATAAACACCATCCCCCTCGGTGATACGCTCAGCAACTCGCCGCCTGGGACGGTTGCGGGCATAGGTACGGTGGCGCTGTTTGATACTTTTTGTTTGAGCCATGTTTTCCCTATCATACCACAAGCGGTTTCAAGACAACAAAAATAGCCCCTTAAGGGGCTATTTCATCATACCGTATTGAATTACATTCGGATTTCCGCATCCACACCAGCCGGGAGGCTGAGGTTTTGCAGACTGTCGATGGTCTTTGGTGTTGCGTTGGTGATGTCGATGAGGCGCTTATGCACGCGCATTTCGAATGACTCACCACCAGTTTTGTAGACATGTGGTGATTTGACCACAGTATATGTGCTACGGCGTGTTGGTAGTGGTACAGGGCCTGCAATGCTGGCACCCGTACGGATAGCCGTATCAATGATTTGTTTTGCTGATTGGTCGATAACCTTGTGGTCATAGGCCTTGAGGCGGATGCGAATACGCAAACCTTCTGTTTTTTCTGCCATAGAGGCTCCTTCTGCTATTTCGTAACCTTGAACTGGTTTTGCGGCTTATTGTATGCGCTCACAGACAAGTTCTCGAAATGATTAGTAATACAGGTATATTTATAGCACATCAGGGGTATATCGGCAACAGAAAATTGTATATTTTAGTATTTATGTTATAGTGATTCAAGTTACAATCCACCTATCCTGGAGTACCTTATGATCAAAAAAGTCACATCGGCTGTTGTAGTTGCCTTTTGCACCGTAATGATGGCCGCCTGTAGCGCAGGCCCTGTACCTGGCGTACAAAATACAGATCAACCCCCTCCCGTGGAAGGAAATACCAATCCGAAACTCGGTTGGGTACAGGTATTTCCCAATGACGGTAGCTCCGTGCGCTCCAGTGGTAACATTATTGAAAAGCGCTGCGACCACACTACACTAGTATTCAGGAGATACATGAACGACTCTGGTATAGCCGTCATCCCAAACAGTCCTGAGTGTACGTAAGTACCCGCCACCATGTTGAAGCCCGCCCGGCCTCCATGGCTAGGCGGGTTTTCTTTTATACAATTTTATGCTATAATAGTAGTTACGACCATTGCCTATGCAAGGAGCACCTTTATGGACATCATCCGTGAGCAAGAGATTCGCGCTCGTCGAGAGTACATGGAAGCCGAAGAAAAACGTAATAATCCATTGAAGTACGCTTTTCTTGATCTTGATAAAGAAAAGGACAACATCGTGGCCGCCCTAGTGAAATCGGCACGTGAAAATTTCATAAAAGGGGGTGACGTGCAACTACGCGGACGTACAGATATCCGGCAGTCCTCTTCCTACTACCTTGTTGGTAATATGGATGCACAGAATCTGATTGCTTCGTGGTTGCAAGAGGTTGATCCTCGCATCAACCAACCAATCGTGACGATCGGCCGTGATGAAAGTGGCAACCTTCAGTATGCCGCTGAAGTTATTGCAACGTTTACTGTCCAACAATAACCCGCCACCATGTTGAAGCCCGCTTGGCCTCCATGGTCAGGCGGGTTTTCCTTTTGCCGTATGGATATAAAGGTGATAAAATGAGCCCTCAAGAGAACCCTGCTATGGAGTATGACAAACCACGAAGTCGCATGCAGCAGTTACAGGATCAAATCTGTGACGGTGTTGTCCAGAAAGTTGGACGGGACTTTGATGGCACGAAGCTCAGTGTACCTTTGCATGATCTGCTCAGTGAATACAACATAGATACTACAGATATTCATCCAGAGACTATCCGTGCTCTTTGTCACTATGCATCGGTCTTAGCCGGCGAAGCAACGAACAGGGCTATTTATTTCTCTACTGAACCGCGCTCGGAATGGATTGGCACTGGTTACGGTAGTAAAGAGGTTGTTATAGACAAGGAGTTTATTGTCTCTGAGTACAAAACTCGAAAGTTTAAACGAACGCCGACTCATGAAGTACTGACACCATACGACCTGGAACGCCGCAGGAGTAAGGAGCAGTAATATCTATGCTGCGATACCCCGAATACACGCTTTCGGATGCCTCTGAGTCCTTGGGTACTCTTACGCATCCTGACATTCGTGCGTATCATGATGCCTGTATAGGGAGCAATTTTGACAGTGAAATCGCCTACGAACAGGGTGTTCTGACCGTCCTGCACCGGTTCGATGAGGCAAGGATGATGCCTAAGGACGAGCATGATCTAGCGGTCACTTTCGCTGGCATCGCATTGTGCCTCGCAGATATCCACTACCAGACCGGACACTATAACTACTGTACCGACGAATTGACCTTCCTGCGGCGTATTAGCAGGGGTGATATTCATACATACGCCTCTGCCGCACTCGATGCTGTTGCTAGCATGACCGACACTGTATCACTGTACGACCGCGCAATTACTCGTACGGAAATCAGCTTGTACTAATCAAGATAATAAAAAAATACCTCCGATGTTACTCGAAGGTATTTTTGTGGATGTGTCTGGATTACTTAGTAGACTGAGCGGCCTATTTTGTAATTTTCGTAACAACACCTGCACCAACAGTACGGCCACCTTCGCGGATAGCGAAGTTAAGACCCTGCTCCATAGCGATTGGCTGAAGAAGCTTTACGTTGAAGGTGATTGTGTCACCAGGCATAACCATTTCTTTGTCAGCTGGAAGCTCAACTTCACCAGTAACGTCAGTTGTACGGAAGTAGAACTGTGGTTTGTAACCCTTACTGAATGGAGTGTGGCGGCCGCCTTCTTCCTTCTTGAGGATGTAGACTTCTGCTGAGAACTCGGTGTGTGGAGTCACACTACCAGGCTTTGCAACAACCTGACCACGCTCAATTTGCTCGCGCTCAATACCACGAAGCAACAGACCAGCGTTGTCACCAGCTTGACCTTGATCAAGGTTCTTTTTGAAGGCCTCGATACCAGTAACAACTGATTTCTGAGTGTCCTTAACACCAACGATTTCAACTTCGTCGTTCAGTTTGATGATGCCCTGCTCAATACGACCTGTGGCAACAGTACCACGACCCTTGATTGAGAAGACGTCTTCGATAGGCATAAGGAATGGCTTGTCGAGGTCACGTACAGGCTCTTCGATGTAGTCATCAAGTGCCTTTACTAGTTCCATGATTGCATCCTCAGATGCTGCGTCACCCTCAAGAGCCTTAGTTGCAGAACCCTTGATGATAGGAGCGTTGTCACCGTCGTAACCGTTCTTGGTTAGCAGTTCGCGAACGTCCATTTCAACGAGCTCTACGAGCTCAGGATCAGCGAGGTCCATCTTGTTTAGGAAGACAACGATCTTAGGAACGTTCACCTGGTGAGCAAGCAGAACGTGCTCACGAGTCTGTGGAAGAGGACCGTCGTTTGCAGCAACCACAAGGATTGCGCCGTCGATCTGTGCAGCACCGGTGATCATGTTCTTGACATAGTCGGCGTGGCCTGGCATGTCAACGTGAGCGTAGTGGCGCTTCTCTGACTCGTATTCCTGGTGAGATGAAGCAATGGTAATACCACGTGCTTTCTCTTCTGGAGCGTTGTCAATGTCCTCGTAGTTACGAGGCTGGTTAGTTGGGCTTGGCAGTTTCTTAGCCAAAACATGAGTAATAGCTGCCGTTAGTGTTGTCTTACCGTGGTCAACGTGACCCATGGTACCAACGTTGACGTGCGGCTTGCTTCGATCGAAATCTGCCATTTTAGGTGATTCTCCTGAATTAAATAATATATTCGCGCAGTGTCGATATCAGACACAAATCTAATATAGACTCTGCGACGTATGGGGTTGATTATACATATATTTTAGAGGTAAGTAAAGGGTATCTTTTACTTACCTCACTTGTGCGATGAAATCGTCATTGCCGTCAGATCAAAGCAGACCCCAGCCATACGGGGTCTGCTTTGATCTGTGTATTAGTTTAGGCCGAAAGTGGCAGTGATTCTATCTCTGGAGCAACGTCTTGCGTAAACTTTTCGGCTGCTTTGCGTATCACAGGCTTCTTGAGAATCTCACGAAAATCTGCCGGATGATCTGCACCGGTTGCATGGCTGCTTGCAGCGCGACGAGTACTCCGTGTATGGCTCCAGCCGCCGCCATAGAGTTCGTTCTGATCCTGGAAAGATTGGGTTTCATTAACCACTGGGTCATGAACAGCAGAGATATATTCTTTTACCGGTATCCTACTCCCTACTTCAGCGAGCGATCCGGGCGCCAAGATGGCAGCATGTAACATAAAACGCCATTGAGGCGAGTTCGCATACAACGATGTCAAAGCAGTGCTGAGATTGTGTTCACGAATCTCATCATCTGAGATGTCGACGTCATGCTCAATCTCTTTTTCGGCAGCGCCAAGCTTTCGGAAGTAAGCGTACAGTTCAGCAATCGTATGCGTAACTGGCACGCGACCACCAATGTTGAGCAGCGCCTGTGTTTTCGGGTGCAGATTTGATATTTTTGTGACACCCGAATCACTGATCAAAAAGTCGATATCACCTGCTTCATCAGCAAACTTTGGTTTTGACATGAGGTAATTAACCACCATTTGACCCATAGAGAAACAGATGACAGCCTGTCGTTTACCATCGCTTTTTTCTGTGGCTTCGAGAAACTTATCGCCGATAGAATCAACTGAAAAGCCTTTCTTTGGGTACGCGATAAAGTGCGTATCACCTAAGTCTTTAAGATGGGGCGCAAGCTGTTTTGCATACTGCTCACCGTCAGCGCTGTTACCGACAACAAATATCATAGAGAGGTCACCATTACCCGGGGTATCTATGGTTATTGCCTGATCATCACGCTGACGACGGTCATTGCGTGTCATTTCAATCTCTTTTGCAACTGCTGCTGCAATAAGAGAAAAAACACCCAGTGCGAGGGTGCCCTTTGTGGCAGAATGTTCAGTTCCCTTAAATATCTCACGAGCCATTACCATAACTCCTTACAATAATCTCTATCTGTTTTAGCTCTTTTTGTGTGGTGAATTGTGCGGTGGAATTTCACTGCTTTAACACTTCCGCCTCTGGTATACGCCTTTTGTCCAAAAAAAGCAAGAGCTTATGGTTACGAATGATGCTTGAGAGCAGCGTGCCCTATCTGTAACATGTGTTTTTCACGGTAGTTATCAAACCCTTCTTTACCTATGCCGTGGGTTGCGATGAACGAGCTGAGGCGCTCTGAACCGATGAAGTGCGGTAACATGACATAGCTCACGCCAAGCTTATAGAGCTCCGCAGCTTCACCATAATTCGCAGAATAACAAACAATGACCGCATGCTCGTTGCGACGACGGATATATTTAGCGAGCGAGACGTTGAGCTCATGATCACCAACGGTATTCACGAGTAGCTTAATGGCATCGATGTTGAGTTCGGTCAGTAGCTCTGGATCGGATGCATCACCATAGAAGTAGTTGATATTCGCTCGCTCAAGTTCTTCGATGACTTCCGGATCATAATCGACCACGACAAAACGCTTCTTGAGCGAACGGAACGTCTTGAGATACTGATGACCACCGTTGTTATAGCCAACGAGGACAAGTGGGTAATTTTTGACTGCATGCTGCGCATCAGTAGCGCTTGCACGCTCGAACAAGACAAGTCGGTGCTCTAAATGACGGTATATGGCGTTGTCGTACTGCATGAAGTACGCAGACACAGTGATAGTGATGAGTGCGACGAGTGTGATAACCGCAGCCAACTGACTACCGACCAACCCCGTCGAAGCCGCCAAAACGATCAAAATAATGGAAAACTCACTGATTTGCGACAAGTTAATACCTGTTTTGAAGCTTGTACGGCGTGTGTAGCCAAGAAGGCCGAGCGACAGCATAACCGACAGTGGCTTAAGGATCAACACTACGAGCGATAGTGCCAGTGCAGGAATAACAGCGCTTGCCAAGCTATGAAGCTCCAGATGCTCACCAAGACTAATAAAGAACAAAATAACAAAGAAGTCACGCAGAGGCTTGAGCCGGGCACCTATTTGGTTGGCGTATGGCAAATGTGCCAAGGCAACTCCGGCGAACAATGCTCCGATTTCGATAGAAAACCCTATGTAATTGATGATCGTCGCAACACCAAATCCCCAAGCTAGTGCAAAAAGGAACAGGAGTTCCTGCGACTTGGCAACCGACTTCGTTACCCCTGGGAGTACGCGAAGTGATAGGAAAGCCAAGACAGCGATAACGAAGACACCCTTAAGGATCAAGAGTCCGATCTCGAGTGCGTCGAGCGAATTACCGGAACCACCTGCCGCAACAAACAGCAGTGCAAATGTTGCCACGATGTCGTCGAGCAGGATGACACCAATGGCAATCTGACCGTTGAGGCGCGAAATTTCCTTCTTGTCGCTCAGCACCTTGGCAATGATAATCGTACTACTGAAGAACATAGAGAGACCAATAAGGAGTGATTCGGTAGGAGTAAACTGAAAGGCGCTTCCCACCAAAAAGCCGATAGTACCTATACTCAGTAACAGTGCGAGTGCGGTCATAAATACTGGCTTGCCGAGCTTACGAATCACCGTGACACTTAGCTCAAGGCCAATGATAAAGAGCAGAAGCGCAATGCCTATCTGACTGAATGCCTCAAATGCACCGGTGTCATTCACAAGATGCAGCAAGCCGGGACCAATCAAAATACCTGATAGTATGTAGCCGATAATCAGAGGTTGCTTGAGTAAGCGCATAGCATAGGCAATGGCCGCAGCAATAACAATAACGACAGACAGTTGAGCAAAAATATCACCCGACATTACTAATTTTCCCTATCATAAGCATATTGTTACTACGAGTATACTACATTGCCTACGCAAGGAGCTATCCGTAAATATCCGGATCTTCAAAAAGCGTTGTGTCATAGTTGATCTGAAGATCTTCGAGTTCCTCAAGCCACCATTGGTAATCTGCAAGAAGGCTCTTTGTATCAACTTCGTTATAGACTCCCAGAGCATAGAGTTCTTCGACAATTCGCACATTCATGTATATAAGTTCATCGGCATAGGGAAGATAGCCCTCATTTTCAGCCTTTTTTCTATGGATTCTCGGTGCGTTGTCGCTGAGTCGATCGCTGAGCATATAGCGTATAACTCTGGATGAGCAAAACTGATCGACACACTCAAGACGATGCTCCATAGATGCAGATTCTTCAATATGTCCCAGCAGTACCGAACTCAAAAACGGCCCGATCCACTCATCAAACTCATCCTTGCCCAATAAGATGATGTATTCCTCCGGGAGCATATCGAACAACCCCACTTTTAACATCTCTATCAGTGAGTCTTCTTCGTCTTCTATCTCCTCACCTGACGGTATGTCGTGCTCCTTAGCCAGAATATTCGTCCTGGTTTCGGCCATCGTGTCATCATAGCCAAACGTTCTTATGAGGAGATTTTTTGTTACCGTTTTGAGGTCTTCTTCGGTTATAGGATATATCAACGCATCAAGCTCACGGTCAAACTGCGCCATCGTCTCGATGTGCCGGCGCTGCCTGTCAGGAGGCTGAATCGATTCCCGCTCGCTACCCATGCGCGCATGATACACGTACCGCTTGCCGTTAGCAAGTTTCCCTCTCTCGCAAAACAAAAAGACTCCGAGTTGGAGCCTTTTTGTGCATTAGCTGTTTATTTCTTGCGCTTCTCGATGATTTCCTGCGCAACGTTTGGTGGTACTTCCTCGTAGTTAGCAAGCTCCATAGTGCTGGCTGCACGACCCTGGCTCATAGAGCGGATATCGTTAGTATAACCAAACATTGACGCAAGTGGAACCATGGCTTTGACAAGCTTTGCGCCACCTTGCAGGTCTTCCATAGCCTCAATACGGCCACGGCGAGCGTTAAGGTCGCCGATTACATCGCCCATGAATTCTTCTGGAGTTGTGACTTCAACACGCATTACAGGCTCAAGCAGTACTGGCTTCGCCTTAGGGATACCTTCTTTCACCGCCAAAACGCCGGCAAGGTTGAAGGCAAGCTCGCTTGAGTCGACATCGTGGTAGCTACCATCGTAGAGGGTCGCTTTGACACCGATCATTGGGTAGCCAGCGATAACACCGCCATCAAGTGTATCTTTAATACCCTTTTGTACTGGTGCACGGTATTCCTGAGGGACGACACCACCCTTGATTTCGTCAGCCCACTCGAAGCCTTCGCCTGATTCAGTCGGTTCGAAGCGGATCCATACGTCACCGTACTGACCACGACCACCTGACTGCTTGGCGTGCTTACCTTGTGCTTCGGCAGTACCGCGGATGGTCTCACGGAAGGCAACTTGAGGCTCACCAACGTTGGCTTCAACGTTAAATTCACGCTTCATACGGTCAACAAGGATATCGAGGTGAAGCTCACCCATACCCGACATGATCGTCTGACCAGTTTCCTCGTCAGTGTGAACACGGAATGTTGGATCTTCTTCGGCAAGACGCTGCAAAGCGATGCCCATTTTTTCCTGGTCAGCCTTGGTCTTTGGCTCGACGGCAATAGATACTGGAGGCTCTGGGAAGGTAATACTTTCGAGAGTAATCGGATGCGCAACATCGGCGAGTGTGTGACCGGTAAAGGTGTTCTTAAGACCCACAACAGCGGCGATGTCACCAGCACCGATACCATCAATATCTTCACGTTTGTCGGCGTGCATACGCACGATACGACCAACACGTTCCTTTTCACCCGTAGCAGTGTTCAGAACATAGCTACCGGCAGCGAGCTTACCACTGTAAACACGAACAAAGATGAGCTTACCGACAAATGGGTCGGTCGCGATCTTAAAGGCAAGTGCAGCAAGAGGCTCAGAATCCTCAGCCTTGCGTTCTACGGCATCACCGGTCTTTGGATTCGTACCCTGAATAGCACCAACATCAAGAGGAGATGGCAGGTAATCAGCGACGAGGTCAAGAACCTTCTCAACCATCACACCGCGTCCGTCACCACCAGTAACAAGGTAGAAGTCGCCAGCCAAAACTCGCTTACGCAGTGCAACCTTGAGTTCCTCGATAGAAATAGAATCTTCACCTTGGTCAAGGAAACGCTCAAACAATTGGTCATCAGCCTCTACAGCTGCTTCCACGAGGAGGCTACGCGCGTTTTTAGCCTTTTCAAGCATGTCTGCAGGGATTTCACCAACAACCATTTCGTGGTCTGTATAGTCCTTGTAGGTGTATGCCTTCATGTCAACGAGGTCAACAACACCGTTGATTTCCTTTTCAAAACCGATTGGTAGGTGCACAGGTAATGCATGCTTAGAGAGACGGCCGTGGATCGTATCAAGTGACTTGTAGAAATCACCACCAATCTGGTTGATCTTGTTAATGAAACAGATACGAGGCACGCCATACTTGTTTGCCTGACGCCAAACTGTTTCAGTCTGAGCTTCAACACCCATCTTGCCGTCGAAGACCACTACTGCACCGTCAAGCACACGGAGTGAACGCTCAACCTCAGCGGTAAAGTCAATGTGACCCGGAGTGTCGATGATGTTGATCTTGCAACCCTTCCAGAAACAGGTAACGGCTGCTGAGGTGATAGTGATACCGCGCTCTTTTTCCTGCGCCATCCAGTCAGTTGTTGCGCCGTCGCCGTCGCCACGGACTTCACCAATTTTGTGATTGATGCCTGTTCGGTACAAAATACCCTCTGTTGTGGTGGTTTTACCAGCGTCAATATGCGCGATAATACCGATATTACGAAAGTCCTGCAATTGGACGACTTTTTGAGCCATGGTTGATGGTTTCCTCTGTCATTACGTTTATATAGCTATTTTTTGTCATAAAAAATAGCGCCTTACTCAACACTATACCAGAAAGACTACTGTTACGCTAGGGCTAAAACTCTCCATTGATTAATTAAAATTGACCTCGACACCATGTTCCGTCACTAGCTGTATGTATTCATTGATTGATTCCCCGTAGTCTGTCAGTTGTTTTTGATGAATACGTAGACACCTCAGACAAAAATTAATTGCACTCTCCCTATTATTCATAGATTCTAGTGAATCAAACATGTAATTAGTTACACTGAGGTATGTTTCACGATCACTACCATGCAGCCATTTTGCTATCACATCAAATGCCGTATGTGAGAGCCGCCTAAGATAATTATTTTGAAAACTCTCATGAGTATCTTCCAGATAACGGCTTTCATGTAGTGTGTAAGTACACCAGGCAGTAGCCTCTATTCCCTGGTCTTCTAGTTTTTTCATTAGCGATCGAGAATGTGCAGCTCCGTAGCATATATACGTGCGCAACTTACCAGATGACAAACGAGGGACAAATCTATAATAATCTGGATCATCAAGGATTGATGAAACATCATGAAGAACGATCTTCGCTGCAAGTGTTTCGCGTAAACTATGTGACTCCTGTCGATCGAATATCCACGACTCGAGCTTATACAGGTGATCTTCTAGGTTACTGTCAGCTGCAATGGTATCCAGAATACCACCCCCTTGTAGCTGGTACTGTTGTAGGATTTTCTGTGTCATCGCATCAATAGCTGCTTGATTTTCATCATTGATACTATGTTTGTAGTCAGCGGCCACTATTTGACAATCCTTTTCAAGCAGTTTGGCATATAGTGTTTCCATGTAAACGTCGGTTGTTCCGTTTAATTGGGCATCAACAATATAGCCTTGTAAAACACCTAGGATCTGTTTCTTCTTCTTTCGATAGTAACGATTGGGACCGTTGACACGTAGGTATCTGCCTAACCTTTCGCTCAACGTGAAAATGTCAGCCTCGTCAGCCACCTCAAGTTCTATGCCTTCTACATACACAATAGATCCTGGTTCGATTATTTCGGCAGTTTCTAGGGCATCTACAGCGGTCTCGTGTTTATTAAAAATAGCAGTGAGAGCAAGCGCTTTCGTAACCTCAGCAAAATCTAATTTCTCAGATTCACTCAAACGGTTTTGCTGATTATCTAATGTGCTCATCTGGATCTTCACCCCACTCTTCTATCATTTGCTCGTAGTAATCAATCACATCTTTTAGTGTCTTAGTGTCCATGCCAGTCGAGTAGCCATAATGCCACATGAGCTGACTGCGACGAGCCGCCTCGCCATATATGCCGTTACTCTGGGACGCGGCAAGCATATACAAACCGGCAAGGGTCGTCAGAGTGCGTACAACATCTGGAGAATTTTTCCAAAAATCATCAGACATTTTATAGGTTGCAAGTTCGACAGCCGTCCTGAGAGTGTCTGCCTCTTGGGCGTTAAAATAGTCAAACATTGGCTGTAAATCAAGGGTAGCGGCTACATAGTGCATATCTGATAGATCGTCTGCCGTTTGTAAGTTTTCGCCCGGCGCAACTTCGGCAAAAAATCGTACAAGGTTATTCGTCGGTGGCAATTTATGAAGAAAGTGTAGCTGCGCTTGCGTAGATTTCTTGCTGTCGTCCGGGGAAAGCTGTCGGTCGTTCATCTCGCCATATATAATCTGCGCTGCGTTGATGAGTACTAACTGTTGTCGTCGGTTTTCAATGATGCATTTTTGCAAAATCTTCACGGCACCGTCTTGGGCATGAAGATACTGCACCTCTTCCTTTGCCCACGCGATTGTCTCTAGGTGCTCGTTATAAAGCGATTCCATATAGCTATAGCAGAGTGACATTTCCTCTGTTTGGTCAATACCTAAAAGCCGGTCTATACCGTAGTCGCTGAGTTTATCAAGTAACTGCTCAGTTATCTCTGTCAGTTCTTCGTAATCCTGATGCGCAGCTTCTGTATGCTCACTTTCGAGTTCTAGTTGTTCATTGAGCTCATTAAACTCTTGGTTCAGCTCATCAAGCGTTAGGCTCTCATGCTCAAAAGACCCACCATCCCCAAGCTCCGATCGCTCTCCCTCGATACTCATTGGCTTCTATCTATACCACTACTGACGATCCATTACAAGCTTAAAAACGTGTGATATACTGCAAAGTAGTTATGTATAAACAATATGGAAATAAGTTTTTTTGCTTTTCCCCATCTGTGATGTTGGGAACGTTACTCATCGAGTTTTTATTAGCTGCATACGTGCTCGTACGCTATAAATCAACAACCGTCAGCCGATTAGTTGTCGCGATGTTGATCTTTCTGGGTGTTTTCCAGCTGACCGAGTATATGATATGTGGCGGTCTGGGACTGAATCACATCGAATGGGCACGCTTGGGTTACGTATCAATCACTCTTTTGCCAGCCCTAGGCATCCATCTCATCCTGTCTATGGCGAAAGAGCGCATGCTGCCACTACTTGTTACTGCATACGGCACGGCTGCGGCATATGTTGGCTACTTTGCTCTGGCAGGTAACTCTGTCATCAGTAATGTCTGTACGACAAACTACGCAGTGTTTGAACCCCACGGCACACCGGGACTTATCTACGCCTTCTTCTACTACGGCTGGTTGCTTGTGTCGATCGGTCTAGCAACATACTTTGTTCGTAAGAAGCCAAAAATTGCAGCACCACTGCGTTGGATGGTCTTTGGCTACGCAGCATTCATCGTACCGACAACGGTAGCAAATATGATCGACCCAGCAACACTCCGCGGTATTCCATCTATTATGTGTGGTTTTGCCATCCTACTAGCATTTGTACTTGTATGGCGCGTCCTGCCACTTGCAAAAGTTCCATTACGTAAGCCTTCCACCACTAAATCTAAACGACGCTCATGAAACAGGCCGTCCACGCATTTGACCGTGTTGTGGGCCATTTGATAACAAGTCTGCCCGCGTGGGTTCGACCCATCATGTATCTTTTCACCTGGATGGGTGAACCACCCTTTACGGTCGGTGTTGCAGCAATTGTATTTGGCTACGGTTTTGCTCTTAATAAGCCTCTTTATGAAACAGCAGGTATCATTGCCTTCGTCACCATAGCTATTGGCAGCCTGTTGAAGCTTGTCCTCCGCCGACGCCGCCCCATAACCGATTACTCTAAGAAGATGTTTATCAAAACATTTAGCTTTCCAAGTGGTCATGCAGCAGGCTCATTAGTCAGTTTTGTCACAGCAGCACTTATAATCGGCAACCGTTGGCCGGCGCTTTTTATTGCGGCAATTGTGATTGCAAGCATCAGCTGCTTTGTGATTGGAGTATCGCGAGTGTACCTCGGTGCTCATTACGCCAGCGATGTTATAGGCGGGTGGATTGTTGGAGCTATCGGACTTTGGTTCGTATTTACGAATTTCTATCTGTAGTTCGTGAAGCTCGTCACAAAATCAAACTCAGCACCACGGACAACGGCCATAACAGCCTGTAATTCGTCTTTGCTGGCGCTGGTGACACGAACGGTTTCACCTTGAATCTGCGCTTTGGCCTTTGGCAGTTGCTCCTTGATAAGCTTTGTGATTTGCTTCGCTTTGTCTTGGTCGAGACCTTCAACAAACGGAATTTCCTTGGTTGCTTTCAGATTACTCTCGTGAACTGGTTTACCAAGATCCAACACTTTGCTGCTAATCTCACGCGAGGCAAGCTTTTTGCGAACAATGTCGATAACGGCATCGATTTGCCATTCGTTACTGCCGGTGACAACAAAGCCTTTCTTGTCGCCAAGCCAATCAATATCAGCAGGCGAGCCCTTGAAGTCATAGCGGTTTTCTATTTCTCGTTTGGCCTGAGCATGAACATTATTCATCTCGGCTTTGTCGTATTCGGAAACAATATCAAAACTGAATGTACTCATAGATCTAGTATATCAACTCGTATACTTTTATTGTGTGCTACACTAGGTGACACTATGGTAAAAATATCAAAAGCAGAAAAACTTGATGTCGACATACGCTTTCTCTTGTCGAACGAACGAACACTTCTGGCATGGATTCGTACCGGTCTGACGATTCAGGCTGGTGGTATTGCTCTATCAGCATTTAATCGCCACGCACCTTTTATCGGGGTCATTATCTTGTTTCTCGGTATGCTCGTCGCACTTATTGGTTATCGCCGTTACCAGGTGGCCGAAAAGAGCATCCGTGCAGGTAAGCTACCGCCGGAAGACTCATCACAGGCATTGCAGGTATATGGGCTTGCGATCCTTGCCGTTCTCCTTGCTATCTTTCAAGTCGTCCTATTTCCTAACTAAAGTTAAATGGGTAATAAAAAAATCTCCGCTGCAACACGGAGATTTTTTATAGTGCAAGGCTTAGCCCCTTGCAAAGTGGGCAAACGCGCGGTTTGCCTCAGCCATCTTATGTGTGTCTTCCTTCTTCTTGAAGGCAGCACCGGCTTCGTTGTAGGCATCGACGATTTCAGCGGCTAGGCGCTTCTCGTATGCCATACCCTTGCGTGCGCGTGCAGACTGAACCAGCCAGCTAAACGCGAAGTGCAATTGACGGTGACCTTGAATCGAGAACGGAATTTGATAGTTAGCACCACCGACACGGCGTGACTTCACTTCAAAGTTTGGTGAAACGTTCTTAAGAGCTTTTTCGAATACTTCAAGCGGCTCTTCGCTGTTTAGTTTCTTGGCAGCTTGCTCAAGTGCGTTATAAACCGCACGTTCAGCAACAAGTTTCTTGCCATCAAGCATTGACTTGTTGATCAGGCGCTGTACAAGTACAGACTGGTATTTACGATCTGGTTTGAGCTCACGCTGGAGCTTTTTGGTGACTTTACGAGGCATTATTTGTCCCCTTTCTTGGCACCGTACTTACTGCGACCCTGCTGGCGTTTTGCAACACCCTGAAGGTCGAGTGCACCACGGACAATGTGGTAACGAACACCTGGAAGGTCTGGCACACGACCACCGCGAACAAGCACAACCGCGTGCTCCTGGAGGTTGTGACCTTCACCACCGATGTAAGCCCAAACTTCGTGACCATTAGTCAAACGAACACGAGCAACTTTACGAAGTGCTGAGTTCGGCTTCTTTGGTGTTTTGGTTGTTACCTTGATACAAACACCGCGTTTGAGCGGAGCGTCTTGTTCGTAGTAACGAACCTTGAGGGCATTTTGAATACGTCCAAGTGCAGGTGACTTGGATTTCTTCTTAGCCGTCTGTCGTGGCTTACGAACCAACTGATTAATAGTAGGCATGTATAAAAATACTCCTGTTATTTGCTTAAATTGTAGCCGCGAGGGCAGCAATCCCTTACGGTATCGTACCGTCGTACGATGAAACTCCCTACTATCGTAGCAAAAAACCTCACGTTTGTCCAGAGGTGTACTTGCCTGAAAAGCATAAGAACGATACACTAAAGGTAATTGTTAATACAAATGGAGTTCGCATGGACGATAAGCCCGTAGATAACAGCCCCACCAGCGAGCCGGAATTGAAAGACCCGGCAACGGAAACCTCTTTAAGCGCAGTTGACCTGAGTAAAGACTCTACTCCTGAAAGTAGCGATGGTCCAACACTGCACGAAATGCCGCCAGCGGCACCTTTTAAATTACCTATTCGACCTCAGGAGCGAGGCAAAAAGTCACTTACTTGGGTGCTGATCGCTCTCGGTGTGGTTTTTGTCGCTGCCATCCTCATATGTATTGTGATGCTTCTGGTCAAGAAGCCTACTGTGACGCCAACCCCAAGCCCGTCTCCCGTTGCGAGCAAACGCGCGGTATTGAATGCAGAGCAGACAGTAACCGCGCTCAAAAGCCTCAGTCACAAAGGTACAACTGCAACTATAGCAAAATCAGATGCTGTCAGCGGGCAAACAAGCGAAAATCTTGTGGTTTATGCTGCGTATCCATACCAAACAACAGGCCGTAAATTTGCTAGTAACCCCGAGAAGGCTTTCGGTACTGGTACAGTAGGTACTATTGAAGCAACAACCGTGGATTTTGCCGCATTTAAGAAGTATTTTGTCGACAATACGTTCTCTGATGCAAAGATAAAGCGAATCCTGGCAAGCGATATGCTTGTCGATGACGCTGTCTATGTATCGACTAACGTCGTGTGCCATGTAGAGCAATACGATTACACTAAATCAACCGACAAAACGATGACTTTCAAGCAAACGCTAGCAAGCGTTTCGTGCTCTGACCTAACAAGTTATAAAACTATTGCTGACACCCTTGAGCCTATATACAAGGGTCTCGTAGCAAATCCACAATCCAACCTGACCTCCTCACCGAATCAAGTCCTTGCCCTTTCAAATCTTCTGATAAAAGATGGCGCCGAGGGCTACAAGAACGCCAGTGTTGACTTGGCATATGTCGGTGGGTCATTTAGCTTCGGCAAGGGTCTCCTTTACCAGGAGCCAGGCAAAGACTGGTCATTCCTCAAGGTTACTCAGGACGGACTATACTGCAATGATCTGACGACAACTGCGCAGAAAAAAGCATTTGTTGGCCAGACCTGCATCGATCAAAAGTCAAAGAAAACCGTCCAAGTTTCAACACTACTGTAAGGTCACAATAAAAACTACCCATCAGATGAATGGGTAGTTTTTATTTATTCGAAAGTGAGCCCGCCGGAAGGATCATGCATGAGTATTCAGGCAGGCTCACTTTCGGCAGGCACATACCTGCACTACGACGCTACAGAGTTACTTGATGTCATATTTTGAGTGACACGTACATGGCTGCATGTCACACGTATAAGGCCATCGTGAACTGTTAATCTGTTGATCACGATGGATAATCTCTGCCATTGAAGCGTCAGGCCTCAAAACAGTTTTTCGAGCGGCTTTTTGGGGCTGCTCATTCACGTACATCACTCCTAATGTCGATTTGTGTGCACAAAGGGTACATATCTATGTTAACGCTGATAGCAGCTGGGTTCAAGATAAAATCGGTTGTGTTAATAGCAATAAACCCCGCTCTCGGGCGGGGTTTATGCATTGCAACCTGTTTGTCTTATTCAGCCAAGTCGAGGTCTTCAGTGATTTCGCTTGCGAAATCCTCAGTAGACTCAGCAATCTGATAGGATTCGGCACCTGTACCGACCGGAATCTTGCGGCCGATGATGACGTTTTCCTTGAGACCGTGCAAGTGATCAGCGCGACCGCTGGTTGCAGCGTTGATGAGCACGCGAGTCGTATCCTGGAAGGAAGCGGCAGATAGCCAGCTATCGCTCCAGATAGAGACCTTTGTGATACCAAGCAGCAATTGCGTGTAGCGAACCAATTCTTTCTTCTCGCCAGCCAGCTCAGCGTTTGCATCGACAACTGCGGCCTTTGAAACGATATCACCAGTCACGAATGCGCTATCGCCTGGATCTTCAACCTGAACACGACTAAACATCTGACGCACAATGATCTCAAGGTGCTTGTCGGCAACGTCTTGACCCTGTGCAGCGTAGATACGCAGAACTTCGTTGATGATGTAGCGCTGAGTTGCTTCAGTGCCCTTCAGACGCATCAAATCGTGAAGATTAAGTGAACCAATTGTCAGACGATCACCGGCCTTTACCTTGTCGCCAGATCGGACAACCAATTGTGTGTTGCCAGGAATTTCGTAACGAACAGGAGCGCCGGCATTTGCAGCCAGAACAATCATGTCCTTAGTTACTTCGACAACGCCATCAAATGGTGCAACAAGTGGTTTTGCTTCACCTTCGGCAGCAGCCAGAACGTCGCCCACCTTGACGCTTGAGCCAGACTTGATGCTGACAGTGCGACCATAGAGTGGCAGGCTCTCGACATGTCCGTCTTCAGGTGTAACCTGAACAACATACTTCTTGCCGTCTTCCCACAGCTCAACCGTACCAGTTACTTCTGTAACATGAGCTTGACCCTTCGGGCTACGAGCTTCAAACAACTCTTCGACACGAGGCAGACCCTGCGTAATGTCGCCACCAGCCACACCCGAGGCATGGAAGGTCTTAAGCGTCAACTGGGTACCAGGCTCACCGACAGACTGTGCAGCGATAACACCGACAGGCTGTGCGTTCGCAACGAGCTCTCCAGATGCCATGTCGATACCGTAGCTCTTACGTGGAATACCGTGCAAGTTCTTCGTAGATAGAACTGATTGAATTGTCACACTTTCAACCTTGTCATCAGCTTCGATCGCATCAGCAACCTTACGAGTAATGAGCTCGTCGGCCTTGATATGACCAGGTACTTCCTTGGCGGTGTAACGACCGTTCAAACGGTTTGCAAAGCTAATCATTGTGTCCTCAGACTCAGAGCGGTAGATAGTGAAGCCTTCGTCATCACCAAGTTCGTCCTCTACAGTGAAGACATCTTGTGACACGTCAACCAGACGGCGAGTCAGGTAACCTGAGTCGGCTGTCTTAAGAGCGGTGTCGATCAGACCCTTACGCGCACCGCGGGTTGCCACAAAGGCTTCCAGTGAGCTTAGTCCGGCCTTGAAAGATGAACGAATAGGCAGCTCAATTTCGCGGTTAGTCGCATCCACCATGATACCAATCATGGCGCTTGCAAGCTTCACGTTTGAGATATCACCACGCGCACCAGAGTTGACCATGACAGAAATACTGGTGTCCATTGTCTTGAGCTTGTCTTGCAGGAAGTCAGTTACCTTGCGGTCAACATTACGCCATGCAGCGACAGTGAGGTTGTAACGCTCGTCGTCGGTCACAAGACCTTGGTCAAACTGCTCAGAGATGAGTGTCGTCTTTTCGTCACCTTCAGCGATGAACTCTGCAATCTCGTCAAAGTGCAGGTAGTCTTCCTTACCGGTCGAAACGGCAGCGACTGTAGCGAAGCGGAAGGCAAGACCCTTCATGCGGTCAGCAGTCTTAGCTGTTTCTTCGGCACCATATTGTTCGAAGATGTTCGCGAGAACTTTCTTGAGCTGCTTCTTGCTCTGGATATTGTTGTCGTACGGGTAGTTCTCTGGAAGAATCTCGTTAAAGAAGACGCGACCAAGAGTTGTATTGCGGATTTCACCCTTTGCGTAGACACGAATAGGTGTCTGCAACTGGATAACATGTCCATCGTACGCCATTTCAGCCTCAAAGACAGAACTGTAAGCCTTTACCTTATCGGTCTGCGCACTTGGTTTTTCGTATGTCAGGTAGTAGTTACCGAGGACAACGTCCTGACCAATGTTGAGCACTGGCGCACCATCAGCAGGTTTCAGCAAGTTGTTTGTTGCGCTCATGAGCTCACGAGCTTCGCGCTGTGCTTCCTTAGAAAGTGGCAAGTGAACAGCCATCTGGTCACCATCGTAGTCGGCGTTGAAACCGTTTGCGACGAGTGGGTGCAGTTGGATAGCTTTACCTTCAACCAGCTTTGGCTGGAAAGCCTGGATAGACAAACGGTGGAGTGACGGCGCACGGTTCAACAGCACGTACTTGCCTTCAATAACAGCGTCAAGTGCATCCCATACCAGTGCATCTCCGGCTTCAATAAGACGAGTTGCACTACGGATGTTGTGCGCGTGTTCGCCACGGATCAGCCAGCTGATAACAAATGGTTTAAACAGCTCGAGTGCCATCTGCTTTGGCAGACCACATTCGCTAATCTTCAGCTTTGGACCAACAACGATAACTGAACGACCAGAATAGTCGACACGTTTACCGAGGAGGTTCTGACGGAAACGACCCTGCTTACCCTTCAGCATGTCGCTGATTGACTTCAGACGGCGGCGGCCGCCGGTCGCGTTAACAGCACGACCACCACGAGCAGCACTGTTGTCGACAAGGGCATCAACAGCCTCTTGCAGCATACGCATCTCGTTGCGGCGGATAACTTCCGGCGCGTTGAGGTCAATAAGCTTCTTAAGACGGTTGTTACGGTTGATGACACGGCGATAAAGGTCGTTCAGGTCGCTTGTTGCGAAACGACCACCAGTCAGCTGAACCATTGGACGAAGATCTGGAGGAATGACAGGCAAAACAGTCAATGTCAGGCTGCTTGGCTTGATGCCGGCAGCAAACATACCCTCAAGCACCTTGAGGCGCTTCAGCAGTTTCTTTTCACGTTGACCCTTGGCACTTGCGACTTCTTCGGTCAGCTCAGCAATAAGCTTTGGCAGATCGATTTCGTCGAGGAGTGCTTTAAGGGCTGTACCACCCATGCCCACAGTGATGAGTTCTTCGTACTCTTCAGGTAGGTTACGGTAGTCGGTTTCGTTCATCAGAGCGCCCTTGACCAGGCTGTCTAGCTGCGCTTTCTTTACGTTGTAAGACTCGTTGAGTTCCTCAACTTCTTTGCTCATCGCTTCGGCAAGTACCTTAACGTCGGCATTCTCGGCCTCAGCCTCTTTTTCGTAACGAATCTTAATAGCAGCGCGACCAGCTTCGGTCTCTGCCTCAAGGTCTGCCAGCATCTTCTCGCGCTTTTCGTTCTCTACGCTGAGGACGATGTAGCATGCGAAGTAGGCAACACGCTCGAGATTGCGCACGGTTATACCGAGCAGCAAGCTCATGGCGCTTGGTGTACCGCGCATAAACCAAATGTGTGCAACTGGCGCAGCAAGGCTAATGTGACCCATGCGTTCACGGCGGACAACAGCTTTCGTAACGAGCTCACCGTTCTTGTCGACGGCAGCTTCGCGAGAGCGAACACCCTTTAACTTGTTGTCATGTGGGTTGATATCTTTAACTGGTCCAAAGATACGCTCACAGAACAAGCCGTCGCGTTCTGGTTTTTGGGTACGATAGTTAATCGTTTCTGGCTTGGTAACTTCACCGTAGCTCCATTTCAGGATGTCTTCGGGACTGGCAACAGCGAGGCGCACAGCGTCAAAGTCTGCGATTCCGGTGCCTGCAACAACTCGTGACATGGCTATACCTCCTCCTTTATTTCTTCTACTTCATCGATGTCCTGAACACTCAGACCATCTTCCTCTAGGTCGATATCATCGGCTTCGTCAAGGAAAGTTTCAGCACCTTCATTGTCCATAACGAGTTCGGCAGGAACTGTCTTGTCTTCTGGACCGGCTTCAGCAATGACTTCTTCGGCATCGACAACGGCGTGTCCATCCTCGGTCTCATCGAGAAGGTCGACACGAAGGCCAAGACCCTGAAGTTCTTTCACGAGGACATTGAAGCTCTCTGGTAGCTTTGGACCAACAATCGGTTCGTTCTTGATGATAGATTCGTACGCTTTTGCACGTCCGTAAACATCGTCAGACTTGATTGTCAGCATTTCCTGTAGGGTTGTGGCGGCACCGTAAGCTTCGAGTGCCCACACCTCCATCTCACCAAAGCGCTGACCACCGTTTTGTGCCTTACCACCGAGCGGCTGCTGGGTAACCATAGTGTATGGACCGGTTGAACGGGCGTGAATCTTGTCGCTCACCATGTGGTGAAGCTTAATCATGTGCATCACACCGACAGTTGTGCGCTCTTCGAACGCATCACCTGTACGACCGTCAAACAATTGGCTCTTACCATCAGCATTGAGGCCGGCTTTTTCCAGCTCAGCGCTAATGATCTCGTTTGGCACACCGTTAAACGGAGGCGTTGCGACCTTGTAGCCAAGAGCACGTGCAGCCATACCAAGATGCGTTTCAAACAGCTGACCAATGTTCATACGGCTTGGGACACCAAGTGGGTTCAAGACGACATCAACAGGGGTACCATCTTCCATAAACGGCATGTCTTCGACAGGCAAAATACGCGCAACAACACCCTTGTTACCGTGACGTCCAGCGAGCTTGTCGCCAACGCTGATCTTGCGCAGCTGTGCGACAAAGATCTGGATTTGCATAAGAACACCGGCTTTAAGCTCATGACCGTTTTCACGGCTAAAGATTTTCACGCCGACAACCTTACCGCCACCGGCATTGTTCATGCGTTGTGAGGTATCGCGAACATCTTTGGCTTTTTCACCAAAGATAGCGCGAAGCAGACGCTCCTCAGAGCTGAGCTCTTGCTCACCCTTAGGAGTAATTTTACCAACAAGCACGTCGCCAGCTTTGACTTCTGAACCGATTTGTACGATACCGTTTTCATCAAGGTGACGCAAAGATTCTTCGCTCACGTTTGGAATATCACGGGTAACGATTTCGGCACCAAGCTTGGTCTCACGAACTTCAACATTGTAGTCCTTGATATTAATGCTTGTAAGAGAGTCATCTTTAACAAGGCTGTCAGACAGGACAATAGCGTCGTCCATGTTGTAACCGCCCCAAGGCATAAAGGCAACCAATAGGTCGCGACCGAGAGCGAGCTCGCCGTCAGCAACAGATGCACCTTCGATAAGAGTGTCGCCCTTTTTAACCTTGTCGCCGCGGTGAACACGGACTTTTTGGTTGATTGAGCGATCGTCGTTGCTCTTTGTAAAGTGAATAGGCTCATATACTTTGATGCCATCAGCGTATTTGACATGAACTTCGTCACCATCGGCACGAACAACTTCACCAGCACCTTCAGCAATAACCAACTGGCTAGTATTCTTGGCGACTTCTGCCTCAATACCTGTACCAACAGTTGGTGCTTCAGGACTTAATAGTGGTACTGCTTGCTTCTGCATGTTTGAACCAGTAAGTGATCGGTCAATACGGTTCTTCTCAATAAATGGCACAAGGCTAGCAGGTCCACCAAGGATCTGCTTGTGCGCTGCGTCCATAAACGTCACTTCACTGACGTCAACCTGCTCAGGAAGCAGACCGTTACGGGCGCTCACGCGCTCAGCAACGAATTTGCCAGTTTTGTCGAGTTCAGCACCAGCGTCGGCAATAACCTCTGTTACTTCTTGGCTGGCATCGAGATAAACAACTTCGTCAGTGACTTTACCGTTCTTCACACGCAGATATGGGGTCTCGATAAAGCCGTATTCGTTGATACGAGCATAGGTTGCAAGGTTCAACACCAGGCCGATGTTGGCACCTTCAGGTGTCTCGACAGAACAGAGACGGCCGTAGTGAGTTGGGTGGGCGTCACGAACATCAAATCCAGCACGCTCGCGGCTCAAACCGCCAGGACCCATCGAAGATAGGCGGCGCTTGTGGCTTAGCTCTGCAAGCGGGTTTGTCTCATCCATCAGCTGTGATAGCTGTGAACTCGCGAAGAACTCACGAACAGCAGCAACAACAGGTCGAGCATTGATCAGCTGACCAGGAGTAACTGTCTCGATGTCGCTCATAGACATACGGTCCATAGCATTACGCTGCATACGGAGCATACCGACGCGGAACTGGCGGGCTACCAGCTCACCAACGAGCTTGACGCGGCGGTTATTGAGGGCGTCGATATCATCTGCAGGATCTTGTGTGTTGTTGAGACGAATGATCTCGCGAATAATCGCGATCAGGTCAGACATCTGGAATACACGATTCTCGGCAGTATTTGCAACATCAAGACCAAGGCGCTGGTTCATCTTGTAGCGACCAACACGACTGTAATCAAAGCGCTTGAAGTCAAAGAACATGCGCTCGATCATAGTACGGGCGTTGTCGACGGTCGCGAGGTCACCCGGGCGGAGACGGCGATAAACTTCGATCAACGCTTCATTGCTTCCGCGTGATGGATCTTTTTCAAGAGTCGCCTCAATATATTTAACGTCGCCATTGTCGACATCTTCGAACATTGATTTGATCTCACTCACCTTGCTGTGGCCAAGAGCACGCAATAGTGTTGTGACAGGCAGCTTACGGCGACGGTCGATCTTTACATAGATCGCACCACCGGCAGCTGTTTCAAACTCAAGCCATGCACCACGGCCTGGAATCAACTTGGCACCATAGATGTTACGACCAGCAACATTATCAGCTGTAAAGAATACACCTGCGCTACGGATAAGTTGTGACACAACAACACGTTCAGTACCGTTGATGACAAATGTACCGCGATCAGTCATCCATGGGTAGTCACCCAGGTAGATTTCTGACTCTTTTACTTCGCCAGTAACCTTGTTGGTGAGCTCGACGGTCGCATGAAGCGGCGCATCAAACGTCAGGTTGTTTTCTTTTGCGTGCTGTTCTGTTTGCTTTGGCTCGTCAAAGTAGTACTTGCCGAAGCGCAGCTCTAACTTCTGTCCAGTGTAATCCTCAATAGGATTCAACTCTGTAAATATTTCGCTCAGACCAGTCTCGACGAATTCACGCCAGCTGTCCTTTTGATGAGCGATGAGATTTGGGAGTGGTAACGCCGTGTCGTCCTGCGTAAAAAACACGCGACCACTACTCTTCGTAGCTTTCGCCATTCATTCCTCGCTTTGTGGTTAGTTTAGTGATCTGGCCCGGAAGATTCACTAGGCTTGGTTTGTCTGTTTTTCGCCACAAAAATCAGACATAAGAATACCAAGCTATTCTGCTTCTTGATGCCTATTGTGACCATTGTTGCCTAAATAGTCAATACCCTGGAGGATAAGATCATAAAATAGTACGCCCTTTCGGACGTACTATTTCGTTTAGTGTCGGTTTTGTGCGTTACCCTATGGGGTTTTGAGCATGCCGACGAGCACGGTGACTATAGAGTTGATCACACTGTTGATAAGTGTACTGACTCCGTTCACAATCGCGCTGACGTAGGTAGCAATGATGTTCAATGCCTTTGCTACGTAGGTGAAATCTTGACTCAGAACATCTCCGATGTACTGGAAGCCTGTGCCGAGGATGTTGAAGAGGAATGACAGATCCGCACCACTAGCGTCACAGTTTGTGAGTGCAGCGGTTGTTTTGGTTGTCAAAGTGGTTACATAGTTTGCAGCCAATTTTTCCAAAGCAGCTTGGTGCTGGCGAACAAGTGCTGCCATATCTTCACGGTACTGAGCCCTTGCGGCATCAGCGAGCACCTTGTACTGGTTGAGTGAGTCCATGACCGTTGTACGGTATGTCTCAAGCAGTGCCTTGCGTGCTGGAGTTGCAGCTGCAACTTGCTCCTTAACGCCACTGTCGAAGCCGTTGACAAGTACTTGCCAACCAGCATCATTCATAGCATCTTCCTTCTTCCATGCGTCGAGCATGGCTTGGTAGGTAACAACGAATGAGGCTTTCATAGTGACGATATCTGCCTTAGCGTTCTTGACAACAAGTGCGCCAAAGTCACGAATATTTGTACATTGTGGTGCTTCTTGTGCAGTCACCGCATGTGCTGAATGGCTCGGAGCTGTTGCGAACAAAAGCGCAAAAACCATCGCAGCTGCAGCCGGCAACAAGAAAGAAATGAAACGATTACTACTGTGCATTCTTAAGATCTTGTTCATTGTAAGTCCTTACTATGCCCTGTGCGGCTTGCGTTGAGTCTTCTATTGCTTTTTTGCCATCTTTTTCGGCTTGCTTCTTCATGACATCTGCTTGTGTCTGAAGGCTTGCCTTGAGTTGATCAGCCATGTCTTTTAGCTGCTTTTCCTCTGGAGATAGCTTTTTGGTGTCAATGGTGTCTTCGAGAGAAGTTTGATTCTTTGCTGAATCAGCCTTCTTCTTGTCGTCTTGCGCCTTGGTGTACCAGAGCCATCCGCCGACAGCCGCTGCAACTACAACGACAAGTACGACAAGGGTGACTACTAGTGTTTTACGTGATTTTTTTGACCCTCCAGAACCCGATGCCAAGTGACTTGTGTCAGGCGTAGAGCTCTCAGAATCCTTCTTCTCGTGTGAATCCATACACTTCCCTTTACGTTTACGCTTTTATGTCCGCATTATAGTAGAAGTGTTGTTGTTTTGTAAATACTTTTTATGCTTTTAGCTACGGTACTTCGTGAGTAATAAAATAAGAGTCGTGGTATGACTCTTATTTCACAAGTGACTTGTTCTAGGCCTTAGTAATAACTTCGTCAACCAGGCCGTAATCTACGGCTTCTTGGGCACTCATCCAAAAGTCACGGTCGGTGTCCTTTTCGACTTTCGATAATTTCTGACCAGTGTTCTTAGCCAAAATTTCATTGAGTCGTTGCTTTAAGTAGATACCTTCGCGCAGCGAGATCTCTTGATCGGTAATCTTACCCTGGGTACCACTGGAGGGTTGATGGATCATCAGACGACTGTTTGGCAAAACATAGCGCTTACCTTTGGTGCCGCTCGAGAGCAAAAAGGCACCCATGCTTGCTTGTACGCCGATACCAATTGTCTGTACATCAGGTGTAATAAATTGCATCGTGTCATAGATAGCAAACCCATCATATACACTGCCACCGGGGCTGTTGATGTAGAGCTTGATATCCTTCTTGGGATCTTCATACGCAAGGTGGAGCAGTTGCGCCACAACGAGGTTAGCGGTATGTTCGTTGACATCTTCGCCGAGGAAGATAATGCGTTCATTGAGCAAACGGCTATAGATATCAAACGCGCGCTCTCCATCGCTTGTTTGTTCTATAACAGTGGGGACGAGGTAGCTTGATGGCTTATTCATACCTCCATTGTAGAGAGTATTAGCACTCGCGTCAATAGAGTGCTAATACTGAGAGTTCCGCCCTCCGCAGTGTTTTTGGAAATGAATTCCAAAAGCTTGCCTCTCCCGCTAAAGCAAATGCCGCACTCTATTGCCTTCGGCTAGCTATTCAGTTCGACGAGTCGATCGATTGTCTTATCGGTCAACAGGCGATTTGCAATGTCTCGCTGGAGTTCCGGAGTAGTGAAATCCTGACCAGACTTACCATACTGTGTCTGGTAGAGGTTGATTTTGGCTGCAAGCTCTTCGTCACTAGCAGTGATCTTCTCCACTTTACTAAGTTCCGCGAGTACAAGACCAGCTTTGACACGACGTACTGCTGCATCGCGAACTTCGCCGGCAAGCCACTCTTCATGGGTGAGCTTTTTATTGCCAAGATAGTTCTCGAGCGTAAGACCTTGGTATGCCAGATTTTGCGTCATATCCTGCTCGATAGAACGAGCCTGATCGTCTACAAGGATTTCCGGAACTGGCGCAGTACTAACTTCGCCCAGCTTGTCAATCAGTGCATCCTTAAACTTATCGTTTGCTTCGTGCTCACGACCGGCAGTCAGTTCACGCTTAATGTCGTCTTTGAGTTCTTTGACGGTCTTGAACGGACCGGCCTTGGCTGCAAACTTGTCATCAACTTCCGGAAGAAGTGCTTCTTTGATGGACTTCAGAGTGATCGTAAAGACGACCTTCTGGCCAGCCAGTGAATCAGCGTGATAATCCTTGGGGAATGTAAGCGGGATATCAAATTCTTCACCAGTTTTATGGCCAACAACTGCTTCCTCGAAACCAGGAATAAACTGATTGGATCCGAGTGTCAGTGCGTAGTCCTTGGCGGTACCGCCATCAAAAGCAACACCATCGCGCTTACCCACAAAATCGATCACGACTTCATCGTCATTCTTGGCAGCACGATCAACGTCTTTACGCTCAGCAAAGCCGCGGCGCATGCGCTCGACTACTTCCTCGATATCTTTTGGCTCCACCTTGCCAACAGTCTTCTTCACACCTAGCTTCTTGTAGGCGCCGAGTTTCACAACAGGCATGATTTCAGCTTCTGCCACGAATTCGAGTTCCTGACCAGGAACATATTTCTTTATCTCAACTTCAGGGCGGTCAAGCGCTCGGATATCCTCTTCGGTAAATGCAGTCGCAACTGCCTTGCTAAGAGCATCGTCCAATGTTTGCTGCATCAATGCATTGGGATCGACATGTTTTGTCGCCACAGTCAGCGGCACTTTACCCTTGCGAAAACCAGGGGCTTTGACATTTTTGGCTAGTTTCGTCAGGGCAACTTGCTCGGCATCTTCGAGCTCTTTTTTGCCCACCGTAATCGTCACGGCGACTTTTGTATCAGAGAGGTTTTTAATGGTGGTTTTCATACTCGGACTACTATAACAGATACACAAAAAGATAGCGACCTCTAGCGCTATCTATTCAAGGGGGAGACCCCGACTCGTACGGGTGGACGAGCCGGGGGTGTTCCCCAGCGGGAGCGGAGAACGGCTTAGCAGCCGCAATCATCCCAACGGCCACGATTTTGGGTGATAATCACCGAATACCGCCACCATGGGAATCCCCAGCACTCTGTACCGCCATTCCACAAGCGGCCATAGCACTGAATATTGTTATTGCCATCATAACCGTACCAAACATCCTGATAGCGACCACCATACTGGTTGTCCCAGACGGGACGATCCTGACGACAAGCCTGCATAGAGACATCGTCGTTCATCCAGCCGCGATCTGATGGACGTGCGGAAGCAATCGCCGGAGTTGCAATGGTAGTTATGACAAGCGGTGCCGCCACCGCACCTGCCCCGCTGAGGAGCGCGACGCTTGCGACCGCTGTTTTGGCCGCGACAGACCGTATGTCCATCCCTGACCCCCTTTCGGGTAGTGCGAAGAAGCGTACAAGTATATGATAGCGACTTACGCGGAGTGCGGCTGTGAGATATTTAGCTGCCCGTCTATCCAGTTATAAAACCTCCGTGTCTGCCCTCCTTTACGGGGAGCAGAGCACGGAGTAGTTCGGAGTAATATTATTAGGGTTCTGGCGGAAAAATCCTGTAACAATTCCGTCCACCGATACCAAATACATACACGGTGTCGCAGTGGATGTAGCTTCCGTCTTCATCAGGCGGATAGTCGCATACCGACCATGCCGTCGTGGGAACAATTCCCGATGAGCAGAAGTCTGCCTTCGCGGTGGGAGCGTGTCCCAGTGCGATAGCAGTTCCACACAACAACACACTTACTCCAAGAACGCCCGGAGCTGCGGCTTTCACCGTACTTTTTGCGAGCATATCTCGACCTCCTTTGGAATTGACACACTCTGGGTACTCCCATAGTACGTACTCTTTAACAGTTGGTCTGTAAGATATTAGATAGCAAGATCAAGATCATCAGATGAGCCGCCATGACGACGATCTTTGACATAGCTGATGATGCGCTCCAGGCTGAGTTTTTGCTCAATGGATGATGCAGTTTCTTTGAGGGTATAGAGCTTTTCGCGTGCTTCGTTGCTACCAACAAACAGGAGATAAGGAATCTCTTTCTTTAGAGCACTTTTGAGCTGCTTGTCGAACTTTCGTCCGCTTATATCAACTTCGGTAGAAACACCCTCACTACGAAGCTGACGGGCTACAGCAAGCGCCGCAGGCATACTGTCATCAATCACAATCACTGCTATTTCGGTCGTTGGAGGTAATTTTGGTAGCAAATCATGTGCTTGCAAGAACAGCTCAGTCGTAGTGAGACCGGGTGCAAATCCAACAGTAGGAATCGGCTCAGCACCGAATAGTCCCACAAGCCCATCGTAGCGGCCGCCGCCAAACATGGCACGGTTGTTATCTGGGTGCAGGTCGAATACCTCGAACACCATACCAGTGTAGTAGTCTAGCCCGCGCATGAGCGTTACATCAAACCGAGCGTTTGTTACACCAGCTTCTTCAAGCTGCTCGAATAATTGTTCAAGCTCCTGTACAGCGGTAGATTCGTGCAGTTCGGCTGGTAAGTCGGCAACAGTTTTCGCTTGCACGAGGTGACTCAGCTTTTTGAGTCCTTCTTCAACCTGATCGTTACCAAATATTTCCGCTGCCTGCTGAGCAAAATCATCTGCCGAGATCTTCTCTTTGCGGTCAAACAGTTTAATCATGAGCTGCGCGCCTACGCTATCAAGACCGAAATACTCAGACATCATGTGGTTGATGAGATCACGATTGTTGACGCGTATGACATACATGTCATCACGCGCACCAAAGGCTTTCATGATTTCGTAGCCAATGGTAATAACTTCCGCATCGGCAAGCACACCTTCAACACCAAACAGGTCGGCATTCAGTTGCCAGAACTCACGCTCACGACCACGCTGGGGACGCTCATAGCGCATGAAGTTCGCGATGCTATAGAATCGAGCCGGATACGCAAGCTCCTGACGGCGTGCGGCCACCATGCGGCTAATGCTCGGGGTCATCTCGGGACGGATTGCGACAGTTCGCTCACCGCGATCGACAAAACTATATGTCTGTTCGCTTGCCAGTTCCTGACCGGACTTTGCGGTATAGACTTCGAGTGGTTCGAGGAGCGGTGCACCGTATTCCTGATAGCCATGGCTTTCGACAACCTTGCGCCAAGTGGCAAAGATGTAATTTTGCACTCGCTTATATTCAGGATAGTAATCCCGCGTGCCCTTATAACCTAGTGGAGAAAGCGTACTCATAACCAGATTATAGTAGCATTTTTATCTGTTTCGTACCAGTTAGCGTCGAAAGACTGTTTGTAAAAATTCCTTACGCGATGCTGCATATGCCGTACCTGCCGCAACTAAGCTACCTATACCAATGATATTGAGTGCTGCGTCAGCAGAACCCGTTTGCGGTAATTCCATGACAGGGTATTGATCCGATACACTGCCTCCACTTACCGGCGCTGAAGAACCTCCCACCGTCGAGGCAGTTGATACATTTGGAGCCGGATTTGCCGACTGATTCACTGTCACATTTGCCGTTGCAGTAGCATTTGCCGATGAGTTATTGTTGTTCGTGTTACTGTTTTGATTCTGATTATTGTTGTCGTTGCCAGACACTGATCCGCCACCGCCTCCAGGGTAATACCCACCATTGCCGGCATGGCCACCACCGTTACACGACGCACACGGTGTGTAGGTTGGTGTTGGACGAGGAGTACAGTAGCGATTATCATAGCCGCCATTATTACCATATGGACAGTGGTTCTGTGTGGTAAGCGTAATAGTACGGGTGCAGGCATTGCTTGTCACCCATTTCTGTTGACCATTTACACGCAGTAATACCCACGCCCTGGCTGTAAATGTACCGCCACGATTGTATGTATGCACAATGCTACTTGATCCATCTTGCACACCGCCATCACCAAATTCATAACGGTATCCAACAATATACGCACCACCACTAGCACTTGCGCTCGTCGTAAAACGTACTTGGCGCTCGCTAAGCTTTGTGGCAGTTAAAGTATTACAAGTATACCGTGGATATGGGGTCGGAGTGGGTGTTGGCGTGTGACCGCAATTGCTGTGACACCCATTGTTGCTACCAGTCGTGACGGGATAGCCGCCGTTCGTATAGTAATCGCTATTGGTACCGCTGTTGACCGGGTAGCCACCATTTTTATAGTAATTGCTGTCACCACCGCCCGATGCCGGATACCCTCCATTCTTGTAATAGTCATTGTTATTTGCTGGATAGCCGCCATTTTGGGCATAACTCGCATTGCCGTAATCATCGGTTGCGAGCACGTTACCACCTACACGTGTCAGCGATCCAATGACAAGTATCGCTGTGAGTGTCAGTATGAACCCAGCTGCCACCACTATCCAGTTCGACCGTACATAGTTGAAGTGATTCGCCACCCTGCGTATTCCCGACATTGTTTTCCCTCCGTTATATACATCTATTTTCTCAGGGAAATACCAGTGCGGTATGTTAAAAAACTTACAGCGCGTTTTGTTGCAACCAAGCATACATAGCAATGCCAGCAGCAACACCAACATTTACAGATCGGGTGCTGCCAAATTGTTCGATAGCGACAATTGCCTGACATGCTGCAATCATCTCTTGACTCAGCCCTGGACCTTCACTACCAAATACCAGCACGGCATTGCTCGGCAGCGTAAAACCACCGAGCGGCACACTACCGTCAACATTATCGATACCGATAATTGCGCGGTCATGAACAGCTTTTTTGAAATCTTCAACTGACGCATGATACTGCACATTCATGTAGAGATCCGTCGCCATAGCGCCACGTTTGTTCCATTGCCTGCGACCAACGATGTGAATCATATCGACATTAAACGCGTTTGCTGTCCGGACGATTGTTCCAGCATTAAAATCCCGCTCAATATTCTCGATTGCTATTTGAAGTGGCTGACGTCGTGCATCAAGTGTCTTTTTGATATCGCTCACGCTCATACCTCGAAATCCATCCAGTACATTGCGCGTATCGTTTTCGGTCGTCAGCTCATCTTGCATACCTTCCAGTCTAGCAGTGAGACTTCTGACTTGATATACTTTTAGTAACCCTTAGGAGAAAATATGGCAGCAAAAACAACTGATCACCATTACGAAAACAACCCTTTTTTCATCGCAAGCAGCGGTATTACACTGCTCGCTAACACTGCAGGTGGTGTCTTTGCGTTACTGCTCGTTTTATCTCTTATTAGTATTTTTAGTCGATCATCTGTTCCTGATCCTAACGAAAGTCACATTAACGGTGCTGTCGCTACTGTCAGTACATGGAGTACAGGAGATTGGTCACTCGCACTTGGTTCCGGTTTTGTCATAACCCTCGCATTTCTGATGATAATGGCACTTCTGGGCGGCGTATCTGCCTATACATCAGCTCGTTTGGCACGAGGCAAAAAGGTATCACTTCGAGAAGCCTTCGGCCAGGCATTCGAGCATCTTTGGGGTTATCTATGGCTCCAAATCATTATCTTTGTGAAAGTCGTCTTATGGTCTCTTCTCCTCATCGTTCCGGGTATTATTATGGCCGTTCGCTATAGCCTAGCAGGAGTCGCTTTCTACGATGACAAGAAGAATTTACGCGGTAACGCGGCGGTGAAAGAAAGCTTACGCCTCACACGCGGCGCTTGGATCACCACCTATGCTTCTACTGCACTCTTTGGCTTTTTGACACTCGGTGCCTTGACTAGTATTGTCTCGACAAGCGCCAATGCCATACTGTACCGTCAATTTGACCAAGTCGGCAAAAAGAAGCCCGCCGCTCACTGGCTGTCATGGCTCACACTCATTCTGCCGTTTGTTCTGCTTATCGTCCTTATCATGTTTACAATCATGCTCGTTATCACCATCGGCGTTTTTGGCATCCGCACACTCTAGTCGGCAGTTGCGCAGTAATCTCTCATCCGTTATAATTTCCAATGCATTCGCAGATGTGGCGGAATTGGTAGACGCGCTAGCTTCAGGTGCTAGTGTTCGCAAGAACGTGGAGGTTCAAGTCCTCTCATCTGCACCAAAATAAAAAATCGGACCGTAGATCCGATTTTTTATTTGGTTAGTTTTACTACACTACTCAAACTTTCCCACTTTCCAGTAACTCTATTGAAAATAGTCGCCTCTCCGCCAGAGCCTCTCACTTCTCTAAATCCAAAATTTACACCTGTTATCCTATACTCATGATATTTTCCGTCCTTTGATGACTCGGGGATCATGAAAGCAAGATAGTTTTTTCCTACCTCAACATCAATATCATCTACAATGTACTCTTTGATATATTTCTTCTCTGCAGGTCTTCTGCCATGAAGATAGGTTTCTTCGCTTCCAGGTGCATTTAAAGCATTCAAATATTCCTGGCGGGTAATTATTCCACCAGTGCGAGAATACTGCAGTTCTTGACCGGCTTGTACATCACCTTTATATACTTCAAGTATGGTCATTTTGCCATAGGTCTCCGAAACTATATACCGCTCAAAAATCGGACTATAATTCCGACCACCGTCTATGGAGTCAACGTGTACCAAGGCTGCAATTGGAATCTGCTCTTGGTCAAACCCGACCTCCCAGAGTAGACCTAGATTCTCGATATCATCGCTATTGATGCCTGCATAAGCATCATAGCCCTTCTTTTTGGTTTGGCTCGCTGCTGACTCAGCCTGATTACTCGTGGGTTGAGATGCTAAATAGACGAATGTCAGCACGCCGAGGAGCAGTACAGTCACGGCTACTAGTAAATAAGTTCGTAACTTCCTTGATTTTCGCTTGGTCTTTTTCGACATGCTTTCATAGTAGCACGGTTACTATAAGCGCTTCGTCTTGTTAGTTAGATGCTCATTGAGGTTACACTTAGCCAGCCCACCGCATCGTCTTCGCGTTGGAAGTACCGGATTTCACTTTTACGCCCAGACATGAGCGTGAGTCGTCGCGATATCTGCTCACTCTCAGGCAGCATACCAGAGGTAACAAATGCCATTTTCCAAAACGGCAAAATAGTTCGTGCATGCATTTCGACAAGCCGAGCTGGTTGTTCGTACACCCCCATATCACGTATATCAGCGAGTAGTCGAACTGGTCGGTCATTGCGTACAAGAATAGCCATAATTCGCAAAATACGCTCTATGGTTTGCTGGAGATCGACAACAGACTGCCTGCCATGGTAAATAGCATGGATAACACCATGACCATCGAGGAACACTTCGTTAACGGTTTTTTGTGTCGTTCGAGCCATACCATTATTATGGCAACGAGCAGCTTCACAGGCTGTAAAGAATCTTACCAGTTAAGGGGTGGTTAGTCGCCTTCAACGTAACTGGCGAAGTCTGCACCTTCGAAATCTGTGCGAACACTATCAACTATTTTTTTCAAATCAACAGATTGCTTGACACCGGTATTCATAATACCAAGCGGGTCAAAAATATCACGAATAGCCGAGAACATCTGAGTTATATCACTATCGAGTTCTTTATAGGCAAAGGCTGCTTTGAGCCTTCCTTCACCGGCCTCACCGATCAGGTGACCACCATGCGCTGCAACAAGCGCTGACCATTCGGCAAGCAGCTTGAATACCTTGTGCCTGTCAGCGGGCTTACCCATTTCGAGCAGCACCCGTGCACGATAAACACCTTGCGTGGCATGACCAGCAAGAGGTAGCTGTACATGATGCTTGGCTTCGAGCGCCTCAAGTGCTTTAGAGAAATCTTCTAGTCGTTCTGGTGGAATATACGCTCCGCTCAGAACACCTGGGTCGCTAAAGTCGCCTTTTTCCGGAACAAGAGTGATAGTCGATAGGTTCTCAAGTATGCGAATATCTGCAGTTTTGGCTTCGTCTTCCTCGAGCACGACATAGGCAGGCTTATCGGCGTAAAATGCGGCAATTTTTTTGGCAAGCTTTTTCTTGGCGTGACCGCCTGACTCATCAAACTCCATGATAACAACCGCGCTGACCGCATCGCGATCAAGTGCTTCGTTGTAGAAAGGATAGCTGTTACCGTTATCGACCGCCTGCTGAATAATACGGCCATCAATATACTCAAGCACAGCAGGGTTCAACTGACCAATGAAGTCGAGTGCATCGCGAGCTGTTTCGTAGTCGGCAAATGCTATTGCACCAACAAGTGGCTGCCCAGGCAATGGCTCAGCCTGCAAAATAACTTCGGAAATAATGCCGAGCGTACCCTGACTACCAACAAATAGCGGAGTGAGGTCAAACGACCCGTCTCGACTCTTTACATCAACAATGTTGTAGCCAACGTTGTCACGTACATCAATAGCGATTGAGTCGAGCAATTGGTCGCTATCATTGATGAGATTATCGACATTACGATAAATCTCCCCTTCAAGCGTCTGAACACCCTTCTTTTTGCCGAGTTCGCGTTTATTGATCTTGCCGGTCTGCAGTATTTCGCCGTTTGCAAGCACAACTTCAAGTTGTTTTACATATTGCGACATAGAACCGTATTTGCCTGACAGAATACCGCTGGCATTGTTAGCGATTGCACCACCAATGGTACTAAACGCGTAGGATGTGGGATATGCAGGAATCCACAGACCGTAGAGGCGCAAGGCCTGATTGAGTGCTTTGAACGTTACACCAGGCTGCACGCGCACAAGTCGCTGCTTGGCATCAACTTCAAAAATTGCATCCATATGCGCAGTTGTGTTCACAATGACACCAGAGCCTATTGCTGCGCCGGTCTGGTCGCTGCCGCCGCCGCGAACGGTTATAGGTAGTTTATGGCCTTTTTCGGACAACTGCCATGAAAAGCGGGCGATTTTGCGAAGATCACTAGTCAGGCGAGGATAAATCACCATATCGGGCACCATCTTCAACACGCTGCCATCCGTCGCAAAACGACGACGCACTGCGTCTGCTGTAGTGACCTCCCCCGATAAGTGTTCGTTCAGGTACTGCGAAACTTTACTCATTTGCTCTTATGATAGCATAAGCTTCGTTTTTTTCGAACTCTAGTCCACTTGAGGAAAATTTGTTATAGTAGTGCGTATACGCGCGAGTGGTGGAATTGGTAGACACGCTAGCCTTAGGAGCTTGAGAGTAAAACCATCTTTAATTTTGAAATAACAGGGGTGAAACCCATAAAAATAGGAGTACATTTTGCGATGTACTCCTATTTTTGACTCCTACGGTATCACAGTGCCACGGGGTACGGCACATATTGCAGCTAGCGGTACACCCCTGCGATCTCGGTAATTGCCATACTGCGCTGCTGTTCTGTGCTATGGGTGTACACCTGAAGTGTCGTCGTGATCGACTTGTGCCCGAGGATATTCTGTGCTGTCTTTGGTGATATCCCCCTCTGGTGCAACAGTGTCGTCACTGTGTGGCGTATTTCATGGAGTGTGATACGTGGCAACTCAAGCCAGTCAGATATCTTATGAAAGAGCTGGATAAGAGTGCGTCCATCGACGGGGTTGCCCCTTCCGCTGAGATACAAGAACTCATGTGCCGCAGGATCGCCACGTCTCTCGCGCTCAGCAAGTAACTCATCGCGTATCATGCGCGGCATCGCGAGGACACGCCGACTTTCAAGCGTTTTTAGTTCGCCGACATGTTGTATATGTCCAACATAATATACCTGTTGGCGAATACGGATGAGGTCATTGTCAAAATCTACATCACCCCAGGTTAGCCCTGTCGCTTCACCTCGTCGTAAACCAAAGCAGAAGAATATGAGGAACAGTCCATAGTAGCGGTGCTCCTCAATCGCAGTAAGAAATATCCGTGCTTGCTCGGCCGTCCATACGTGACGTTGCCTTGTCACGTGCTTTGGCGGGTCGACAAGACGTACTACATTCCGATGTACGTACTCGAGCTTCATCGCATCACGTAACGCAGCTGAGAGGACGTTACGCGCAATCTGCTGGCTTCTTGTTCCCATACCTTTTCTGTCCCACGCAACGAGCATGCGACGTACATGGTCGGGCTTAAGCCCTATCAGCGACACTTTGCCAATTTCAGGTATGATATTCTTATCGACATGACACCGATGAAGCTCAAGGGTACTGTCCTTAACGTTTCGAGGGTGTATTTCAGTTATCCAGTAGTTGAGCCAATCTTCGACCGAGCGTCGTTCGTGGCTCAGTGCAAGACCTTTGTCTGATTTTGCCATTTCATCGCGCATCCGACGCATCACTTCGTCCCTATCTTTCAGCGTAATATGCTGGCGTCTTCGTTCACCGCTTGGCAAGGTTATATAGAACCTTGCCATCCAGCGCCCGTCCGGTCTTTGGGTGAGGGAACCCTCACCGTTCCCTCGTTTATATGATCTAGTAGCCATAGTTGCCCCTCACCTCACTTTCTTCCTCTAGCTTTGTAATGTACTCCTCAAGGGCGTGTACGCTTATGAGTCTGCGATTGCCAATCTTTACGCTCTTTATGGCATTCGAGCGTAGTAGCTGGAAAAGCATCCAGTCACCGATGCCAAGTATTTCTTTTGCCTCCTTTAGGCTCAGAAGTTGCATCTTCAGCTGGTGTCTCCCGTTCGCAGCACTTACATTAACGCTTCCTTTGCTATCGAAGTCCAGTGGATAATGGGAGTCGTTTCGGGAGTCGATCTTACTCATAAGTTACCTCCGTTAGTTCGCCTAATTTACCTTCAGCCACAAGGCTTGGCAGTTCCTGTGGTGTTACGACAATGAATGGCTGTCCGACTGCAAAATCGGGGAAATTCTCGGCAATATGCCGTTTGAGGGATTCCCGTCGCTTGATGGTCGGAACAACCCACAGAACGGCTGGAAACTGCCCACAGCACCATCCGTCTTGGCTATCCTGTGTGCAGATCAGGTAGTCGATATACATATTGCACTTGGCAATAATACGTACAGGCGCTTCTGTATTGCAGTCCACCTCGACGAACCAGTGGTGTTCCAGTTGCCCACGAGTGGTCACTGCGTACATGTCTGGTCTGAGGCTAGTAGCAACACCAGCGCGGTTGGTGTAGTAGCGCCAACTCTTCTCCTCGATCACCGCCTCCTTGAGCTGTACCTCCTCATTCTTGTCGGCAATGTGCTTCAGGATGAGCTTGGTGTCGTTGATTGCCATCCGATGAGCGGCAAAGGTAAAGGTTGGAGCCTTGAATGGCTTCTTGGATTCGTTGGTTTCGATACGCGTGAGTTTCTCGAGCGTATCGTGACCGAGCTTCGCAAGATGCCAGATGTTTGGCTCCGCACCGTGGTGGACGCCACCGACCCGTCCAGGTTGCAAGGCGATGAGATTCATGCCATGCAGCTTGTTTAGTCGCAAGGTGACGTTTCGTACACTCGACTTGAATAGTCTAGTCGGTGTATGGATGAACTTGGCAACTTGCTGGGTCGAGAGGAACTTGTGTTCGGCAAGGAGATGGAGCAAGAGAACTTCTTTGCCATCAAGGGCAATGCGCTTCCGACCTATCTTGATGATGGTTCCTGCTGGGTAATTGTCTGGGATTAGCGTGTCCATGATGCACCTCCTACTGCCGCGCCAGTGGGTTTACGTACCTCGTTAAGAGGTACAGTCAGCTGGCTCTTGGGGTGACGTTCGGAGGTTGTTGACCCCTCAGCGCCACTAGTGGATTGATTGGTGGTTCGATAGTCCTCCATGACGCTTCTGAGCAGCATTACACCCTTATCTATAGCCGCACTATCCTTGGTGTTTTTGGCAGGTTGTGGATGGGCTGCTGGTTCAGGCGTTTCTGTTGCTAGTACATTCGTGATCGTGGCTTTCTTGACGACGCTCGCAATGTCGTCATTGATACCAACCGACTGACGAATGGCTTCATCGATCTGCTCTGCTGGTCGACCGTAGATGCCAAGGCTGAAGCGCTTGAACTTCTCAACGTTGTTTATAACCTTTGGCGCAGGGTTGGTTGTGGCACTCAGCCAGACCTTTTGTCCAGCGCAGAGCGTTTGCATATACACCTGATGCCTCGGCAGATACTTGAAGTCGTCTGCCGACAAGATGCCTGTCATATTGGCAATCGTTCGCGCATCTGGGTCGTTCAAGGTGAATACCACCTTGTTGGCGACATTCGAGTCAATGCCAGCTAGTAGCTCCTTATCTCGTACTTGGTCTCGATACTGGTGCGCCAACGTGAAGCCAACTTTGTAGCTTCTGGCTTGGCTCAGCGCATCGGCTATGTTGATAGGCAAAGCAAGGTAATCTTGCATCTCATCGACATATATCTTAACCACTGGTCGTCGGCTCTCTGGAATCGCACCTTGTCCTTGGGTTAGTGACCACACCTGCGACAGGATCAGTGAGCCGAGGAACCGTGCGCTGGTATTGCCAAGCTTGGCTTTGTTGAGCGATACGAGAACGATTTTGTTCTTCGTGAATAGATCGCTCAAGTTAAAGTTCGGCTCTGGTTGCCCAACGGTGCGCAGGAGCGGCTTTCTCGTCAGTACTGTGCGAAGCTTATTCATCAGTGGTGCCGTGATCTCCTGCTGCTTGTTAGGCGTTAAGGATTCATACTGCTGCCAGAACGAGCCGAGTCCCATCGGGTCGTCTTTGCTCACTTCCTCAACCAGCTTCTTGCGAAACGTTGGGTTATACAGTAGGGCTGGTAGCATCGACAGCGTGACATTATTCGTCGTACGCATCAGGGTTAGCAGTGCGTTCGACAATATGTCCTCCGTTCGCTGTCCCCATGAGCTAGCGAATATCTCCCTCAGTACCGCAAGCATCGCATCGGCTGCAAGGTCGGGGTCGCCACCGCCAACTAGCGGATTAATGCTCACGATATTATCTGCCGTTGGGTCAATGTAGACGACGTCCTTGGCTCGTTTCGGGTTCATCCGAGCGAGAATATCCGAGTTCAGGTCGTCTTTCGGGTCGATGACCAGTACGCCACGATTCTCGTCGATGTCGTTAAGGATCATGTTGAGCATAGTGGTGCTTTTACCGACACCCGTTGGTCCGAGTAGTAGCGTGTGTTGTAACGATGCTTGCTCCGAGATACCGAGTGGTATCTTTTTACTTGGGTCGTTCGTCACGGCAAAGCTCTTCTCAGACGCTGGCATAAGGGACGGTGTCCGCAGCACAATCGGGTGCAGTGGTGGCACCGCAGGCAAATTCTCCTCGCCATACGGGATTCCCATCAGGCAGGATACCTCTTGGCTAGACAGCATATGCGTCCACTTGCGTGGTCGGGTCAGGTTTTGCAACTGTTCGATGCAATCCTTGCCACGCAGTCGAATACTCGCTCCGTGGGCTTCCATCATGGCAAGTCCACTGCGAACTTGCTCAAGCAACCACCAGCCACGGATGGTATCTGGTGCAACGGCTCCGATGCGAACTTCCGTAAAGAAGCCGTGCATGTTGTGCCGTCGTTGCAGCCCAGCATGAATGTCTGCTGCCATCGGGATGACGCCCCCGATAAAAACAGATGCACCGCTTTGGCGTGGGTCACGCAGTGTCTTTGGTACCGTGTATGGCACGGTACGTCTGCCGAGCATGACCTGTAGTACGAGTCCCTCGCCACCACGGACATTTGCCATGGCGGTGAGGATACTGCGGGTGATTTGGCTAATACGGTCAGGGTTCAATGCCATATCTGGGTGTCCCATCTCGACCGAGTCGGCTACCATGAGGCGTGGTCGCAAAGGTTTGATATCTTTCGGCAGGATACGACTCAAGGTCGTACCCGGCACGATCGATTCAAACAAATCTTGCAACTCACCTGCGTACCCATTCCTCGTTGCGACAAGGAACAGGATTTGCTTGTTGTGTGTTCTGGTCTCGAAGATGATTTCAGCGCCTAAATCATCGCTGGCTAATCGCTCTAAGAGGGCTTGTGTTTGTATTGGGGATACTGGGCGTTGCCAATGGATTTGGTACCACACCCAGTTGTTCTCAGTGTTCTTACTTCTCATCGAATTAAACATATTACCGGTCTCCTACATTACGTGAATTGCTATGGATTCCATCTGAGAGGAAGTCTGACGGTACGGGAAAGCCAAAGTCTTTGAACGATACGTCGCTCTCGATTTGGTTCCCCCATACGTCATAGCCGTGCTCTCGTCTCCGAGCGAACAGCTCTAGCTTCCGGTTTGTACCGTTCCCTAGGTGCCCAGATACTCTTTGGATAATCGGGTAGAGTTCCTCGGGCTTATGGCTGTGATCTTGCAGTGGTGCGAACATCCATGTCGGCTGCGATCGAAAGCCCACAGGGGCTTTGCCTCGTGTACCGAACAGGACATGCTCCGTGCTATTGCGCAGGTAGTTGCCGAGCGTAAACCGAGGTTTACACCATGTCAGGATGCTGCGAGGCGTATAGCCCCACGCTTCCAAGACATCGTAGCCGTGGCGGAGGGTGGCGTTTGTCACCCAGAGCCAGCAGTGGCTATTGTCGGCAGTGACGCTTTTAATGGCATCACTCATATCCTTGATGTCGTCTAAGGTCATGAGATTATAGTGCTTTTCAGCGCCACGTTTCTTACCTTTCTGCTCAACATCCCATGGTGGGTCGGCAAGCAGGACGTCATACTTCGGACGAAGTTCCTGCGCTGCGCTAGTCGCAGTCGTTGTTAGGGTCGGTAGTGTTGTGTGTGACTGTTTCGTTATATTCGTCACATTTGTTCCTTTCCGCCAGACAGTGGGCGGAAACCTGCTTCAGTGAGGCGCTCGCCGTGTCTGGCGAGTCCTATTTCACTGTGTTTGACAATATTTAGTAATCTTTTCTTGCATAACGTTTTAAGCCGATGAGACACAGCTAACAGATACGAGATGTTCAAAAAGCACACCACTTGCATACATCTTGAAAAGATGGTGCAATTTGAGTGAAATATGTGTCAAACAAGCCATTTGCATGGCTATTTCATGACGTTACGCAAGGATGGATGTGGAGCGACAGCTACTAACGAATTACAGTATTCTTGCTACAACATACGGTTCAGATGGAAAGGTATGGAGTTTTGTAGTCATACAAAAAGCTCCTCGATTAAGACGGAGCCGTATTACAAAGTTTATGTTGACCAACGTATGTTTTGTGGAAACAAAACGAGTCAGTGTGAATTAATTCGTGAGTAGGTAACTACTAGTCGTTTTCTACTTCAAAGGCTATACTAGCATAACCGTGATGAAAAAGCAAGAGCAATAGGCAAAAATGCGCTATATGTAGCGGTTTATGCAAGTATACTGCGCTATTTTAAGAGAACACCAGAAAGCTGCCTACTTACGATTACCTCTGTAAGTGGGGGTCTTAATCTGCAATGCATGATCTCTTTGATCAGTTCTGTATATATACCAATAAGTCTCTACTCTTGACGGCTCTGGTCAAGGACTACGGTATTTAGATGTCGATCTAATGTTCTAAACTCTACGTTCGGCCAGTCCACTCAAATTGGTGCTTGTTTGATTACCGATATGTTCGCGACCCACACCCTGTCTGCGATACACAATGTCAATACTGATGACTGCTCAAGCACCTTTGGCGATCTATATTGGAGTGGGCTTCACTCGTACCTTTACGGGGTATATCGCTGGGACATGTCAATCTATTCGCATAATAGCGGAGGAGTGTTTGTGCATGCAAGCATGAGCGCGTATGAAATTTTATTAACAGAGGTCAATATGGCATTAGCCTCAAACAAAAAGCGACACTATATATCGGTGTCGCTTCATTGCTTTTAGCCTATCTCGTGTGTTTTATGAACATTTTCTGTAAATCATACGCATAGAATCTTTGTACTATTACCTCGTTGGCAAGCGTATTCTCTGCTTTGATATACCACATTGGGAAGAACCGTCTCGTCAATCGGTTGCTCAGTAGCTTGCTGTGACTGGGCGTGTAGATTGTAACCAAGCCGTATGGTGTCGGAAGTGACCAAACCACGTTGAGCGTATCGCCCCAGATATCTACGGTTGGCTCACCGACTATCGCTACGAGGTCACGGTATGGTCTGTGGAAGTGTTCAATACGGCATACCGTTCTCTTCGTTGACGGTATGATACGCTTGATATACTCCTCAAGACGAAACTTTTCCATGTAGTCGCTGTAGTTTAGTGTAATATCTTGGACGACGCTTCGTGGCAGGGATGCTTTCGCTGCGACGTGCTTGAGATCATGCATGTCAGCCTGCACTTTGATGCGCACCTGTTCATACGCGATAAAGCTCTCCTTTGCTATATTCATATAGGATTATTCCTCTCTAGAGCTAGGCTCCGAATTGTTAATGATCACTTGGTGCGACGAGTGTCGCTCGAAGCTGGGGATATAATAGCGAGAAATGAAGTGAATGTACCGAACTATGTAGAACACAGCCACCCCCGATGAGATATAGTCGTATCTGTTAATCGTGCCGTATTGATATAGCACGCATACAAAACAAAAAGCGGCACCATTGCTGATGCCACTTCCTGTTTTTGTCCGATCGCTATCCTCCGATTCGTTCTTTGACGTAGTCATGAAGTGATGTCTGTATTTCTTTAAACACAGCTCTTCCGTGACCGCTGCCACCAATATGCCACTCCTTGATAGCTCGCACATCGAGTCCTTTCTCTCCAAGGTAGGCTTTGCCGTCTTTGTAGTTGTAGATCGTTGCTATACCGTGTTCGGTTTCAACAATCCACTGTACATCCATCTTGTTCTCAGGCAGACGCGTGAATGGCTTGCCGTACACTGCCACGATATCTTCATAGCGTGCGAGGATAGAGCCGATGCCGTGCGTACCGCTTATTACTTTCGCCATGTCGGTATACTTTCGCTCATAGAGCCACTTTTTGTAAATACTGTAGTGCTCCATGATGTCCAAGATTACCTCACGAGACAGTCCGCTATACGCTTCGACTGCTCGCACGTCGAACATATTCGTGACACCGCTGATGCGAACATCTTCGTATGCCTCGAAATCTTCTCGGGTTATTTCCATTGTTTATTACTCCTTTTCTAGAGCATAGATAGCTCTCGTTTGTTAATAGTTCGCCAATGCGGAACGATAGATGTCGTCCGTAGAGGATGAGGCTATACTAACGAGACAGCGCAAGAATGTAGAGTAAAACGTGAATAATGTTTACAGCCGAAAAGACAGCTCCGTATCTGGAGCTGTCTTAGCTTTTTGTGCTCAATGCATACCCTGAAAATATCAGGAGGTATGACTACTTTACAGCAGTTCTTTTGCCGAATTTATATACATTATGGATACACCCTTATTGATCATTATCTCTATAAATTTATCCTTGTCTGAACAGACAGGACTCTCCTGTTCAATATTAACGAGCTGCCGTAGGTCTTCTAGATCGAAAATTAACTTTGCTAAACTGAAATCGAACCCAGCCCTTAATAGCGCGATTACGAAGTCATTATCAGTACTGTACTTGATGCGTTTATAAAATGATTCATCTACTGCTGAAAAGTCATTTAGTATCTCTATGAAAGGAACGATGTAATTTTCAATATTATCGAGATTCTCTTTTGCTAATGCTACCGCGTAGCTTGGCATTAGGTTGCGAGTATTGTCGTGGAATTTTACATATTTATTGTACCGGGAGTCCACAGCTCCACTCGCGTTACAACTACCAATATCTCCTACATATACAGGTCGTCCAACATTTCTATTCCATCCAGATACTGACCTTGCAATCAGACCAGAAAAGCTTGTTTCGCTCGAGGTCTTCTGATTAATTACCTCCTTATAAATCTCCCGGATACTCATTTCTTTATAGAGTAGATAAATCCAATTCCCATATTTATGCTTGTCTATCCTAATATCTTCGTGATACGTAGTCTTAAGAAAAATGTCGACAATTGCACTAAGCATGGTCTCGCTATCAGAAATACTACCGGTGTTGATAAGGTGCTGCATTTTGTCGAGAATGATACGTTCAAATCTTACTACATCGAATATCTTTACGTTATGCACAAAGCAACTTGTTCCCAGCGGTGTTTGTGCTAAAAGAGGGTCTGTGCTGCTTATCATTTTGTACTTCTCAATATTAGGCGTATCTATATTTGCCAGTATATTCACCTCATCGACAAGTCGTGCTTGTTTATCGTTCTTGTCATAGGATTGTAGCAGTGGATTTTCTATATCGTCACGTATCACCGAACCTTCTTTTGCGCGGCTCTTTAAGAAACTACGCGGATTAGCGCTCTTCGACATATAATCACTGTTTGACACTACGTATATTTCAGGAGCGAGTAATTCAAGATTAGGACTATCTAGATTAAAGATAATATTATATCGACCAACTCGTCCCGCAAGATTCTTAAAATCGGCAGGGTCAAGACTACCCATACCTTTAGTATAGTTCAACAGGAATAGCTTACTCGCTGGAACGTTGACTCCCTCAAGTAGAGTACTCGTGGTCACGATAAACCGCACCTCATCAACTACTCTATATAGAAATTCCACGTGCTCCTTAATGATATCTGGCATCTTGCCGTGATTAATAACGACACCTCTCCTAAGTAATTTTATAAGATTGTATGACTGGTGAACATATTTCGAGAATACCCTACATGCATCATCGACTATTCTCTTGCTCTCTTCGCTGAAGCTAACCTCGGACAATCTGTTCGCGAGTGCATCCGCAAATTCTTCGACATCTCTCGGTTTGTTTAGATACACAATACTCTTGTCGGCAGCCCTCGCTAGTAGCAAATCATAATAGTTACTAAAATGCGCCTCAGTGGAATAAAACCTATCTGTAAACTGATCAAATACCTCTAGTTCACCAGTAGATGCATCCCAGAGATAATAGCGTGGTATCTTCATATACTCGGATATGGCTATTGAGCACTGCCCATCTGCAACAGGTAAGTTTCCTGCGAACAGTAGACTCGTATCTGGCTCTGCGATAAATGGAGAGAAGTAGTCAATCTTTGTGGCCGCAGACCTATTTCTTGCTATTATTATTGCCCTGGAGAGGGTTAACGACCTTTCTTCGTCCTTAAATAGATTGTGTGATTCGTCAATGAACAGGTAGTCGATAGTCATATCTGGAAACCTAGAGAGTAGCGCTAGTAGTCGTTCTTGAGTTAAAATCGCCACAAAAGGGCTACCCTGGTGCTTGCCAACGTACATATCGGGGTGCGTTATAATGTTCATCCTGTCACCTTTAACAGAAATTACCATTGACACAGTTTGGGCTATCAATGACTTTGTTGGAACGATAATACATACAGTTGACCCATTGTGGTATTCGTTGATCGCCTTGGCAACCATTAAATGTGACTTTCCGTAAGAGGTAGGTGCAACTACTACAATATTGTCGTTATCGCTGACTTTACGCCCAAGAGTATACTGCTGCTCCGATCTGAAGTAATCTTGCTTATAGGTTTCAGCGAGTGAGATAGAAAAAACATCATCAATTCGGATATCCTCCTCGACACTTGTAGAACTACTCCTATCTTGGTGTGATCGTATCAGCATTTGGACGGGGTAGTAGCGCAACTCTTGTGCAAATGACTCCAATACGACAAAGTCATCATGTGCTAACCCATAATTTAATGCCATAGAATATGCCATTTTATGGAGGTTATTGTCTCCGTAGACAGAAAAGATCCCCATCATTCTAAATAAGTAGTCCACTTCGCCTGCGGACAGCTCCTGACGCAGAATTACCTTACCGTAAATCTCTACGAACGGGGAGCTTGACGTATCCTCGGCTCTAGTAAGAGAGGTTCTCAAGCTAGATAAGGTGATATTACCCATTAGATTGACCCTCATTCTTTAGAAAGTCGATAATATCATCAAATGCTTTTTTGTGAGTATTTATTACGAAATAATCATCGAAACACTTCAGCTTGACTAGATTATTAATACTATTTTCGATGTCCTGTGTGGTATTCAGCTCATAATACCGGTCGCCAAAGTTAACCGTCATGAGGATAACATTCCTTCGTTTATCGGCATTTGTGCTTATTGATGCACGGTCACTTGTTAATAGCTTTGATAGATTTGCTCTTTCATCCGCAGTGAAGATAACAGCGACCTCATGCTTCGCTGCATCCCATCGATATGAGGTAGACTTCTCGATGTTAGGATTGTTGATATTGTCGAAGTAGTTTCTCAGTCCATCGCGCGCTCGTGTAATGAGTTCACTTCTGTCCTCGTGGTCTAGGCCCGACTTAACTTCGCCATACCATATCTTTTTTTGATTTCTGTCATGAAAATTCAAATCGAATCCAGGTTTTATATTTTGATTCTGCAGTGAAAGCAGCATGCTCATACTCTCGGCCTCAAAGTCCAACATATTTGGCGCAAGTACATGCATCATCAGCTCGCCTATGAGGCCGTACTTCTTCGCTTCGTCATAGCGAATTAAGTTGGAATAGAGCTGCATGCATGCTGCTTTGTAAGTCTTTATATCTGGCTCGATTCTTACGCTTTCAGCTCCAAAACATATATCAACGAGACGATGTCTAATAAGTTCTTCAAGGTCGGAAACATTCTCTTGGGCAATCTTAATTACCTTATACTTACCACCCGTATGAGATACGATTTCTTCATGGATGGGCATTGCTTACTCTCTTAGCTTACCGCCCGATATATCAAAGAATTTGCCAAAGAACGCGCTTAGTTTGTCTAGCACTGTTTCGCGCTTTTTGCCGCGGCTGCCTTCGGGGTTGAAGCGCGACACGGGTGGCAAAATACCAGAAATTGCTGTGCCGCTCGATTGCACAGCGCCATCACGAAAGGCGTTTTCGATAAATGCATAGGTCGCATCTTTGTCTAGATTTTCCTCGGCAATGATCGCGTCAAGCTCCTCGATTTTCTTGGAGTTCACAAAACTCTGCCAGTCATCGTCTACCGAAGATTCAGCGTTAATCGTGCTAATAAACTGCTCGATAAGCTCCTTCTTGTTGCGTAGTTCAACGCTCGAATCAATCGCCTTGTTGATGTCCACAAGCAGCTCTTTATCCTCCTGGTTACTCGCGTGGTACTTACGAATCAGCTCGAGGATATAGTCAATGTTGATCTCGACTTGTTTGATCAGCTCCATCTCGAACACCAAGTCATCGTTGATGTTTTCCTTGTCACCGTCATCAACTTTGCGCCGCTCTTCGTAGAAGTTGATGTACATGCTGTGGTAATCTTGCACATCACGGTCGGTCAAAATGCCGCGCCCTGCAAATTCATCAAATGTTGTTAGAATATTACGAACCTTCAGAATCGCACCGTACAAACGTACGAACTCTGCTTCGTTTTGCTCGCCAATTATCTGCTGCCCAACTGGAAACTTGTCGGTCAGTTCGGCTATGAGGTCGGCATAGCCCTTTACCTGCTTATTATCGTCAACGTAGCCATTGTAGTATTCATCAAACGATTTCAGCAGCACAATACCACTGGCTTCTTTGTCGCCAAACAGCGACAACGCATCGTTAGTGGCTTTTTCGAGGTTGCGGAAGGTGACGATGTTGCCAAATGTCTTGATACTGTTGAGAATACGATTAGTTCGACTATACGCCTGCAGTAGCCCGTGCATCTTGAGGTTTTTGTCTACCCACAGGGTGTTCAGCGTCGTGGCATCAAAGCCAGTCAGGAACATATTTACCACAATCAGCAGATCGATTTCACGGTTCTTCATGCGCAAGCTGACGTCTTTGTAGTAGTTCTGGAACTTGTCGCTACTGGTATCGTAGTTGGTGCCAAACATACGGTTGTAGTCGGCAATGGTGCCTTCCAAAAAGTCGCGCGAGGTTTTGTCGAGTCCGTCGGTATTCTCTGAGTTTTCGTCTTCTAGTCCGTCGAGCTCACTGTCGGCTTCGTTGGCACCATAGCTAAAAATCGTGGCCACTTTGAGCCGTGCCATCTCGGGTACTTCAGCCTGCTGCCTGTTGAACTCAACATAGTACTGCTTGGCGGCATCGATAGAACTCACCGCAAAAATTGAATTGAATCCACTCAGACGAATCTTTTCTTTGACCTCCTCGATAGCGCCACGATCACGCGCAGACGCAGCTTCGTGCACGTTTGCTAGCCGCGTGTAGGCGTATGGTTTGCTGTTGCGCTTGGTCTTTTGGTCGAAATGCTCGCGAATATACTGCACCACGTTGCTGATGCGCTCTGGCGCGGCCAACGCTTTTTCGCGGTCAATATCGCGCACCTGCTGGTCGTTTACGTCGTCGGCTTCGCGAATGGTGCGGATGTAGTCGATACGAAACGGCAAGACGTTTTTGTCGGTAATCGCGTCGACAATCGTGTAGGTATGGAGCTTTTCGCCAAAGGCCTGTTCGGTGGTTTTAAGGTCGAGTCGTCCACCGCTTGATGAATTTTTGGCAAATATTGGCGTGCCAGTAAATCCAAACAAGTAATAATTCCGAAAACTTTTGGTAATACCATGATGCATGTCGCCGAACTGACTGCGATGACACTCGTCAAAGATAATCACCATATGCTCGTCAAATGCGTCGTGCCCAGAATTACGCTGGATAAACCTGTCCAGTTTTTGAATCGTCGTAATGATAATACGCGCGTTCGGGTTTTCTAGCTGCTTGGTCAGCTTGGCGGTGCTGGTGTTGCTGTTGGCAGCACCTTTTTCAAACTTGTCGTATTCCTTCATGGTTTGGTAGTCCAGGTCTTTGCGGTCGACCACAAACAGCACTTTGTCGACATACGGCAATTTGCTGGCAAGTTGCGCGGTTTTGAAGCTCGTTAGGGTTTTGCCACTACCGGTGGTGTGCCATATATAGCCGCCAGCCTCTATGGTGCCGAGCTTTTTGTAGTTGGTGGCGACTTCTATGCGGCTGAGGATTCGCTCGGTTGCCACAATCTGATATGGGCGCATCACCATCAGTGTGCGATCGCTGGTAAACACGCAGTATTTGGTGAGGATGCTCAATATCGCGTGCTTCGCCAGGAAAGTCTGCCCAAAATCCATTAGGTCGGTAATTGGGCGGTTGTTGGCGTCGGCCCACCAGCTGGTAAATTCGTAGCTGTTGCTGGTTTTCTTCTTCGGTGTGCGCTTGATTTCGGACGCTTCGCGAATATGCAGGTCGCGCGTGGTGTTGCTGTAGTATTTGGTGTAGGTGCCATTGCTGATGATAAACAGCTGCACATATTCAAACAGCCCACTATCCGCCCAAAAACTATCGCGCTGGTAGCGGTTGATTTGGTTGAACGCTTCTTGCAAGGCAATACCGCGACGTTTCAGCTCGACATGCACCAGCGGCAAGCCGTTTACTAGCAGTGTTACGTCGTAGCGATTGGCATGTGTGCCGTCTACTTCGTATTGGTTGATGACCTGTAGGCTGTTGTTATGGATGTTGGCTTTGTCTATCAAATAGATGTTCTTTACCTCGCCGTTGTCGCGGGTTAGTAGCTGTACGTGGTCTTCCTGAATTTTGGCGGTTTTCTCGACAATGCCTTCGTTTTTGTTGGCAAGCGCAGTAGCGAAGAATTGCTGCCATTCGCCGTCGCTAAACTGATAGTTGTTGAGCTTTTCTAGCTGGGCGCGGAGGTTTAGCACCAAGTCGGTTTCGCTGGTGATTGGCAGGTAGTCGTACGCCTGCTTTTCGAGCATTTCTACAAATGCCTTTTCTAGTTCGGCCTCGCTTTGGTAATGCGTAGCGCGTTTGTAAGTTGGTGCAAAATCACTGACGACGGTACTGTCGGCATTTTCGGCAATCAGGCTGTATTTGTTGGTCATGCAGATAACTCCTTAAACGTCAGTAGTTTGGTGCGGTAGTATTCGTATTGTTTCTGGCGGGCGGTGATTTCGGCAGGCAGGCCTTGGCTGATGTCATTCGTGAGAGCGTCGAATTTATCGAGGATTGAGACGATGCGGATTTGCTCTTCGAGCGGAGGAACTGGTAGTTTAATTTTCTCAATCACAGTACGCGAGAGTCGCGGAATACTCGCTCTACGAACACGCGAAAATATAAAATCTTGCCTCGTTTTTAGGAAGTGATACAAAAATCTACCTTGTAATTCATCCGGGCATATCAACGCGAAACAATCATCAGCTGCCCAGAAGTCTACACTACTATACCCAATCTCACCAGCAGCACCAGCTGTAATTACAAATGTCGTACCAGCTTGGTTGTTGCTCTTGTCGTAATAACCAAGCGGCTTCATGCTGTTTTGATAAACAGGTATCTCGCCAGTTTCTTCGAGGTCTTTTTTAACCACACGAACTCCTCTCGCCAGCTTGACCGCCTCCCCGAGCGTTGTCCATCGTACCCCCCCCGCGTCGTCAAATGTCAGCAGTTGGTTGCGGTAGTGTTCGTACTGCGCTTTTCTGGCTGTCAGCTCCGCTGTCAGCTCCGCTTCTAATTGTGTAAAAGTATCGAGAATTTTGACAATCTCTTTTTGCACCTCAAGTGGCGGAACGGGAATTTTGTACTCATTTCTAATAACAGACGGGTGGGCTTTTTTGATGTAATCAAACTTTTTGGTCGACCATGCCGAATCCAACACAAAGTATAGATATCGTGTATTTATTTTCCCCTCGTCCAAAACTTTCAACCACCCCGATACATTCGTCACGGAATATTTGTGTGCGTGCCTATGGAAGAACCTGCCACCACCGTCAACCGACCACGATAGTCGTTCGTCATCAAACATATACTCGCCATATCTTCCGAACTCGCCAACCCCTGAGGCTGATGATGAGTAGATAGGGTAATCGCCTGGTTCGTTTGCGATATCTTTCTTTGATATGACATTTCCACGCCCGAGCTTAACGACACCAGAATCTTCAAGCTCTCCAAGCATTTTAAAATCCACCCCCTCCGGACAATACTCCTGAATTAGCTCGTCGATTTTACTCATTACAAATCTAGCTTTCCGCCAACAGCAGCACCAATTCCGACCACGTTACCGATCTCTGCTTTTACCAAACTATCGACAGTCACATTATTACTAAAGTTAAAACTAAAAAGCGTTTTGACTATCTTTTGCTGCTCTGGGCCTTGCTCTACACCCTCAACAACATCAACACCCTGGCTAGTTACGTGCAGCCCAAGTAACAACAAGCCTCCCAAGATGCCTTTTGTGTTCTTGTTTCCAATAAGACCCTTTTGTAATAAATAGTTAAACCCGTTATATAACATGGTGTCATTTTCGCTAATACTATGAAGTATGTCTTTGAGCCATCTATCTGTGTCGAGTTTTGGTTTTTGAGAGTTTTTAAACACTAACGACGCTCGCTCTAACTTCACTGGGTTATCGAGTTGAGTTACGTATAGTGACAAGAGGATTTTTCCGGCAGTCTGCTTTATCCCCATACTATCCCTCGATATCCTTCACGATAGCGTCAATCTGCGTACGTAGCTCGCTTTGCTTTTGCACAATTTCGGCAATATTAGTATTCAGTTCAGCAATATCGATGGCTACGGTGGTGTCTTCGTCTTCCACATAGCTGCTGACTGCTAGATTGTAATCGTTGTCGGCAATTTCGCTATTTGGCACCAGACGGCCGAAGTGTTCGATGTCTTCGCGGTTGGTGAAGGCGTCGAGGATTTTGTCTTGGTTGCTTTGGCTGAGCTTGTTTTTGTTGCCACCACGGACAAATTCGGCACTGGCGTTGATAAACAATGTTGAGTTATCTTTCTTACTCTTTTTGAGTACGACGATACAGGTGCTGATGCTAGTACCAAAGAATAGGTCGGGAGGCAGCTGGATAACCGCATCAACGTAGTTGTTGTCGATGAGGTATTTGCGAATCTTTTGCTCGGCACCACCACGATACAATACACCTGGGAACTCGACGATTGCTGCCGTGCCGCTAGTGCTGAGCCAACTGAGGATGTGCATGGTGAACGCCAGATCGGCCTTGCTTTTTGGAGCGAGCACGCCAGCCGGGCTGAAGCGTGGGTCGTTGATGAGGATTGGGTTGGCGTCGCCGTCCCATTTGATGCTGTATGGTGGATTAGAAACAATCGCGTCGAACGGCTCGTCGTCCCAGTGGGCCGGGTCAAGCAAGGTATCGCCATGAGCAATGTTGAACTTTTCGTAGTTGATATCGTGCAGGAACATGTTGATACGCGCCAGGTTGTGTGTGGTGAGGTTAATTTCTTGCCCGTAAAAGCCTTGGCGGACGTTTTCTTTACCCAGCACCTTAGCGAATTTCAGCAGCAGCGAGCCAGACCCAGCGGCAGGGTCGTACACCTTGTTGACTGCGGTTTTGCCCACGACGGTAATGCGCGCTAGCAGCTCACTGACTTCTTGGGGTGTGAAGAATTCACCACCAGACTTACCAGCGCTCGATGCGTACATGGTCATCAGGAACTCGTAGGCATCACCAAAAGCGTCGATGGTGTTATCTTCGTAGCGGCCAACTTCCAGCCCACCAACGGCATCGAGGAGCTTGACGAGTTGTTCGTTGCGCTTGGCGACGGTTGAGCCGAGCTTATTGCTGTTTACGTCGAGATCGTCAAATAGGCCTTTGATGTCATCTTCGCTGTCGGCACCTTTGGCAGAGTTTTCGATGTTACGGAATACACCTGATAGAATCTCGTTGAGATTCTCCTCATTTTTAGCGCGCTTACGGATATTCTCAAAAAGTTCGCTCGGTAGGATATAAAAGCCCTTTTCTTGTACCGTATCGGCTCGTCCGAATTCAGCAGCATCGTCACTTAGGTCAGCATAGTTAAAATCTGTCGCGCCGGTGCGTCGCTCTTCGGTATTGATATAGTTCGTCAGGTTTTCTGATATAAAACGATAAAACAGCATACCAAGAACGTACTGCTTAAAATCCCACCCGTCTACCGAACCGCGTAGGTCATTCGCAATCTTCCAGATAGTACTATGAAGTTTGGCTCGTTCCTGTTCTTTTCGGGTGTCTGTATTGGTAGTCATATTACACAACATTATACCATAAAACAGATACAAAATGATGGGATACGGTGACGCTAGGCTCTCTATTAACGCAATATATCCACACGACCTGTTTTACAGATAAAAATACTCTGACGAACAAAGAAAAGAAGATTCATACTTCCTCGCAGGCGAGTGGGGCACGAATCTTCCTGACTTGTATTGTAGCAGATTGTTATTTTTCGTTTGCAAACGCCTGTAGCGTTACCATCTCTTTAGTCATTTGGTCAGGCACGTTTCGGAGGTCAATTTCAATCCATGAGTCCATAACACCGTGTTCTTGGAGGTCGATCTTCTCGCCACTAAAGCAATCGTCATCGAACCACAGGAATGGCTGCGACAAATCGATGGCTTCGGTTTTCTTCAGGCTCCACGTTACTGGCTTGAATTTCTCAAGCCATGGGCGCAGGTCTTGATGAGATGCTCGGTTGAGGTATTCAATCGCGTGAGTAGGGTCACCATTCATACAATGTGTCGTTAGCCAGTAAACGTCAAAGTGTTCGACCGCATACTGTATAAATTCAGCCGCACCAATCGCGAGGTTTTCCTCATTGGCGAGAAGTACGCCATCGATATCTAAATAAATGTTCATCAGTCTTTCATAGCCTCCTTTAGCCAATCTCCCTCGTCTTCGATAGGATATAACACCTTCCTACCATCTCGTCGCCACTGATGTTTGCAATCGTTGCAGTAGTAATCTGGTTCGCTATCGTCAACCAGACAGCCTCCAAGGATGACCTTACCGTCTTCAAGGTCTTTTTCGAGCTTCTTATCAAAAGCAGGCATGCCCATGAGTACACGAGCGATGTGCGCTGATTTGCACGTCGGGCAGCGGAAAGATGAAGCATTACTTGTCATGGTTAATCGTTGGCAAGATTACGGTTATTAGCTCGTCGGCTTCTTCACGCTTGCGTTGTTCCTCGGTGAAAACTATATCAAAGAAGCCAAATACGACATGGCGGTGGGTCATCTCTTGCTAAAGTCATTTTGGGCGAATGAAGCCGTGTTTCAAATGATGATGCTTTCATATAACCTATTTTTGTTGTTCAAGTTTGATTCCTTGGACTCTTCAGAATACAGACAGCAAATAAAGACCTTTCGTTTGAAGTATGTATTTCTTGCAGCAAAAATAATCAAAACCGCAAGATATGTAATCATGAAGTTGTCGGAAAACTATCCGTACAAGGGAGTGTATGAAAAATGTCTGGTATAATAAGAATATCATCAATAAAATTGAGTGTTGCTCTGTGGATAACTTGCAGAGTTTATTAAGTATCATTGCAGCAAAGATGAAATCAATGATTTATCAAAAATGATTGAAAGGTGGTTGTAAATAATGTTACAATGTGTGAGAAGCAGTCTAAATTCTTCGTGAAATAGTGATTTTTGAAGCTAATAAAAAACACACGTGGAATTTAGGTAATATTAATATCATTCTTATTTTTTAGAAACTATAACAAAAGGAGTGTAGATGAAGATATGCCAAAAGAAGATTTAAATCTTATTGGAAAAGATATAGAGAAAGACCTAGACGTAATATATTTAGCTGGAGGATGTTTCTGGGGAGTAGAAGCGTATTTTGATAGAATAGATGGTGTTAAAAGCGTAAGATCTGGTTATGGAAATGGTGAGACGATTAATCCAAGTTATGAAGACGTAGTGTATAAAAATACTAACCACGCTGAAACTGTAGAAGTTAAATATGATCCAAAAGAAACAGATCTCACAAATATACTTATATATTACTTTAAAATAATTGATCCTATATCAGTAAATAGGCAAGGAAATGATGTAGGAACCCAGTATAGAACGGGTATATATTATGTAGATGATAACCAGCTAGACACAATAAATAAAATTATAGAAAAAGAACAAACTAAATATGATGAAAAAATTGCTGTTGAAGTAGAGCCAATAGAAAGATTTTACTTAGCAGAAGATTATCATCAAGATTATTTAGCTAAAAACCCAACAGGATACTGCCACATTGATTTAGACTTAGCTAACGATGATATAGAAAGAGATGAGCCGTTTATTAAAGAAGAGCCTAAGGATGAGTCCTTTAAGAAAGATACTTTTGTTAAGCCTTCTGACGAGGAAATTAGAAAGAAACTTACAAAAGAACAGTATGAGGTTACTCAAAATGCTGGGACAGACGCTCCTTATACACATGAATACAATGATTTAGAAGAAAAAGGTATTTATGTAGACATAGTTTCAGGAGAACCACTATTTTCTTCAGAAGATAAATATGATGCTGGATGTGGATGGCCAAGCTTTACTAGACCTATAGATAAGGATTTAATAAAAGAACTGGAAGACAGGTCTTTTGGAATGAAAAGAGTGGAAGTGAAAAGTAAAGAAGGAGATTCTCACTTAGGGCATATATTTCCTGATGGTCCTAAAGATGAAGGCGGTATGAGATACTGCATCAATGGAAGCTCTTTAAAGTTTATAGCTTATGACGATATGGAAAAAGAAGGATATGGATATTTAAAAGATATATTTAAAAACTAAATTATGCTTTAATAAAAAATAGGACGGATATCCGTCCTATTTTTATATAACTATTTAGTCCTAAACTACTATTTTTTCATCTTCTTTTTTTAAGGTGTTATGATAAGGTATTGATTTTTCATCTTAATAAGAATTGAGTAAAACTCAGAAAAAGTAAAATTTTTTTAGTGAGGTGATAGATATAAAAAAACAATATAAACATTTATTATTGCTTGTGATGGTTATTCTTTTTTTAACAGGTTGCTTTTCAGTAAACACTATAGTAATCACTACTTCCATTAGCTGGTCATCTCCCTGAGCTTCTCATAAATCGCCACCATCGCATACGTATCCAGTCCACAGTATTCACGCAGGTCAGCTAGTATCTGGTCTTTGTCAGGACGCATGCCGTCAACAATCGCTTCACGCCATGAACGACTAGCGGTTGCACCTTCCTTAATGCCAAGCTCTGCATAAGATAGTTCAGGGCATAGAATTGGCAGTACCTTCTTGATCGAGAACTTACCCTTGAGCCGTTTATCGAGGTAGAGCCGTTGACTAAAGATATCCGCAAGGTCAATGGTTCGCTCGTTCAGGTTTTCAAAGAATGGGGCGTGAGCTGGATAGAGCTTGGCGTATTCTTTGTGCCGAGAGCATTCAAAGGTCTTGTTCCACACGATTATAGAACCCTTGCAGCCAATATCTTTTTGCAAGTGAGCGATGACATTCTCGGCAGGGTTGGTGTTGGTATCGTGGAGGTACTCGGTATGTGTCAGCGTACCATCCTCGGCCATGGTGTGTAGCGAGTACTGAAATACGACTTGCTGGTACGGGAATGTATTGTCGAACGGTGGGAATATGTGGTTGATCGACTCGTAGTCGAGGAAGTAAGCTGGGAATTCAATATCGCCAAGGAATGAGCGGATCGCTTCTTTGTCGACAATGGTTTCATTAAGCTTCGTAACACGCACTTGGTCTTGTTGGTGCTTTTGTAGCTTGGTGGATTCAGGGATGTCGACGATCATGGTAACGCCGTCATCTTCAAGTCCACCAATGAGCTTGTCCGTGCCAGCTCCTTTGTTAGAAGCGAGGTCGTAGATGCTGTATTCGTGAATATCTGGATGGAGCTTGCTAAATATCTCTCGGTAGTCGCCAGCTGCACCGAGTCCAGCGTAGCGGAGTGAGTCGCTTGGCATCTCCTCAAGTTCAGCTGTGCGAGCGGCTGCTCGCATTTGCTCGGGAGCGTTTAATACTTCCTTGTTTACTTTCTCGGTAACGTCTGTAAACTCCACGATTTCTTCCAGCTTGATGTCTCCCTGACGCACATATTCCTTGTTGGCGTGCAGCACTCGGCTGGCGGTAATTGGAAAGCCACTCCATTCAATAACGGTCTTCTGGAATGCAAGGTCACAGATGTGCTCCTTGCTCGGTGAGGTTGTCGCCTTGATTTCCGTCAGAATGTAGCCATCACCATCTTTTGTAATGGCATCGGCAATACACAAGAAACCATCGTAGAGGAATACTGCCTGTAAGATAGTCTCGACATCCTGCTCTAGTAGGGCTTTGGTCTCATCTGCCCATTCCTGCATATCTGCGTAGTTATTGCCATCAAGACGAATCGCTTCGGGGAATATCTGCTCAGCCAGCTGCTCAAACTCCCGACCCTCCTCGATAATTGCCTGTGAGTTCTCGTCAGGTGTTGGTAAAAACTCAGGGTCGTGCTTACGAAGCCAGAGCCATGCTGGGTGTTTGAGGTAGGTTATGTAGTCGGTTTTGGAAATCATATTTTACTCCTCAGAATGCCCTATCTTTTACTTAATGAAAGAAATACATCATCAATGCGTGAATTCTCATCCGATTTCATTTCTCTTTGAGTCTCAAAGTCGCCATCGTCTTTAGAATAGAAGCTTGAGCCATCATAATCTTCTGGTGGTTCAGCCCATGCATTGAACTCATTATCGACGAAACTACCGTCAAGACCATAGCATTCCAATGTATCGTTCATCTCATCTTTAATGTCGATATCCTTCTCGCCATCTGTTAACCTCTGTCGCACTTCTTCGCTAAGGATGTCTTCGTAATACTCGTCCTGAGCTATTCTTTCAGCCATACGATCCAAGACAAACTTTTTGATGCCGTAGCTCCATCCTATCTCAGCCACTGTTTTCATGTCCTCATAGGTACCGACAGCACCTACAACCGAGTGTACAAAATTATCTGCCACTTCATCTGGTAGGTCGTCGGAATCACAGTACGTATCAAAGGCATTAAGTGCAGCCGAAACGTCTTGAGTGTGAGGGATAGAAGACTGCAATATCGCAAGTACAGCCCGAGAGAACTCTTGATTGACCTCCTCTATAGCATCCGACACATCAGAGAGTCTCGATATGCTATCAAAAATATCAAAGCTCTCAGGAGTACCTGAATTACCTAGCCATGGTAACTGCTGCCAGCTACTGAGGACTTTTTCCTTCATCGCTTCAACACCCGATTCACTTAGTACGATAGGAGTATAGCCAGATAACGACGCCCGTAATTCGTAACTGCTACTATCTGCACTGATTGCGAATGGATGCGTAAGCTGGTTGAGGTACACGGCACTTCTAATGAGCTTTTCAATCGAGTGGTTGTGTCCGCGATAATAGTGAGTGATAAAGTCGTAAATAGTAGGGTTTAATACATCTACGACGATCTGATCATCTTTATCTTTTGATGTTTTCAGGAATGTACTTTCAAGCACATCAATAGATCGACGCAGTTGCGTTTCGTCGATCGTATCATCAAAAGAAACCACTGCCTTATGTAGATATTCAAAGCGTACGTTTCTTCCGATCGACATCATTACCAGCATAATATTGCGAGCATTTTCGTCGATCTTATTCATATAGATATCCTCGTATAACATCCAAGGATTATTAAATAGTTCGATTACCTTATCGCAAAATGATTCTGGCAGGCAATCCGACCAAAGCTTTTGCTTATTAATCGCTTCAATGAGGCGTGGATTATAGTTCCTATGTCTCACGATACTTCTATATACTTTTTTGTCGACAAAATATTCGAGGTGTTCCTCTGGTATATCCGATACCGCGAGATGATTGTAGAGGATCTTGGCTTTTGTCACCAAGTCATATTCAGACAAGTCGACAATATATTTCGCGTCAAGAAAGCCCTGATCTTTAAACACTTCGGTGCTTTGTTGAGCTTGATGAAGTATATACTCACGCGTCGTCATGATAAGTGCCTTATTTTTTCTTAGACGACCTGCGTTTTCAATCAATGTCCTAAATATGCCATCCTCTCTGCGAGATAGCTTATCGTCTAGGTAATTACTACCCAGAAAGTCATCAAACAGGAAGATCTGCTTCTTGTCAGGGTCGCTACTCATCATCTCTAGGGCGTCATTGATATCTTGCGGCAAGGCGACCAACTCATTAAAATCACCTTCACCAAGCAAGTAGTAGCTCATAACGTCGGCAAGTGTCGTTTTTCCTACTCCAGGCTCGCCAGCAATGACAATAAACCCGTGCTCTTTTAGTGTTAACATAGCCTCATTAAAACTTGGCGTTGGAGAATAGGTTTCTAGCGTGTCGATAATCTTTTCTTTTAATAAGACCACTATAATTAGACACCCTACTTGAAAGTATTGTCTGTAGTACATTACTGCTTGCGATCCAGAGCTTATAATGCCTCTTTTCAACATTGGGATGCTTGTGCAATAAACTATTAAGCTGCTTAGGTGCGAGTATATCGCTCGATTGTTTGATATATGGCGAGAATAGCGCAACTATATCGTTTATCTTATCCTCTGTAAGGTCTAGCGATACTGAGAGGATGTACCTCTCAGGAGCAGGGCTCATCTCATCCAGCTTTAGACGCTCTTTGGCTAAATTCGCCATAAGACCTGACGCGCTCTTGTAGCGCTTGCACTGCACAATAATCGTGCGGTCGTTGTCGCATGCCGAGTACCTTAGGTCGATACCACCATCCGCTCCATCCGCGAACGCCTGAAACGATACGCCCATTTCTTCTGAAAGCAGGTCTTTCGTGAATTCCTCGAACTCACCCCATGTTAAAACATTAAAGTTATACTCATTCATTTTATTTATATCCGAGTTATGTAGCCTCTAACTCCTGTTGACTCATTGTTGCAATTATAGCAAAAGTTCATATTCATTGCTCAGCTAGATCAAGCCGTTGCAGATTAATAAGAATCATAAAAACCGCCCAGTCGGACGGTTTACTCGTAATTTCACTGTGGTACGGATGAAAGGACTTGAACCTTCACGCCCGGAGGCATTAGCTCCTAAGGCTAACGTGTCTACCAATTCCACCACATCCGCGTATTTGTGTGTGAATTACTTAATCCATATTATAGCATAAGAATTTGTTGTGTCCTATGTCTTTTTTGTATTTTTATTATGTAATGTTATTTACATACATTATGGCGTATCGTGCAATATCTTGGTATTTGCTTGTAAGATGGCTGTGTTATCCAGAACAAATCGACTCCACTATGTACTCCCACGGGGACTCCTACGGTTACATATGCACCCGAGTGGGTACAAGTCTATACGACGGTTGCTCCTCTAATCGTGACTTAGGCTTTTTTAGGCCATTGTGAGGCGTTATAACAGGGGTAAAATGAGAAATCGCACACAGTACGCAAAGACACTTTTTATGCGCCATCTCACAAGCCTTAGGAGCTAGTGCCTCCGGGCGTGAAGGTTCAAGTCCTTTCTCGCGTACCAAAGAAAATATCCGGCATCTGTCGGATATTTTCTTTGGTAATCGAAATGTCTTGAGCCTTCACGAAATTTGCTTTAGCAAATTTGAAGTGAAGGGTCGCATAGTGCAGCGGAATTATGGAAAAGTTTACTTTTGCCATAATGAGCAAATGACGGAGGCTTTAGCCGATAGCCCTTTCGATTGAGTCTTATTGCACGTCTTCGGCCGACCGATATACCATCGTCACACGGCCGTCCTCTTCACCGATCGTTTCGTAGCCGAAACCGTCGTATAAGTGCCTTGCGGCCGTATTGTCTACATTTGTCTCAAGCCATACGGCAGGATTGCGCTTTAGCCGCGCAAAATCCTGATGCGCTGCCTGCATGAATCCTCGTGCTAGCCTACGCCCTCGCGCCTCATCGTAAAGGCGTATGGCAAATGTATACTCGGCATCTATATCCTGTCGAGGACGAATATCATACCAGATAACTCCAGCGAGTGACCGACCATAAAGAGAATACATAGTCCGCTGGCCAGTATTGTGCCAGTCATCGGCAGCCCGAGCTGTACTGAATCTTTTCAGCGCATCATTTGGCGTGTCTTGTACGATACGCTCCTCTGTTGATTTGGCAACTAAATCGCAGGCTAGTGATTGATTCCAACCTTTATAGAGGATAAAACCGCGATCCTTCAGTTCCTGTGCATTGTCATTATTTACACGAATAAGTTCACTCATAAAAATCCTTCGATATAAAAAAGACGCTATGTGCGTCCACCCTCATCTTCCAGGCGGAAGTAAGTGAGCGCCGCGTCTCCATATCCACGATTGTCCACCTAGACAATTGTGGTTACTTCTGAGGCAGCGCGATCTTCCGACCGCTCATAGGGCTAATGCCCCGCTGTGATTAACTCTGAAATGTGCGTTTTGTACCTGTTGTACATCATCATTGTAGCAAAAGGGTAGTGCTTTGTCAATACCCTTATGCTAACAGCGAGTCCCCGATATACTTCTTATACTCATTTTTAACATGATTATCAGTTACGCGCAAGTACACTTGAGTTGTCGTTACATCCTCATGGCCTAGCAGATTCTGGATTGTGACAATATCACACCCTGCCCTCAGTAGGTTAATTGCGAATGTATGACGAAGTTGATGCGGAACCATATGGACCCCAGCAAGACGCAAAAAGCATCGCTGTATCCGATTCCTCGCCGTACCTATTGCAAGCTTGGGACCGTATGAGGTATAGACATCATTCTGAAACAGAAATTCACCCTGTTGCAGCTTTCTCTTCTTGATAAACTGCTGCAGCTGCGTTGCTAGACTGTCGGTAATATAAACCGTTCTATCTATCTCTCCTTTGCCGCGTATATGTACTGCGTCTGTATACAGATCCAAGACCTGCAGTTCAACAAGCTCTCCGATACGTAGTCCCGCTTCGGTCATTATAGTGATCATCAAAACGTCTTGCTCGTTTTTTGTATTCTGAATCACATGCCGAATGATGTCCATATCAAGCGCTTTCGGCAAGCGGTCACGAACCCTCACTAGCTTTATAGCTTCGGGTGCAACATGCAAATGCATCTCTTTATAAAATTGCGCCCAACGTAGGAATACCTTCAGGATTCGTCTGCCTGCATTTGTCGTATTTTTGCTATGCGTCTTCGTGTATTCGACAAAATAACTATCGATAACCTGATAGTTCAGGGTATCTAGTCCGATCACACCGACGCGGTTGCAAAATGCGGCAAATTGCCTCAAGTGTGTTTTACGAGTTCTCACAGTCCACTCTGAGTGGCCTCGTGATTCGCGGCTGTAGTCAATAAATTGATCTACAAGCAGGTCAATATTGCCTGTCTGGACATATGTTTGCTGCAATTCCTGCAGCCAGATACTATTTGATGGTATAGCATCCATAGTGGCTCCTCTCTTACCCTCGCTTTGTAAAAGTTGATGCCGTAGGACAATGACTTGGAAAAATCGAGACTCTGATAGTGCCCACGATACTATCGAGCTTAGATAACAAATTTTGCTAAAAATCCAAGCTCGTAGTTAGTAAAGGCCGTCCAAACCTCGTAGCTGTGCTTAAACAATACCGCTAGCATTATAGAATTACAATACGCTTATTATTGTAATAAATGCTACGTTTTACCTCTATGTAAACACCGTTTTACAGGTTGCACACCGCAACCTTCCACCCATTATCTCGCTCACTTCAAGCTCATGTCCATAATGTACACTATCCTTGTCGGACTGGATCTTTTTCATTAGTTGCTCGGGGGTTAGAAGATCAAGAGCTGTCTTCGCTGTCTCTACTTCAGGCGCGCTGAGAAATTTATCAATAACGTCAACGCGAAGCAGATAGTTTGCGGAGAGCACTCCGAGCTTTGGCCTATGCCAAGCATCCTTTACAAGTCGATCCAGTGCAGCGCCTATTTGTTCAATCGTGAACTTGGATAGCGTACGTTTTACCGCTGGGGGGACTAATTCAAAATTACGCCCCGTCTTCTCGTTCAGAAGCGCCAGTACTGCTTCGTGATCGGCGGTATATATATTTTCTTTATTTTTATATTCTTGTTTGGTGTCAGTTGATGGCTTGCTTCGTGTCACCGACTTGTCAACGGTCGTTATCTCAGAGCCTTGATATTTCCACCAGTTACAGATTGTAATGTCGGTATATCGACCTGTCGTTGTAAGTGTCAACGCTCCCTCATTTGCCAGTCGATGAAGAGCAGCCCATGCAGTCGTCGCTTTAAGGTTGGTCAATAATCCCAACTTCATGCGACCAGTCCTATAAGTGCCGGTCTTCCAATTGGCTTTTAAGAGAAGCTTCGTAAAAACAACGAAGGCTGTGTTGTCGTTAGATAACAACTCGTGATCAAGCAATGCACGATACAATTTAATGTATGTGCTCACTTAATTACCCCTTATCCTATCAATTTTCAGGGATATGAAAACCCCGTCTTTCCTCCTTGGGTTAGACAGGGTTTGCAACCTTTTCTAGCTAAACCCCATCCTAGCATGATTTTTTATGTTTGTCGAGTGCTAATGTTATTCGTAGTCCTCTTCTTCAAGTTCAATGAATCTTATTGGCACTATATGATGCGATTTCGACGTATGGTAGATCTTTAAGATACCCTGCTGCCAGTCTTCCGCTCTCCGGACCAAATGACCTTGTGCGTCATATGTTGAGCGATAGCTAGGCACTGAGCCATCGATCTTCGCCAAACACCCAGGTGAGGCTGCTGCAATAGTGACGGACCCCAACTTCCGAGGAAATGTCCTGTAAGCGAGCTCCATACGGTGCGTATGGCCATATACAGTCGTTTCACGTTCTTCGCGAAGATACTTCGCTGCATTGCTACCACCTTTTGCGACATTAGTGCCGTGAACGAATTTTAGGTTCTCATGCATCCATAATGTACCGTTTGGATACCCATCAATACTCTCTATACCTAAATCAGCGTAGCGTACGAGACTCTGGATAGATAATACTGCCAGTTCTTGCGGCATGTTTGCTCTACGCAATCCTAGCACCTCTGCGGCATTGTTCTGGATATAGTTGTCGAGTCGCTGCTCATGATTGCCATGGATAACAAAAATCTTCGCATGGGGTGCATTAGCCCGCGTCTTGGCCAGAAACATGTGATAAGTGTCTATAGCGCTCTGCGTTTGCCCGACCCACTCAGGGCGCTGCTGGAATCGAGATAACGAAGGTAAATCGATCATATCGCCAACAAGCACGATATTATCGGGCTGTTCCCTTAATACTTCCGCCAGAAACAGCTCCATAGCTCGTTCGTCATGAAATGGGATTTGAGCATCACCTGCCACAATTGTCAGTTCTTCAGATCGTTGCGGCCGTTTTCGCTTTGTCGGGCGTATAACTGTTTTTGGGGCTTCGCGAACTAATAGCTTTTCCAAATCGAGCGCGGCTACTTTCGGACGAACTTTGACGGAATGTTTTACAAGGTCAACCTTCTCGATCTCCCCTTCGGCATTACGAATAAACCCTTGATATTCGTTTACCTCCTCGGCAACAACATCAAATTTTGACGGGTCTATATCATTCAGCTTTTTCTTTTCCACTCTCTTCAACCTCCTCTGACGGGATGTTATATACTGACTCAAGCATCTCTATCTCTGCTTCACGCTTTTGGATATCTAATTCTCGCAATACGGCTTCGACAGCAATACACGCCATCTCGTGTATTATGTCTTTTTTTCGCTCAGGAGAGTGCGGCAATTCTAGCGATTTCTCAAGCTCCTTATAGCGACTCACAAGCCGGTAGTCAGACCATACGTACTGATTTCGGCTATTGATTTCAGCATGGTCGTATGGCTGACTCTCGGCCATTACATCTATCCTCTCAGTCTATCGGCTACAGTTACGACGCCCGCACCGGCAAGACCATAATAAAGACCCATCACAGGGTCAAGGCCTAATACACCTCCTAGTCCAGACAAAAAGCCAACGGCAGCACAAGCGACGATAGTAATCGCCCCTTGCATGTCATGAGCAAATGCTCGTTTGATGAGTTCTGTAGCTCCAACACATGACGCAGCGACAAATGCTGCTCCTGATACTAATTCCATTTCTTTTCCTCCTTATTAGCTTTTATTACTGAGTTATAGTTGTCGTACCCATCAAACCTCCTTGTGCTTAGTTACAAACTCAACGATCACCTTCCATAGTGCCTTGAATACTGAAATTGCAGTTTCCAATGCTGAAAGGCGCTTCTTGATATCTTCCATCGGATCAGTCAGTGGTGTGTCACTGAGGTAAATTGTCTCGATACATGTTTTCTCGTCGTCCAATACCAACAGGTTTTGGCCGAGAATAGTCGTTGACTCAATTACTCTAACTTTCGTATTTATCGGCAATATCCTGACTGTCTTGCCATCTGCAAGATTTAAGACGGGTGTAGTAGAGCGAGTCCACATGTCTTTATCGGTGATATCTTTCAGATTTTTCAACCACTCGGGTTTTTCCTCTTTAGGAGGGGTTAAGGGGATACCTAAATCACTTGCAAGAATGCCGTTCGCTTTGAGGCTAGTGGCAGCAAAACTGCTTATATAGAACTTTTTACCACCTACGGTCGTTTCTTTAGCTATATCTACCCATGTGCCTTTAGGAATAATCGAATCAGATAGCGGTTCTAGCGTGTTAAGATTAAACACCTTCGCACCGTCTGCGAGTAGTACCTGAAGTTTTACATCTTCTATATCCTCAATATTACGGACCCATTCAGCCTCTACAGGTGTTACTGGCACTGGCGGAATTACCACAGGTGGCGCTGGATCGACTGGACGCGGAGCACCAGCTTTATCGTGAACATCACCCCATGCAACACCAGTCACCTTTGTATAACTCACACGGTCTATACGCTCTACGTCGTAATCGCCAGGACATGCCGTTGAGATCCAGTCACGATGCCTATATAGCGGCTGATCTCCATAGGCGTTTGGATCACGTAAATCTGCTATAAGCTCTGCCGCCACATCATAAGTGGCCTCATCTTCTTTATTATTCAGTTCTATACCAATAGTCGTTGCATTACCTTGAGCGCTACCGGAGTGCCAAGCCGCATCAGCAGGATTAACAAGGCAAAATACACGACGAGAGGGACCATCAACAACATAGTGAGCTGATGTATTGCCCTCAGAGCGACATAACCAACTGACCACACCTTCAGGAGTCAGATTCTTACTCTTATCATCCCAATGATGTATCGTATAGCCTAATACTTGACGAATGAAGCCGAATACACGGGCAACTTGAGCAGCGGGTGTTGCGTTACCGCTAGTGAACGTTTCTACCATTTGATACGGCATTATTTTCTACCTCCCAGTCCTTTTACTACTGCGCCTTTTATTTCCTTGAGAACCTTCAAGTTTACTTTTTGGTTATCTGCAGCAATCTCGGCTAAATGTCCGTTACGCTGAGCGGCCTCTAGCGCCTGCTTCTCAGTCGCATTTGCAACCCTATCGCTTGATTCCTTTAAGGCCTTGAGTGCCTCCGCAACCATTTCATCGCGAACAGCCTGAGCAGCATCCTTTTTGGACATGTAGTTCAAGAACAGCAATACTACAACTACGGATGCTGCCGACGGACCAAGAAAGCTTAAATCCATATATTTCCTTTCTATAAATGTGCTTTATTATTGAGACTGAGATTTGAGGTATCGTTTTTCATGAGAGACTTATATGTACGTGTTATCCAACGCAAGAATACATTCAGCCATATCGCCTCTCACCTCAAGGTTATTGCCTCCAGTTGCTTGCTCATTAACATAGAGTGTCGTTGGGGTCGAGACAATATAATCTTGGGTTGCAAGCATTGTGTGAGTTTGTGCAAAAATATTTGAGCTTGTTGCCGAGATATTCGCATATTGTGAGCTCGCCAAACCGTAATCAATAGGTGTCATCGTGTTATTCGCAGTAGCGACAGCTACACTAATCTGCTGATTACCCGGGGAGCTAAAGCCTTGCAGTAGAGTCATTTTTGAGGAAGGCCTCCAGGTGCCGACTGGGGCTACAAGTTGCATGCCGCCAAGATTATAAGTAGTAAAGCCTGGTGACGCCTGCGCTGCCGTATTACGGAACACTGTTAGTAGTTGGAATTTGCCTTTCTGATTTGGGAATCCATACGGAGAGGAGACAGTAGCATAACTAAGCGCAGAGACACCCCCTGAAGTTGGAATCGTACAGCCGTTAGCAGCTTGAACTGTAAGGCTTGATGGGGTAACGGCCATATACGTGAAGTGATCGTATGTTGCGCTAATCGAGCCGCCTGCCTGTCCACCCCAAGGAGCAAAGGCGTAAGCTATATTTGTAGAGTTATTGTTTGTCAGCGTATTATTATTCGTTGTGTTTAGATCAGTAAGTGAGTTACTAAGCGTATACGCAGACACCATATTGAGTGCCGTGACATCAGAAGGGGTAATACCCTGAGAGTAAATAGTACGCATATTAGACTGAGAGACTTTTGCGCTTGTAACAAATGGTTGTGCCATCCTACCAGTGAGAGGGAATACACCACCATTTTGTGAACCGATTTCATAGTTGCCGGCCTGTACAAGCGACGTGGGGTTTGTTCCACTTCTTGAAACCGTTGCGGGTACGTCCTGTCCGTCGAACATTACATAGCTTGTAGTTGGAGTTGCCGTAAAGGCTGACATATCCAACTGAGCGGCGATATGCACCACCCTACCTAGTGGGACTGACTGATTGCTCTTTACGTTACTATAGTTGGCCGTGCCGCCGTTATATGCTTCAAGGACTATTTGACCAGTTGCCATTACATAGAGTGTCCATCCAGAGGTACCATTCATACGGGACTGCAAGATATAGGCAAACCCAACAGCCGGATAGGAGGTGAGATAGACATACTTACCAGCAGCAAAGTCATCAGTAAATGTCATCCCGTTTGGAGATGCCTTACTTAAATAATTATTTGATCCATTGAACAGCGCACACTGCACCGGAGCTGCAACTGTACGAGCAGAACGACCCTTGGCACCTACTGGTATAGAGGCGGTATTATCCGCTGAAGTTCCAAGAGTGTAGCTACCGTTACCGTTGTAGGTGACGGAGGTGATCGTTCCAGATATAGGCGTCCATCCACCCGCACTACTAGATCCTGCTACTGTTAGCGTACCGTTGATGGTCATGTTGCCGGTGGTTGTTTGATTACCACCAACACTCACATCGCCAGTTGTAGTAAGGGAGGTCGCAGTGATGTCTTTATGGGCACCCGTTCTTGTGTGCTGGGTAAGAAAAGCATCGACTAGGTCGTTTATATAGCCTGGCGTGCTCGTTATGAGTGCAGAGTCTCCTATGACATAGTTCTGGTTCAGACCTCCGGTTAGCTGCATATTTGAGAGTGTGTTACCCGAGAGAGTAGCTTTCCAAAAAGTAAGCGTACCAGACACAAGTGTATTGGTACCTACATCAACCTTGAACAGCGCAAAGTGTACCGGACCGTCTGTTGAATCTTGTGGCCATCCTGTGTTCGCGTTGAGGTCTGCCGTTGTAACGCCAGTACCTTTATTAGTGGCGAGTGTCGCAGGAAGCGCCAGTACACCATTGTTAGCTTTTGTAACTTTGTCCGTAATTGGCATGATTTACCTCCTCATTTCCTCAGTTATGACAACGCCTATATCTACGTATCGAATCACTACATCCGACAGCTCATAGCTGGATCCCTTACCTAAACTGTTAACGATCCACTGTATGTAATTCATCGCCTTATTGACCTTGATACGCTTCGTTACTCGTGATGCTCCGTATGTTGTTGGGATTGAGATAATGTTTCCCCAGCCTATGTCGGCACTGTCCTTAACGTGCCCCCAGCCTATGTCGGCACTGTTAATCACTTCACCCCAACCCGCATATGTCTGCTGAGGTAAGAAGTTTTTGCTTGCAACATCATCTACGGGTTTCGACTTCGTTTTACCCTTTAATTCAATGGTGAGATTACCTTGAGGATTGATGATGGTAACGAGTACGTCGAGAACATACATCCATTTCGAACCTGTAGGCTCGATCATGATATTTCCAGATCCAATTTTTGTATCGAATCCCGTGCCGCTATCTTCTGCTGCGCGTGTGTCGGTGAACTCTACGATCTTGTTGTCATACGTAAGAGCCAGGAAATGTAGTTCGCGGTCGTTCGAACCATAGACTTTTAGCTTCTTAGCAGAGAACTTCCATGGGAGCATCCATTGTCCACCCCTTAGAAGATCGAGAGTGTAAATCTGTGTGTTTTGGCCGCTACCTACTGGCAACGCCCAGCAAACAAGTCCTTCCCATATGGCAACACTTGCACCGCTCATCGCCGCATAGTTAATAGCCGCCATATCGCGGAGAATACTGTCACTAATATTGCTCGTAGAGAGGATATTCTGGATTTGTGGTTTTGTTCCGGTCGTCTTAAACGTATGCCCAGAAGGGTACATAAGGGCATCTTTCACAATGGCGATACCATCAGGGGAGGATGTACCGTCTTGCCCGTTTGCTTCATCTGCAGCCATATAGGTAATGACCGAATCACCATAATTAAGCGTCTGTAGGGACAGGTGAGTGATTTTACCTGCACCGCTCGTACTATCTGAAAAGACAGTCGCCATTGGCGTACCCTTACCGTCACGAAACGGCACGACCACAATAGGCACGTTCTTAGACCCAACGGCAACATCGATCCACCCACCACCGCTATATGACGAGAAGTCAAATGTATCGTCACCCGTACCACCGAACCAAACACGATACGGATTATCTTTGTCGCGGTAGAGGAATACTTGACCGGCAACATTACAGCCACCGCCCACTTTGGGACCTTGAGTCGTATTATCAGCAGGTGCGGGTTTTGTAGCGATTGCAATGGCAGTGCCATCATCGACATATGATGTCGTCGATGCTGGAACCACTCCTAAAAATATCTCTTTGCCGGCTTCAGTGCCGTAGTAGATGCCATAACCTCGAGCACCAGCAACAGCAGCCCATGATAATGTGTAGTACTTTGGTGTGCCACCCGATTGCGTCCATGTGTCACGCGACTGGCTCGATGATGCAGTACCCGCAACCGAAGCATTTGTCTCACCAATCGTGCTAATTGCCGTTATACGCCACCTGTGGTTGATAGCAGATCCAGACATACCAGTTGGCGTAGGAGTCGGTGCTGACGGCGCTGCTAATGCAGACATCGATGTCACCGTCAGTAAAGTCGTACTCATATACGACAGTGTGTCTGCCTGGTTCATTACAAGGACTTTTCCAGCACCTTGTACGAAAGACACAGGAGCTGATGTGTCGTAAGTCTTACCAGCTGCTTTTATCCAGCTGCCTCCGTCTTTCGAGACATAAACTTCTGCGACACCGGCCACTACTTGGACGGTAATCAGCCAGCTTTCGGGAACACCATTCACGATCTTCGTAAAATCATCAAGGCCAAGTACTGTACCTAGTGGTTGGACACCATAAGGCACAGTGGAGAACCGTGGTGTTGCGACACCGTCTTGGGTTAGCCGGACGTTATCTGAAATGGCAATAGCACCCTGAGGGGTGCGTGTAATATCTGTATCCGTTCGACGACCCTTTAGTAAGTCGTGGAGGGATATGGACTTTATCTGCGGCTCTTTCTCAAGAGGTACAGTCTTATAGGCCATTAGTGCATGCCTCGGTCTGGAGACCATCCGTCATGGTCAACGTAGTTATTGCCATCTTGCTCACTATTCGCCGCGATCATCGATTGCATACGTTCGTCAGCAAAATTAAGCAACTGGGGACCTTTCGAGCTTTTTATAAAGTCATGGGTCGCGAGCTGCGCGCCACCACGGAATACAAGCCACATTGGGTCATCAACCGGCACTTTACTAGAAGCGTCAGTCATCAGAGACGCATAGCCAAAATAAGAAACCAAAATAGACGCTCCAATAAACGGATCGTCTATAGCAAATTTCTCGGCAAAAACGACGTTATCACCTACGAGGGCAACGCAATCACCACCCCTAGAGAGCTGACTAGGCTTAACAACCGTAAAGACCTTATAGCGGCCGTCAGGTAGTTTAATCTTAAATCCGTCTTCTTCAGTACTGAGTTTCCGAACTACTGCAGTATCTATAGCGAATGTGTCGGTAGCAGATACAGTACTAACGAGAGTCACTCTACCCCAGAGACTATTCCAGTTGATTGGGCGCTTTTCTGCATCAACAGCATTTTGCCAGTCAGCAATCAAAGTATTACCCTTATCTCGAAGGATAATCCATGCCTCGTCAGATTCTGCTAAGTCAGCACCGGTTTCACCGGTAGCCTCCTGGTAAGCGAGCTTTATATACTCGTCGCGATTCACTTTAGAACTGCAAGGGGATTAGACTACTTCTGTAGTCGATCCCTTGAGTTCCGGTCGATCGCCTTGTTGCCTACATTATACCACATTAGGTGCGTTTTTTGTAGGATATTTTTCGATCTGACGACCTTTTCGATGCCTTACTGATGATATTCGCGATAGCTTGCTCAATGTCGACAGTAGCGGTGAGGCTGCCTAAATCTGCAGCAGATACTTTTGACTTGCCTCCAGATTTACCGCCCGATGCAGCGACGGCTGACTTGCCATCCGAATCATATTTCGCTTTGTTGAGTGTTGCGTATTCAGCTTTGCTAATAGCACCCTCGTCGCGTAGCGATGCTAGGACGCCCTGAGTTACCCAGTAACCGCCAGTTATAGACTTTATTCGGCCATTAGTGAGGTATTCGAGGACTTTATTATGATCCATATCCTTTATCTCGTCTTGGATGACAGGTAACTTCACGTCATTACCATAGCTTGCTTTGGTTGCATATACGGCTTTTGCTTGGTCTATTTTATTATCTTTAAGGTATCGGACTACTGCCCATTTTGGCACATCATCACTAGAGCCCATATTCTTTATGAGCGCTACCGCCTGTTCGTTGATAGCTTTATCGTCAGCAATATTATTCAACTTATTGAGTTTATCGAGGGTGGTATGGCCTGTCTCTTTAAACTTGCCGCTACCTTTTGTCTTTATGTCGTTTGCTTTTAGAATCGCCTCGTAGGTAGCGTCAGACCTATCATCAGTCTCTAGACCTTTTTTCGCTAACTTCTTATAGTAGCTCGTAACAACATTGCCGCTTTCCGCATCAGTAACAACTCCATCTTTTTCAACCCAATCACCCTGAGCAATTTTTACCTTCTTTTCTGCATCGATATCTGCAGTATCTATACCTTTTGCAGCCGTGCTGTTCTTTGCGTCACGTTGACCTTGGATTGCCGACAGGTAGTCTATTGCTGACTGTTTGCCTTCGCTTTTTGCTAGCTTCTCAAAGGTTGCTTGCTGATTAGTACCAAGAGCATTTGCATTATTCTCGAAGTACTTACGGACCTCTGGTATCGAGTTTTTTCCAAATAGTGCCGCCTGTAGCCATGTCATAGGATTTGATGTGTCAACCTTAGCTGCGGCGTTGCCCTCACTGTCTTTTGAATAGCCGTCCACCATAGTGCCAACACCTTGCCCAGACTTCCTTATTTGAGCACCATAGGGTATCGCAGCAAGTGATTTATCCCAGGCTCCGGCAAATTTACCATTCCTTAGGTCATCAAATGCTTGGAATAGCTTCCCTGCAACAGCAAAACCAGCGGGTGTACTGTCATATCTTCCTAGGTCGCTATCCTTACCGAACAGCGCTTTTTTGGTGTTCTGATCGGCCAAATTATTAACAAACGCAACTGTCACGGGGGACAAATTTGCTGCTGTAGCCGTAAAGCGTTGCGTCGTTTGGTTTAACTTATCTCCAACAGTTTCACCGTTAGGATTCTTGTCACTCTTATAGCTATCCGCATCTGTAAAATCACCAAGAGTATCAATTGACGCTCCTAGGAAGTCAGGTAACGGAGCGCGTCCGGTTAGGCCTTTTACCATGCTATTCATGGTATAAACTGCTATAGCGTATTTCATCAGAGTTGCAGGTGAAGTATTGTCATAGCGTAAATTTTTTAGAGCAGCATTCACTTCAAGCGTATATTGCAGGAATGTACGTCCTACGGTACTGCGGTAGAGTTCCGGTTGGTCGGCGATACCACGGCCACCCACAATACGTTCAGTCATACGATCAGCCTCTTTTACAGCAGCTCTGCCTGTCAGATTATCCTGTAGCGCCTTCTCGTAGCAGGCGTACCATGTGCTTTCCGTCATAGACCGCTCAAATTGCTCCATAAAGAGCACTTTTGTCATCTTACGGTTGGCTATTTCCAGCTTAGTACGGTTAATTCGAGACTGTGCGTCTGTATACCGAACTGTCAAGAAGTCTGATTCTGCTGCAGGCGTGCCTGGCTTTGGCATACCGTTCCAACCGATGTCTTGTACCATGCGGCTCGTGCCCTTAACTGTATTGAGTACACCGTTCGTTTTGACGACGTTTGGCAGGTTCAAGGCTTGAGAGATAGTTGTATTTGCGTTACCAATAATCGAGGCATTACTTGCAACCTTTTGTAGAGCTCTTGCCGTCTTTAGAGCTACCCTTCCTCGTGTTCCAGCATCTTGCAATACACGGTCAAGCTTTTGCGACTTACCCGTCAGTGCATTCGCGTATTCCTGAAATGCAGTTACCAAGTCTCCACGGCTACCTTTATGTGCTTCGGTGAGGGATTGACGTAAGTTCTCGCTCACTTTCTGGAGCGTATCTTTATTGAATATCTCTTCTGCTGTACGGAATACCGCTTCCAAGCTTCGGGCACGAACGGCTGATTCTGTCATGTGGATATTAAATAGCGCCGCTTCACCATACGCATCCATAGCCTTAAATGGGTCAGTCATGGAAGCCGTGCCTCGTCGGGTCTGGTGAAAGGGATTATATTTCTTGGTTGGTCGAAAGTTTTCCGTTCTACCTGCAATAGTACCTGGCAATTGGCCGCGATTGCCCATATTCGCCTCGCCACTTATACCAGACGAAAGGTCTCGGTAGAGATCTTCACCAATTCCGATCTTATCCCACAAACTGTCTTCCTGCAGGTGGGTCATGTAGTTCTTTCGCTTAGGTATCTCATCATGACCAAACTCTCGTAGTACCTCATTTGTACGATCAAGCATATTGTCATACTGCTCGCGAGCCCACTTATCAAACTCCCGAATCTTACTAGCAACTTCTGCGCCGTATTTTGCATTTAGTATCTGGTCTTGGTTCATTTTTATGCCTTTGGCATCCATCGGCTGCGCTAGTTTGCGTTCAGCATAGTAGAAGATATCCGTTTTAAAATCATCTTTAGAGATGCCTTGAGGCTTTTCATTGAGCAGGTTATCGTGCCAATCTGCAACGTCTGTACGAAAACTCGCAAGATCCTTACGCATTTTTGCCTCTGCTGCTTGCTTGTGTTCAATGACGAATTTGCGCGTGTTCTGATACACCTCTTTACTAGGTGCCATAAGTTCCAGCATTCTATCCATGGTGTAGGACCACTTATTCATATTGCGCCACTTTGATGTATCGCCAACTATGCCACCCATATTCACGATATTCTTACCGATATTGATAGAAATGCCGGTATCGTCTACCTTTATATGATTGCCGAGTAGTGCTCCTGTCTCCGCATCACGAACAAACCCACCATCTATAATCATCTTTTCTGGGTTGAACTTCACAATCTCAGAAGATAGGCTGTTTGGATCGCCAGATTGCTTTGAAGCATAAAAATCTATCTGCTCACCGGTCTTAGATGCCTTTTCAGCAGCTTCCGTAAGCGTAGGGTCGCCTTCCAGCTTATCGATCGCATATATATCATTCTTGTGACGAATCGCCGGCTCTCGCTCCTTTGATTTCAGCCAGGATCCGTCAGGCTGTTTGGTCTCCACTATTACCTCTGCAACACCGCTCTTCGTATTACGAAGTAAACGGCGTCGATGTGTGCCATCCTTCGTTTCCGATAGGATCACGCCCATATCTTCTTTTGCCACATGACCCTTTGTCATTTCTATAGAGTCTCGTGGCTTCGCAAACATTTCACCAACACGGCTCTGTTCTTTTACATCAGATAGCGGTTCTAGCCCACGCTTTATACGCTCTTCGTTTATTAGCGCCATCCTTTGTTCATCGGTGAGGTTTATGTCTTTTATTTTTGCCAAGAAGTCGCTATCTGATTTTATTTGCTCTCGAGTCGTAGCGACATGCTGCTCGTTGTCGTTCGCCGCATCCATCAATTCCTTTCGCTTCTGGACCCTGCGTAACTGCATGCCTTCTTGCAATGCATCATGCTTTTGTTCTAGAGCCTTTATTTCGGCTTCTGGGTGGCCATTCGCTCTTGCAACGACTATCTCCTCTCGTAGGTCAGCAGCACGTGCTGCAACAGCTTTATAGGCATCGTCAGAGCGTTTCATGATCTCATGAGCCTGCATAGTTACGTCTGCTTGTGATGGTGTTATACTTCTATCAGATGAAGCGATTCGATGATTGGATGATGAAACGGGCATTTCCTCCAAAGCGCTCCGCTTGGGCGTGGGTATATCTATGGTTGCGTTTTCCGGCATTGCGGCGGAAGTCTCGCCGATAACTTGCTTGAGTCGCTCAGGAGTCACAACATAAGCAGGCGCTTGCTTGACACCAAGCTCATTCATTGCCTGCAGACGGTGCTTTCCGTCTTCTACCGATAGATTGCCATTCTCGTCCCGCATCAGTATGAGCGGCTCAATCTGGCCGCCGTTTTCTATACGAGCTTTATATTCTTCAACACGTCCTCTGTCTGGAGCACCCTCATAAGCAGTAAGATCTTTCGTATTCACCGTAACAGGCTCAGTACCGTCAGCGGCATTTATAAGAGCCCTGTTTTTCACTTCTCTTGGCAGGCGTTGGAGCATACGGCTAAGCCCACTTGCTACACCAGCTGTGGCTATACCGCCCAAGGCTCCTGTTGCCATGCCTGCCACGAGGTCTTGCGGTGTTGCCTCTGCACCTTTATCTTGCAAAACGCCACTCGCACCATAGCCGGTACCTAATGCTGCACCAGACATAAGGCCTTGTTTAATGTTCTGGGGGTTTAAAATTGCCTCGGCACCCCTCACGCCAGTAGAGCCCGTTCCTTTTATAATCTTTGGGATATTGCCAGCAGCACCGGCCGTCAGGGCGTCCAATATAACCGATGCACCAGCACCAGCATATTTTGTAGGATCAGTTGTATCGTAGTCTGCTTGCTGTGCGTCATTGAGTATAGTTTGCTGCTTCTCAATTTCTTTAGTCAGAGCGGCATACCTTGTCTGAGAGATCAGCGACATTTTACCGGTTAAATTAAAGGTTGGATCCTGCTGAAGTATCTGGTTTCGTTGCTGGTTGAGCTTGTTAATATTGTTTGTTCTGTCTTCTATACCTCCTCGTGCTTTGCCGGTTGTCAGCTCGTCGAGTACACGACCTTGAGCCCTTACAACACGTCCGTATGTATCCACAGTGCCTTTTACGATATTAGGGACTAGATTCACCGCATCGTCAGCAAGGGTGCTTAGGTCATATTTATCCTGACCATATTGACCCAGTACCGCCAATGCTGTTCGTGCTTCTTCGCGAGCTTGCTTCTGGCCATAATTGTCATCATTGAGTTTCAACGAGGCAAGATCAGTTAGGCGCTGACGCTCCTTACGTTGATTCATCGCATCGAGTGAATTGTATTGATCCTTATAACTACGAAAAGATCGACCACCGAGGGTCGGAAATGGTGAATTATCAGTTTTAGACATAATGTCGTCAATCGTCTGTCTCTGCTGAACCCGAGGGTCAACAACTGGGCGAGATGGAACTACAGGAGCCGGCTTCGGCTGCGCAGGAGACGCCATAGATGGTTGACCCGTAGGCAGTTTGTTATTCAGGATTGTGGGGACCCCGAGCTTTGGACCACTAAACGGACGAGGAGTGACTGGCTGCACCGGTGGTCTTGAGACTATAGGCTTTGGTTGCGACCTCACTACTGGTTGAGTAGCTGGTCTTTGTTGTATAGTACCAGTTGTGGGATTTGCCTGCTTTACAACATCCGGAGTAGAGCTAGTAAACGAGTTCATAGACGGTATCCCAAGTTTTGGCGTACTAGCAGTAGATATCTTTGGTGCCGATACCTGCACTGCAGGAGAGCGCTTAATAGCGTTCTTAACGACCGTAGGCTGAGCCTGCTGTACTGGCTTATTGTTTACTACTGAATCATATGTCTGGCCACCGTCAAAAGGGTTCACCTGAGCGACTACGCCCATAGCTTTTTTTCGTATATCGTCCCAAAGACTCATTCGCGTCTCCAAGGGGCGGCTCAATCACCGCCCCATTACCTTTACTATTAGATTCCGAACAACTCTTTTAACAGGTCGTCGTCTGTCTTCTTCTGTATAGTTGGATCATAGTAAGCCGAGCTATCATCTGCTACGCCGCCGTTTTGAGCCGTTGAGGTGTTTGTTGGATCGTTAAAGGCTTTTTGCTGAGATGACTGCATAGCAAGATCCTGATTTGTAATCGTACGGCCAGCAGCACGAGCGGCGAGGTCGTTGATTTTTTGCTGAAGAGTATTGATCTCACCCGCACTAGACGAGGCACGAGCAATTGCACCTGCATCGCCTCCACTGGCGGCGGCACGGTTTGAATCAAGCTCCATACGCTTCTGGCGAGCGTCAATACCCTGCTGAGCAAACTGCGAACTGATATCCCTTTGGTTGTTTTGGTAATCTGTATCGGTGTCTGCACGCCGCTGCTTCCATTCGCGGTCATAGCGATTGAAATTGGTGTTTAGTTCGTCCATGTTGTCTGCGGTTACTTGTGACGCGTCAGAACGTTCAGAAGCACCCTTTTGCGCAACTTGTCGTGGTACAACCTCTTTCGATGCACTGGAGCTACCAGCACCACGGGAGCCGAGTAGTCTCATGAGGTTGCTTGTATCATTGCGTACATTCGTGTCAATCTGTGTTTTCTTACGAGCATCATCCCGAGTCACTTTGTCGATATTCTTATTAAAGTCCGCTTGATTATCGCCATATTCAACATCTTGGCGACCCTTCGTTTGCAAATAGCTGTTCATAAGTGCTGACAGTGCACTCGCTTCACGAGATGGTAGACTTGCAATCAACGCATCAATATTACTAATACCAGCGTCATAGAACGACTTTGCCACAGCAGAGGCTGCGCTAGACCCACCAGTACCACCATAGCCACCATCAGCGATTTGCTGGGAAGTATCAAGTTCATCATTCCCCGGCTGTACTGGTGGTCTCGAAGTAGAAGTTGTCGATGGATGCTTATTGATATCTAGGCCAGGAATCACATCATAGTCTGGGCTTGCTATATTTAGCGCAGTAGAGACAGCATCTGCACCGAAGTTACTCTTACCAGCCGCTCTCGCATCATTCAAGCTTTTTGTGACGTTCACTCCTGGAATTAAGTCGAAGTTCCATCCAAATATATTAGGCATAATCTTTTTCCTCACAGTGGGGAACCATTGACAATTTCAATCTGTTAGAGTATAATAACGACCATGAAAAGCAGCCTGAGAATAGCACTAGTGATTGCAGGCTTCTTGTCTTTATTTGGTATCGTCTGCCTTGTCGCACTCTCGACTGCGTTCATATACAGCTCATCACATGGTATGACGCAGACTCGCTCAAGTACTATTGTCGATAAGCCAACCATAGAGACTTTGCTTCTCCTAACAAACAAGGAGCGCACATCTAGAGGCATTCCCCCGTTATCACACGATTCACGACTAGATACATCTGCACAAGAAGCTGCCGACGATATGGTGGCTAAAGATTACTTTGCCCACATCATACCGAATACAAATGAGCATAATGTATCAAGAGTTTTAAAGTATGTGGAGCCTCATGAGTGTATAAAGGTTAGCGAAAATATTGCCAAAATGGATCCAGCTCAAAATACATCCGGTGACATCATGAAAGCTTGGATGAACAGCCCTAAACATCGTGCCGCCTTACTAAATCCAAGCTACGATTATGTTGGCTTTGGAATCAAAGACAATATTGTCGTACAGCATTTCTGTCAGCTGTATTGAAACCGTTAAAAGTTCCCCGAATTTTTAATAGTTACGATAGTTTCGTCCCTATTACGCAGTCCCAGTTTAGGGTGAATGAGTAGTAGTACCGATAAGATTGACGGTCACTTTAACTCTCTCAGTGAGTCGCCGGACCCGCTTCTTACGGTGGCCGATAGTGCCTGATTCGGCTACTATTCAGTGTCTCTTATGTGTTGCATTATACCACAAATGCTTTTATTCTGCTATTGTTTTTTCTTCTTTTCTCGATTCGACTTTGTATTCCAAGTAGCTGCAAAGAATAGTAGAAATACGAGCATACCCCCATAATAGATAACCTCTGAGTAAAAGTGCTTCGCGAAAAAGTATCCACAAACAAGCGAGAGTAAACACACGGCGATCATAGTCCACCGCATGAGCATAAGTTCTGTTCCATCTGGACCACGTGAATCATCAATGGCATTTCTCGCGCCTAACAAAATAGCTGCACTGAGTGCAGCTATTAGTACATACATCATCATATCCATAAAAACAGAGTAGCACTTTCGTGCTACTTCTGCCAGTTGGGATTTATCAGTAGTGGTTCTCCCAGATAGGCTTTTATTTGGTTGCCTATCTTCCACTCAAGGGTTACATCTTCTGCCTTTACAGCTAGCAGGAACCGTCTTCGTAAATCCATTAACTTCGTGTCATTCAGCTGCGCCTTAACCTTCTTGTAGTTTACATACGCGTGCTGTTTGCTCACTTTGGATCGTCCAACCTGGACCATCACTTGTTTGAACCGCTTTAGAGTAATCAGCCTGTCAGTGACATGCTTACCGTATCGTAACGATAGTTGCATACTAACTCAGATCGTAAGGGATTTTAATTTTCGTACCAGTGTTTAATGGTATATCCATACCGACTTCTTCGCTATCTATTTGATCGCCAAGAAGCGTCACGGTTTGACCTTCATCCTGTTCCAATATGCTGAGTACCGCCTGGACGGTCAGATTATAAATGCGTGCGTAGTCCTGAATCGATCCACGTCCGCATTGGTAATGCCGTCTGATTGAAATCTCTAATATCTTTTGCTGATCAACAATGTTGTGGGCAACAGCTATTTCAAAAGGGTTCTTACCCTTGTCTACATCAGCGTATATTGCTTCCAGGAGTGCCTGCTCTTTAGCCTCCGCAATCTGCTCTGATGTGAGCTGTACCTCTGTCTCTACTTGTGTTTCTAGGGGAAGTGTTTGTGTTTCATCCGCTGTTTTTACAGGGATAGTTGTCGACTGACTATTTTCGGGTTGACCCATCACAATCTCCTATTATTCTGTTACGTTTTTAGCTTGGTCAGCTTCAACGATTGCCTGTACCTTTTCAATCTTGACATCATGCTTTTCAGCAATGTCTGCGAATGGCATGCCGCTATCATATTCACGCAGTACAGTCGCACCGAATGAACGATCGACAGTCTTCTTGGCAGCTTGCCTTCTTACTACAGGTTTCTTCGTAACTCTACTCACGACCTTTTTAGCCGCATCCTTTGCTCGTCCCATATGGATCTCCGTTTACTTTACTAGGAGAGGCGCCCATCACCCCCACTTTGTGCACTGCCTAGGATTAGGCAGATGCACCGGTCTTCAGGTTAACGATCCATGAACCGTTGAGCGTCTTCACAACGTAAGCTGCTGCCCATGATACGGTTGAGAAACGACCAGCAGGGTTGCCGGAGTCAATCTTCGTATTAGGGATGATATATAACTTACGTCCGTCGCCTTCAAGTTCAGTACAACCGAACGCCTGATCGCCATGGAAGAAGTTGCTATATACAGTTGTTGTAGAAGCCTCCGTCTTCGCATTTGGTGATTCGATCAAGCGAACACCTGCCATTTTACCGAGCTCGCCGTTATACAAGTTCTTGGCGCCATTATCATAGGTATCAGCGTTAATCCAAGTTGTGTCTTGCTGCAGGTCAAAGCTCGTGTTAGGGCTCACTTTACCGAGCCATGGAGCGATTCCTGAGTAACGACGTGCTTTGTTTGTTTTTAGGGTTCGTACTGATTTTTGAATGTCAATGACTTTCAAAACGTCAGTTGCTGCGATGTTAGCAAGAGATGACTTGCTATTCGCGAACAATACGCTACCACCAGTAAATAGCTCGTTACGAGCTAATTCATCAAGTGTTTCACCCATGTTTTGTCCAACAAGAGAGATCTTCTCATCGTTGTTTGCGTCGATACCTGTCAGTGTCAGGAATCGGCTAATTTTTACCGTTGTACCATATTCAGCGAGTGTCGCTGTAACGTTGGTGGCGGTAAGGTTTACTTCGGCAGGGTTAGTACCTTCTGTCAAAGCAGTTGTGACGGTCGCAAGAGGGGTGTACCTCGTAAACCGTACTGATGTACCACCGTTTGCTGGTTGTTTTCGTTTTTGTGCACCTTGCTCAAATATGAGCTCGTACATAGCTCGCTCGAGGAAGTTTTTCTCGTAATAGACACCTACCTCTGGGCTTAATGTACTAGTTGTTTGTGCTGACATTTTAGTCTTCTTTCCGGGGCTGTGCCCACGGAACGGTCATTAAGTAACTTTGAGTCCGTGCTTCGCCGCATAATCTGCCGCAGATAGCGATGCGTCATTAGACCTATCTGTCGATGGCGCTCGCGGTGTGGTCGGGACTTCAACCGCTGATAACTTACGTTCCGCATTTATTTGACCCCTATTTTCAGCCTCCGTAGTCGCTGTTGCGACACGTTCAGCTATATGGGTCTCAATTTTATCTACAAAGTCGAAAAGAGGAACATTTGAGCTTTGGAGTAAGAGATTTCCAGATCCGTCCATGACGGGCTTTCCATCCTTACCGGCTACAAATACGGGGTTTGCTGCTTGGAACCATAGATCCATCATGTCGTTGGCCGCTTTGACTTCTGCTTCTGTTCGGTCTTCACGGCTTCCATCCATGTACGGATATTTATCAGATAGTTCATCGGCTTGCTGCTGGTAATCAGTATTGAGCTCAGCGATATTCCTAGAGAGGCTATCCCTAGCATGATCGTGCTCCATTGCATCCAGACGTGCGTCTGCAGGCAATACACCGTTACGTATAGCAGCATCGACATCGTAATCAGGGTTCAGACCTTTAATAATGTCTTTGTACACCTTCTCACGTGCGACGAGGTCGCGTACTCGAGCATTTTCTCCGCGTTTCTTTTCCTCTCGTGGTTGGTCTTTGGATTTCGTTTCATCGGCTTCATCCTTGGAATTGTCAGCTGCCTCTTCCTTAGATTGATCCTCCGTTGCTTCCGCGCCCTGCGTGTCGTCACTCACTTCGTCATACATAGGTATGTCGACTGGAGCGCCGTCATGCACCACTTCAAGCTCTGTTGTTTCCTGTGATGACGAATCACTGGCGGCAGGGGCTTGCGTCTCTGCTGGGGTCGAAGTTGCCTCCGATCCTGTACTTACGTCTGATGTTGCCGAGTTAAGTTCTGGCATACTACCTCCTTATATTTACGACACTTGCGGTGGTCGGTTCCGAGAGTTTGAGATAAACTCCATTCTCTGCATCGGATGGGCACAATGCAGAGAATGGATGCCACCTCAGGCCAGTACTGGTACGGGTACGATCTTGTAGCCCTCCTCGTCTTTGATGATCATTTCCATCGGGTGTAGAATGGTGGCGTGTTTAGCGTGTCCTGCACCGTCACAAACGGCCTGATTACCGTATTGCATCCAACGGTGATAAATCTCTAGCCCGCCAACTTTAGTGATATTCAGGTTGTTATCACGAACTGGCTGTACCCAGTCGGTATGACCAAAGCCATCACCTTTTACATCCTCTGGGGTGAGTAGTTTTTCCTCTTGTTCCGGTGTTTCACTCATGCCATAGGCTCCTCAATCGGCGCATTGAGTGCATCTTGTGCTCGCTTTAGCCTTTCGGCATATTTCTTTTTTAATGGCGTCAATAGTTCAGATGCCATTTGCATACCATATATCTGCACTCTTGGGTTGACGCGGCTATCGAGGTTGATATTCCGGATATTTTCAGCAGTATCTAAAAGGTCTTGTACATCGGCCAGGAACTCCTCTACGAGAGGCATTTGCAATACATGGAGTGAGCGCTCTAGTGCATCAGCTTCCACCTGTTCTTGTGAAGGAACCGGAACGTAAAAATTGTCCGGCACATTATCACCTTGATAATCTAAACCAGCGCCCATACTAACCTCCTATCCCTAACTGATCAAGAATTGCCTCTGGGTCTGCATTCGGGTCTTCGAGCATAGATAAGGCTGCGTCAAGTTGCTCAGGACTCAGAACCTTCTCAAGCTCGCTAAGATCCAACGAGTTAACACCATCCACACTAGGTGCCTGGCCTTCAGGTGGTACGGTTTCGGTTGGAGGTATTCCATCAACTGCTGCAGCATTTGGGTCAGCGCCTGCCTGCATTGCTGCTTGCTGCGCCTGTTCCGCATCACGCTGAGCGACCTCCTCTTCGGTCATCTTATGAATAAGCTTTTCAGGATCTTGAACACCAGACTTCTTGACAATACGGTCAAACGTCTCACCGAGGCTAAAATCATAACCCTCTTCATCGAGGCGCGTCTGTAGCTCTGGATTACTCTGATAACGTTCGACAAGGCCATCGAGAATCTCGATCTGGTTCTGCGCGTCTTCGCCTGCAGATGTACCAAGGTCGACCTCAAACGTAACGCCTTCTTCGATCTTGTCGTAAATGACATTAAGGCGGCCGCCGTTTTCTTTCACCTCAGGATAGATTGCGGATAGTTTATCGATTTGTTCTTTTTCAAGAATCAGCTCTTCTTTGCCACGGCCTTCAGCTACTTGAATGTTTATACAGTCCTCAAGGACATCACCCCATGCCGTCTCGTATTGCTTGCGGATGTAGTTGTCATCAACACCGAGAATATGCTCCATATTCTTCACGCCTGCTTGAGTCTTGGAATAACCTGGATTGCCCGCTTCTGAGCTGATGGATGTATCCATTCCGTTTGTACCAGTCAAAAGGATACCCTTCATAACTCCATAGTTGTTCTGGAAATCTGAGCCACCCTGAGGTGCGATATCCATAGCGACGATGTCGGTTGTACCCTTTTCGCCCATTTCAATGATCCAGTCGGGACGAATCTTTATCTTTGAGTTATCAAGTTGCCCAAACTTCTTGAGCGGTGGAGCGTTACGCAGTGCAAGGTTGTACTGTGTCATCTGTAAGAATGAATCAATCATATTTTGCATCGGACCCGAATGCTCAGGAGCGCCACGGCCGAGTGGATTTCCACCATCAACTGTGTGGAATTGATAAGTAATAGGCATTTTGCCACGTAAATCAGGATTTACCTTTGTACGTACCAACGCGTCTTCCATATCAGGGAGAAATGTATAAAATTCAGCACCTTCCCCCGCCTGAAATGCCGTCGTGACAAGATAGCCGCCAGACTCACCACCTCGCTCTTTCTCCGCGGGTGTTTTTGTTTCTTCAGACTTCGATGACTCGCCTTTATTGGCAAGGTCAGATAATTTCTTTAAATCATAGGTACTCTTGTAGGGAATCGCATCGCCACGCTCCTTTGAGTTCTGCTCTAGCTTCTTCTCCTGCTCAACAATTGCAAGCACTGTTGAACGAACCCACCATTGATCAAGAAACAGGAGATTAGAGTCATTTGCCGCTAGTTGATACTTCTCAAGATAGACATTCTTTGCATAAGGAAGCTTCATATCGGCACCAAAATAACGTCCGTGACGAGTGTAGAACGCTAGAATTGGCTGTGATCCGTAAGTGAGTACATTTTGTGTCGACTGCCAGCTCTTTTGCAGTACGTCACCACCAGTTTTTGCTTTTGGAATGATAACGTTTTCGAGTAACGCCTGTAAAACTGGCTCAAGCCCCTCATCTGAGGGAAACTTCACAATACCATTAACAATCTGGTCTATAACACGGCGAGGTTGCTTGATTATAGTACTTGATAGCGTGCCTTCTGTAACCTTCGGCAGATGGTCAGGAATCTTCGGGTGAGGCTTATTGCGAGCCAGTCGCTCATATTCATCGAACGGCTCAAAAAGAGGTCGCATGTATTCTTGCGACTCTTTGTACGCATCAGATATTTGTGACTTATCTAGAAACGAGAATGACACCGTACTAACGAACTCCTGGTATAGGACGGTTCGTTAGTACGATGTCGCCTTTGTGTCTGTATTATACCACAAACGTTTTAAAATTTATAGTACAATCTTTTTTATTTTAGAGAGTAACACCATCCAGTGCATTAAGGTTTTGATTCTTTTCTGGAATCTCTACGACAAGCACTCCAGTAGTAGCTGCAGTTGCAGCAATAGATGTCGCACTACGCACTACTTCCTTAGTAACACGGGCAGGATCAATAACGCCCGCAGCCTTCAAGTCAACAAGTCCTGCTTCAGGATTCATCACGTCAATGCCAAAACCGACCTTATCAGCCTCCTGAACCTTCGCTAGAAGGGCATGAGCGTTTAAGCCATTATTCTCCATAATATGCAGAAACGGTTGCTCTAGAGCTTTTTTGAGCAGAGTATGACCTACCGTATCGCTTGAGAGCTTCTTAGCTACATCGAGCATGGTCACGCCGCCGCCTGCTACGATACCTTCTTCCAGAGAAGCACGAGTCGCTGCAACTGCATCATCGACACGAAACTTCTTTTCGTCGATTTCAGTCTCAGTCGAGCCACCAACTTTGATGATAGCCACCTTGCCATCAAGTGCCGCAGCACGAGCTGTCAGAGTCTTCTTATCAAAGTCATTTGTAGCTTCTTTAGCTAATTGACGGATACTCTCAACACGAGATCGAACATCAGACTGTTCGCCAGCGCCCTCGATAATAGTTGCCGTGTCTTTGCCAACCATTACCTTACGAGCCATGCCTGCAAAGCTCAAGTCTACCTCATCAATATCCTGATCCTCAGTAATTAAGTCCGCTTTGACCAGTGTCGCAATATCTTGCATGTAATCAAGGCGACGATCACCGAACGACGGAGCCTTCACAACGATGATGTTGAGCGGTGTCTTAAGGTGGTTAAGGATCAGCAGCCCAAGTGCATCACCATCGAGCTCGTCGGCAATGAGAACGATGTTTTTTTGATTGCCATCAGCACATTTTTCAATAACAGGAGCGATATCACTCGCTGTATGGAACTTTTTTGTTGATACAAAGATGACCGGCTTTTCTAGAACTGCCTGCTGAGTTGAATCATCTGTAATAAAGAATGGACTTGCAAATCCACGATCAAATGAGTAACCTTCAACAATCTCGGCTTCTATCTCTTGCGATTGTCCTGGCTCAACCGTGACAACCCCATCACCACCGACCTTGCCAATAACTTCTGCGACCTTTTTGCCTATAACAGAGTCGCCCGCAGAAATAGTAGCAACCTCCTCAATACGACTCAACCTGTTTTCAATGGGCTCAGCAAGACTATCAATGATTGCCAGAGCTTCGAGAGAAGCCTTTTCTAGCCCTCTGCGGATGTCTTGTGGCTTATGATTTGCAGCGATTAATGCGTTCGCAGCTACCATCAGTTCATAAGTGAGGACTGTAACAGACGTAGTGCCATCACCAGCTTCTTTATTTAACTTTTTTGCGGCTTCCTTAATCCACTGAGCGCCTTCATTGAATCCTAACTGCTCTGGATCATCTTGCGGGATTTCAATGGCTTCAGCAACCGTCACGCCATCGTGAGTAACATTAGGGATGCCATAGCCACGTCCAATAACAACATTATTGCCATTAGGACCATAAGTACTCTTGACCGCATCAAATAGTACCTTTGCACCACCAAGTACACGAGCGCGAGCATCTTTATCGTAAAATATCTTCTTAGCCATTTACACGAGTCCTCGTTTGGATTACATTTTTACCTTTCGCGGCAGCTTCCGCCCCTTCTCGAGTTTCAAATACTTCATCGCTACCCTCAAAACTAAAGCTGTCGACAAACTCGATGCCATCTTGCCTCGCTTGTTCCAAGGCTTCTTCTTCGGTCAGGTGTTTCGCTGGATCTTCCATTATTTCGTATCCTCCTTAGGTAGTGTTGCTAATACATCTTCTTCATCCACGAGTAGGTAGATGACTTTATCAAGTGTTAATTCAGTGGTGGCATATTCTTTGTAAATAATCTGATCACCCGTCTTAATTTCTTTGACTTGTGGACCAACAGCCTCAACAGTTGCCAAAACTTTCTGGTCTACGCTATTATTCAGCATCAGTAAGCCTGAGTTAGTCTTTTTCGCAGGTTCTACAGGCACCGCAACAACGCGTGAACCTAGTGGTTTAATGTTCGTGGACATCCCATCTCCTATTTCTTTAGTGTTACTATTACCGTCATCATAAACGCGAGAGTCATAAGCGTACCGCCGCAGATTCCCGCCACGATGTATGGCCAATTATTCCTCGGATCATCTGGCATTTTTATAGCCTATAGCGCTTTCGGCAATAATTTAATTGTCTTCACCAATATCCGCTTTGTCTGTAGCGTCTTTGGCTCGTAGATCGTTGCATCAACGCTGAATCCTACGATCTCGCCGCGCAGAAACTTGCCAAAGCCGTCCATAACCTTCTCAAGCACTTGTTTCTTGTCGTCGATGCGTATACTTTCCTCTCGGATACTCAAATGACGCATATCACCGCCATTATGTCGCTCTAGGCGGGTACTTTTAGTCACATCACCATCATGAGTAACGGTCGACTCAGCCCCGAATTTAACTTTTTCTTCTTCGTCCATAGACTCCCCTAATAAATCAGTGATGACATATCGCCAGATGTTGTTTCACCTGAGCTCTGTATCTCTGGGTTTTCTGTCAGAAACAGCTGGTATGCACCGGCACAGGAGAGTACCCCATCGTCATGCGTATTAGATGCTGCTTCTGGCTTGCCTCGTTTGTTTGTTATGAAGGTCTTATGTTGTTTTACTGTTTCCTCGTCATAAACCTTGATCTGGCTCCTTTCAAAAGCTATTTTCCACTCACCGATCATTTTGGCTCGGGATGTTTCGTTCGTATCCCAACCAAGCTTATCCGTGCGTTTTCCCGTTGTTGGATCCATATATCGATACAGGGTATATTTGCCGTTACGATTCAACATCATGAGGTTGTGCATTTCGGAAGCACCACCGTTCTGACGCTCAATCGCTACAACGGGTCTTACGCCTGTTTGATCGTAGATCCACTCTAAGGCCTGATGAAGGAGGGGTGTTGCTTCGGCTGCGACTCCATGCCTGGACATCGTCAAAGGAATATCCAATCGAGTTTTACTCATAAACTGAGCAAAGTTTTTGTCCGTACCACCTTGAGCGGTATCTAAGAACACGACGATAAACTCGCCTCTCTCGAGGGGTCTATGTAGTCGAAAGACCGAGGACATAGTCTGCCTCCTTCATTGGTTTCTTAACTGCATTCATATGCAGTAGCAATGCGTCCTCGTCAAAGAACGGATCACCACCGTATAGGAATGCTTCAGTATCAATCGTTGGGTATTCACGTAGGCGGATTTTCGATCTTAAACCTCGTGTCTTTAGGAAATGCCAATAACACTGGTCAACTGTCACGCCGAATTCTGCTCGTATACCGTTGTAGTAGAGGGGAGGTTGCCATCCATCAGGTGCTTTAGTGCGATATATATCCATCAAATGCCATGCGAGGAATCGAGACTTAAAATCGGATGTTCCACTCTTGCCTAGCTCATATTCCTCACCGAAAAAATCCTCCGACACGTTGCCTGTTGTCTCGCGGAATATCTTACCAACACCTGCAGATACCTGCTCTTCTGCGCCTGCAACAAGTTGCCTGGCATCAAGAATTGGGGTGTTACTATAAAAGGCAACCTCAGACCAGTGAATATTCTGCTTCGTACCACCACGTCCTGATACCTTTGCGCCTGCGGTCAAGCAGTGATATTCAGAGCCATGAGCCCCCATAATAAGCGTTCCCTTTGCATCTGTCTGTAGGAACTGCTTGCGAAGTGCAGGTAACGCCCTACGATGTTCAAAATCGGCGTAATTGCCACCTTGTGACTTTAGTAGCCAGCTGTCTAGAAACTGATTCACACGGTTAAATAGTGCGGTGGTGTCTTTCTGCTTGTATGAATAGACATCCGAGTTTGTCAGTGGGATATCGCCTGATTCACCTAGGATAAAATCGGTCATAAATATAGCATCAATGATAGAGCTAAAGCCAAGTCGTCGAGACTTGAGGATATTTTCTCGTACACCACGTAGCTCAGGACCATAATCATTTATAACCAAATCGTAATAGTGGTTCTGGATACTGTTAAAGACAAAAGGAACAATCCTACCATCAGTGGTTGTGATAGTGAAGTTCTCTTCGATAAACCGTTTGTAATCAACGATCATGAAGATACCTCTACATATCTGTGACTGCCATCTGTAAAAAGCTCACCATCGAGTAAATTTACCCTGAGGCTTGTCACTGGATACTCATGTGCTGAAAGTAGTTTTTTAGATTGCTTATCACTCCGGATCATGTCAAATATTTCGGATGATGTTAACCCTATCACTGGTAGACTAGCTATCTGCTCTGGTGTAATGGTAAAGTTACTCATAAGTTATCCCCGAGGTACTTAATAGGGTCGTCTGAGATGACCATCTGCTGGAGATGCTTTTTCCATGCTGGTTGTTGTCCTGAAGCCCATGCAACAGATGTCGCCTCTTTCGAACTCTTGATTGTATACCAGACCATACCAAAGTCAGCATTAATGTCACCAAAAAAGGCCTTAGCGAAGTCGTGATCGTATATGACCTGCTCAGGAAATATACGATATAGGATTCTACCCTCTACGGATCGCTCAATGCATAGATCATCAATACCGCTAGATCCGTCCGATCTTACAGCCCAGTCAATGACGGTGGAAGCAAAGGTAGAACGCCACCCACCATCCAGAGCCTTCTGTATGGCTTTTTCTAGGATTTGTTGGTTAGTCATGACTCAGCCGCCTGTATTTCTTCCATTTCTGGTATTAGTGCTTGCAAGTCTTCTATGAGTTGTCGGGCAGCATCAGCACCACCGATTATCCATTCATCACAAGAATGAGGGAGCATGATGGCTGTGACACCCTCGTAATTGTTAGATCCTATGAATGCATCACCTTTTACGTATGTCATGTTACAGCCCTAAGTGTTTAAAGTTTCTATCGATACGGTTTCCACAAGAGCATAAGTCCATCTTTTTTCTAGCTTTTTGTCGAGCTTTCCATTCTTTATTCATTTCAGCTATGACTTCTTTCCGTATCAGCTGCTCAAATCGCTCATCTCCAAAAGTAGTTAGTAAAAAGTGGATAGTTTGGTTGTGCTTGATGCGTCCCATGAAAGGTAATATCATTCCTTATCCTCCAGCCCCGCTGCTTTCTTGGCGGCTTCCTGCACATCTGCCTGTTTTAGGAACCGCTCTTTTGTCTTTTGATTGTGATAGTACCAGGGGATCTCTATATCCATAAATCGATCGAAAAACTCTTGGTCGGTCATGTAACCAATAGGAACTATACTGACAGTTTTTGGCAATTGCGCTGTTGCATTAGCAAAGTTCGCCAGAGCGTTTAATAGGGACTGTACTTTGGCTTTGTCCTCTGAGGACATCCATCCAGCATCTTGACAAGCTTGTTTGATCTGCTTACGCGCTTCACGACGCAGCTCAATATTCTGAGGTTCAAAAGATACTGGATATTCGTGCGCGGGGAAGTACTGCGAACCCATATAGTCCAGCACTTCGTCCAGCTTCTTATCTAGCTCGTTATCTATTGTCTTGGTCATATATCCTCTGCTTTTAGTTGGGTTTGTAGTTCGGTGAGGCGCCTATCAAGATATAAAACGCTGACATACTCACTGTCACCCCTCTTAACTTCAAGTGCATTATTTAATTCATCAATCCGAGCATCCCGCTCTATTGCCTTTACGTTGATGAACTCGACACCAGCTTCAAAAGCTAGTTGCTCCTTGAGGGCTATGATACGGTTTAGTTGGGAGAGAGCTTCGTTAAGGCCGTTAATACTAGCCCCTCTGTTTACCGCATCTCTGTGCTCTAGTAGTATTTCTTCTATTGTTGGAGTTGGTAGGTTGTTAGTCATGATCTCTCCTCGAACAACAAGCCGTTTACTTCGTGAACCTTTGGACGATCTCGCTTGCTAATCATCTGTACAGGTGTGAACCACTCTTCGTTTTCAGACAACTGTCCAGGGAATATGTGGGTCTCTCCTGCCCAACCGATATAGTCTTTTGAGTCCTGGCAATCTCCCTCAATCCAAATGTTTGTGAGGTAGCCATTCATTGGATTTCCAAGATCTCGTTCTTTATCGTGGACTCTTTTTTGGAAGATTGTCCCCACTTCAAAACCAGGTATATCCTTGTTTAGAACGAAAAGATTATCGTAGTAGTTATCACTCATTACTTAGTCTCCTGTGATTTAGCGGCTTTGAGGATGCGGTATACCTCCTTGTCGCAGTCGCTCCAACCGTTCTTATAGACAGCAGAGAGTATTTTGCGGTTCTTATGCTCCCTGATGTCTTCGGGGACTTGACCGCCCTTTGGTAGTGCCTGTAATACAGCATCTAGGAATGAATCGACGGCAAGACCGTTCAAACCGTCCATCTTCTGACAAACACCACATCCACACCCCGCATCCTTATGCTCGGGAAAGTCCTCTACTCTTGAGGCTATCCAGTTCTGATCGAATCGCCAGCCGTCTAGTGATTCAAGTAGGGTTTCTCTCAACTCATTCATGCTTATACCTCTCATCTGCTTCAAATTCTTCTAGTGCCTTTTTGAGCTTCTTCAGTGCTTCTGCTTCTGTTCGGGCGACATCACCAAATATCTGCTTGGCCTGATATGCAATACGGGCTGACCAATACTTACCGTTAGGCTGGAGGCCGACATATGTCTGGAATCTCTTTGGATCATTCATTGCTTATCTCCTTTTAAAACAACCTCAGAAGCCTCATTGAACTTTTCACTTCTCCAGCTCCAAATCTCTTTAAGTATCTCGGCGGTCATTTCTGGAAAGCCTGCTTGGGTTGTGTGAACCATCAAAGGCATCATCTTTGTCTGGAGTTCAGCCATTAGGTTGAACTGCGAATTGGCAGCAGATTCTTCTTTTGCTTTATCTATCAGTAACCCAATGGCAGCAGCGGCTTCGGCTCGATGCTTCTCACCAGTATCATCACCTGACATGTTTAATATTTGCCACTCGTAGTTGGTAAGAATGTTGTTTATCTTCTCATCCTCATTAGAGAGGGGGTTGTGTTGTGGGGTCATGATTCTGGCTCCTTACTGGTAACCATGTCAGATTCATCCAGATCTATAATCTCTCTATCCGAAGCATCGTCACTTACATAGCTCTTGCTATTGAAATTATTGTTATTGAAAAAATTGAATATGTTGGTGCCTTTAGAGCCATCGTCGTCTTTATCTTCGACGCCAAGGTATTTTGCAGCCATTTTGCCTGCAGCAATTCGGACATTATGATCTGGAGTTTTTTCGATAATTGCATTGTCGCCAACGCCCGAGATAACGGTACGCTCTGCTTTCATACCGTCGGCAATAATTACTGCAACACCCTCGACTGTTACGCCTGCTTGTTCGAGGGCGGCCTGCATTGCAGCCTTAACATTAGGTTTATTAAGGACTTGGCTAGCCGTGACGCTTACTACAGTGTCACTACCTGCATAGCCAGCGTCTTTTGCTGCTTGGCGCTTTGTTTTGCCAGCAACAACACCTTTAATAAGCATCGCTTCTTTTACTGTTAGAGGGCGGTTGACTTTCTTTTGATACCTATCAAGTAAATCTTGTGTCAGAAGGCGATTCGATCGCTGTTTAGCAACTTCTCGTTGATATTCTTGGCTACTTTTAATAGCCGCATTGCGACGCTGTGCGGCAGACTCATCATCTGAAATATACGAAACGGAGACTTTCTTGTTTGAAGAAGATTTCTCTTTTTCGGTGTCGTGTTCGACTGCCATCACTTCCCTCTGTTAAAGTTCCTATTTTAGAGCGTACTCCTTGCTAGAACATAAGTACAATGCTCAAGCATGGCGCAGTTTGACAAGAGCCCGATTATTCGGACTCTCCTTCTGCACTTTTCTGGACCGGTGTGGGCTCAAGCCTCTCTACAATTAGCTCATATTGCTCTGGTACTAGGCTTTTTTTCTCAGCCTGAAGCTTACCGAACACATAGGCAGCTACTTGCGAGTCACATTCTTGAACAAATCGCTCATTATGGGACCGTATGCCATTTGCTTGAACATACAGATCAATTTGATATATACCCTTCTCATCGGGCATATTAGAGTTCGACCCGTTCGGTTAGGCTTTGTAACTGACGGTTTAGATACTCAAGAGCTAGGTTTGCACGATACAATTCACCTGCTACATATGAGCCGAATAATGCTTCCTGTGCCTCGTTGCTATTGTCTCCTGGCGCAGGGGTGAGAATTGAGTCGATAACCTTACCGTGAACGATCACACTCGAAGTAAGACTCTCAAGGTTGGTAAATAATTGAGACAGCTGGTCGTCGATTGGTGCTTGTCTCTCTTTCATAGTTTCACCTTCATTAGAATCTTTACGACCGATAGTTGTATTTTTCAAATTAGCCATATGGCCTCCTTTTAATTAAAATTACCCGTCTGCGTCTTCTCAAGCACGATAGCCTGATCAATGACCGACAGTTTCTTAAATGATGCAAACGCTCGTTCTTGTGCGTTACGTAGCTTCACGGCAATATCCACGAGAACCTGAGCATATTCTTTTACCTTTTTCTTTGGCAGATTAGACGTAAGGGCTATTCGAGTGCGTCTCTCCCTCACTCGAATGTCTACGAGCGCCTTTTGATCTGCCAATGCTTTATCTACTTCGTTCTTACTCATTTACCAAAACCTCCACCATGGGCGTGTGAGATGCTCTACGGCGCCTAATACATGCGCTCTGAACAATTCCGCATCTTCTCGTGTCCTAAACGCATTTCCAGCTGCTACACGGCCTCTAGAGCGTAGGGAATGGGTCAAGATCGTTTCAGTTACTTCCCAACGACTGTTGAGCATCCAATATGTTTGACCGCCCCGCGGATTAAACTTCTTTATCTTCACGAACAATATTCCTTCCTCCAGGTGCCGCACTTGGCTTCTTTAGAAATCTTTTCAACTCTCGATAGCGTTTACGATCACCGCCTGCTGCTACTCGAAGTTGTTTTGCTATTACGCCTCTCATAATGCTTTCTCCGCTTGCAAATCATTTGGATGATTCTTTAGGTGCTTATTTAGCTTTCGCTTCTTATTAGCCGCTAATTGTGTTGGATGAGATTTGTACTTATCCTTTTGGTGGGCGTTTGTTTTTCCGACTCGACTCATAGATCTCCTTTTATTTGAAATATCTCGGTAAAGACATTTCTGATTACATTCGTTGTTACCGCATTGCCACACATTTTGTAGCGTTGCGTATCTGAGATCGTTTCTCCGTCTTTGCCGTATTTTGTCCAGTCGTCTGGAAAGCCTTGGAGGCGTTCACACTCTAGAGGCGTGAGACGGCGTATATAGCCACCGCTACCGATAACGGTACGCTGTCCGTGATTATCAACACCTTTCCAATAGTTAGCATCGACTGCCTGTGCGATCTTTGTAAGGCGTGCATTACCGTGGTCAACAACCATAGGTGTCTGACCGCCGCCCATACCCATAGCGCTACTGAGTGTTGGTACTATGCCATCGGTACTGACTTTTGCGTTTTTCTGACTACTTCCGATAATTGTGGGAGATTCTTTAGAACAAGTGACAGTCTCTCCCGAGATAGGAAATACTTCGGGGCGGGGTGTTCCTCTAAGATGTCCGACAATGATAACCCGCTCTCTGTTTTGGGGGACTCCGTTATTCTTGCTGTTAAGCACTTGCCATTGACAGTCGTACCCCAGTTCATCAATTGTGGTAATGATAGTTCTAAACGTATCCCCTTTGTCGTGAGAGAGTAACCCCTTGACGTTCTCAAAGACAAATAGACGGGGCTGCTTTGCTTTGAGGATACGTGCAAGGTCAAAAAAGAGTGTACCTCTCGTATCATCGAATCCGTGTCGTTTTCCTGCGATGCTAAAAGCCTGACAAGGAAAGCCGCCAACGAGGCAGTCAAAGTCTGGGAGTTCTTCGGCGTTGATTTTTGTGATGTCTCCATAGTTTCTAACTCCCTTAAAGTGTCGTTCGTAGACTGATATTGCGTATTTGTCGATTTCGGAATAGCCAACAAACCTTGCGTCATTAGCGTATCTACGGCGTAGCTTATTGTCGGAGCTTTCCAACCCTTGCCGTTTTGTTTTTTCTTCAAACCCCTGATGTCTTGCAGTAATATGTAGAGCATTTTCGATGCCAACTTCAAATCCTCCTATACCTGTAAATGTGCTAAAGAACCTCACGCCACCTCCTCTACAAAAGTACTGTTTGTTCTGACGATGGTTGCGGTATTGCGTCCGGATCATTAGCTATAACCCATCGATATACAGCCTCGTGTTGTTGTTTTCTTAAATGTTTGCCGAATAGCTGCTCAGAATAAACTTTTATCTTTGTCTCTAGAGCAGTCGCGAATTGTAAGTTAGCAAGAAGAGTATCGAGCGTAGTAACCGTATGACACCCTTTTACTACACACTCAAGCATATTTGGAGCTCTAAGCACTTGCCACTTGTGTTTGTGGTTCTCCTCCTGCATGATTAGCCTCCTTATTCTTGATAGTGAATCCGTTGACCTGCATTTCCTCTACGGTGACGTATTGGATAATATGCGGATTGTTTTTTAGCCTTATAAAGTAAACCTTTTGAACGGGTTCGACTATCTCAAACTCTAGTCCTGCGGGGTTTACCACTTCATCACCATATTCCAAATCATTGAGTGTTTTTATAGAATATTTACGTAGCCGCTTCTCTGGTAGCCATATAGGTATTCTGTCGGGATTTACTTGCTTATTGTCCAGCTGTACAAGATAGGTAAGCCTAAGACGGTCGTTAGGATCGATTTGGATGATTGTTCCAGCCTCGCCGTCATAACGGTCTCCTGGGAAATGAATTCTAACCTTTTGATACTTCCGGAAACTCATCTCTTTCTCCTCCATCCTGCTTGCTTACGTACTTCGTATTCATGATCTAGATGCTCTGGTAGCCATATCGCCCCTAAGAGCTTTCTTCTGAACTTGTAGTCTGATGTCTCGACTCCCTTTGCTTCGAGTAGTGTAAAGGTTCCGTCTCGGTTATGAGTTCGGTAATCTACCTTATGAAACACTTTATGGACCAATTTCCCGTGTTCGTTGTAGATTGGAATTTCTACTCGGTATTGTGAATCGTAGTCGAGGATTTCTCCTGCAGCCTTTTTCGCATATAGTTCATCAGCTACACTTGCCTCGAATTTGCTATCTCGCTTCAGTCCATCTTTTGCAACGGTTTTCACTGCATGATACTTGTTCTCTTTTTTCTTTGGCTCATATATGACAAATCCACAGTCAGTACAGATAATTGACCCTTTGGTTTGTAAGATAAGTTTGCTTTCACATTCCGGACATTCCGCATATGTGACCATTTCTTTTCCGACTTTTACTATGTATGCCATATTGCTCCCTTCAGCTCGCCAAGGCAGCAACCCAACGGCGGTTGTGCCGTTCTGGGGTTGCTGTACAAGCGAGCCGATGCCCGCTAATTCTCTGCTTATGCAGATACAGGGTTATATAAGATTTTGGGGATTAGCCACCAACACATATTGGTGGGCATTAGGCCAGTGATTAAATCTGTTTAACCCGTCTCACCCGACCTCTTTGTAGCTAACTACAAAATGGTTTTCTGGACTTTAAACCTCGTAGTTCAAGTGGGGTAATCACTCCCCGACGAAACGCTATCTGGCTGTGTTTCTGCCCTTATATACCCTTGTTGCTGCACAAAGTTGACTGTTCTGGTTGGCCGTATAGGGCGGGAATTTGCCAAAGATTAGGATTTCCACCTAACAACTCGTATAGTCATCCCGCGATTGGTGCTCAAAAGGATTAAGCAAATAACCCTCGGAGGCCTCTCGGACACTCCACACATTGCCGTAACAATTCAGCTAGCAATCACTACTCTGCCACCTGTACGTCCAATAGAACAGTCAACTTAATAATCTTTTACTTTTTCTTCTTAGCTAATGCCCAAACCTTTACGTATCGCCCATTCATTTCTGGACGAACCGATGGTAAGGACCCTGCAGGCCTGAAATCGCTCGTCCTAAAAACAAATCCGGTAGTATTCCTGTGTACCCACTTAGGTCTTGGACATTCCTTGAGTACATCCTCAATTGTGATGTACCGTCTGCGGCGAAGTAGGTGTCTTGCAGTTACCCGACACTGCTCCATCCATTCTTGACGTGCTTTCTTAAACAACGGATCTAGAACACCCATTACCGGATCTCCTTTGCTTCTACCTCTCCAAGTTGTGCAAGCCTTTCAAGCTCCGCAGCCCTGTCGCGGTCGATTAAAATGAAACCACCTTCGAATTTATCCGTTGAGTACGCATAGCGCGTAATCTTCGTTTTAATCTTTTTATCAAACCAGTGGTTCTGCTTTGCTACTCGTGCAGAAGCGCGTATATTGAACGATCCTAGGAAGATATTTGTTTCAACCGTCCGTAGAATATACTCTTTGCGCTCTTCCCATGCTTCCTTTGGAATTGCATGCCGTTGTCGTGCAGCTCGTTTAGCCAGTCCAGGAATCGCAGCAAAAGCCCGTTTTCCTGCTTCAACGATTCGCCCCCCTAAACTACCGTTTTCACGATAATAGTCAGGAGACTTTTGTAAATTTGTTGCTGCAGCTTTTTTACCACTAGCAACTCTGTTTCGTGTTTTACCCATCTATCCTTTGCCCCTCCTTCTGCTACCCATTCCATCCTGTACGCACCTTCAGGTACACGATGGAAGGGATAGCCGAAAGAAATTAGTCGGGCGATGTTCGCAGTCACCGCCCGATGGTGGTACTGCTATTTACGGATTAGTCCGTAAAGTGTCGCCAAAATGTTTACGATCAAGACTGCCGTGACAACCGCGAATATCGTCTTGTAGATCATGTCGGTCTCTAGGTATCCAAGGCGAGCAAGAAATGCTGCGGCTGTTGAATACGCTAGGAACGTGATGAACTCCCAAACATTTTTCTTTTCGGTATTGATTATTGTTAAAACCTTACGCATTTTGATTTTCTCCTTTTGTTTTCTATAGGTGCACCCCGTTATAGAGAGAGGGTGTAAAGAACGAATTGTGATCAAAAATCCTAGCGTTGGCTGGGGGGCTTTTGATTGTTAAAGAGCAACGGCGGGATTACGCCCCTCCGTATAACGTCTCTCTATAGCGCGGTGCACCTGGTGTCTTTATTTACATTCCCAGAGTCGGCTTAGGCCGTCTCTGAACATTTGAGCAGTGACGTTGGCATTTGCTACTGGGTCAAAAACTGACGCGCCCGCATAGCCATATTTCGCCGCTCTTGCAGGCCAATAGCCACTCAGATGCTGGAATAATCCCGAAGGATACCCATTCTCGTTGTAGCCATAATTGACCGCATTCGGATTCAGTCCACTCTCGCATTTGGCGATCCGGACTAGATAACCCTCGTCAACTCCATGAGCTCTCGCAGCTTGCCGTACAATGTCTTCTATATTTACAGAGCCGGATGAAGCTACAGGAGCCGGTATAGGAGTCGGCTCGGGTTTTGGTGTTTCCACCGGTACCGTTGTCGGGCTTATGCTCGGCTTCGGTTTCGGACTAGCGACCACCTTTACAGATACCTGATGAGGTTTAGCTAGTCCTTTTTCTTGCTGTGGTACTGCAAAAAGCAATGATGCAATTAGCAGAAAAGCAACAAGTTTCAAATAATACTGAATATTATTCGTCTCCATTACACGCTTCGATTCAGTGACTGACCTCAATAAATTAAATGTGTAGGTCGTGTAGATCTTACGCGGTCGGTGTTACCGACTAATATTCTTTATGTCCGAATTGTTAAGGTTTACATACAGGGCTGTTGCATCTGTATTCACTGGCGACTGCGCCCCAACGTCCCATCTGCTAGAAAAGGTTTGCTGCGCAGTCGGGGAGAATCAAAAAGCCCCGATTACTCGGGGCAAAAACTCTATGATTTAGTGGGAGAGATTCCTCCGCCTAGGTGACTGACCAAACTGATCAACCTTCTAGGCGGAAGAAGGTGAGCGCCGCGTCTCCATATCCACGATTGTCCACCTAGACAATTGTGGTTACTTCTGAGGCAGCGCGATCTTCCGACCGCTCATAGGGCTAATGCCCCGCTGTGATTAACTCTGAAATGTGCGTTTTGTACCTGTTGTACATCATCATTGTAGCAAAAGGGTAGTGCTTTGTCAATACCCTTATGCTAACAGCGAGTCCCCGATATACTTCTTATACTCATTTTTAACATGATTATCAGTTACGCGCAAGTACACTTGAGTTGTCGTTACATCCTCATGGCCTAGCAGATTCTGGATTGTGACAATATCACACCCTGCCCTCAGTAGGTTAATTGCGAATGTATGACGAAGTTGATGCGGAACCATATGGACCCCAGCAAGACGCAAAAAGCATCGCTGTATCCGATTCCTCGCCGTACCTATTGCAAGCTTGGGACCGTATGAGGTATAGACATCATTCTGAAACAGAAATTCACCCTGTTGCAGCTTTCTCTTCTTGATAAACTGCTGCAGCTGCGTTGCTAGACTGTCGGTAATATAAACCGTTCTATCTATCTCTCCTTTGCCGCGTATATGTACTGCGTCTGTATACAGATCCAAGACCTGCAGTTCAACAAGCTCTCCGATACGTAGTCCCGCTTCGGTCATTATAGTGATCATCAAAACGTCTTGCTCGTTTTTTGTATTCTGAATCACATGCCGAATGATGTCCATATCAAGCGCTTTCGGCAAGCGGTCACGAACCCTCACTAGCTTTATAGCTTCGGGTGCAACATGCAAATGCATCTCTTTATAAAATTGCGCCCAACGTAGGAATACCTTCAGGATTCGTCTGCCTGCATTTGTCGTATTTTTGCTATGCGTCTTCGTGTATTCGACAAAATAACTATCGATAACCTGATAGTTCAGGGTATCTAGTCCGATCACACCGACGCGGTTGCAAAATGCGGCAAATTGCCTCAAGTGTGTTTTACGAGTTCTCACAGTCCACTCTGAGTGGCCTCGTGATTCGCGGCTGTAGTCAATAAATTGATCTACAAGCAGGTCAATATTGCCTGTCTGGACATATGTTTGCTGCAATTCCTGCAGCCAGATACTATTTGATGGTATAGCATCCATAGTGGCTCCTCTCTTACCCTCGCTTTGTAAAAGTTGATGCCGTAGGACAATGACTTGGAAAAATCGAGACTCTGATAGTGCCCACGATACTATCGAGCTTAGATAACAAATTTTGCTAAAAATCCAAGCTCGTAGTTAGTAAAGGCCGTCCAAACCTCGTAGCTGTGCTTAAACAATACCGCTAGCATTATAGAATTACAATACGCTTATTATTGTAATAAATGCTACGTTTTACCTCTATGTAAACACCGTTTTACAGGTTGCACACCGCAACCTTCCACCCATTATCTCGCTCACTTCAAGCTCATGTCCATAATGTACACTATCCTTGTCGGACTGGATCTTTTTCATTAGTTGCTCGGGGGTTAGAAGATCAAGAGCTGTCTTCGCTGTCTCTACTTCAGGCGCGCTGAGAAATTTATCAATAACGTCAACGCGAAGCAGATAGTTTGCGGAGAGCACTCCGAGCTTTGGCCTATGCCAAGCATCCTTTACAAGTCGATCCAGTGCAGCGCCTATTTGTTCAATCGTGAACTTGGATAGCGTACGTTTTACCGCTGGGGGGACTAATTCAAAATTACGCCCCGTCTTCTCGTTCAGAAGCGCCAGTACTGCTTCGTGATCGGCGGTATATATATTTTCTTTATTTTTATATTCTTGTTTGGTGTCAGTTGATGGCTTGCTTCGTGTCACCGACTTGTCAACGGTCGTTATCTCAGAGCCTTGATATTTCCACCAGTTACAGATTGTAATGTCGGTATATCGACCTGTCGTTGTAAGTGTCAACGCTCCCTCATTTGCCAGTCGATGAAGAGCAGCCCATGCAGTCGTCGCTTTAAGGTTGGTCAATAATCCCAACTTCATGCGACCAGTCCTATAAGTGCCGGTCTTCCAATTGGCTTTTAAGAGAAGCTTCGTAAAAACAACGAAGGCTGTGTTGTCGTTAGATAACAACTCGTGATCAAGCAATGCACGATACAATTTAATGTATGTGCTCACTTAATTACCCCTTATCCTATCAATTTTCAGGGATATGAAAACCCCGTCTTTCCTCCTTGGGTTAGACAGGGTTTGCAACCTTTTCTAGCTAAACCCCATCCTAGCATGATTTTTTATGTTTGTCGAGTGCTAATGTTATTCGTAGTCCTCTTCTTCAAGTTCAATGAATCTTATTGGCACTATATGATGCGATTTCGACGTATGGTAGATCTTTAAGATACCCTGCTGCCAGTCTTCCGCTCTCCGGACCAAATGACCTTGTGCGTCATATGTTGAGCGATAGCTAGGCACTGAGCCATCGATCTTCGCCAAACACCCAGGTGAGGCTGCTGCAATAGTGACGGACCCCAACTTCCGAGGAAATGTCCTGTAAGCGAGCTCCATACGGTGCGTATGGCCATATACAGTCGTTTCACGTTCTTCGCGAAGATACTTCGCTGCATTGCTACCACCTTTTGCGACATTAGTGCCGTGAACGAATTTTAGGTTCTCATGCATCCATAATGTACCGTTTGGATACCCATCAATACTCTCTATACCTAAATCAGCGTAGCGTACGAGACTCTGGATAGATAATACTGCCAGTTCTTGCGGCATGTTTGCTCTACGCAATCCTAGCACCTCTGCGGCATTGTTCTGGATATAGTTGTCGAGTCGCTGCTCATGATTGCCATGGATAACAAAAATCTTCGCATGGGGTGCATTAGCCCGCGTCTTGGCCAGAAACATGTGATAAGTGTCTATAGCGCTCTGCGTTTGCCCGACCCACTCAGGGCGCTGCTGGAATCGAGATAACGAAGGTAAATCGATCATATCGCCAACAAGCACGATATTATCGGGCTGTTCCCTTAATACTTCCGCCAGAAACAGCTCCATAGCTCGTTCGTCATGAAATGGGATTTGAGCATCACCTGCCACAATTGTCAGTTCTTCAGATCGTTGCGGCCGTTTTCGCTTTGTCGGGCGTATAACTGTTTTTGGGGCTTCGCGAACTAATAGCTTTTCCAAATCGAGCGCGGCTACTTTCGGACGAACTTTGACGGAATGTTTTACAAGGTCAACCTTCTCGATCTCCCCTTCGGCATTACGAATAAACCCTTGATATTCGTTTACCTCCTCGGCAACAACATCAAATTTTGACGGGTCTATATCATTCAGCTTTTTCTTTTCCACTCTCTTCAACCTCCTCTGACGGGATGTTATATACTGACTCAAGCATCTCTATCTCTGCTTCACGCTTTTGGATATCTAATTCTCGCAATACGGCTTCGACAGCAATACACGCCATCTCGTGTATTATGTCTTTTTTTCGCTCAGGAGAGTGCGGCAATTCTAGCGATTTCTCAAGCTCCTTATAGCGACTCACAAGCCGGTAGTCAGACCATACGTACTGATTTCGGCTATTGATTTCAGCATGGTCGTATGGCTGACTCTCGGCCATTACATCTATCCTCTCAGTCTATCGGCTACAGTTACGACGCCCGCACCGGCAAGACCATAATAAAGACCCATCACAGGGTCAAGGCCTAATACACCTCCTAGTCCAGACAAAAAGCCAACGGCAGCACAAGCGACGATAGTAATCGCCCCTTGCATGTCATGAGCAAATGCTCGTTTGATGAGTTCTGTAGCTCCAACACATGACGCAGCGACAAATGCTGCTCCTGATACTAATTCCATTTCTTTTCCTCCTTATTAGCTTTTATTACTGAGTTATAGTTGTCGTACCCATCAAACCTCCTTGTGCTTAGTTACAAACTCAACGATCACCTTCCATAGTGCCTTGAATACTGAAATTGCAGTTTCCAATGCTGAAAGGCGCTTCTTGATATCTTCCATCGGATCAGTCAGTGGTGTGTCACTGAGGTAAATTGTCTCGATACATGTTTTCTCGTCGTCCAATACCAACAGGTTTTGGCCGAGAATAGTCGTTGACTCAATTACTCTAACTTTCGTATTTATCGGCAATATCCTGACTGTCTTGCCATCTGCAAGATTTAAGACGGGTGTAGTAGAGCGAGTCCACATGTCTTTATCGGTGATATCTTTCAGATTTTTCAACCACTCGGGTTTTTCCTCTTTAGGAGGGGTTAAGGGGATACCTAAATCACTTGCAAGAATGCCGTTCGCTTTGAGGCTAGTGGCAGCAAAACTGCTTATATAGAACTTTTTACCACCTACGGTCGTTTCTTTAGCTATATCTACCCATGTGCCTTTAGGAATAATCGAATCAGATAGCGGTTCTAGCGTGTTAAGATTAAACACCTTCGCACCGTCTGCGAGTAGTACCTGAAGTTTTACATCTTCTATATCCTCAATATTACGGACCCATTCAGCCTCTACAGGTGTTACTGGCACTGGCGGAATTACCACAGGTGGCGCTGGATCGACTGGACGCGGAGCACCAGCTTTATCGTGAACATCACCCCATGCAACACCAGTCACCTTTGTATAACTCACACGGTCTATACGCTCTACGTCGTAATCGCCAGGACATGCCGTTGAGATCCAGTCACGATGCCTATATAGCGGCTGATCTCCATAGGCGTTTGGATCACGTAAATCTGCTATAAGCTCTGCCGCCACATCATAAGTGGCCTCATCTTCTTTATTATTCAGTTCTATACCAATAGTCGTTGCATTACCTTGAGCGCTACCGGAGTGCCAAGCCGCATCAGCAGGATTAACAAGGCAAAATACACGACGAGAGGGACCATCAACAACATAGTGAGCTGATGTATTGCCCTCAGAGCGACATAACCAACTGACCACACCTTCAGGAGTCAGATTCTTACTCTTATCATCCCAATGATGTATCGTATAGCCTAATACTTGACGAATGAAGCCGAATACACGGGCAACTTGAGCAGCGGGTGTTGCGTTACCGCTAGTGAACGTTTCTACCATTTGATACGGCATTATTTTCTACCTCCCAGTCCTTTTACTACTGCGCCTTTTATTTCCTTGAGAACCTTCAAGTTTACTTTTTGGTTATCTGCAGCAATCTCGGCTAAATGTCCGTTACGCTGAGCGGCCTCTAGCGCCTGCTTCTCAGTCGCATTTGCAACCCTATCGCTTGATTCCTTTAAGGCCTTGAGTGCCTCCGCAACCATTTCATCGCGAACAGCCTGAGCAGCATCCTTTTTGGACATGTAGTTCAAGAACAGCAATACTACAACTACGGATGCTGCCGACGGACCAAGAAAGCTTAAATCCATATATTTCCTTTCTATAAATGTGCTTTATTATTGAGACTGAGATTTGAGGTATCGTTTTTCATGAGAGACTTATATGTACGTGTTATCCAACGCAAGAATACATTCAGCCATATCGCCTCTCACCTCAAGGTTATTGCCTCCAGTTGCTTGCTCATTAACATAGAGTGTCGTTGGGGTCGAGACAATATAATCTTGGGTTGCAAGCATTGTGTGAGTTTGTGCAAAAATATTTGAGCTTGTTGCCGAGATATTCGCATATTGTGAGCTCGCCAAACCGTAATCAATAGGTGTCATCGTGTTATTCGCAGTAGCGACAGCTACACTAATCTGCTGATTACCCGGGGAGCTAAAGCCTTGCAGTAGAGTCATTTTTGAGGAAGGCCTCCAGGTGCCGACTGGGGCTACAAGTTGCATGCCGCCAAGATTATAAGTAGTAAAGCCTGGTGACGCCTGCGCTGCCGTATTACGGAACACTGTTAGTAGTTGGAATTTGCCTTTCTGATTTGGGAATCCATACGGAGAGGAGACAGTAGCATAACTAAGCGCAGAGACACCCCCTGAAGTTGGAATCGTACAGCCGTTAGCAGCTTGAACTGTAAGGCTTGATGGGGTAACGGCCATATACGTGAAGTGATCGTATGTTGCGCTAATCGAGCCGCCTGCCTGTCCACCCCAAGGAGCAAAGGCGTAAGCTATATTTGTAGAGTTATTGTTTGTCAGCGTATTATTATTCGTTGTGTTTAGATCAGTAAGTGAGTTACTAAGCGTATACGCAGACACCATATTGAGTGCCGTGACATCAGAAGGGGTAATACCCTGAGAGTAAATAGTACGCATATTAGACTGAGAGACTTTTGCGCTTGTAACAAATGGTTGTGCCATCCTACCAGTGAGAGGGAATACACCACCATTTTGTGAACCGATTTCATAGTTGCCGGCCTGTACAAGCGACGTGGGGTTTGTTCCACTTCTTGAAACCGTTGCGGGTACGTCCTGTCCGTCGAACATTACATAGCTTGTAGTTGGAGTTGCCGTAAAGGCTGACATATCCAACTGAGCGGCGATATGCACCACCCTACCTAGTGGGACTGACTGATTGCTCTTTACGTTACTATAGTTGGCCGTGCCGCCGTTATATGCTTCAAGGACTATTTGACCAGTTGCCATTACATAGAGTGTCCATCCAGAGGTACCATTCATACGGGACTGCAAGATATAGGCAAACCCAACAGCCGGATAGGAGGTGAGATAGACATACTTACCAGCAGCAAAGTCATCAGTAAATGTCATCCCGTTTGGAGATGCCTTACTTAAATAATTATTTGATCCATTGAACAGCGCACACTGCACCGGAGCTGCAACTGTACGAGCAGAACGACCCTTGGCACCTACTGGTATAGAGGCGGTATTATCCGCTGAAGTTCCAAGAGTGTAGCTACCGTTACCGTTGTAGGTGACGGAGGTGATCGTTCCAGATATAGGCGTCCATCCACCCGCACTACTAGATCCTGCTACTGTTAGCGTACCGTTGATGGTCATGTTGCCGGTGGTTGTTTGATTACCACCAACACTCACATCGCCAGTTGTAGTAAGGGAGGTCGCAGTGATGTCTTTATGGGCACCCGTTCTTGTGTGCTGGGTAAGAAAAGCATCGACTAGGTCGTTTATATAGCCTGGCGTGCTCGTTATGAGTGCAGAGTCTCCTATGACATAGTTCTGGTTCAGACCTCCGGTTAGCTGCATATTTGAGAGTGTGTTACCCGAGAGAGTAGCTTTCCAAAAAGTAAGCGTACCAGACACAAGTGTATTGGTACCTACATCAACCTTGAACAGCGCAAAGTGTACCGGACCGTCTGTTGAATCTTGTGGCCATCCTGTGTTCGCGTTGAGGTCTGCCGTTGTAACGCCAGTACCTTTATTAGTGGCGAGTGTCGCAGGAAGCGCCAGTACACCATTGTTAGCTTTTGTAACTTTGTCCGTAATTGGCATGATTTACCTCCTCATTTCCTCAGTTATGACAACGCCTATATCTACGTATCGAATCACTACATCCGACAGCTCATAGCTGGATCCCTTACCTAAACTGTTAACGATCCACTGTATGTAATTCATCGCCTTATTGACCTTGATACGCTTCGTTACTCGTGATGCTCCGTATGTTGTTGGGATTGAGATAATGTTTCCCCAGCCTATGTCGGCACTGTCCTTAACGTGCCCCCAGCCTATGTCGGCACTGTTAATCACTTCACCCCAACCCGCATATGTCTGCTGAGGTAAGAAGTTTTTGCTTGCAACATCATCTACGGGTTTCGACTTCGTTTTACCCTTTAATTCAATGGTGAGATTACCTTGAGGATTGATGATGGTAACGAGTACGTCGAGAACATACATCCATTTCGAACCTGTAGGCTCGATCATGATATTTCCAGATCCAATTTTTGTATCGAATCCCGTGCCGCTATCTTCTGCTGCGCGTGTGTCGGTGAACTCTACGATCTTGTTGTCATACGTAAGAGCCAGGAAATGTAGTTCGCGGTCGTTCGAACCATAGACTTTTAGCTTCTTAGCAGAGAACTTCCATGGGAGCATCCATTGTCCACCCCTTAGAAGATCGAGAGTGTAAATCTGTGTGTTTTGGCCGCTACCTACTGGCAACGCCCAGCAAACAAGTCCTTCCCATATGGCAACACTTGCACCGCTCATCGCCGCATAGTTAATAGCCGCCATATCGCGGAGAATACTGTCACTAATATTGCTCGTAGAGAGGATATTCTGGATTTGTGGTTTTGTTCCGGTCGTCTTAAACGTATGCCCAGAAGGGTACATAAGGGCATCTTTCACAATGGCGATACCATCAGGGGAGGATGTACCGTCTTGCCCGTTTGCTTCATCTGCAGCCATATAGGTAATGACCGAATCACCATAATTAAGCGTCTGTAGGGACAGGTGAGTGATTTTACCTGCACCGCTCGTACTATCTGAAAAGACAGTCGCCATTGGCGTACCCTTACCGTCACGAAACGGCACGACCACAATAGGCACGTTCTTAGACCCAACGGCAACATCGATCCACCCACCACCGCTATATGACGAGAAGTCAAATGTATCGTCACCCGTACCACCGAACCAAACACGATACGGATTATCTTTGTCGCGGTAGAGGAATACTTGACCGGCAACATTACAGCCACCGCCCACTTTGGGACCTTGAGTCGTATTATCAGCAGGTGCGGGTTTTGTAGCGATTGCAATGGCAGTGCCATCATCGACATATGATGTCGTCGATGCTGGAACCACTCCTAAAAATATCTCTTTGCCGGCTTCAGTGCCGTAGTAGATGCCATAACCTCGAGCACCAGCAACAGCAGCCCATGATAATGTGTAGTACTTTGGTGTGCCACCCGATTGCGTCCATGTGTCACGCGACTGGCTCGATGATGCAGTACCCGCAACCGAAGCATTTGTCTCACCAATCGTGCTAATTGCCGTTATACGCCACCTGTGGTTGATAGCAGATCCAGACATACCAGTTGGCGTAGGAGTCGGTGCTGACGGCGCTGCTAATGCAGACATCGATGTCACCGTCAGTAAAGTCGTACTCATATACGACAGTGTGTCTGCCTGGTTCATTACAAGGACTTTTCCAGCACCTTGTACGAAAGACACAGGAGCTGATGTGTCGTAAGTCTTACCAGCTGCTTTTATCCAGCTGCCTCCGTCTTTCGAGACATAAACTTCTGCGACACCGGCCACTACTTGGACGGTAATCAGCCAGCTTTCGGGAACACCATTCACGATCTTCGTAAAATCATCAAGGCCAAGTACTGTACCTAGTGGTTGGACACCATAAGGCACAGTGGAGAACCGTGGTGTTGCGACACCGTCTTGGGTTAGCCGGACGTTATCTGAAATGGCAATAGCACCCTGAGGGGTGCGTGTAATATCTGTATCCGTTCGACGACCCTTTAGTAAGTCGTGGAGGGATATGGACTTTATCTGCGGCTCTTTCTCAAGAGGTACAGTCTTATAGGCCATTAGTGCATGCCTCGGTCTGGAGACCATCCGTCATGGTCAACGTAGTTATTGCCATCTTGCTCACTATTCGCCGCGATCATCGATTGCATACGTTCGTCAGCAAAATTAAGCAACTGGGGACCTTTCGAGCTTTTTATAAAGTCATGGGTCGCGAGCTGCGCGCCACCACGGAATACAAGCCACATTGGGTCATCAACCGGCACTTTACTAGAAGCGTCAGTCATCAGAGACGCATAGCCAAAATAAGAAACCAAAATAGACGCTCCAATAAACGGATCGTCTATAGCAAATTTCTCGGCAAAAACGACGTTATCACCTACGAGGGCAACGCAATCACCACCCCTAGAGAGCTGACTAGGCTTAACAACCGTAAAGACCTTATAGCGGCCGTCAGGTAGTTTAATCTTAAATCCGTCTTCTTCAGTACTGAGTTTCCGAACTACTGCAGTATCTATAGCGAATGTGTCGGTAGCAGATACAGTACTAACGAGAGTCACTCTACCCCAGAGACTATTCCAGTTGATTGGGCGCTTTTCTGCATCAACAGCATTTTGCCAGTCAGCAATCAAAGTATTACCCTTATCTCGAAGGATAATCCATGCCTCGTCAGATTCTGCTAAGTCAGCACCGGTTTCACCGGTAGCCTCCTGGTAAGCGAGCTTTATATACTCGTCGCGATTCACTTTAGAACTGCAAGGGGATTAGACTACTTCTGTAGTCGATCCCTTGAGTTCCGGTCGATCGCCTTGTTGCCTACATTATACCACATTAGGTGCGTTTTTTGTAGGATATTTTTCGATCTGACGACCTTTTCGATGCCTTACTGATGATATTCGCGATAGCTTGCTCAATGTCGACAGTAGCGGTGAGGCTGCCTAAATCTGCAGCAGATACTTTTGACTTGCCTCCAGATTTACCGCCCGATGCAGCGACGGCTGACTTGCCATCCGAATCATATTTCGCTTTGTTGAGTGTTGCGTATTCAGCTTTGCTAATAGCACCCTCGTCGCGTAGCGATGCTAGGACGCCCTGAGTTACCCAGTAACCGCCAGTTATAGACTTTATTCGGCCATTAGTGAGGTATTCGAGGACTTTATTATGATCCATATCCTTTATCTCGTCTTGGATGACAGGTAACTTCACGTCATTACCATAGCTTGCTTTGGTTGCATATACGGCTTTTGCTTGGTCTATTTTATTATCTTTAAGGTATCGGACTACTGCCCATTTTGGCACATCATCACTAGAGCCCATATTCTTTATGAGCGCTACCGCCTGTTCGTTGATAGCTTTATCGTCAGCAATATTATTCAACTTATTGAGTTTATCGAGGGTGGTATGGCCTGTCTCTTTAAACTTGCCGCTACCTTTTGTCTTTATGTCGTTTGCTTTTAGAATCGCCTCGTAGGTAGCGTCAGACCTATCATCAGTCTCTAGACCTTTTTTCGCTAACTTCTTATAGTAGCTCGTAACAACATTGCCGCTTTCCGCATCAGTAACAACTCCATCTTTTTCAACCCAATCACCCTGAGCAATTTTTACCTTCTTTTCTGCATCGATATCTGCAGTATCTATACCTTTTGCAGCCGTGCTGTTCTTTGCGTCACGTTGACCTTGGATTGCCGACAGGTAGTCTATTGCTGACTGTTTGCCTTCGCTTTTTGCTAGCTTCTCAAAGGTTGCTTGCTGATTAGTACCAAGAGCATTTGCATTATTCTCGAAGTACTTACGGACCTCTGGTATCGAGTTTTTTCCAAATAGTGCCGCCTGTAGCCATGTCATAGGATTTGATGTGTCAACCTTAGCTGCGGCGTTGCCCTCACTGTCTTTTGAATAGCCGTCCACCATAGTGCCAACACCTTGCCCAGACTTCCTTATTTGAGCACCATAGGGTATCGCAGCAAGTGATTTATCCCAGGCTCCGGCAAATTTACCATTCCTTAGGTCATCAAATGCTTGGAATAGCTTCCCTGCAACAGCAAAACCAGCGGGTGTACTGTCATATCTTCCTAGGTCGCTATCCTTACCGAACAGCGCTTTTTTGGTGTTCTGATCGGCCAAATTATTAACAAACGCAACTGTCACGGGGGACAAATTTGCTGCTGTAGCCGTAAAGCGTTGCGTCGTTTGGTTTAACTTATCTCCAACAGTTTCACCGTTAGGATTCTTGTCACTCTTATAGCTATCCGCATCTGTAAAATCACCAAGAGTATCAATTGACGCTCCTAGGAAGTCAGGTAACGGAGCGCGTCCGGTTAGGCCTTTTACCATGCTATTCATGGTATAAACTGCTATAGCGTATTTCATCAGAGTTGCAGGTGAAGTATTGTCATAGCGTAAATTTTTTAGAGCAGCATTCACTTCAAGCGTATATTGCAGGAATGTACGTCCTACGGTACTGCGGTAGAGTTCCGGTTGGTCGGCGATACCACGGCCACCCACAATACGTTCAGTCATACGATCAGCCTCTTTTACAGCAGCTCTGCCTGTCAGATTATCCTGTAGCGCCTTCTCGTAGCAGGCGTACCATGTGCTTTCCGTCATAGACCGCTCAAATTGCTCCATAAAGAGCACTTTTGTCATCTTACGGTTGGCTATTTCCAGCTTAGTACGGTTAATTCGAGACTGTGCGTCTGTATACCGAACTGTCAAGAAGTCTGATTCTGCTGCAGGCGTGCCTGGCTTTGGCATACCGTTCCAACCGATGTCTTGTACCATGCGGCTCGTGCCCTTAACTGTATTGAGTACACCGTTCGTTTTGACGACGTTTGGCAGGTTCAAGGCTTGAGAGATAGTTGTATTTGCGTTACCAATAATCGAGGCATTACTTGCAACCTTTTGTAGAGCTCTTGCCGTCTTTAGAGCTACCCTTCCTCGTGTTCCAGCATCTTGCAATACACGGTCAAGCTTTTGCGACTTACCCGTCAGTGCATTCGCGTATTCCTGAAATGCAGTTACCAAGTCTCCACGGCTACCTTTATGTGCTTCGGTGAGGGATTGACGTAAGTTCTCGCTCACTTTCTGGAGCGTATCTTTATTGAATATCTCTTCTGCTGTACGGAATACCGCTTCCAAGCTTCGGGCACGAACGGCTGATTCTGTCATGTGGATATTAAATAGCGCCGCTTCACCATACGCATCCATAGCCTTAAATGGGTCAGTCATGGAAGCCGTGCCTCGTCGGGTCTGGTGAAAGGGATTATATTTCTTGGTTGGTCGAAAGTTTTCCGTTCTACCTGCAATAGTACCTGGCAATTGGCCGCGATTGCCCATATTCGCCTCGCCACTTATACCAGACGAAAGGTCTCGGTAGAGATCTTCACCAATTCCGATCTTATCCCACAAACTGTCTTCCTGCAGGTGGGTCATGTAGTTCTTTCGCTTAGGTATCTCATCATGACCAAACTCTCGTAGTACCTCATTTGTACGATCAAGCATATTGTCATACTGCTCGCGAGCCCACTTATCAAACTCCCGAATCTTACTAGCAACTTCTGCGCCGTATTTTGCATTTAGTATCTGGTCTTGGTTCATTTTTATGCCTTTGGCATCCATCGGCTGCGCTAGTTTGCGTTCAGCATAGTAGAAGATATCCGTTTTAAAATCATCTTTAGAGATGCCTTGAGGCTTTTCATTGAGCAGGTTATCGTGCCAATCTGCAACGTCTGTACGAAAACTCGCAAGATCCTTACGCATTTTTGCCTCTGCTGCTTGCTTGTGTTCAATGACGAATTTGCGCGTGTTCTGATACACCTCTTTACTAGGTGCCATAAGTTCCAGCATTCTATCCATGGTGTAGGACCACTTATTCATATTGCGCCACTTTGATGTATCGCCAACTATGCCACCCATATTCACGATATTCTTACCGATATTGATAGAAATGCCGGTATCGTCTACCTTTATATGATTGCCGAGTAGTGCTCCTGTCTCCGCATCACGAACAAACCCACCATCTATAATCATCTTTTCTGGGTTGAACTTCACAATCTCAGAAGATAGGCTGTTTGGATCGCCAGATTGCTTTGAAGCATAAAAATCTATCTGCTCACCGGTCTTAGATGCCTTTTCAGCAGCTTCCGTAAGCGTAGGGTCGCCTTCCAGCTTATCGATCGCATATATATCATTCTTGTGACGAATCGCCGGCTCTCGCTCCTTTGATTTCAGCCAGGATCCGTCAGGCTGTTTGGTCTCCACTATTACCTCTGCAACACCGCTCTTCGTATTACGAAGTAAACGGCGTCGATGTGTGCCATCCTTCGTTTCCGATAGGATCACGCCCATATCTTCTTTTGCCACATGACCCTTTGTCATTTCTATAGAGTCTCGTGGCTTCGCAAACATTTCACCAACACGGCTCTGTTCTTTTACATCAGATAGCGGTTCTAGCCCACGCTTTATACGCTCTTCGTTTATTAGCGCCATCCTTTGTTCATCGGTGAGGTTTATGTCTTTTATTTTTGCCAAGAAGTCGCTATCTGATTTTATTTGCTCTCGAGTCGTAGCGACATGCTGCTCGTTGTCGTTCGCCGCATCCATCAATTCCTTTCGCTTCTGGACCCTGCGTAACTGCATGCCTTCTTGCAATGCATCATGCTTTTGTTCTAGAGCCTTTATTTCGGCTTCTGGGTGGCCATTCGCTCTTGCAACGACTATCTCCTCTCGTAGGTCAGCAGCACGTGCTGCAACAGCTTTATAGGCATCGTCAGAGCGTTTCATGATCTCATGAGCCTGCATAGTTACGTCTGCTTGTGATGGTGTTATACTTCTATCAGATGAAGCGATTCGATGATTGGATGATGAAACGGGCATTTCCTCCAAAGCGCTCCGCTTGGGCGTGGGTATATCTATGGTTGCGTTTTCCGGCATTGCGGCGGAAGTCTCGCCGATAACTTGCTTGAGTCGCTCAGGAGTCACAACATAAGCAGGCGCTTGCTTGACACCAAGCTCATTCATTGCCTGCAGACGGTGCTTTCCGTCTTCTACCGATAGATTGCCATTCTCGTCCCGCATCAGTATGAGCGGCTCAATCTGGCCGCCGTTTTCTATACGAGCTTTATATTCTTCAACACGTCCTCTGTCTGGAGCACCCTCATAAGCAGTAAGATCTTTCGTATTCACCGTAACAGGCTCAGTACCGTCAGCGGCATTTATAAGAGCCCTGTTTTTCACTTCTCTTGGCAGGCGTTGGAGCATACGGCTAAGCCCACTTGCTACACCAGCTGTGGCTATACCGCCCAAGGCTCCTGTTGCCATGCCTGCCACGAGGTCTTGCGGTGTTGCCTCTGCACCTTTATCTTGCAAAACGCCACTCGCACCATAGCCGGTACCTAATGCTGCACCAGACATAAGGCCTTGTTTAATGTTCTGGGGGTTTAAAATTGCCTCGGCACCCCTCACGCCAGTAGAGCCCGTTCCTTTTATAATCTTTGGGATATTGCCAGCAGCACCGGCCGTCAGGGCGTCCAATATAACCGATGCACCAGCACCAGCATATTTTGTAGGATCAGTTGTATCGTAGTCTGCTTGCTGTGCGTCATTGAGTATAGTTTGCTGCTTCTCAATTTCTTTAGTCAGAGCGGCATACCTTGTCTGAGAGATCAGCGACATTTTACCGGTTAAATTAAAGGTTGGATCCTGCTGAAGTATCTGGTTTCGTTGCTGGTTGAGCTTGTTAATATTGTTTGTTCTGTCTTCTATACCTCCTCGTGCTTTGCCGGTTGTCAGCTCGTCGAGTACACGACCTTGAGCCCTTACAACACGTCCGTATGTATCCACAGTGCCTTTTACGATATTAGGGACTAGATTCACCGCATCGTCAGCAAGGGTGCTTAGGTCATATTTATCCTGACCATATTGACCCAGTACCGCCAATGCTGTTCGTGCTTCTTCGCGAGCTTGCTTCTGGCCATAATTGTCATCATTGAGTTTCAACGAGGCAAGATCAGTTAGGCGCTGACGCTCCTTACGTTGATTCATCGCATCGAGTGAATTGTATTGATCCTTATAACTACGAAAAGATCGACCACCGAGGGTCGGAAATGGTGAATTATCAGTTTTAGACATAATGTCGTCAATCGTCTGTCTCTGCTGAACCCGAGGGTCAACAACTGGGCGAGATGGAACTACAGGAGCCGGCTTCGGCTGCGCAGGAGACGCCATAGATGGTTGACCCGTAGGCAGTTTGTTATTCAGGATTGTGGGGACCCCGAGCTTTGGACCACTAAACGGACGAGGAGTGACTGGCTGCACCGGTGGTCTTGAGACTATAGGCTTTGGTTGCGACCTCACTACTGGTTGAGTAGCTGGTCTTTGTTGTATAGTACCAGTTGTGGGATTTGCCTGCTTTACAACATCCGGAGTAGAGCTAGTAAACGAGTTCATAGACGGTATCCCAAGTTTTGGCGTACTAGCAGTAGATATCTTTGGTGCCGATACCTGCACTGCAGGAGAGCGCTTAATAGCGTTCTTAACGACCGTAGGCTGAGCCTGCTGTACTGGCTTATTGTTTACTACTGAATCATATGTCTGGCCACCGTCAAAAGGGTTCACCTGAGCGACTACGCCCATAGCTTTTTTTCGTATATCGTCCCAAAGACTCATTCGCGTCTCCAAGGGGCGGCTCAATCACCGCCCCATTACCTTTACTATTAGATTCCGAACAACTCTTTTAACAGGTCGTCGTCTGTCTTCTTCTGTATAGTTGGATCATAGTAAGCCGAGCTATCATCTGCTACGCCGCCGTTTTGAGCCGTTGAGGTGTTTGTTGGATCGTTAAAGGCTTTTTGCTGAGATGACTGCATAGCAAGATCCTGATTTGTAATCGTACGGCCAGCAGCACGAGCGGCGAGGTCGTTGATTTTTTGCTGAAGAGTATTGATCTCACCCGCACTAGACGAGGCACGAGCAATTGCACCTGCATCGCCTCCACTGGCGGCGGCACGGTTTGAATCAAGCTCCATACGCTTCTGGCGAGCGTCAATACCCTGCTGAGCAAACTGCGAACTGATATCCCTTTGGTTGTTTTGGTAATCTGTATCGGTGTCTGCACGCCGCTGCTTCCATTCGCGGTCATAGCGATTGAAATTGGTGTTTAGTTCGTCCATGTTGTCTGCGGTTACTTGTGACGCGTCAGAACGTTCAGAAGCACCCTTTTGCGCAACTTGTCGTGGTACAACCTCTTTCGATGCACTGGAGCTACCAGCACCACGGGAGCCGAGTAGTCTCATGAGGTTGCTTGTATCATTGCGTACATTCGTGTCAATCTGTGTTTTCTTACGAGCATCATCCCGAGTCACTTTGTCGATATTCTTATTAAAGTCCGCTTGATTATCGCCATATTCAACATCTTGGCGACCCTTCGTTTGCAAATAGCTGTTCATAAGTGCTGACAGTGCACTCGCTTCACGAGATGGTAGACTTGCAATCAACGCATCAATATTACTAATACCAGCGTCATAGAACGACTTTGCCACAGCAGAGGCTGCGCTAGACCCACCAGTACCACCATAGCCACCATCAGCGATTTGCTGGGAAGTATCAAGTTCATCATTCCCCGGCTGTACTGGTGGTCTCGAAGTAGAAGTTGTCGATGGATGCTTATTGATATCTAGGCCAGGAATCACATCATAGTCTGGGCTTGCTATATTTAGCGCAGTAGAGACAGCATCTGCACCGAAGTTACTCTTACCAGCCGCTCTCGCATCATTCAAGCTTTTTGTGACGTTCACTCCTGGAATTAAGTCGAAGTTCCATCCAAATATATTAGGCATAATCTTTTTCCTCACAGTGGGGAACCATTGACAATTTCAATCTGTTAGAGTATAATAACGACCATGAAAAGCAGCCTGAGAATAGCACTAGTGATTGCAGGCTTCTTGTCTTTATTTGGTATCGTCTGCCTTGTCGCACTCTCGACTGCGTTCATATACAGCTCATCACATGGTATGACGCAGACTCGCTCAAGTACTATTGTCGATAAGCCAACCATAGAGACTTTGCTTCTCCTAACAAACAAGGAGCGCACATCTAGAGGCATTCCCCCGTTATCACACGATTCACGACTAGATACATCTGCACAAGAAGCTGCCGACGATATGGTGGCTAAAGATTACTTTGCCCACATCATACCGAATACAAATGAGCATAATGTATCAAGAGTTTTAAAGTATGTGGAGCCTCATGAGTGTATAAAGGTTAGCGAAAATATTGCCAAAATGGATCCAGCTCAAAATACATCCGGTGACATCATGAAAGCTTGGATGAACAGCCCTAAACATCGTGCCGCCTTACTAAATCCAAGCTACGATTATGTTGGCTTTGGAATCAAAGACAATATTGTCGTACAGCATTTCTGTCAGCTGTATTGAAACCGTTAAAAGTTCCCCGAATTTTTAATAGTTACGATAGTTTCGTCCCTATTACGCAGTCCCAGTTTAGGGTGAATGAGTAGTAGTACCGATAAGATTGACGGTCACTTTAACTCTCTCAGTGAGTCGCCGGACCCGCTTCTTACGGTGGCCGATAGTGCCTGATTCGGCTACTATTCAGTGTCTCTTATGTGTTGCATTATACCACAAATGCTTTTATTCTGCTATTGTTTTTTCTTCTTTTCTCGATTCGACTTTGTATTCCAAGTAGCTGCAAAGAATAGTAGAAATACGAGCATACCCCCATAATAGATAACCTCTGAGTAAAAGTGCTTCGCGAAAAAGTATCCACAAACAAGCGAGAGTAAACACACGGCGATCATAGTCCACCGCATGAGCATAAGTTCTGTTCCATCTGGACCACGTGAATCATCAATGGCATTTCTCGCGCCTAACAAAATAGCTGCACTGAGTGCAGCTATTAGTACATACATCATCATATCCATAAAAACAGAGTAGCACTTTCGTGCTACTTCTGCCAGTTGGGATTTATCAGTAGTGGTTCTCCCAGATAGGCTTTTATTTGGTTGCCTATCTTCCACTCAAGGGTTACATCTTCTGCCTTTACAGCTAGCAGGAACCGTCTTCGTAAATCCATTAACTTCGTGTCATTCAGCTGCGCCTTAACCTTCTTGTAGTTTACATACGCGTGCTGTTTGCTCACTTTGGATCGTCCAACCTGGACCATCACTTGTTTGAACCGCTTTAGAGTAATCAGCCTGTCAGTGACATGCTTACCGTATCGTAACGATAGTTGCATACTAACTCAGATCGTAAGGGATTTTAATTTTCGTACCAGTGTTTAATGGTATATCCATACCGACTTCTTCGCTATCTATTTGATCGCCAAGAAGCGTCACGGTTTGACCTTCATCCTGTTCCAATATGCTGAGTACCGCCTGGACGGTCAGATTATAAATGCGTGCGTAGTCCTGAATCGATCCACGTCCGCATTGGTAATGCCGTCTGATTGAAATCTCTAATATCTTTTGCTGATCAACAATGTTGTGGGCAACAGCTATTTCAAAAGGGTTCTTACCCTTGTCTACATCAGCGTATATTGCTTCCAGGAGTGCCTGCTCTTTAGCCTCCGCAATCTGCTCTGATGTGAGCTGTACCTCTGTCTCTACTTGTGTTTCTAGGGGAAGTGTTTGTGTTTCATCCGCTGTTTTTACAGGGATAGTTGTCGACTGACTATTTTCGGGTTGACCCATCACAATCTCCTATTATTCTGTTACGTTTTTAGCTTGGTCAGCTTCAACGATTGCCTGTACCTTTTCAATCTTGACATCATGCTTTTCAGCAATGTCTGCGAATGGCATGCCGCTATCATATTCACGCAGTACAGTCGCACCGAATGAACGATCGACAGTCTTCTTGGCAGCTTGCCTTCTTACTACAGGTTTCTTCGTAACTCTACTCACGACCTTTTTAGCCGCATCCTTTGCTCGTCCCATATGGATCTCCGTTTACTTTACTAGGAGAGGCGCCCATCACCCCCACTTTGTGCACTGCCTAGGATTAGGCAGATGCACCGGTCTTCAGGTTAACGATCCATGAACCGTTGAGCGTCTTCACAACGTAAGCTGCTGCCCATGATACGGTTGAGAAACGACCAGCAGGGTTGCCGGAGTCAATCTTCGTATTAGGGATGATATATAACTTACGTCCGTCGCCTTCAAGTTCAGTACAACCGAACGCCTGATCGCCATGGAAGAAGTTGCTATATACAGTTGTTGTAGAAGCCTCCGTCTTCGCATTTGGTGATTCGATCAAGCGAACACCTGCCATTTTACCGAGCTCGCCGTTATACAAGTTCTTGGCGCCATTATCATAGGTATCAGCGTTAATCCAAGTTGTGTCTTGCTGCAGGTCAAAGCTCGTGTTAGGGCTCACTTTACCGAGCCATGGAGCGATTCCTGAGTAACGACGTGCTTTGTTTGTTTTTAGGGTTCGTACTGATTTTTGAATGTCAATGACTTTCAAAACGTCAGTTGCTGCGATGTTAGCAAGAGATGACTTGCTATTCGCGAACAATACGCTACCACCAGTAAATAGCTCGTTACGAGCTAATTCATCAAGTGTTTCACCCATGTTTTGTCCAACAAGAGAGATCTTCTCATCGTTGTTTGCGTCGATACCTGTCAGTGTCAGGAATCGGCTAATTTTTACCGTTGTACCATATTCAGCGAGTGTCGCTGTAACGTTGGTGGCGGTAAGGTTTACTTCGGCAGGGTTAGTACCTTCTGTCAAAGCAGTTGTGACGGTCGCAAGAGGGGTGTACCTCGTAAACCGTACTGATGTACCACCGTTTGCTGGTTGTTTTCGTTTTTGTGCACCTTGCTCAAATATGAGCTCGTACATAGCTCGCTCGAGGAAGTTTTTCTCGTAATAGACACCTACCTCTGGGCTTAATGTACTAGTTGTTTGTGCTGACATTTTAGTCTTCTTTCCGGGGCTGTGCCCACGGAACGGTCATTAAGTAACTTTGAGTCCGTGCTTCGCCGCATAATCTGCCGCAGATAGCGATGCGTCATTAGACCTATCTGTCGATGGCGCTCGCGGTGTGGTCGGGACTTCAACCGCTGATAACTTACGTTCCGCATTTATTTGACCCCTATTTTCAGCCTCCGTAGTCGCTGTTGCGACACGTTCAGCTATATGGGTCTCAATTTTATCTACAAAGTCGAAAAGAGGAACATTTGAGCTTTGGAGTAAGAGATTTCCAGATCCGTCCATGACGGGCTTTCCATCCTTACCGGCTACAAATACGGGGTTTGCTGCTTGGAACCATAGATCCATCATGTCGTTGGCCGCTTTGACTTCTGCTTCTGTTCGGTCTTCACGGCTTCCATCCATGTACGGATATTTATCAGATAGTTCATCGGCTTGCTGCTGGTAATCAGTATTGAGCTCAGCGATATTCCTAGAGAGGCTATCCCTAGCATGATCGTGCTCCATTGCATCCAGACGTGCGTCTGCAGGCAATACACCGTTACGTATAGCAGCATCGACATCGTAATCAGGGTTCAGACCTTTAATAATGTCTTTGTACACCTTCTCACGTGCGACGAGGTCGCGTACTCGAGCATTTTCTCCGCGTTTCTTTTCCTCTCGTGGTTGGTCTTTGGATTTCGTTTCATCGGCTTCATCCTTGGAATTGTCAGCTGCCTCTTCCTTAGATTGATCCTCCGTTGCTTCCGCGCCCTGCGTGTCGTCACTCACTTCGTCATACATAGGTATGTCGACTGGAGCGCCGTCATGCACCACTTCAAGCTCTGTTGTTTCCTGTGATGACGAATCACTGGCGGCAGGGGCTTGCGTCTCTGCTGGGGTCGAAGTTGCCTCCGATCCTGTACTTACGTCTGATGTTGCCGAGTTAAGTTCTGGCATACTACCTCCTTATATTTACGACACTTGCGGTGGTCGGTTCCGAGAGTTTGAGATAAACTCCATTCTCTGCATCGGATGGGCACAATGCAGAGAATGGATGCCACCTCAGGCCAGTACTGGTACGGGTACGATCTTGTAGCCCTCCTCGTCTTTGATGATCATTTCCATCGGGTGTAGAATGGTGGCGTGTTTAGCGTGTCCTGCACCGTCACAAACGGCCTGATTACCGTATTGCATCCAACGGTGATAAATCTCTAGCCCGCCAACTTTAGTGATATTCAGGTTGTTATCACGAACTGGCTGTACCCAGTCGGTATGACCAAAGCCATCACCTTTTACATCCTCTGGGGTGAGTAGTTTTTCCTCTTGTTCCGGTGTTTCACTCATGCCATAGGCTCCTCAATCGGCGCATTGAGTGCATCTTGTGCTCGCTTTAGCCTTTCGGCATATTTCTTTTTTAATGGCGTCAATAGTTCAGATGCCATTTGCATACCATATATCTGCACTCTTGGGTTGACGCGGCTATCGAGGTTGATATTCCGGATATTTTCAGCAGTATCTAAAAGGTCTTGTACATCGGCCAGGAACTCCTCTACGAGAGGCATTTGCAATACATGGAGTGAGCGCTCTAGTGCATCAGCTTCCACCTGTTCTTGTGAAGGAACCGGAACGTAAAAATTGTCCGGCACATTATCACCTTGATAATCTAAACCAGCGCCCATACTAACCTCCTATCCCTAACTGATCAAGAATTGCCTCTGGGTCTGCATTCGGGTCTTCGAGCATAGATAAGGCTGCGTCAAGTTGCTCAGGACTCAGAACCTTCTCAAGCTCGCTAAGATCCAACGAGTTAACACCATCCACACTAGGTGCCTGGCCTTCAGGTGGTACGGTTTCGGTTGGAGGTATTCCATCAACTGCTGCAGCATTTGGGTCAGCGCCTGCCTGCATTGCTGCTTGCTGCGCCTGTTCCGCATCACGCTGAGCGACCTCCTCTTCGGTCATCTTATGAATAAGCTTTTCAGGATCTTGAACACCAGACTTCTTGACAATACGGTCAAACGTCTCACCGAGGCTAAAATCATAACCCTCTTCATCGAGGCGCGTCTGTAGCTCTGGATTACTCTGATAACGTTCGACAAGGCCATCGAGAATCTCGATCTGGTTCTGCGCGTCTTCGCCTGCAGATGTACCAAGGTCGACCTCAAACGTAACGCCTTCTTCGATCTTGTCGTAAATGACATTAAGGCGGCCGCCGTTTTCTTTCACCTCAGGATAGATTGCGGATAGTTTATCGATTTGTTCTTTTTCAAGAATCAGCTCTTCTTTGCCACGGCCTTCAGCTACTTGAATGTTTATACAGTCCTCAAGGACATCACCCCATGCCGTCTCGTATTGCTTGCGGATGTAGTTGTCATCAACACCGAGAATATGCTCCATATTCTTCACGCCTGCTTGAGTCTTGGAATAACCTGGATTGCCCGCTTCTGAGCTGATGGATGTATCCATTCCGTTTGTACCAGTCAAAAGGATACCCTTCATAACTCCATAGTTGTTCTGGAAATCTGAGCCACCCTGAGGTGCGATATCCATAGCGACGATGTCGGTTGTACCCTTTTCGCCCATTTCAATGATCCAGTCGGGACGAATCTTTATCTTTGAGTTATCAAGTTGCCCAAACTTCTTGAGCGGTGGAGCGTTACGCAGTGCAAGGTTGTACTGTGTCATCTGTAAGAATGAATCAATCATATTTTGCATCGGACCCGAATGCTCAGGAGCGCCACGGCCGAGTGGATTTCCACCATCAACTGTGTGGAATTGATAAGTAATAGGCATTTTGCCACGTAAATCAGGATTTACCTTTGTACGTACCAACGCGTCTTCCATATCAGGGAGAAATGTATAAAATTCAGCACCTTCCCCCGCCTGAAATGCCGTCGTGACAAGATAGCCGCCAGACTCACCACCTCGCTCTTTCTCCGCGGGTGTTTTTGTTTCTTCAGACTTCGATGACTCGCCTTTATTGGCAAGGTCAGATAATTTCTTTAAATCATAGGTACTCTTGTAGGGAATCGCATCGCCACGCTCCTTTGAGTTCTGCTCTAGCTTCTTCTCCTGCTCAACAATTGCAAGCACTGTTGAACGAACCCACCATTGATCAAGAAACAGGAGATTAGAGTCATTTGCCGCTAGTTGATACTTCTCAAGATAGACATTCTTTGCATAAGGAAGCTTCATATCGGCACCAAAATAACGTCCGTGACGAGTGTAGAACGCTAGAATTGGCTGTGATCCGTAAGTGAGTACATTTTGTGTCGACTGCCAGCTCTTTTGCAGTACGTCACCACCAGTTTTTGCTTTTGGAATGATAACGTTTTCGAGTAACGCCTGTAAAACTGGCTCAAGCCCCTCATCTGAGGGAAACTTCACAATACCATTAACAATCTGGTCTATAACACGGCGAGGTTGCTTGATTATAGTACTTGATAGCGTGCCTTCTGTAACCTTCGGCAGATGGTCAGGAATCTTCGGGTGAGGCTTATTGCGAGCCAGTCGCTCATATTCATCGAACGGCTCAAAAAGAGGTCGCATGTATTCTTGCGACTCTTTGTACGCATCAGATATTTGTGACTTATCTAGAAACGAGAATGACACCGTACTAACGAACTCCTGGTATAGGACGGTTCGTTAGTACGATGTCGCCTTTGTGTCTGTATTATACCACAAACGTTTTAAAATTTATAGTACAATCTTTTTTATTTTAGAGAGTAACACCATCCAGTGCATTAAGGTTTTGATTCTTTTCTGGAATCTCTACGACAAGCACTCCAGTAGTAGCTGCAGTTGCAGCAATAGATGTCGCACTACGCACTACTTCCTTAGTAACACGGGCAGGATCAATAACGCCCGCAGCCTTCAAGTCAACAAGTCCTGCTTCAGGATTCATCACGTCAATGCCAAAACCGACCTTATCAGCCTCCTGAACCTTCGCTAGAAGGGCATGAGCGTTTAAGCCATTATTCTCCATAATATGCAGAAACGGTTGCTCTAGAGCTTTTTTGAGCAGAGTATGACCTACCGTATCGCTTGAGAGCTTCTTAGCTACATCGAGCATGGTCACGCCGCCGCCTGCTACGATACCTTCTTCCAGAGAAGCACGAGTCGCTGCAACTGCATCATCGACACGAAACTTCTTTTCGTCGATTTCAGTCTCAGTCGAGCCACCAACTTTGATGATAGCCACCTTGCCATCAAGTGCCGCAGCACGAGCTGTCAGAGTCTTCTTATCAAAGTCATTTGTAGCTTCTTTAGCTAATTGACGGATACTCTCAACACGAGATCGAACATCAGACTGTTCGCCAGCGCCCTCGATAATAGTTGCCGTGTCTTTGCCAACCATTACCTTACGAGCCATGCCTGCAAAGCTCAAGTCTACCTCATCAATATCCTGATCCTCAGTAATTAAGTCCGCTTTGACCAGTGTCGCAATATCTTGCATGTAATCAAGGCGACGATCACCGAACGACGGAGCCTTCACAACGATGATGTTGAGCGGTGTCTTAAGGTGGTTAAGGATCAGCAGCCCAAGTGCATCACCATCGAGCTCGTCGGCAATGAGAACGATGTTTTTTTGATTGCCATCAGCACATTTTTCAATAACAGGAGCGATATCACTCGCTGTATGGAACTTTTTTGTTGATACAAAGATGACCGGCTTTTCTAGAACTGCCTGCTGAGTTGAATCATCTGTAATAAAGAATGGACTTGCAAATCCACGATCAAATGAGTAACCTTCAACAATCTCGGCTTCTATCTCTTGCGATTGTCCTGGCTCAACCGTGACAACCCCATCACCACCGACCTTGCCAATAACTTCTGCGACCTTTTTGCCTATAACAGAGTCGCCCGCAGAAATAGTAGCAACCTCCTCAATACGACTCAACCTGTTTTCAATGGGCTCAGCAAGACTATCAATGATTGCCAGAGCTTCGAGAGAAGCCTTTTCTAGCCCTCTGCGGATGTCTTGTGGCTTATGATTTGCAGCGATTAATGCGTTCGCAGCTACCATCAGTTCATAAGTGAGGACTGTAACAGACGTAGTGCCATCACCAGCTTCTTTATTTAACTTTTTTGCGGCTTCCTTAATCCACTGAGCGCCTTCATTGAATCCTAACTGCTCTGGATCATCTTGCGGGATTTCAATGGCTTCAGCAACCGTCACGCCATCGTGAGTAACATTAGGGATGCCATAGCCACGTCCAATAACAACATTATTGCCATTAGGACCATAAGTACTCTTGACCGCATCAAATAGTACCTTTGCACCACCAAGTACACGAGCGCGAGCATCTTTATCGTAAAATATCTTCTTAGCCATTTACACGAGTCCTCGTTTGGATTACATTTTTACCTTTCGCGGCAGCTTCCGCCCCTTCTCGAGTTTCAAATACTTCATCGCTACCCTCAAAACTAAAGCTGTCGACAAACTCGATGCCATCTTGCCTCGCTTGTTCCAAGGCTTCTTCTTCGGTCAGGTGTTTCGCTGGATCTTCCATTATTTCGTATCCTCCTTAGGTAGTGTTGCTAATACATCTTCTTCATCCACGAGTAGGTAGATGACTTTATCAAGTGTTAATTCAGTGGTGGCATATTCTTTGTAAATAATCTGATCACCCGTCTTAATTTCTTTGACTTGTGGACCAACAGCCTCAACAGTTGCCAAAACTTTCTGGTCTACGCTATTATTCAGCATCAGTAAGCCTGAGTTAGTCTTTTTCGCAGGTTCTACAGGCACCGCAACAACGCGTGAACCTAGTGGTTTAATGTTCGTGGACATCCCATCTCCTATTTCTTTAGTGTTACTATTACCGTCATCATAAACGCGAGAGTCATAAGCGTACCGCCGCAGATTCCCGCCACGATGTATGGCCAATTATTCCTCGGATCATCTGGCATTTTTATAGCCTATAGCGCTTTCGGCAATAATTTAATTGTCTTCACCAATATCCGCTTTGTCTGTAGCGTCTTTGGCTCGTAGATCGTTGCATCAACGCTGAATCCTACGATCTCGCCGCGCAGAAACTTGCCAAAGCCGTCCATAACCTTCTCAAGCACTTGTTTCTTGTCGTCGATGCGTATACTTTCCTCTCGGATACTCAAATGACGCATATCACCGCCATTATGTCGCTCTAGGCGGGTACTTTTAGTCACATCACCATCATGAGTAACGGTCGACTCAGCCCCGAATTTAACTTTTTCTTCTTCGTCCATAGACTCCCCTAATAAATCAGTGATGACATATCGCCAGATGTTGTTTCACCTGAGCTCTGTATCTCTGGGTTTTCTGTCAGAAACAGCTGGTATGCACCGGCACAGGAGAGTACCCCATCGTCATGCGTATTAGATGCTGCTTCTGGCTTGCCTCGTTTGTTTGTTATGAAGGTCTTATGTTGTTTTACTGTTTCCTCGTCATAAACCTTGATCTGGCTCCTTTCAAAAGCTATTTTCCACTCACCGATCATTTTGGCTCGGGATGTTTCGTTCGTATCCCAACCAAGCTTATCCGTGCGTTTTCCCGTTGTTGGATCCATATATCGATACAGGGTATATTTGCCGTTACGATTCAACATCATGAGGTTGTGCATTTCGGAAGCACCACCGTTCTGACGCTCAATCGCTACAACGGGTCTTACGCCTGTTTGATCGTAGATCCACTCTAAGGCCTGATGAAGGAGGGGTGTTGCTTCGGCTGCGACTCCATGCCTGGACATCGTCAAAGGAATATCCAATCGAGTTTTACTCATAAACTGAGCAAAGTTTTTGTCCGTACCACCTTGAGCGGTATCTAAGAACACGACGATAAACTCGCCTCTCTCGAGGGGTCTATGTAGTCGAAAGACCGAGGACATAGTCTGCCTCCTTCATTGGTTTCTTAACTGCATTCATATGCAGTAGCAATGCGTCCTCGTCAAAGAACGGATCACCACCGTATAGGAATGCTTCAGTATCAATCGTTGGGTATTCACGTAGGCGGATTTTCGATCTTAAACCTCGTGTCTTTAGGAAATGCCAATAACACTGGTCAACTGTCACGCCGAATTCTGCTCGTATACCGTTGTAGTAGAGGGGAGGTTGCCATCCATCAGGTGCTTTAGTGCGATATATATCCATCAAATGCCATGCGAGGAATCGAGACTTAAAATCGGATGTTCCACTCTTGCCTAGCTCATATTCCTCACCGAAAAAATCCTCCGACACGTTGCCTGTTGTCTCGCGGAATATCTTACCAACACCTGCAGATACCTGCTCTTCTGCGCCTGCAACAAGTTGCCTGGCATCAAGAATTGGGGTGTTACTATAAAAGGCAACCTCAGACCAGTGAATATTCTGCTTCGTACCACCACGTCCTGATACCTTTGCGCCTGCGGTCAAGCAGTGATATTCAGAGCCATGAGCCCCCATAATAAGCGTTCCCTTTGCATCTGTCTGTAGGAACTGCTTGCGAAGTGCAGGTAACGCCCTACGATGTTCAAAATCGGCGTAATTGCCACCTTGTGACTTTAGTAGCCAGCTGTCTAGAAACTGATTCACACGGTTAAATAGTGCGGTGGTGTCTTTCTGCTTGTATGAATAGACATCCGAGTTTGTCAGTGGGATATCGCCTGATTCACCTAGGATAAAATCGGTCATAAATATAGCATCAATGATAGAGCTAAAGCCAAGTCGTCGAGACTTGAGGATATTTTCTCGTACACCACGTAGCTCAGGACCATAATCATTTATAACCAAATCGTAATAGTGGTTCTGGATACTGTTAAAGACAAAAGGAACAATCCTACCATCAGTGGTTGTGATAGTGAAGTTCTCTTCGATAAACCGTTTGTAATCAACGATCATGAAGATACCTCTACATATCTGTGACTGCCATCTGTAAAAAGCTCACCATCGAGTAAATTTACCCTGAGGCTTGTCACTGGATACTCATGTGCTGAAAGTAGTTTTTTAGATTGCTTATCACTCCGGATCATGTCAAATATTTCGGATGATGTTAACCCTATCACTGGTAGACTAGCTATCTGCTCTGGTGTAATGGTAAAGTTACTCATAAGTTATCCCCGAGGTACTTAATAGGGTCGTCTGAGATGACCATCTGCTGGAGATGCTTTTTCCATGCTGGTTGTTGTCCTGAAGCCCATGCAACAGATGTCGCCTCTTTCGAACTCTTGATTGTATACCAGACCATACCAAAGTCAGCATTAATGTCACCAAAAAAGGCCTTAGCGAAGTCGTGATCGTATATGACCTGCTCAGGAAATATACGATATAGGATTCTACCCTCTACGGATCGCTCAATGCATAGATCATCAATACCGCTAGATCCGTCCGATCTTACAGCCCAGTCAATGACGGTGGAAGCAAAGGTAGAACGCCACCCACCATCCAGAGCCTTCTGTATGGCTTTTTCTAGGATTTGTTGGTTAGTCATGACTCAGCCGCCTGTATTTCTTCCATTTCTGGTATTAGTGCTTGCAAGTCTTCTATGAGTTGTCGGGCAGCATCAGCACCACCGATTATCCATTCATCACAAGAATGAGGGAGCATGATGGCTGTGACACCCTCGTAATTGTTAGATCCTATGAATGCATCACCTTTTACGTATGTCATGTTACAGCCCTAAGTGTTTAAAGTTTCTATCGATACGGTTTCCACAAGAGCATAAGTCCATCTTTTTTCTAGCTTTTTGTCGAGCTTTCCATTCTTTATTCATTTCAGCTATGACTTCTTTCCGTATCAGCTGCTCAAATCGCTCATCTCCAAAAGTAGTTAGTAAAAAGTGGATAGTTTGGTTGTGCTTGATGCGTCCCATGAAAGGTAATATCATTCCTTATCCTCCAGCCCCGCTGCTTTCTTGGCGGCTTCCTGCACATCTGCCTGTTTTAGGAACCGCTCTTTTGTCTTTTGATTGTGATAGTACCAGGGGATCTCTATATCCATAAATCGATCGAAAAACTCTTGGTCGGTCATGTAACCAATAGGAACTATACTGACAGTTTTTGGCAATTGCGCTGTTGCATTAGCAAAGTTCGCCAGAGCGTTTAATAGGGACTGTACTTTGGCTTTGTCCTCTGAGGACATCCATCCAGCATCTTGACAAGCTTGTTTGATCTGCTTACGCGCTTCACGACGCAGCTCAATATTCTGAGGTTCAAAAGATACTGGATATTCGTGCGCGGGGAAGTACTGCGAACCCATATAGTCCAGCACTTCGTCCAGCTTCTTATCTAGCTCGTTATCTATTGTCTTGGTCATATATCCTCTGCTTTTAGTTGGGTTTGTAGTTCGGTGAGGCGCCTATCAAGATATAAAACGCTGACATACTCACTGTCACCCCTCTTAACTTCAAGTGCATTATTTAATTCATCAATCCGAGCATCCCGCTCTATTGCCTTTACGTTGATGAACTCGACACCAGCTTCAAAAGCTAGTTGCTCCTTGAGGGCTATGATACGGTTTAGTTGGGAGAGAGCTTCGTTAAGGCCGTTAATACTAGCCCCTCTGTTTACCGCATCTCTGTGCTCTAGTAGTATTTCTTCTATTGTTGGAGTTGGTAGGTTGTTAGTCATGATCTCTCCTCGAACAACAAGCCGTTTACTTCGTGAACCTTTGGACGATCTCGCTTGCTAATCATCTGTACAGGTGTGAACCACTCTTCGTTTTCAGACAACTGTCCAGGGAATATGTGGGTCTCTCCTGCCCAACCGATATAGTCTTTTGAGTCCTGGCAATCTCCCTCAATCCAAATGTTTGTGAGGTAGCCATTCATTGGATTTCCAAGATCTCGTTCTTTATCGTGGACTCTTTTTTGGAAGATTGTCCCCACTTCAAAACCAGGTATATCCTTGTTTAGAACGAAAAGATTATCGTAGTAGTTATCACTCATTACTTAGTCTCCTGTGATTTAGCGGCTTTGAGGATGCGGTATACCTCCTTGTCGCAGTCGCTCCAACCGTTCTTATAGACAGCAGAGAGTATTTTGCGGTTCTTATGCTCCCTGATGTCTTCGGGGACTTGACCGCCCTTTGGTAGTGCCTGTAATACAGCATCTAGGAATGAATCGACGGCAAGACCGTTCAAACCGTCCATCTTCTGACAAACACCACATCCACACCCCGCATCCTTATGCTCGGGAAAGTCCTCTACTCTTGAGGCTATCCAGTTCTGATCGAATCGCCAGCCGTCTAGTGATTCAAGTAGGGTTTCTCTCAACTCATTCATGCTTATACCTCTCATCTGCTTCAAATTCTTCTAGTGCCTTTTTGAGCTTCTTCAGTGCTTCTGCTTCTGTTCGGGCGACATCACCAAATATCTGCTTGGCCTGATATGCAATACGGGCTGACCAATACTTACCGTTAGGCTGGAGGCCGACATATGTCTGGAATCTCTTTGGATCATTCATTGCTTATCTCCTTTTAAAACAACCTCAGAAGCCTCATTGAACTTTTCACTTCTCCAGCTCCAAATCTCTTTAAGTATCTCGGCGGTCATTTCTGGAAAGCCTGCTTGGGTTGTGTGAACCATCAAAGGCATCATCTTTGTCTGGAGTTCAGCCATTAGGTTGAACTGCGAATTGGCAGCAGATTCTTCTTTTGCTTTATCTATCAGTAACCCAATGGCAGCAGCGGCTTCGGCTCGATGCTTCTCACCAGTATCATCACCTGACATGTTTAATATTTGCCACTCGTAGTTGGTAAGAATGTTGTTTATCTTCTCATCCTCATTAGAGAGGGGGTTGTGTTGTGGGGTCATGATTCTGGCTCCTTACTGGTAACCATGTCAGATTCATCCAGATCTATAATCTCTCTATCCGAAGCATCGTCACTTACATAGCTCTTGCTATTGAAATTATTGTTATTGAAAAAATTGAATATGTTGGTGCCTTTAGAGCCATCGTCGTCTTTATCTTCGACGCCAAGGTATTTTGCAGCCATTTTGCCTGCAGCAATTCGGACATTATGATCTGGAGTTTTTTCGATAATTGCATTGTCGCCAACGCCCGAGATAACGGTACGCTCTGCTTTCATACCGTCGGCAATAATTACTGCAACACCCTCGACTGTTACGCCTGCTTGTTCGAGGGCGGCCTGCATTGCAGCCTTAACATTAGGTTTATTAAGGACTTGGCTAGCCGTGACGCTTACTACAGTGTCACTACCTGCATAGCCAGCGTCTTTTGCTGCTTGGCGCTTTGTTTTGCCAGCAACAACACCTTTAATAAGCATCGCTTCTTTTACTGTTAGAGGGCGGTTGACTTTCTTTTGATACCTATCAAGTAAATCTTGTGTCAGAAGGCGATTCGATCGCTGTTTAGCAACTTCTCGTTGATATTCTTGGCTACTTTTAATAGCCGCATTGCGACGCTGTGCGGCAGACTCATCATCTGAAATATACGAAACGGAGACTTTCTTGTTTGAAGAAGATTTCTCTTTTTCGGTGTCGTGTTCGACTGCCATCACTTCCCTCTGTTAAAGTTCCTATTTTAGAGCGTACTCCTTGCTAGAACATAAGTACAATGCTCAAGCATGGCGCAGTTTGACAAGAGCCCGATTATTCGGACTCTCCTTCTGCACTTTTCTGGACCGGTGTGGGCTCAAGCCTCTCTACAATTAGCTCATATTGCTCTGGTACTAGGCTTTTTTTCTCAGCCTGAAGCTTACCGAACACATAGGCAGCTACTTGCGAGTCACATTCTTGAACAAATCGCTCATTATGGGACCGTATGCCATTTGCTTGAACATACAGATCAATTTGATATATACCCTTCTCATCGGGCATATTAGAGTTCGACCCGTTCGGTTAGGCTTTGTAACTGACGGTTTAGATACTCAAGAGCTAGGTTTGCACGATACAATTCACCTGCTACATATGAGCCGAATAATGCTTCCTGTGCCTCGTTGCTATTGTCTCCTGGCGCAGGGGTGAGAATTGAGTCGATAACCTTACCGTGAACGATCACACTCGAAGTAAGACTCTCAAGGTTGGTAAATAATTGAGACAGCTGGTCGTCGATTGGTGCTTGTCTCTCTTTCATAGTTTCACCTTCATTAGAATCTTTACGACCGATAGTTGTATTTTTCAAATTAGCCATATGGCCTCCTTTTAATTAAAATTACCCGTCTGCGTCTTCTCAAGCACGATAGCCTGATCAATGACCGACAGTTTCTTAAATGATGCAAACGCTCGTTCTTGTGCGTTACGTAGCTTCACGGCAATATCCACGAGAACCTGAGCATATTCTTTTACCTTTTTCTTTGGCAGATTAGACGTAAGGGCTATTCGAGTGCGTCTCTCCCTCACTCGAATGTCTACGAGCGCCTTTTGATCTGCCAATGCTTTATCTACTTCGTTCTTACTCATTTACCAAAACCTCCACCATGGGCGTGTGAGATGCTCTACGGCGCCTAATACATGCGCTCTGAACAATTCCGCATCTTCTCGTGTCCTAAACGCATTTCCAGCTGCTACACGGCCTCTAGAGCGTAGGGAATGGGTCAAGATCGTTTCAGTTACTTCCCAACGACTGTTGAGCATCCAATATGTTTGACCGCCCCGCGGATTAAACTTCTTTATCTTCACGAACAATATTCCTTCCTCCAGGTGCCGCACTTGGCTTCTTTAGAAATCTTTTCAACTCTCGATAGCGTTTACGATCACCGCCTGCTGCTACTCGAAGTTGTTTTGCTATTACGCCTCTCATAATGCTTTCTCCGCTTGCAAATCATTTGGATGATTCTTTAGGTGCTTATTTAGCTTTCGCTTCTTATTAGCCGCTAATTGTGTTGGATGAGATTTGTACTTATCCTTTTGGTGGGCGTTTGTTTTTCCGACTCGACTCATAGATCTCCTTTTATTTGAAATATCTCGGTAAAGACATTTCTGATTACATTCGTTGTTACCGCATTGCCACACATTTTGTAGCGTTGCGTATCTGAGATCGTTTCTCCGTCTTTGCCGTATTTTGTCCAGTCGTCTGGAAAGCCTTGGAGGCGTTCACACTCTAGAGGCGTGAGACGGCGTATATAGCCACCGCTACCGATAACGGTACGCTGTCCGTGATTATCAACACCTTTCCAATAGTTAGCATCGACTGCCTGTGCGATCTTTGTAAGGCGTGCATTACCGTGGTCAACAACCATAGGTGTCTGACCGCCGCCCATACCCATAGCGCTACTGAGTGTTGGTACTATGCCATCGGTACTGACTTTTGCGTTTTTCTGACTACTTCCGATAATTGTGGGAGATTCTTTAGAACAAGTGACAGTCTCTCCCGAGATAGGAAATACTTCGGGGCGGGGTGTTCCTCTAAGATGTCCGACAATGATAACCCGCTCTCTGTTTTGGGGGACTCCGTTATTCTTGCTGTTAAGCACTTGCCATTGACAGTCGTACCCCAGTTCATCAATTGTGGTAATGATAGTTCTAAACGTATCCCCTTTGTCGTGAGAGAGTAACCCCTTGACGTTCTCAAAGACAAATAGACGGGGCTGCTTTGCTTTGAGGATACGTGCAAGGTCAAAAAAGAGTGTACCTCTCGTATCATCGAATCCGTGTCGTTTTCCTGCGATGCTAAAAGCCTGACAAGGAAAGCCGCCAACGAGGCAGTCAAAGTCTGGGAGTTCTTCGGCGTTGATTTTTGTGATGTCTCCATAGTTTCTAACTCCCTTAAAGTGTCGTTCGTAGACTGATATTGCGTATTTGTCGATTTCGGAATAGCCAACAAACCTTGCGTCATTAGCGTATCTACGGCGTAGCTTATTGTCGGAGCTTTCCAACCCTTGCCGTTTTGTTTTTTCTTCAAACCCCTGATGTCTTGCAGTAATATGTAGAGCATTTTCGATGCCAACTTCAAATCCTCCTATACCTGTAAATGTGCTAAAGAACCTCACGCCACCTCCTCTACAAAAGTACTGTTTGTTCTGACGATGGTTGCGGTATTGCGTCCGGATCATTAGCTATAACCCATCGATATACAGCCTCGTGTTGTTGTTTTCTTAAATGTTTGCCGAATAGCTGCTCAGAATAAACTTTTATCTTTGTCTCTAGAGCAGTCGCGAATTGTAAGTTAGCAAGAAGAGTATCGAGCGTAGTAACCGTATGACACCCTTTTACTACACACTCAAGCATATTTGGAGCTCTAAGCACTTGCCACTTGTGTTTGTGGTTCTCCTCCTGCATGATTAGCCTCCTTATTCTTGATAGTGAATCCGTTGACCTGCATTTCCTCTACGGTGACGTATTGGATAATATGCGGATTGTTTTTTAGCCTTATAAAGTAAACCTTTTGAACGGGTTCGACTATCTCAAACTCTAGTCCTGCGGGGTTTACCACTTCATCACCATATTCCAAATCATTGAGTGTTTTTATAGAATATTTACGTAGCCGCTTCTCTGGTAGCCATATAGGTATTCTGTCGGGATTTACTTGCTTATTGTCCAGCTGTACAAGATAGGTAAGCCTAAGACGGTCGTTAGGATCGATTTGGATGATTGTTCCAGCCTCGCCGTCATAACGGTCTCCTGGGAAATGAATTCTAACCTTTTGATACTTCCGGAAACTCATCTCTTTCTCCTCCATCCTGCTTGCTTACGTACTTCGTATTCATGATCTAGATGCTCTGGTAGCCATATCGCCCCTAAGAGCTTTCTTCTGAACTTGTAGTCTGATGTCTCGACTCCCTTTGCTTCGAGTAGTGTAAAGGTTCCGTCTCGGTTATGAGTTCGGTAATCTACCTTATGAAACACTTTATGGACCAATTTCCCGTGTTCGTTGTAGATTGGAATTTCTACTCGGTATTGTGAATCGTAGTCGAGGATTTCTCCTGCAGCCTTTTTCGCATATAGTTCATCAGCTACACTTGCCTCGAATTTGCTATCTCGCTTCAGTCCATCTTTTGCAACGGTTTTCACTGCATGATACTTGTTCTCTTTTTTCTTTGGCTCATATATGACAAATCCACAGTCAGTACAGATAATTGACCCTTTGGTTTGTAAGATAAGTTTGCTTTCACATTCCGGACATTCCGCATATGTGACCATTTCTTTTCCGACTTTTACTATGTATGCCATATTGCTCCCTTCAGCTCGCCAAGGCAGCAACCCAACGGCGGTTGTGCCGTTCTGGGGTTGCTGTACAAGCGAGCCGATGCCCGCTAATTCTCTGCTTATGCAGATACAGGGTTATATAAGATTTTGGGGATTAGCCACCAACACATATTGGTGGGCATTAGGCCAGTGATTAAATCTGTTTAACCCGTCTCACCCGACCTCTTTGTAGCTAACTACAAAATGGTTTTCTGGACTTTAAACCTCGTAGTTCAAGTGGGGTAATCACTCCCCGACGAAACGCTATCTGGCTGTGTTTCTGCCCTTATATACCCTTGTTGCTGCACAAAGTTGACTGTTCTGGTTGGCCGTATAGGGCGGGAATTTGCCAAAGATTAGGATTTCCACCTAACAACTCGTATAGTCATCCCGCGATTGGTGCTCAAAAGGATTAAGCAAATAACCCTCGGAGGCCTCTCGGACACTCCACACATTGCCGTAACAATTCAGCTAGCAATCACTACTCTGCCACCTGTACGTCCAATAGAACAGTCAACTTAATAATCTTTTACTTTTTCTTCTTAGCTAATGCCCAAACCTTTACGTATCGCCCATTCATTTCTGGACGAACCGATGGTAAGGACCCTGCAGGCCTGAAATCGCTCGTCCTAAAAACAAATCCGGTAGTATTCCTGTGTACCCACTTAGGTCTTGGACATTCCTTGAGTACATCCTCAATTGTGATGTACCGTCTGCGGCGAAGTAGGTGTCTTGCAGTTACCCGACACTGCTCCATCCATTCTTGACGTGCTTTCTTAAACAACGGATCTAGAACACCCATTACCGGATCTCCTTTGCTTCTACCTCTCCAAGTTGTGCAAGCCTTTCAAGCTCCGCAGCCCTGTCGCGGTCGATTAAAATGAAACCACCTTCGAATTTATCCGTTGAGTACGCATAGCGCGTAATCTTCGTTTTAATCTTTTTATCAAACCAGTGGTTCTGCTTTGCTACTCGTGCAGAAGCGCGTATATTGAACGATCCTAGGAAGATATTTGTTTCAACCGTCCGTAGAATATACTCTTTGCGCTCTTCCCATGCTTCCTTTGGAATTGCATGCCGTTGTCGTGCAGCTCGTTTAGCCAGTCCAGGAATCGCAGCAAAAGCCCGTTTTCCTGCTTCAACGATTCGCCCCCCTAAACTACCGTTTTCACGATAATAGTCAGGAGACTTTTGTAAATTTGTTGCTGCAGCTTTTTTACCACTAGCAACTCTGTTTCGTGTTTTACCCATCTATCCTTTGCCCCTCCTTCTGCTACCCATTCCATCCTGTACGCACCTTCAGGTACACGATGGAAGGGATAGCCGAAAGAAATTAGTCGGGCGATGTTCGCAGTCACCGCCCGATGGTGGTACTGCTATTTACGGATTAGTCCGTAAAGTGTCGCCAAAATGTTTACGATCAAGACTGCCGTGACAACCGCGAATATCGTCTTGTAGATCATGTCGGTCTCTAGGTATCCAAGGCGAGCAAGAAATGCTGCGGCTGTTGAATACGCTAGGAACGTGATGAACTCCCAAACATTTTTCTTTTCGGTATTGATTATTGTTAAAACCTTACGCATTTTGATTTTCTCCTTTTGTTTTCTATAGGTGCACCCCGTTATAGAGAGAGGGTGTAAAGAACGAATTGTGATCAAAAATCCTAGCGTTGGCTGGGGGGCTTTTGATTGTTAAAGAGCAACGGCGGGATTACGCCCCTCCGTATAACGTCTCTCTATAGCGCGGTGCACCTGGTGTCTTTATTTACATTCCCAGAGTCGGCTTAGGCCGTCTCTGAACATTTGAGCAGTGACGTTGGCATTTGCTACTGGGTCAAAAACTGACGCGCCCGCATAGCCATATTTCGCCGCTCTTGCAGGCCAATAGCCACTCAGATGCTGGAATAATCCCGAAGGATACCCATTCTCGTTGTAGCCATAATTGACCGCATTCGGATTCAGTCCACTCTCGCATTTGGCGATCCGGACTAGATAACCCTCGTCAACTCCATGAGCTCTCGCAGCTTGCCGTACAATGTCTTCTATATTTACAGAGCCGGATGAAGCTACAGGAGCCGGTATAGGAGTCGGCTCGGGTTTTGGTGTTTCCACCGGTACCGTTGTCGGGCTTATGCTCGGCTTCGGTTTCGGACTAGCGACCACCTTTACAGATACCTGATGAGGTTTAGCTAGTCCTTTTTCTTGCTGTGGTACTGCAAAAAGCAATGATGCAATTAGCAGAAAAGCAACAAGTTTCAAATAATACTGAATATTATTCGTCTCCATTACACGCTTCGATTCAGTGACTGACCTCAATAAATTAAATGTGTAGGTCGTGTAGATCTTACGCGGTCGGTGTTACCGACTAATATTCTTTATGTCCGAATTGTTAAGGTTTACATACAGGGCTGTTGCATCTGTATTCACTGGCGACTGCGCCCCAACGTCCCATCTGCTAGAAAAGGTTTGCTGCGCAGTCGGGGAGAATCAAAAAGCCCCGATTACTCGGGGCAAAAACTCTATGATTTAGTGGGAGAGATTCCTCCGCCTAGGTGACTGACCAAACTGATCAACCTTCTAGGCGGAAGAAGGTGAGCGCCGCGTCTCCATATCCACGATTGTCCACCACAACAACTCCAGGTAAGGTCGGACTCTCACTTCTTCCTGGATGCGATAATACCATAAGCCCATTCGGTTTTAAAAGACCTAATAATTTCATAGCTGTGGAAAACTGAGTATCATGATATGGCGGATCGGCAAAAATAAGATCAAATTTAGAACCATCATACGTATCAATCCAAGCTGTAACTGATGCTCGAATAAGCTTTGTCTGATCTGTTATACGCAACGATTCGAGGTTGTCTGCGAGTACTTTTTGTGCAGCGCGATCCCGTTCAATAAATGTTGTAAATTCCGCACCACGACTGATAGCTTCAATGCCAAGTGCACCGGTGCCTGCAAAGGCATCGAGCACATACGCGCCCTCGACACTCCCGCCGAGGCTATTAAACAGCGCATTACGCACACGCTCGCTCATAGGGTGCGTTCGCTTGCCGTCCGGTGAGGCAATCGTACGTCCGCCAAGACTGCCAGAAATTATACGAAGGTTCATGATTTTGCTTTCTTCTCTGCAGCTGCAGCCGCGCAGTCATACCATGCAAGCGTGACGATCCGGATGATTTCTGGCAAAAGTAACTCTCTTGTGTCTTTTGCTAGTCGACGCGTCCAACCAACACGAGCAAACTCTTCATATAGTTGTAATCCAACGATATGATCAAGGGCTTCATCAAATAGTGTCATAAATCCGTCTTTTTGCAGGCGTATGACATCATTGCCTGTCGGAACTGTGCTCAGCAGCCGCCCGGTGGCAATTGTTGTTGCAACACCAAGCTCAAATGTGAAATGCGTCGTCATCACCCCTTTTGCGCCCCAAAATTCCCAGTTATTGCGTAGCATGTTACGACGATTCTTACCCGGCATTATGAGCTTTTTGCGGTACGTATTGCGCGTTTCAAGACCCTGGTTATCACGCAGCTCTTCGAGTTTTTCCTCTAGCGGGTAGTGATGTGCCGGAGTTAAGCCATCGCTAATCGCATGCGCCATCCATGCTGCCTCGAAAGCTGCACGCTCGGTGTTATTTTCCACAAGCGCCACCGTAAGATTATACATATGGTCAGCTATCATTGCTCGCAAGCCGTTATCGTTTGGATCTGTCGGATCCAGATAATGCCACGGTTCATCCTGGCCGGGACTTTTACGCTTGATACCGTCGGGGCCATTCAGGCCTTCAAAATGAAGAATCGCACGAACGGTAGGAAAATTATTGCGCTTTGGCAGTAATGTCAGCAATCCGCGGCGCGCCAAACGGTCGATACGCTGATGAACGCCCATAACGCGTCCTGATTTATTTCTAAGTGTAGTACCGGAATACATATGATCAATTCAACTTCGTCAGGCGCTGATATTTTTCGACCTGTTTTGCTAATTGCTTATATTGTACCAAATCCAACCCGGTTTCGACGAACGTCCTGGCTTCACGCTGTGCACGTGCGATAAGCTTTGTGTCGCCAAGTGTTGCAACTTGCAAATTTAGCTCGCCGTGCTGCGCACGCCCATAGATCTCGCCCGGTCCTCTGAGCTGTAAATCGACTTCCGCCAGATAAAAACCATCATTCGATTTTTCAATTTCCTTTAGCCGCTTACTCGGCGCTTTGCTATCTGACATCATGAGATAGCAATAACTCTGCAGCTCCGACCGGCCAACACGTCCGCGAAGTTGGTGAAGCTGAGCGAGTCCAAATCTATCTGCATTTTCTATCAGTATGACGGTGGCGTTGGGCACGTCTACACCAACTTCGACAACTGTCGTACTCACGAGAATATCTGTCTTACCAGATGCAAAATCTGCCATAACAGCATCCTTTTCAGCCGGTTTCAGTTTGCCATGAAGGAGCCCGATCTGACGATGCGCAAAAGGCCCAACCCGTAGTTTGCGATACTCTTCTCGCACGCTTTTCAACTCGTTCAGCGCACTGTCGTCAATCAAGCTGCAGATGACATAGGCCTGACGACCTTGAACAAGCTGCTCCTCAATATGATCGTAGAGTTTACGGCGAGTAATGGGTGACCATATTTTAGTAAGGATCGGCTTCCTGCCCTTTGGCCGCTCATTGAGAATACTCACATCAAGCTCACCATAGACAGTCAGCGCGAGGCTACGGGGAATCGGCGTTGCAGTCATAGCGAGAAGGTGCGGCATATGATCAGACTTCCCCAGCAATTCCTGCCGCTGCGACACACCAAATCGGTGTTGTTCGTCAATGACGACGAATCCAAGCTTATGGAACTTGACCGTGTCTTGTAACAGGGCATGTGTACCGACAATAACAGCAACACCACCGCTGGCAATCTGCTCGTAAAGTGTCTGACGAGCTTTACCTTTGACGCTGCCTGTAAGTAACCCGACGGAAACGCCAAGCGGCTCAAGTAGTTTGGCAAGGGTCTCTGCGTGCTGCGAGGCCAGAATTTCCGTCGGCGCCATAATGGCCGTCTGAAATCCGCTACTCGCCGCTTGTCTGGCAGCAAGTCCGGCGACAACTGTTTTGCCGCTACCGACGTCACCCTGCAGCAGACGATTCATCGGTGTTTCCTTTTCGAAGTCCTGAATAATCTCCCACGCTGCTCGACGCTGTGCATCAGTCAGTTTGAACGGTAACTGTGCGACAAAGCGCTTCACTACATCTGCATCAAAAGGAATCTGCCATCCAGTCAGCTGCGCATTTGCCTTTTTATTCAACTGCGCCGCAAGGAGAAGTTCAAACAATTCATCAAAAGCAAGGCGTTCTCGACCACGCTTCATATCTTCGTCAGTATTCGGAAAATGCAACGCCAATAGCGCATCGGCATATGGCAATAGCTTCTGTCGTTGCACTACATCTGCTGGTAGCGGGTCGGGCAGCAGTGTAATAAGCGGTCGGAGCTCAACAAGTAGTTTGCGTACAAGCTGGCTCTTGAGACCTTTTACGGCTCGATAAATAGGTACGATTCGATCCGTCGATACAGGTACGTCGCCGATTTTCTCTGCGCTTGGATTTGTCAGTTGATAGCGATTGTAGCTGAACTCGAAGTCGCCTGAAAAATAGAATTCATCACCACCCTGTAGTTGTTTCACACGATATGGTTGGTTAAACCAGACGGCCTGGAGCTTGCTCGTGTTGTCTGCAAGCACGGCGGTGACTACTGTCATACCGCGCCGTACACGCTTAATCTCGATTTTTTCGCAGCGGGCTTTGATTGTCTGTTTACCCGGGCGGATATCTGCAATAGCCACTACTTCAGAAAAGTCCTCGTACGCCCTAGGCAAAAAGGTAATAAGGTCACCCACTGATCGCAGACCGGCCAACGCTAATTGCTCGGCCGTCTTTACCCCCACTCCTTTAACCGCTTCGAGCGGCGTGGTCAGATTCATACACCTATTCTACAGTAACACCCAAGACACCTTCGAGAACGAAAAGCGTATCTTCCTGATGACGCACCTCAATAGTATCAATCCCCATAGCCTTGACGGGGTAGTCATTGCCACCTTCTTGCAGCTTGTCACCTACAAACAAAATTTCATCTTTGCTGATATCAATCGCCTCGATGAGCTTCTTCATACCATACGCCTTGTCGATACCGAGTTTCGTAATATCGATTGTCGTCGAACCACCTGCCCGTACCTCGAACTCAGGAATCTGCTCGGCTATAGCGGCTCGTACCTTGAGTCTCTCGTCAGAATGCACGTCAGCCCATTCATATTTCTTCTCAGCCGGAGCTTGCTGGCCCAGGAATGAGATAGATATCTGGCTGTCACGATCTTCAATCACATCGCCGTACGGATGCTCAGGCCATAGGCCCGCCTCTTTTGCCGCTTTTTCGGTAATATCCGTAATCTTCTTTTTCTCGGACTCGGTCAGATCCTCGGCATATTGCAAGACCCACCTAGCCTTTAATTCATCGTAACGGTAGTAGCGTGTACCACACGTGGGCATCAGATGTAAACGGTTTAGTTTGTGCGCCGACACATCAAGCCTGTCGATAACCTGTAAATGAAACTGCTCGATCTTGCCACCAGAAATAACACAAACATCATAGCGCTCCAAAAGCCGTCCCAAAATTGCACTCATTTCATCAGAAATTGGTGATTTTGTTACTGCCAACGTGTCATCAAGATCAAAAGCAATCACTTTTTTGGTCATGTTCCCTCCAAGTTATGTAGAGCTTTTATTATACAACGAGTGTCTAACGGATGAGGAGAAAGCTATTCTTGCCCTTTTTCACCAGCGATGGCTGGTCAATTTTCTTGTCGTCGAGAATTTTTTCACCGTTCACTGAAATCGCACCGCCCAGTATCAGACGTCGAGCTTCACCTTTACTAGCCACTAGACCACAATCCACGAGAAGATCAACAACTGCCGCACCCGTACTTGCTGTAGGGATTTCATCCGCCAGAAGATTGAGGTCATCATCAGATAAGTCAGAAAATGCCGAGCCACCAAATAGCACACCCGTGACTTTTCTGGCACTTTCGGCCGCTGCCTCACCGTGTACCAGTTTCGTCACTTCATAAGCCAGAGTCTTTTGGACATCTCGAGCGCCAGGATCAGATTTTTGCTTCTCGGTAAGTGCTTCAATTTCTTCATGTGTTAGTAATGTATAGATTTTTGCGTAATCAATAGCACCTTCATCATCAGCATTGAGCCAGAACTGATAGAACTTATAGATACTGGTCTTTGCTGGATCAAGCCACACAGCGCCCTCTTCGGATTTACCAAATTTCACACCAGTCGTTTTGTTAACAATCAGCGGCGCGCTAAAGACATGCGCTTCACCGCCTTCCATACGTCGAATCAAATCAACACCAGTGATAGAATTGCCCCATTGATCAGCACCACATACCTGAAGTGTCACACCATTTTCACGGTATAAATGCACAAAATCATAACCTTGAATCAAACTATAGCTAAACTCGGCATAACTAATACCGCTGCCGCCTTCACCCAAACGCGCTTGGACAAAATCACGCCCCAGCATGCCACTTAGTGGCACATGCTTACCAACATCCCGCAGGAACGACAAATAGTTCATGTCCTTGAACCAGTCGTAGTTATCAACAATCGTAAATTTCTGCCCTGCAAATACCTGTTTGTATTGTTCCGCAATGGCTGCTTTATTAGCTGCTATTTCCTCAAGTGTCTTAAGATTACGCTCATCTTTCTTGCCATCCGGATCACCGATCATACCCGTCGCACCACCGACAAGCAGATACGCCTTGTGGCCGTGGTCGATGAGATGCCGCACCAGCATAGCTGCTGCCAAATTGCCAATAGTCATACTATCTGCACTCGGATCAACACCGAAGTAAAACGAAATCGGCTCGCCATCGAGCGCTTTGATATCTTCGAATGTCGTTTGATTGACAAAGCCTCGCCATGTCAGTTCTTCGGATAAACTCATGGTGATTATTGTAGCAGAATTCTATGTACTTATGCTGCAGGTTTGGTGCTATAATGGTGGGTAATGTTGTTTATGGGGGGAGTAGAAACTCGTGGCTAAGAACCGACGTCAGCGTGTGCTTAATGTGTATACTAACCTGGCTACTGCTCGTCGTGCCAAAAAAGATGCGGCTCATCGCAAAAAGGCTGAGTATTTGGCAACACTGCCAAAACACCCTGTAAAACGCACCCTCGCCCGCATGCACCCAAAGCGCGTTGCAGAGTTCTGGTTCAGCCGCAAGGGCGGCATGATGGCGCTGAAGATTGCAGGTGTCACGGCGCTGCTGCTCCTTCTCTTTGTTGGCGGTCTATTTGCCTACTTCCGCAAAGACCTTGATTCTATCCGTCCCGAAGAGTTGTCCCAGCGCGTTCATTCAACCGTCACCAAGTATTATGACCGACGCGGCCCTGCCGGTGGCGCCGATGCGCTACTGTGGGAAGACAAGGGTGACGGTGACTACAAGCTTGTTGTAGACGGCAATCAAATTAGTAATTATATGAAAAAAGCCACGGTGGCTATCGAAGACAAAGACTTCTATAGCCATGGCGGTGTCAGCCTGACCGGTATTTTGCGTGCGCTGATCAACAACTCCAACGGTGGTAGCACTCAGGGCGGATCCACACTGACGCAACAACTGGTTAAGCAAGTATTCTTTGCCGATGAGGCACAGCAGCGTGGGCTTGCTGGTATTCCGCGCAAGATCAAAGAAGTCATCTTGTCTATTGAGGTTGAGCGCATGTATAACAAGGATCAAATCCTTAACCTCTACCTGAACGAGTCGCCATATGGTGGTCGTCGCAATGGTGTTGAGTCTGCTGCCAAGACATATTTCGGTATCGATGCTAAAGATCTTAGCCTCGCACAATCAGCGCTCCTTGCCGCCATACCAAACCAACCAGGTCTCTATAACCCTTATAACCCCGACGGCCAGCAGGCACTTATAGAGCGGCAGCATCGAGTACTTGACGAGATGGTTGCACAGGGCTTCGTCAAGAAAGATGAGGCTGACAAAGCCAAAGCTCAGCCAATTTTAGACACCATCCTGCCACAGTCATCTCAGTTCGACAATATCAAGGCACCACACTTTGTACAGATGGTTCGCTCTGAGCTTGAAGCTGAGTTGGGTAAAGCAACCGTTGGTCAGGGTGGTCTGACAGTCACAACAACACTCGATGCAGGCATCCAAAAACAGCTTGAGGCAAGCTTTGATGAAATGTTTAACCCGGACAATCCAAAATACAAGGGTACGCCTACGTACGCTGGGTTCAATAACGGAGCCGCAACTGTCGAAGACACAAAGACCGGTCAAATCGTCGCTATGATGGGTAGCCGTAGCTATGATTATCCTGGATTCGGACAAAACAACGCTGCAGTCTCGTATATTCAACCGGGGTCAACCATTAAACCGCTCGTCTATGCACAGCTGTTTTCACAACACGAAGATTCCTCAATGAATATTTATGGCAGCGGAACCGTTCTGCCTGATGTCAAGACAACCTTTGATGGAAATTACACGCCAAACGATGCAGATAAGAAGTTCATGGGTAATATCCCCATCCGCCAAAGCCTGGCTCTGTCACGTAACATCCCTGCCATCAAAGCTATGCAAATCTCTGGTGTCAAATCAACGCTTGACTTCATCCGTGCGGCTGGTGATGCACCATACTGTACACAAGGTGCCGAAAAACAAGTTGGTCTGGCTGCAGCAATTGGTGGTTGTGGTACGAAGCAGATCGATCACGTCAACGCATTTTCAACACTCGCACGTGGTGGTACGTATAAACCGTATTCAACTGTTCTTGAGGTGAAAAATAGCAATAACGAAGTGATAAAGAAATGGCAGGATAATCAGTCAAAGAAAGTTATCGATCCTCAAGTTGCCTACATTCTTGCCGATATCCTGAGCGACGACAATGCACGTGCCGGGCTGTATGGCCGCAACTTCCCGGGTCTTGTCGTTGATCGCGGCAAGGTCAAAACAGCAACCAAAACCGGTACGTCTGACGTTGACGGTAAATCAAAAGATATCTGGATGATGAGCTATAGCCCAGCGCTAACAATGGGTGTCTGGCTCGGTAACAACGAACCGACACCGCTCAAAAATGGTAACTCGTCCTTGCCGGGTACAATCATCAACCAAGTCATGGCCTTTGCTCACGAGGAAGTCTACGCCAAACAAGGTAAATGGAAATCTGGCGACTGGTACACTATGCCAAATGGCATCCAAAAGATCGGCAACGAACTCTATCCTTCGTGGTACAACAAGAATAAAGCTCAGCAAAACGCCAAGTTAACATTCGATAAAGTTTCGAAGAAATTGGCAACAACTTGTACGCCAGACGCCGCTAAGACTGAACAAAATGTCCTGAAGACAACTGATCCTAAGACTAAGAAACCGGTCTATATCGCACCACCTGACTACGATGCAACAAAGGATGATGACGTTCACCAGTGTGGCGACGCCAAGCCTTCTGTCAGTTCAATCAGTGTCTCTGGATCCGGAACAATAACCATCACCGTGAATGTTCTTGCCGGCAAAGGCACACTCACCGACCTAGCAATCGCCGTCAACGGTACGACCATAAATACCCAGGCAGCGACTGCAGCCGGCAGTTACAGTGCCACTTACACAATGACAGGATCTGATCCGATTACGATTTCTGCAACCGTAACAGATAATCTGTTCTATCAGGGTGCTGCTTCACGGAGTTATCCCTGACGCCAGCATAGGCTCCCATCGTAAAAAGAACTCCGGCTAGCGGAGTTCTTTTGTTGCAGCGGTTCCTTATGATTGCTTGTCAATTTGGTCGAGGAGCGAGGCTTCTCGATCACCACTTGTTGGCGGTCGACGTCGTTTTTGGTTACTGTTCCTATTTGGCTGTGTTTGCTTTTGCTGTGACTGACGTGCCATAGGCTTTGTTCCGTTTGTCTTGCTTGCTTGCTTCACACGCTGAACCTTTGGCTGCTGATCCACTTGCTTGGGCACACGTGCCTCAACCTTACGAGCAAACATCATCTTACCAGCCGCAGTTTGGAGGCTACGAATAAATTCAACTTCCACGCTCTGACCTATCTGGGCGGAGGCATGCTCTACGACAACCATTGTTCCGTCTGACAAATAACCGACACCCTGGTGGCTGTCCTGTCCTTTTTGTACAAGCTCGAGATGGATTTTCTCACCTGGTAGATACGCCATACGGAGATTCTTTGCTAGCTCGTTAATGTTACAGACGGTAATGCCCTCGACGACAGCAACTTTATTTAGGTTGTAGTCAATCGTACAAATGGTACCACCGTGTTTTTTGGCAAGGTTAAGCAGACGCTCATCCACACCTTCCTCAGCCTTACTGCCATCCTGAAAGATCTGTACATCAGCATGCTCAAGACCCTGCAGCTCCTTCACGATATCGAGTCCGTGTCGGGCACGTGTTCGCTTGTCCGGGTCGGCATTATCAGCGAGAAACTGTAGTTCCCCGATAACACTGCGCGGAATTGCAACGGTATCGTTCACAAATCCTGAGGCGATAACCGGCACAATCCGACCATCTATTAATACTGAGGTGTCAACAAACATAAGTCGCTTCTTGCCGCTTGTTTGACGCGGTAATTTTGCAACAAGATAGGTGACCTCAGCGAGAAGTACTAAAAGCACTCCAACTATGAGTAATTTTTCTAATTCCATGTATTCCTTTTCGTTATTTTTGCAGATAATCGATCAGCGCAGTACGCAGATCTTTTGCACCGGTAACAAAAGTATTCTTTTTACCTAGTGCTGGAGCAATAGCCTTTGTAAAGCCAAGCTTCCTGGCTTCAGCGATACGGCGATCGGCCGATACGGCTGATCTAACTTCACCACCAAGTCCAACCTCACCAAAGACAACCGTTCCGTCATCCAGACGTCGGCCAGCAGCAGCACTGGCTATTGCCATACACACAGCTAAATCAGCTGCGGGATCAGCCAGTTTGAGACCACCGACAACATTTATGTAAATATCTTTATCGGATAAATTCAGTTTTGTGCGCCGCTCAAGTACGGCGATTAACAGATTAAGTCGGTTAAGATCAAAACCACTGGCTGTACGTTTAGGATACCCGAAAGTCGTCGGATTGACAAGTGCCTGAATTTCTACTAAAAGAGGTCTCGTGCCCTCAAGCGTTGCTAGTACTACTGATCCGTCGGCATTTTGACGTTCGGCAAGAAGTGCTGCTGATGGGTTTTCAACAACCGCAAGTCCCGTCTCGTTCATCTCAAAGATTGCTGCCTCATTGGTCGAACCGTAGCGATTCTTGATGGCTCGCACGACTTTGAATCCACCATAGCGATCGCCCTCAAACTGCAAGACGACATCAACAAGGTGTTCAAGAACTTTTGGTCCTGCAATCGATCCCTCTTTAGTGACATGCCCGACAAGCACCACGGCCGCACCTGCCGCCTTGGCCGCCTGAATAATAACATTACTACTATTCGTGATCTGGCTGACTGTACCGGGCGCTGAGGTAAGCTCGCCAAGCGTCAGCGTCTGCACAGAATCAACAATAACAAGTTTGTAGTGACCGGTACGAATACTCGCAGCTATGTCGTCAGCAGATGTGCTCGCTGCGAAACTCAGTTGTTCGTTTTTTTCAGCGCCCAGGCGCGCAGCTCGCAGTTTGACCTGCGATGCCGACTCTTCACCGCTCACATAGAGAACTGGCTCTGATGCGGCAACTGTAGCAGAAACCTGCAGAAGTAATGTGCTCTTACCTATGCCTGGCTGCCCGGCAACAAGCACGACACCACCAGGTAAAATACCGCCACCAAGGACAAGGTCGAGATCAGCAATCCCTGTCGATACACGAGTTGTTTTATCATCGCTTACGATAGAACGCATTGTTTGCGGGCTCAGTGGCTTGCCGCTGCTTTTTGCGACCGCAGAGTTACCGGTTGTTGCCGGCGCTTGCTCAACCAGCGTGTTCCATTCACCGCAATTGTCACAGCGTCCTGTCCATTTTGTATAGGATGCGCCGCAATTCTGACAAACAAACTGAGTCCTCGCTTTTATCATATGTATGTATTATACCTTTGGTGTCGGAGCAAGACTACTATCAATGCTCTTGTAGAGGTCATTCGACTGTGTTGCGACGCTATTGTACTGTTCTCGAAGCTCGTTATATTGATTAATGAGTGAATTGACCCTGCTTCTTTCGCCGCTTATAGCACTCACTCGCGCCAGTAGTACTTGCCGCTCAGCTTCAAACTGCGCCTCTGTAGTAAATGCGCCGCTATTGGCTCTGCGATTAAACGCTGCAATGTCGGCGTTAAGCTGAGTGACATCAGTATTGTACTGACTAGAGATTGCTTTAATCTGATTATTTAACTGATCGAGCTGCGTTGATAATTGCCCAGCCTGGTCGGCGAGTGTATTGAAGGCTTGGTCGTATTTATCATGAAATGCAACGATTTGTGAACGATTGTTGAAATACTTTTTGTAGTGAGCTTCTAGTTCCGGACTGATAGAGGCAACCTCTGTACCAATGATTGAGTGCAGTTCATTGTCGCGTTCACCTGGCTCGGTTCGTGCATAAAAGGCCATACGTTTAGCAAAATCTGTCTCGCTGCTCAGCTTCTCATACTCTGCCTCTACAAGTTTATTCACTGCCGACCTCTCTCCTGGAGCCATACGATCATACACGGCATGAAGTAGTTCATGGGCGGCTGTGACTTCTTTCACACCCTCCAGCCGCGCATCTGTTACATTGAAAATATATGTCCGATTATCGACATAACAACCGAGGATTGCCGTTCCGGTTTCCATACGCTCGCACTCTTTGTTAAATGTCGTGCGGTCATCGATACGAGGCTGTGTGGCATAGAAGATAAACCTTCCACTATCATTCAGCGTTGTCTTCTCTGTTATCTGTACTATTTCCGAGCTTGGTTCGTAGCGCCACACGGTGATAAGATCGACAATGTATTGATGGTTCAGCCACAAGACAGCACTGAGTAGTGCGGCTATGAGAATTGTAAGAAGACTGCGAATACCGCTGGAACGCTTTTTACGCTGGCTGCTCTTCTGCGACATTGATGGCAAGTTTATCCCCCCGTGCGGCGACCGTCAGAACGGTACCACGCTCATACTTTTCATCTAGTATACCCTCTGCAAGCTGATGTTCCAACTCATCTTGAATGGCACGACGAAGAGGCCGGGCACCAAACTTTTCATCATAGCCCTTCTTGATAAGATACCGCTTAGCGGTTGGTGTAATAACTAAATGGATACCCTTCTGAATCAATCGTTCCTGCAACTCATCGATGAGGTTGTCAAAAATCTTCCCAACTTCCTTGAGCGTCAGTGCCCGGAATGTCACAATTGCGTCAAATCGGTTCAATAGCTCTGGCCGCATGCGTTTACTAAGCGCGTCACGCGCCGCTTCGGCATTTTCGTCATGTAGTTCATCCAGTTTTTTCTGATCATCCTTTGTCATCGCATGAAAACCAAGCGATGATTCCTTCATCATTTTCTCTGCACCCAGATTGCTGGTAAGAATAATAATTGTATTCGTAAAGTCAACTTCCTTGCCCTTCGCATCAGTCAACTTACCATCCTCAAGCAATTGGAGGAGCATATGGAACACATCCGGATGAGCCTTTTCAATTTCATCGAACAATACCACGCTATATGGCTGTCGGCGTACTTTGTCGGTGAGCTTACCACCGTCTTCGTAGCCAACATAACCAGCCGGCGCACCCACAAGGCGGCTCGTATTGTGTTTCTCACCGAACTCAGACATATCTATTTTGATTAATGCATCATCACTGCCGAATACTTCGCGTGCGAGTACACGTGCCAGTTCTGTTTTGCCCACACCAGTCGGACCCATGAAGACGAATGACCCAATCGGCCGCTTGCTACTCGCCACCCCGCTCCGTGAGCGGCGCATAGCCCTGGCAACGGCGCTAATAGCTTCCTGCTGACCGATAATATATTTTGCGAGATGCTTTTCAAGGTTACGAAGTAATTTAGCCTCTGACTTTTGCAGCCGTTTTACGGGAATACCTGTCATGGTTGCAATGGCATGTGCAATGTCATCACCATTCAGGAGCACTGGTGATTTCTTTTCATCGCTCTCTTTCGTCTCGGCTAGCTTAGCCTGCAGTTGACTTATGCGTGTCTTATAAAGTGCTGCTCGCTCGTAATCCTCCGAATTGACCGCTTCGTCCATCTTTTCGTTCAAATTCTTCAACTGACGCGTAAAATCACGGATGCGGCTTGGCTTACGGCTATGCTTCACACGTACAAGGGCGGCAGCTTCATCAATGACATCAATCGCCTTATCTGGCATATAACGTTCACTAACATAGCGATCAGCCATATAAACGGCATCATCAATGACTTCATCACCGATCGTCACGCCATGGTGCTTCTCGTAGTAAGACTTCAAACCTTTCAAAATTGCAGCCGTGTCCCTCAGTGATGGTTCTTTGACCACAATTGGCTGGAATCGGCGCTCAAGTGCGCTGTCTTTCTCGATATGTTTACGGTACTCGTCGAGTGTCGTTGCACCAATCATATGGAGTTCGCCACGGGCAAGCGCCGGTTTAAGCATGTTCGCTGCATCGAGGGCACCCTCGGCGGCACCCGCACCAGCTATGAGATGTAGCTCATCGACAAATAATATAACGTTCTTTTGGTCTTTGAGTTCATCAATAACCTTCTTTAAACGTTCCTCGAACTCACCGCGATACTTTGTGCCGGCAATCATAGCGGCAAGATCCAGTTGTACGACACGACGATCCAACAAATGATCCGGTACATCTTCACGGGTAATACGTTGCGCAAGGCCTTCGACAACCGCCGTCTTGCCCACGCCCGGCTCACCAATCAATACCGGGTTGTTCTTAGTTCGTCGGCTTAGAATAGTGACGAGGCGCTCCTGCTGTTCGTCACGCCCAATCACCGGATCGAGCTCACCAGCACGGGCTTTAGCCGTCAGATCTGTACCAAATGTATCAAGCGCGCCACCACGACGTTTTTTAGTCGTTTTCGTTGCAGCTTCGTCGACCAACTGATGATAATCACTTGCCTGTCGATCAAAAAACTCTTCCAGCTCACCAGTCAGTGTTGGAACATCAATATTCATATCGCGCAGCAAAACCGTCGCGCGGGCATTTTTTTGGCTCAAAATACTATAGAGAATGTGTTCGGTACCCAAATAGTCCTGATGGAATTCCTGCGCAACGTCCCAGCTCATTTTGAGCGTAAGTTTGGCAGTCTCAGAAAGACCTTTTGCTCCTGTACTCACGACAAGTGTACGTGGCGTCAGATTGAGCGCCAGTTCAGCACGATCCAGCGTTACCCCGCTATCAGCAAGAACTTTAGCCGCGACCGATGAACCTTGGGCAAGCACACCCAAAAGTAAGTGTTCTGTGCCGATATACGCACTGCCGTATCCTCGAGCAATGGCATCAGCATGTTGCAAACTTGTCCGAGCATTGTCGGTGAGATGCGTCACAAATTCGGCGAAATCATCAGACATATTATTCATTATCAATCCTCCATAGCTCTAGCGCAAGTCGTATATTTTACAGTTCAATCTATCGCCGAGTGCTATATTCAGTATAGCCAGTACTAGCACTCTCGTCAATAGAGTGCTAATCGTTAGGAACGGAGGAACGGAAAGAACGCACCGTTATAGATAGACATCACTGCTGCTATACCAGTCCATGTTGCAGAGCCGCCGGAAGTCGCAGAAAACGTCGTAGGAACGATTGTGTCACTTATCGTCAGGTTGGATTGTCCCGAGTTGGCATTTGCATTATAGCGGTTGAACCCACCTGAAGGAGTTAGTCCACCGCCACCTCCAGAAGGGTACGCGCCAAAGGTTTGCACAATTCGCTGACCGGCCGAAATAGAGACAGCCTGTGTCAAGGAAGTTCCCTGACCATAATTAGTAAGTGTCGGTGCCACCATCGTAACACCCAGATAGGATACCGAGTTGCCAATCGCCTTGGCATTATTTGATATCGTCACAGACACGGTTTTACTACCTCCGGCAATATTGCCAAGACCATAGAGATAGACCATACCTCCTGCAGACGTATTGTCATTGTTCATACGCTGACTCCCTAGTAAAACCATGTTCGTACCGCCATAAGTGCAGGCTGTCACAGTCACAGTAGAGGCAACGTTACTGAGCTCAATCGCCGTAAATGCATAGGCACCCACAGCACCAACATGCGTCCATGACAGACTTGTATGGCGCGTCCTGCCACCAGCTCCAACATTGTCATAGATCGGACCAGTGAATCCAACAATCTCGATTGTCGCACCTCTGTACCCCGTGGATGACGTACCCGTCTGCGTTACCGAGCCGTCAGATGTTGAGTCGTCTTTAGTATTCATCGCGCAGTAGACACTCGGATCTGCTACGCGACGCGTATACCCAGCGGGTGCAGTAGAGTCAAGGCCACCCGATGTTCTGGTTGCATGTATTTCGAGAATTGCCGAGGATCCGTCACCGTTCGATAATGTCACAGCCGGTGCTACACTGCCCGTACCTGTTCCACCCGACTCTGCATGACCACCAATAGGGATGGCACCTGCGCCTCGATACACAATTGCACCAGTAGTTGTTGCATTCGTCCACGTTCCCGAGGTATGATTGCTGGCTGTCGCGACATAATACGCCGTACGCAAAGCGCAGCTATTAGCTCCTGTGTTGTTATCGATATCAACCCATGCCGGAACTGTACCAGCCGCTGCCGGCATAGTTGGTGTTGTCGTAGAGGCATTATTAAATGCACTGATAATAATGAGATCACCTGGCTGGTGCGTCGGTAGCGTCACTGTATTTGTTGTCGACATTGCTGATCCTATGATGTAGGGGGGATTCGGCGGAAATACCGAACCAGTTGGACCTAGTACCGTGACGAGACCGCCCCAAGTGGCACCAGTTACCGATGAGTTAAATGTCGTCGGTCCGCCAGCGATACTTTGTGATATGTCTGAGTTAGCTGTTTGACCAGTATAGAGGTTAGCGCCACCGGTTAGTGTCGTCATATTGGAGGTAGAGCCAAAAGCCTGAATAATGATCTGTCCTGGCTGACAGGATGCTCCCTGTGTCGGAGAAGAGCTAGAACCCGATACTGGTGTGGTAGAGCTCACCGCACCCACACCCATAATCGACGTTGAACTACCGGTCGCCCATCCACTCGCATTTAATGTAAAGCTAACTGTTTTCGTACCACTGGCAACATTAGAAATCCCATAGCGAAATAGTGTCCCCGAACCAGAGTTAAAGTTTGCCATACCAAGCAGTGTCATTGCATTACCGTCGTAAGTCATACTTGTAACCGTCACTGCTGATGTTATACAAAGATCGACAACAACATATGCGCCAGAAGTTGCGGTATGGTTCCACGAACCCGACGAAACAACATTGGCGACATAGCCAGCACCAACATTATCATAATAAACTCCCGATGGAGCGTTAGGTGATACGATCGACTCTATTGCTCCCCACGCTTTTGATGATGATATCGTCGAGCTAAAGGTATCTGATGCGCTGGCGTCATTAATCTCCAGGGTGGCAAAACCACCGCTACCAATCCTCACGCGGTTCGTGCCACCGGTATGTCCCGTCAATGTCACGCCGGCAGCCGAAAACGACTGTACGGCCATGTATCCGGTAGGGACTGTGGCTGTCTGCGACATAGTTGTCACCGAGTTGGTTGTGATAGTAGGGATGTCAACCGACTGAGCGTTCTGATACGATACAGAGTTGCCCGTCACCCAGGCACTGGTTGAGAGCGTAAATGCGACCGAAGCCGTACCCGAAGAAACGTTATACATGATATAGCGGTTAAATACGCCATTGCCAGATCCACCTGGGTAACTCAATAGACCGAGCTTCTTCATGGCTGTACCACCATAGGTGACACCGGTGACAAAGCCCCTATCTGGATACACATCGACGATAACCGTATCACCGTTACTTGCAGTATGATTCCATGAACCACTACTCACTAGACTTACGGCAAATCCAGCACCTGTGGCACTATAAAGAACCTGCGTCGTGGTAACTGGAATTATTTCAACTGTTGCACCACGATAGCCCGTACTACTTGCCTGCGTTCCTTGGTTGACGGCACCGTCAGAGGTAGTCGTATTCTTTGTTACGAAACCTGCACTTGCGCCGCTGGCTGCGGAGGACGCTTGCAGTGTATACCCCGAAGCCGCGCTACCCCATGAACTTAAGTTTACCCCACCAAAGAAATGCAATAATTGTCCCGAACCATCAGCATTCGCCATCGAAATAGAGGGTGCAGTCATAGTCGTTCCCGTACCACCACTTTCGCTATGGCCACCAATTGGTACAACAGTGTGCTGTCCGCGCAGCACAACAGCAATCATGGAGGTCGCAGATGTCCACGTACCGGATGTATGGTTGGTGGCTGTTGCCACGAAATACGCCGTACGCGAGGAACAGCTGTTTGCACCTGTTGCAGCGTCAATATCCACCCACGCTGGTACCGTACCTCCGGCACTCGGTTTCGTCGGCACTGTCGTGGAATTACTCCGATAGGCATATATAACAATCAGGTCGCCAATTGCGTGTGTAGGAATCGTTACAGTTGTCGTTTGGGAGGTATTGTTTCCCTGGAGCGTCAGTGCCATGATCTATGACTCCTGCGCCACTGCAATGGCATCCCATTTTGAGTCTGTATTGTTGTAGACCGCTCCGACATACAGTGTCTTACTGACAACTGTCGTCGTAGGTAGTGTCACGCCAACAGCACGCCAGCTTGATCCCCACGTAATTGATCGAGCCGTACCATCATCCTTGAATCGCAGAATTATCTGCTGCGCGTCCGTTGGAGTACCGGAGATACCTGACGAGAGTGATGTAATCGCCGCGTTAATACCTGTAAAGTTGATTTGATCGTAGGAGTCGACATTGATCGTAGGGGTAGCACCAGGCGCGTTAGCTGTGTTAACACGCGCGGTAATGCGCTTATTCGTCAGTGTTTGTGTCGAGGTCAGGCCGACAAGCGTGTCGCTGCTGCTCGGGAGCGTCAGAGTCGTGCCATCGGTACCGGCCAAAGCTAATGTATTAGAAACGGTAAGAACCTTACCACGAACTGTAACACTGCCCGTCCAGTCGGAGGCGGTAGACGGAGCAGCAACTTCGGCGATGTAAACACCGACCGTATTTGTTGCTTGTGTCGCGATGGTATTAGAGGCTGATGATTGAACCGTCACCGAACCGCTCGACTGGTTAATGATCGTGTACGTTTGTCCGACAGCAACAGAGCTGTTCGGTAGCCGTACTGTCTGAGTCGTTGAACCGGTAAAGACCTGCACCTGGGTACTATCGATTGTTAGCACCGTTGCGGTACCACTTGTAGCAGTCGAAGTAGTACCGGCGATAAAGGTATCGGCACTCAGGTTCTTGTTTGCATCCCACTCGGCTATATTGCTTGCCGTCGGAGTGGTGTTATAGCCGATAGTCGTAACAGCGCTCGTACCGTTACCGATAAGTACACCTGTGAGTGTTGTCGCACCTGTACCACCATTTGCAACTGGCAGCGTACCAGTCACACCAGGCGTGATATTGGCGCTACCGTCGAACGAAGCAGATGATGTACTAGCGAGATTCGTCTGAACAGTACGTGCATTTGTAAGAGTAGCTGCCGAACCGGTAGTGTTTTGGTTGAGAGTTGGGAACGTGTTGGTACCAGAGGTAAGGTCTTTGTTGGTCAGCACCTGTGTTGCATCTGTACCCACAATTGTCGTATTAGCATTTGGCACTGTAAGCGTTCGTGTCGTTGCAGTCGAAATGCCGCTGAGGTCAAATTTGAGCTGTTTGGTGTTGTCGGAATTATTCTTGACGATTGCTGTCGTATCGGCAAAAGGCGCGCCTCCACCCGACGCCTGCCACGATGGCAGACCAGAGGAAACAGTCAGTACATCACCAGAGCTACCGACACCAAGACGAGTGAAGTAACCTGATGAATTACGGTAGTAAATGTCACCCGTCGCACCTGACGTATCATCATAAGCAGCAATTTTGCGACGAGTTGGGCCAGAAGTGTCGGTCAGGTAGTAATTGTCACCCGCAAACTCCATGGCGCCAGTTTCTGGGGTCGTAAGCAGTGTACCGGAAGTGAATTTGAGTGGGGCTGTTCCGGCGCTCGCTGTACCAGCACGAATGGTGATCTTTTGGTGACCACCGTTAGCAGCATTGTCTGAGCCAGTATCGTAGTGCTCCTTTGAAAGGTACTGATTGAGGATATCACCCCATGTACCGTCATCGGAATTTACTATCGGGAGTCGTTGAGGAGTAGGCATTATGCTATTCCTCCTCTATTTTTCATTACAAATCCAGCAAAGCCGACATAGGTCGGCGATGACGTTTTAACAGGGGTACGCAGCTGATCTGCGTGGGTCATTTGTACGGCAAACAGTTTACTATACTGTTTCATTACCCCCGCTTTACGTTAAGAGGCCCCACTCATAGAGCCTGGGTCTAGTATACCGAAGCATAAGCTGGAAAACAACAAAAAGACTGCTCAAATTTTAAGCAGTCTTTTATTGTGGAAAACTATTCTTCGCTTGATTCTTCGATGGCGTTAAATAAGCTGTCTTCAATGTTCTTTTTTGGTTTTGGTTCAGCTTTCTTTTCAGGTTGTGCTGTCTCGATATCAAGCTCGTAGCCAGTCAGGCGTGAAGCAAGACGAACGTTCTGACCGCCGCGACCGATTGCAATTGACTGCTGATCTTCAGCGACAAAGACCTTTGCATGCTTTTCCTTTTCATCGATTTCAACTTTCGCTACTTCAGCCGGGCTAAGTGCATTACGGATGAATTGTTCAGCATTTTCATCAAAAGTAACGATATCGATCTTTTCTTGGTCACCGATCTCGTTCATGACAGCCTGCACACGAGTACCGTGGCCGCCAACAAATGTACCGACAGGATCAACACCAGGTACAGTGCTTGCTACTGCCAGTTTAGTGCGGCGTCCGGCTTCGCGGGCAATTTGCTTGATCTCTACAGCACCAGTTTCCATCTCAGGAACTTCCTGACGGAAGAGATACTCAATAAAAGCTTCGTTACCGCGGCTCAGAATAAGCTGCGGACCACGATTGTCACGTTCAATATCCTTGATAAACACCTTGATGCGGCTACCGATACTATAGAATTCACCCTGAATCTGCTCAGACTGAGGGATGATGCCGGCTGCTTTGCCCAATTCAACACGAACAACACGCGGTTCGACACGCTGCACCGTACCAGTAACAACCGTACCGATCTTGTCTTCGTACTCAGCAAGTACGACTTCACGCTCAGCCTCGCGGAGGCGCTGCAGCACGACTTGCTTCGCCGTCTGAGCGGCAACACGGCCAAATGATGTCACTTCGTGACCTTCCTCAATGATGTCTCCAAGCTGTGCATCTTTCTTGGTCTTTTTGGCGTCTTCCAGGCTGATCTCGACAGCATCGCTACCAACAACCTCGACAACTTCGCGAGCAACGAATACCTTTGCTGAGCCATCGTTAACATTCAGTTCTGCGCGCACCTCTTGGTCACGCTCACCATTGTCGCGGCGCCATGCAGCAGCGATTGCTTGCTCAATAACGCTCATCACTGCCTCTTCGGGTAGGTTCTTTTCCTCGGCGATTGTCCGAACCGCGAGAGTAAGTTGCTTGATGTTCAAATCTTCCATAGATAAATCCTTTCTTCGATGAAAAAATCCGACCTGCCGGCCGGAATGTACTACGTTCAATATAGCACGTATCTCTTACACATGCAATATAGCTTGTTGCTCTATCCGAGACTTTACAAACGTGAGCAATTTATATTACTATAGAGTTCATATAGTGAGTATCTTGCTGACCGTTTTAATAGTGTTGCTGCTAACCGGCGTATCTGCTGTGTGTTCTGGTTTGAATGTTGCGCTGATGTCTCTCAGTCTTGATGAGCTGCGCCGTAAGCAAAAACTCGGTAATCACCGTGCGGCAAAGGTCTATCCATTTCGCAAAAACACCCACCTTACCCTTGCTGCAATTTTGCTGACAAACGTAGCGGCCGTTTCATCAACCTCATTGGTGCTCGAAAGCGTCCTTTACGGTCTGTTCGCCGGACTGCTCACAACACTTATCATGGTCATCTTTGGTGAAATCTTCCCGCAAGCACTCTTTAGCCGTAAGGCACTCTGGTACTGCTCGCTGCTTGCACCAGTCATGCGTCTCATGATCATCATCACTTATCCTATCTCAAAGCCATTGCAGCTGCTCCTCGATAAATTGTTTAAACAGCCTCCGTCAAAGCTACATACACGCCGTGAGCTTGGTGTACTTATAAGTGAGCACGTCGGCCATGAGGATAGCGAGCTTGATGAAGATGAAGTCGAAATCATCAAGGGCGCCCTGCAATTAAGCGAAAAGCAAGTTGGCGATATTATGACCCCTATCGATCAGGTCTATTGGTTACAGCCAAACACAAAACTGACTGACGAGAAAATCGACGAGATCAAAGAGATTGGTCGCAGCCGCATCCCTGTATTTAACGAACATTTGACTCACTCGTATGGCGTGCTCCTTATGAAGGATTTAGTCGATATCGACTTTGACGACCACGAGTATCGCGTCGACGACCTGCCGTTACACCCCGTACGTACAGTTGGTAAGCGTATGGCGCTCGACACATTGCTCCGTAAATTTATTTCAACCAGCTCCCACCTGATCCCCATTCACAAAGACGAGGCAATTATAGGCATTGTGACTATCGAAGACGTTATCGAAGAAATTGTCGGTCAGGAAATCGAGGACGAAACCGAGAAACGTCAAACTTACTTAGCTGGCAGGGGCTGATCGGGACAACCCGTCAGCACGCCGTTCATGGCATCGTGCTCAGCCTGTGTCACCCACATACGATATTTTGCTTTGACAGCGATTTGCCGAGCGACATATTGGCAACGAAAGGCCTTATTTGGCGGTAGCCACGAGGCTGCATCACTATCACTCTTTTGCTGATTTGCGGTGCCGTCAACCGCCAGCAACTCTAGCGGATCATTAGCAAGCGCTTCACGCTCCGACGCACTCAACTGCTGAGCGCCTTTTTGCCAGGCATCCCCCAATGCAACAACATGATCAATTTGTACGTCTGCACTAGTTTCTGCTCCTCGCTGAAAGGCAATCAACTTCGCCGTGTAAGGATCGTTCAGCACACCAGAGAGTACCTTACAATCCTCTCCAACTGCTACGTTCTGTAAGTCACGATGAAGTATGATATTGCGTGTGTCGCACCCGTCAGTCATTTGCCACCCATCGCCAAACTGAGTTCGTTTGTAATCAGTCTTCGGCGCACGGCCTTTGATCGGTAGCGTCGCAAGAAGCATCACCGCCTGCCCTGTTGGTTTTTCCGCTCGCGTCACCGGTACTTCCGGCTTCCACATTGCAGAATTCATCAGTAAAGCGATGATGATACCGCCGATAAAAATCATCACTGCGCCAAGTCGTCGACGTCGCTCCAGCCTTTCGCTCATTCCTCTAGTATAATGGACGACATGAATACCGTAGAAAGACTTGTCACCTATTTCGTACCCGAGCACTACGACCTCGCGCTCAATATAAATGGCTCCGAGCGAACATTTACAGGAACAGTAACCGTCCAGGGAAAAACAATTCACGACAACCAGCCAATTAAGCTGCATGCCAAAGATCTAACCATCACCGCCGCAACTATCGACGGCAACGACGCTGTTTTTACGCTAGGCGAGCAGGACGAACTAGCCCTCTCTGTTGAGACACTGTCGGCAAACAAACATACAGTGACTGTGACATTCTCCGGATCTATCACCGACCATATGCATGGCCTGTACCCTTGCTACTACGAGCATGAGGGGGTGAAAAAGGAACTTTTTGCCACACAGTTTGAGTCACATCATGCTCGCGAGGTCTTTCCGTGTATTGATGAACCTGCCGCCAAGGCGACGTTTGCGTTAGAACTCACTACAGCAGGCGGCCAAACTGTCCTCTCAAACATGCCAGTCAAGGAGCAAACAATTGAGGATGATCGCTCGGTCACTCGGTTTGATACCTCACCACGCATGAGCACTTACTTACTCGCATTTGTCGTGGGTGAGTTGCAGAAGAAAACAGCTCATACAAACGAGGGTGTCGAGGTGAATGTTTGGTCAACGCCAGCACAGCCAGCTTCGCATCTCGACTTTGCGCTCGATATAGCTGTTCGCTCGATTGAATTTTATGACGATTACTTTGGTACAAATTATCCACTGCCAAAGAGTGATCATGTAGCGCTACCGGACTTTTCGTCCGGCGCTATGGAAAACTGGGGGCTCATCACCTATCGTGAGGTTGCACTGCTTGCAAGCCCGGAGACTACCAGTATTGCCAGTCGCCGTTACATTGCGACTGTCATAGCGCACGAACTTGCCCACCAGTGGTTTGGCAACCTCGTTACTATGGAATGGTGGAATGATTTATGGCTCAACGAAAGCTTCGCAACACTCATGGAATATATCTGTGTTGACACGCTGCATCCCGAATGGAACATATGGCTCGACTTTGCAACCAACGAATCAGTCATGGCGCTCAGGCGCGATAGTATCGATGGCGTGCAAGCCGTACAAGTTGATGTCAATCATCCTGACGAAATCAGCACACTCTTTGACGGCGCAATCGTCTACGCAAAGGGGGCTCGTTTGCTACGTATGATCCAACACTATATAGGTCACGACGCATTTCGTGCTGGCCTCAAGCAATACTTTGTTGACCATGCTTACAAAAACACGATCGGTAATGACCTATGGGATGCACTTGGTGTAGCGAGCGGTAAAGAGGTTGCAACCATTATGAATACCTGGATTTCACAGTCCGGCTATCCGGTTGTCACCGTCACACGTGACGAAAGCACCATGACACTCAGCCAAGAGCAGTTCTTCGTCGGGCCACATGGATCATCTGATAAACAGTGGCCTATACCGCTCGATGCCGATGATAACGGTGCACCAAAGCTACTCGATAGCCCCTCTATTTCATATCCTTCTAGCAAGCCGATCCGTCTCAATATCAGTGATGCAGCTCACTTCATCACCCACTATGACGATCTTTCGCGCGGGGCATTAATCGCCCAAATTGCTGATGGCTCACTGGATACAATCGGCCGTGCCCAACTGCTCGACGAGGCAACGCTGCTTGCCCGCGGAGGTATTATGCCAAGTGACCAGCTCATCCCATTGCTCAATGCCTACCAAAAGGAAACCCTCGAACCGGTATGGGATATGATTGGCCTCACCCTTGCTGAACTACGAAAATTCATCGAAGAAAACAAGGATGCCGAGACAGCACTGCGACGCTTTTCTGCCAAATTAGCAAGTGAGCAGTATGCACGCCTAGGCTGGGAAGTTGTCAGCGGCGAAAACGAGGAAGACACTAAACTTCGCAATATTATCCTGGGGCTCACCCTCTACGGGGAAGTTCCCGACGCTCTTGCTACGGCACGCAAACTGTACGATGAAACACCAGTCGAGACAATGAATCCTGAACTACGCGGACTGATAATTAGCTCCGTAGTTCGTTATGACGACGGCCAAATCGTTGATGATCTCCTCAAGAAATACCGGCAAACACAGTCCGGTGAGCTCAAGCACGATATTTGTGTTGGTATTACCAGCACCCGCGTTCCCGCAAAGATCGACCAGCTGCTTAACGCCATCAAAGACCCTGCAATCGTTCGTCCACAAGACGTTTTTCGTTGGTTTGCTTACCTTTCTCGCGGACGAGAAAGCCGTGACCTCACCTGGCAGTGGATGGTTAATAACTGGAACTGGGTCGAAACGACCTTTGCCGGCGATAAAAGTTACGACGATTTCGCTCGCTACAGCGCCGGTGGACTCGTTACCCGCAGACATCTCGAAGATTACAAAGCATTCTTTGAGCCGCTTAAGCACATACCAGCACTCACGCGCGCCATCACTGTTGGTATCGCCGAGATCGAAGGTCGTGTTGAGTTAATCGAACACGATCAAGATGCCGTCGTTGCAGCCCTCCTGGCGCTCAAAGATTAGGTAGATTTTACAACCGCAGCGTTTACGGGTCATAACAGGAGTATAATAAGCACGTGACTGCCACCCATTTAAGTCAACTCGGGCATCTGCTCGTTGACTCTCTTAAAAAGATCGAATCATACGAGACCGCAGCGCTTGCTCGGCGTGAAAAAGAAACGATCCATGTTCCCACCGTTGGGAACACTATTTCGACTGCCTACGAACAGCTTCGTAATGCATCGGAATATGCAGAGGGTGATTTACTGCAACAGCGAGCAATCCGCCGCTATTTAAAACGTGTATTATCGTTCCATACTAAAGTTTCGACAACACATCTTGCTGATGAACTCGTCGCAGAACTGACACAGTCTGAATATCTGGCAAATGACCGTACGACAAAATCAGATGTCAAAGCTATATCGCAGAATATCAAGCGCTACTATGATGCTTACTGGGAGTTTGCCGCAAGAGAGCATAATCTTGTCAAACGGAGTGCATTCCAAAAGTGGACACTCGATGTACTTGCCGTCCGCTCAGAGCAAATCCTGCAAAGCCATATCAGACAACTACTGTTTGCTCATTTCGCTGTCACCTACTTGCACAACAAAGTAGATCGCAAACGCCTGCTCAAGAACCGCGAAAAAATCAGCGATCAAGACATGCCGATTGTACTGTATATCGCCATCCACCGCGCACTACTCAAATCAGATAATGCGACCATTCGTACAGCACTGATCGATAGCTATCGACAAGATATCGATGATATCCAACAGTTTGAAACTTTCAATAACAAGCTCGACGAACTACTTGAAGCAAATACGACCGTTAACGCCGCGCGTGTCGTCAGCAAAAATGGTGCCGCCCTGCGCTTCATCTACAGCGCATTTTACCGCTCCGATGCTCCATTGACTGTCCAGTCACTCAAGTCACCTGAAGCACTCGAGCAGAACCTCCATCGCCACATAGAGGACGAGTACAACGCGCTCGACAAAAAGCTCGACATTGGCATCATCCGCAGTGTCGTCTTCCTGCTGATTACCAAAGGTATCGTCGGCTTTGCAATTGAAGTACCATACGACATCCTCATCAGTGGTACAATCCTCTGGATGCCTTTCCTTGTCAACTTACTATTCCCCGCGCTGTTTATCGCACTCACGCGCCTTACACTATCGCGTCCGGTCGATCGCAACACTTCAGCCGTCATTAGCCAAACAACCACTATGCTCTTCGGCGATGCCAAAGACATACCAATCCGTGTCCAGAAAGATTCATCATCCATCGGATTCAATACGGTCTACGCATTCATCTTTCTTATCGTCTTCGCCGGTCTCACCTACCTGCTCTATAGTATCCAGTTCAATATTATCCAGGGCATCATCTTCTTCATCTTCCTGTCTACCGCAAGCTTCCTTGCATTCCGCCTCAGCCGGCAAATTCACGAGCTAGAAGTTGTAAACACGCCGCAGGGCACACTATCGCTGCTCCGTGACATCATATATATGCCGTTCATCGCCGTTGGTCAGCAAATTTCCTATCGCTATAGTCAAATCAATATCGTCGCCATGGTACTCGATATCCTCATCGAGCTCCCGCTCAAGACTATTCTGCGTCTCGTACGCCAATGGACACAGTTCCTCAACGACAAAAAAGACGAGTTAATATAACAGGAGGGGCTCGCCCCTCCGCTTCGTTTCCAAAATGAATTCGGAAACTTGCTCCGCCCCCGGAAGCCAATGCGGCGCATTGTTGCCTACAGCTACACCACTACAAACATCTCAACGACCGGTGGCTCGCCAGTCATGGAAGCGACAGCCAGTAATAGATCCGTATCTGTTATCTTGCGTGCCTGTACATAAATCTTCGCGGCAAATTGCATCTTTTCCAACTTCTTCTTTGTAATCGCAGCCAGTCCGCCACCCTGATTAGACTGCCTGCGATATTTCACTTCCGTAAAATATATCGTCCCGTCTTTTTGCGATACAATATCGATCTCGCAATATTTTGTTTTCCAGTTCCGCTCGATAATGACGTGGACGTGTTGCTGCAAATACTCAGCTGCTGTATTCTCTGCTGCGTCGCCAATACTCTTTGTGCTCTCGCCAGCCAAAGAGCGGCTAGATCTTCCACCCGCCGAACTAACCCCGTCGACACCGCCAGGTGTGACAAGCGAGGCGTGTGGAATGGTCTGGCCGCTCTTTGGTTTCCTATATTTCGCAAGCGGTGCAAAGGACAACCTATGCAATGGCGTCACGCCATGCTCATCAATTGCGGCTCTATGGGCAGCTGTGCCATACCCCACATGCGAAGCAAATTTATAGCCATCGTATACTGAGTCCTGCTCGGTCATATAATTATCCCTGGCTACTTTCGCTATAATCGACGCCGCGCTAACACTCGGTACTAGCAAGTCTGCTTTGGGCATCGTCGTCACATACTTGCCCTTAGTTGTTTCAGCAAGGAAGTTAATCGTCCCGTCAATAATAATCTCGTGATAAGGTGTCTTCACTTGCTCGACTGCACGCTTCGTCGCAAGCCGTAGTGCCTCACTCAGCCCTATCGTATCGATCTCGTCAGCGTGCACCCATCCCAGTCCGTAGCCACTTGCCTGTTCACGGATAATCACGTCCAGCTCCTCGCGCCGCTTTTTGGTCAGCTTCTTACTATCCGTCAATCCATCGATCGATATGCCACCTAGCACAACTGCCCCCACGACGAGCGGCCCTGCCCATGACCCACGCCCAACTTCATCAATCCCCAAAATCATATACTTATTGTATTCTATAGATTTTTTATTAAAAATATGATATAATAATTAGCGAAGCTGTACTTAGTACGGTTCGAACTCCGACAGATTGGAATACTCAAGATGAGTTTAGCTTTAACATTGAGCACTTTAGTGCTGTGGCTAGTGGTTGGCTGTGCAGTCGTAAACTATCAAATGATAGCGCAGGACAAATACCCTCAGAACTTCGGATATGCCTCGCTCTTTGTCATCGCCTGGCCACTAATACCGCTTATGCCAGTTTTCCGGTTCGTAGGCTGGCTACATGCATCATTCGCGGCGCCGAGACCCCCTAACCGCACCAACTAGCACCTCTCGAGTGGGGCGGACATATTTGTCCGCCCCACATCAACCAATCTGTCGGTTTATCCCGATAGCAAAAGCGCCCCAGACGGGGGGCGCTTTCTTATATATTACAGTCCTAGTTTTCTTCGCTGTGGCGAGCTTCTACTTCAGCTTGCTTTGCAGCGAGCTCTTCGCCCTCGGCAGCTTTTTCAGCGGCTTTTTCTTCGGCGGCTTTCTTTGCTTCTTCCTTCAGGCGAGCAGCTTCTTCCTCAGCATGCGGGTCGCGAACATCGTTAACGGCTGTACGGTCAAAGTTGACAGCGCTCAGACGCGCACTCTTACCGCTACGAGCACGGAGGTAGCTCAGGAAGTTACGGCGAACCTTCGCACGGCGTACAATCTCGACCTTTTCGACAAGTGGGCTATGGAGTAGGAAGCTTTTCTCAACACCAACACCGCTGGCAATCTTGCGAACAGTGATACGGCTGGTGTGTGATTTCTTGTTGTCGGTACGGATAACAACGCCCTCGAAGACCTGGATACGCTCTTTGTTACCTTCCTTAATTTTCTGGTGAACACGAACAGTGTCACCGCTACGTGCGTCAACAACAGCTGCTTTTTTCTGCTCATCGTTTACTTTTTGGATTAGTGCAAAACTCATTATTTTCTCGCCTTACAATTTATAAATACAATCGATTATTTACTATAGCACACTTTTCCCTGTTTTGAAAGGGTTAATTACATAAAAAGAAAGAGCCCCCGTCAGAGCGCTATCGGATATCCGATAGCGACTCTTTCGAAGGCTTGCCGGTTAGGCGAGCTGGTTCCAGCGTGCAATGAGTTGCTCGGGCAGAATATTTGCAGACAAGAGTTGCTGCATAAACCTGCTGAATTTCCCTTTGTGATCCGAGGGGTAGCTCTCGATGCGCCGCCATATAGCTTTCACATCGTCCTCAGTCATTGGTGCTGTACAGATGATCCAGCCAAAGACCTTCTCGAGATCATCCAAAGCGGGAAGCAACTTGCTTGAGTAGGTTGCACCAAATTTCCGCCCAAAGGACTGATGATAGAAATGCTCCAAGGCATTCGTGAGGCATATCTCAGGCGTGAGCTCAACCTCTTCAACTTCATCTTTTACTTCACATGCTGCGGTCACAGCAACCTCTTTCCGGTACGACGTCCCTTCTGACGAGACGTTTTGTATGTTATAGCAATAAGTGTCGTTTCTGTCAATTTGCTAGATAGCGCGGTTGACTTCTTCGAGCGTAGTTTCACCCCGAAGCGCCGCAAGTGTACCAGCTTGGATAAGCGTAATAAGATCTGCTGACTTTTTGGCCTCTGCCTCGATAGCCTCAGGGTTTGCATCGGCAATATCACCACGCAGGAAGGCCTGAATGTGTTGGTTGACCACCATTTGCTCCATCACGACAATACGCCCCTTGAAACCAAATGGCGCATCAGGATGCGGAGCCGGCTTGTAGAGTTTGAAATTATTCAGGTCGATACCTTGCAGTCGTTCCGGAGAAACACCCTGAAGTGTTCGCTGTACCCAGTGTTTTGTCGCCTCATCAGGCTCATAGGCCTCCTTTGACGGATCGTACAGCCGACGGACAAGACGCTGCGCAATAAGTAGTCGGATTGCAGAACTGAAGATCGGGTTGATGCCGATCATACCAATCATACGGCTAAAGGCCGCCGACGTAGAGTTAGCGTGGAATGAACTCAGCACCAAGTGACCGGTAATAGATGCCTGAATCGCCGTCTTGGCGGTATCGACGTCACGGATCTCACCAAGCATCACCACATCAGGGTCGAGACGCAGCACAGAACGCAAGCCATCGGCAAATGTCTGCCCGTGCGTCGTATCGATCGGAATCTGGGTGATACCACTGATGCCATACTCAATCGGATCCTCAAGTGTCAGGATTTTACGCTCAGTGGAGTTCAGAGCATTCAGCATGCTATAGAGAGTAGTTGACTTACCGGAACCAGTAGGACCGACCATCAACATCATACCGCGCGGGTGACGGGTAATTTCTCGAATTTCAGCCATTTCCTTGGGCGGAATACCAAGCAGGTCGAGGTTGAGCATGGATTCATCAAAGTTGAACAAACGCAGCACCGCATCCTGGCCGTACATACTCGGTACGGTTTCAATACGAATGTTCAGAAGGTGAGAGGCATTGCCACGGTGAATTTCCTTTTGGATGTGACCGGACTGCGATGTCTTAGCTGCAGATGAAATATTGGCGCGTGAGCCGATAGCACCCATCACAATACGGTATTTGTCTTTGCTAATTTCTGCCACCGGGTGAAGCGCTCCATCGACACGCATACGAATACGAATGTACGTGCGCTGGTTTTCGACGTGAATGTCCGATGCGCCGAGCTTATCTGCCTGATCGATCAGATAGTCGAGGATTTGATCAGAACCAACAGAGTTAAGTGTCTTGCTAACCTCAGCGATAGTGGTGCTGTCACCGGTTTTTGCAATCGTAATGTCGTCATAAATAACCTTCTTTGGCGGGTCATAGCGATTCATGAGAACCATATAGCCGCTGTTAGTGATCAGGAATATCTGCGCTTCGCGACCCTGATCGCTATACTTTAGCTTCGTCTTCTCTATAACCGACTGTGGTGTGTTGCTTGTTGCACCAAAACGATACGGCTCATACTCTGACCCGGCCTGCAGCGGCACCATGCGCCACTGATGCATTTCCTCGATGGTCATCATACCCTCGCGGACAAGGTCGAGTTTATCTTCGAATTCGCGAGAATCAAGATATGGCAAGCCTAAAATCGCCGCACGCGAGGCGGTTGACTTCTCTTCGTGATCTCGCCGCCCCTGCTGGATTTTATTTTCTTCGGCAAGTGCGTGCGAGTCTTCTTCTACGACATAAGCCATACTGCTTACGATAATACGCCTAACAGAGGCAACGTGCAAGTGTTACACTGGTATCATGCCGGAGATAATTGTGATTGCTCACAATATCCGCTCGACGCATAATGTCGGGTCAATTTTTCGTACCGCCGAGGGCTTTGGCGTGAAGCGAATTATCCTGAGCGGCTATACTCCCTATCCGAAATTACCCGCAGACTCACGCCTGCCGCACATAGCAGATAAATTAACTGACCAGATCCATAAAACGGCACTTGGTGCTGAAACCATGGTTCCGTTTGAATATCAGGAAAGTCCCGACCTGGCTAAGCTCAAAGAAGCTGGCTACCAGATCGTTGGACTTGAGCAAGATGAGTGTTCCGTCATGTTGCAGGACTATAAGACACCCGACAAAGTCGCTCTGCTCCTTGGCGAAGAAGTACACGGACTCACCCCAGAATTGCTTACACTCTGTGACGATCTGATAGAAATCCCGATGAACGGACAAAAAGAATCATTCAATGTCAGCGTCGCGACAGGTATCGCGCTCTACGAACTTACTCGTCGTCCTTCTGCCTCTTAACAAAACATTCTCCCCATTTTCCATCGGCGGATTTCCAGTGTCCAAGTATTTCGCGCACAGCGTTCTTTACCCGCTCCGCACTTTCGGGTGATTCAATACACTGGTATATGGACTTACCATCGAGCAGCTTACAAGGCATGTACATAATATAAAGGGCTTGGGCTTCCCAAGTACCTGCAACAAGATTATCAATCGCTGACAACATGCCGTTACGCTCGGCCGTGGCACGGATTTTATTAATCCTTTCTTTCTGTAGCATGAATACACTTTTTGGCTCATCGCCGACATGTTTTGCAATAAAATCCAGAACCCAATACACATCTTCGTCAGTGAGGTTGTTCATTCCTTTACCACCATGACCTTCGTAGCCGGTCTCAGCGTAGGCAGCCATATGCAGCCGAGATGACGCCCGCACATAGCCAGTCGTACCGAGATACAGGCTCAGCGCCTCCGTGATCGTTTCACTTCCCACCCTATAGCTCATTGCTATCTCGAGTTGGCGGGTTTTATCGATTTCACCCGGATATTTTCTGATATTATCAGGATACTTATTGTCCCTATCTATATATCTCCATTTTTCCTCGTCCCAGCCCCACACACGAAGCCCTATGCCAATGAGCCGACCGTTCTGTTTACGCACATCCAAGATTGGATAGTAACTACCATCAGAAGCCATAGCAAGTTGCTGGTCAGGCGTGGCGAGTAATTGCGCCATCGGTCCATGTGCAATTTCTGCGAGCAACTCATCTTTGTTACCTTCAAGTACAATATCGACAAAAGTGAGCGGTGAATTTGCTTCTTTTAGCTTTAATAGCTCGTCAGCGAGTGCAATACCATCAGCCTGTAGCTGCGAGAGCTCATGATCAAACTCATCTTGTGCTGGTTGTATTTCTGCTCGTGGTCGTTCCATATTGTTCCCCTTACGCTCTACTCATCGGATCCCAAACAAACTGTTCGATGATCACATTCATTTCGTTTTGCACACTCTCAACGTCGGCAGCACTTGGTACAATCTGCCCCTCGCCCAACACCTCGGCACCCTCAGTTTCACAAATCATCCGGCCATTCTCGGCTAGTACGGTGATCTGCCACTTCAGCGCTTCGCGGCCGATTCTCTTGATATGCGCCACACCAGCAAGACCATACGCTTCTACGCGCACTTCCGTCTCTCTGTCATATGCATCAAAATTGTGGTTTGCTTCAGTCATATCTTGCTCCTTAGTCTCATCATAGAGCTAGCGACAGAGTTTCTCTAGTCAAGACTTTTTACCCTATAATGGTGGGTATGTTGCATCATATCCAAAAAGCTATCATTGATGTGCTCGCTGGCAAAGATCCGGCTCGTTACGCCGACCTGAAGCCTGCCGACATGGACGGTAACCAGTTTACCTACCACCTGAAGCAGCTCATCACGGCAAAAATGGTTACCCAAAACGAGGATGGCACTTATTCACTTACCAAGACAGGGCAAACGTACCTTATACATCGCTACGAGGACTTAGACGAAGCAGCGCATACGATATTTCTGGTTATTATCCGCCACGATAATAAACTGCTACTACGACAACGCCTTGTACAGCCATCACTTGGTACTGTCGGGTTTGTCCACGGCGAGCCCGTTGCAACCAAACCGCTCGAAGAATCAGTTGCAGAGCGCGTTAAGCTCAAAACAGGCCTTGATGTGACCGATATGACCGTTCACGGTAGCGGACTTATTCGTATACAGGCAAACGATCGTATCGAAAGCTTTTCCCACGCAATCATCGTGAGTACTACAGTGGCCAGCGAAGATCTGCCAGTAGCCCAAGATGCAACTGGTCGTAATTTCTGGGTAGATACAAGCACTCTCAACTCAATCGAACATTTACTACCAAGCTGCAACGATATATTACAAGGCTTAGATGACGGAACGCTCGGCTGGTTCAACCTCTCCTACACGCTATAGTGCTATACTAGCGATATGAACGGCATGCAAAAATTACTCGCTAAAATACCTGCAGCACTTTCGAGTACGCCATCTATATTTATCTTCATTTTTCTCTTTGTCTATCTGTTCGTCTTTGGTCTCATCGGACTGTGGGTTGACGCTATCAAACCGTCATCTGACATACAATTAATTTTTGGTAATTACACAAATGTCCTCAGCGCACTTGGTGCAGCACTCGCAGCAGGAGCCGGAGCAAAGCACACCAAGAATCTACGTGACTTGCACGACAAACACGATAAACTACAAGCATCTGTTGACGAACTGCATGCAAAAATCGACAAACTTGATCAGAAATAATTACTTTACGACAACCGCGTCTTCACCCAGTATTTTAACGAGTGCTCCGACAAGTTGATCGGTACAATCAACATTAAACGGCAACTTGATGGCTGATTTTTTGTCTTGCCCTAGTACCAGCACAACACTATCCATGCCCGGGTACAAACCGCATGATTGCTTAATTGCTTGGAGCGCTTCTTGATCATCAGGGTCTTTGACGTGTACATACAACATCTTTGGTTTTTGCACTTCCCTTGCAATCGGTTCGACAACAGTAACCGGCTGAGAAGCGGCGGCAGCTGCACTACCGGCACCACCCTTTGGTGAGCGTGATGCCGGGCGACGTGAAGCCTTAACACCGCCAGCTTTTGGTGCAAGCGGACCACCACCAGTCGGCTGATAATCCCGTAGTTCTTCGTCGGTTACAATCGAAATCGTGTCTGCCATCACCTTCACATCACTGCTCATATTACCTTCTCTATCGCGCGCATTCACGCTTCCCTCAATCTTGATCGCAACATCTTGGCGTAGTTTATCACCAACTTGCTGGTAGACACTTGGAAACACGATAATCTCGCTGCCGCCAGTCTTATCTTCGATACCCACAAAGGCCATTTTGCTACCACTTTTTGTCACAATTGTTCGAACAGTCTCGATAAGTCCGCCAACAATGACTTTCTTGCCATCATGTTCCGGTTTGAGCGTACCTAGCGGTACGGTCTGCTCGGCAAAGTAATCGGCGTATTGATCGAGTGGATGAGCACTGATATATAGCCCCATAAGCTCACGTTCCCACATAAGCCGCTCTTTCTCGGTGTGTCGTGCCGGTGCAGCTTGTAGGCGAATAGTAGGTAGGATGGTACTTGCCGACTCACCAAGCAGTCCGAACAAATCAGTTTGGCCACTCGCAGCTTCTTTTTGTAATTTGCTGGCAAATCCTTGGATTGATTCGAGGTTAAAAAGCAGATCAGAACGATCAGCCAACTGATCAAATCCGCCCGTTTTGATGAGTGATTCCCACGCCTTTTTATTGAATTTGCTGGTGCTGACGCGCTTGGCAAAATCCTCAATACTTTCAAACTTGCCGTCCTCACGAGCACGGAGTACTTCCTCAACAGCACCCACACCCACGCCCTTAACAGCTGCCATGCCAAAACGAATTTGGTTCTTGCCCGGTACAACAGCAAATTCCACAAATGACTCGTTAACATCTGGTGGCAGTACTTTGATACCCATACGTTGTGACTCCGCAATTTCAATAGCCAAACGATCAATATCATCCTCATCACTCGTCATAAGCGCTGCCATAAAAGCATCCGGATAGTGCGCCTTAAGGTACGCCGTCCAATATGCAATCAGCCCGTAACATGCCGAGTGAGATTTGTTGAATGCATAGTCGGCGAATCCGAGGATATCATTCCAGATTTTTTCGACAACTTCCTTTGGTACACCATTCTCAACAGCACCGTCAATGAATTTCTGCCCCATCTTTTTCATAACTTCAGGAATTTTCTTACCGATACCTTTACGCAGTGTGTCTGCCTCACCACCGGTAAAGCCTGACATTTCCTTGCTCATTTGCATCACCTGCTCCTGATAGACAATCACACCATAGGTTGACTCGAGCGTGTTCTTTGTCAACTCGTGTTCATAGGTGACAGGCTCCAAACCGTTCTTACGCCTCACAAATGAATCGGTCAGTCCGGCTCCAAGCGGACCAGGTCGGTATAATGCACACATCGCAATAATGTCATCAAAAACAGTCGGTTTAAGATCACGCAGATATCGCTTCATGCCGGCAGATTCAAGCTGGAAAACACCAGTGGTATCACCACGTTGCAAAAGTTCAAATGTTTTCGCATCATCCATTGGCAGTGTCGAAAGATCAATTTCCTTGCCATAGGACTTACGAATGATACGAAGCGTATTATTAATGACCGTTAAGTTAGAGAGTCCCAAAAAGTCCATTTTGAGCAAGCCAAGTTCTTCGACCGGACCCATGGGATACTGCGTCGAGACAACTTTCTTTTGCGCCATTTCGAGCGGCGCATAGTTTACGATGTCATCCGGCGCAATCACTACACCAGCCGCATGCACACCGTGACTACGAATTGTTCCCTCAAGGCGAATAGCATAATCTATCACTTCTTTGGATGTCTGATTGCTTTCGTATTCAGCCTTTAGATCAGGATCATCCTTTATCGATTGACTAAGCGGAATGTGACGACCCTGCACGGGTGCTGGAATCATCTTGCTCAGGCGGTCGGCTTCAGCATAGGGGACTTGGAGTACACGAGCTACGTCGCGAACAGCAGCGCGGGCGGCCATTTTACCAAATGTCACGATATTTGCCACGCGACTCTCGCCATACTTATCTGCGCAGTAGCGAATCACCTCATCGCGACGTGTGTCCTGAATATCGATGTCGATGTCGGGCATGCTAATACGGTCGGGATTCAGAAATCGCTCAAACAGCAGGTCATAATGCAGCGGATCAAGGTCAGTAATGTTCAGAGCATAGGCAACGATGGAACCGGCCGCCGAACCACGTCCAGGGCCAAAAATAATTCCTTGGTCTTTACCCCAGTTGATAAAGTCCTGAACGATGAGGAAGTAGCCGTTGTAGCCCATCTTATCAAGCACGCCAAATTCCATGTCCAGCCGTTCGCGCTGCTCATCGCTAATCAACTTGCGCACATCATCAATCTTCATGGCCTTGGCTTCATCGAGTGTTTTGCCTAGATAGCGAACGGCCATACCTCGATACACAAGCTGATCTAGAAACTCCTTTTCACTCTCACCGTTTGGTGTCGGAAACTTTGGGATCAATATTTTGCCCAGTTCAATCTCGACATTGCATCTATCGGCAATTTTTTTAGTATTCAAAATCGCTTCAGGATTTGTTTTGCTCCAACGTTTGATGATTTCCTCTGGCTCTGTCACATGCAGCTCAAAGTCCTTGAGGCTCATACGATTCGTATCAGATAAGTACGCGCCCGTACCGACACATAGTAGAATCTCGTGCGCATCCTGATCGGCATGCGTTAAATAGTGACCATCGCTTGTAACAACACAGGGTATATCCAAGTCTTTCGCTAGCTTGTCTAAGTGCTTATTTATGCCAACCTGTACATCCCAAGCAGTCGGACTTTCCAAGTGACCATGGTCTTGCAATTCCAAATAGTAACGATCGCCAAAAACCGATTTATACCAACCGGCGATCTTTTTGGCCTCTTCGTAGTTATCAACTCGTAAATTTTCGCCTAACTCACCGCTGGCACAACCACTCAGAACAATCAGCCCTTCATTGTATTTCTCCAAAAGTTCATGGTCGATACGCGGCTTGTAGTAGAATCCTTCCAGATTCGCAATTGTACTGAGCTGCATCAGGTTCTGGTAGCCTTTTTCGTTCATCGCAAGCAAGATCAAGTGATACCGAGCCTTGTCTTTCTGTGGATCACGATCGGTATGACTTCGAGCCGCCACATATGCTTCCATACCGATAATTGGTTTTACACCGGTATCTGTTGCTGACTTATAAAATTCAATAACACCACTCATTGTGCCATGATCAGTAATAGCCACGGCCTGCATACCGTAATCTTTCACTTTACTGACGAGCGCGGGGATCTTCGTTAGGCCATCAAGAAGAGAGTGATGTGAGTGATTATGCAAGTGTACGTAATCTGACACATCCAAAGCCGCCCCTTTTTTATTTTCGGTTTTTGTCTCCCCCATAACTATATTCATTATAGCAGTTCTCTTATGTCTTTTATGTCAAAAACAATGTGTTTTACCTTCTGGTCAATCGGTGGTATAGTGGCATAACCATGTCGGATTTCGAATCATCCTATAATTTCGAAAATATTGATCCTGCCGACTTTATCGAGCCGACTCCTGAGACTCGCGCTCTCCTTGCAGATGTTGTGCAATCTCTCAAGCAACTTGTAGCCCCTGTTGTAGTGACACCAGATCAGATTCTCGGAGATTACGGTGCAGAAGTACTTGAAGCTTTGTCACTCAAGCAAGAAGATCTCAGTCCTATAACAGCTTATTACTATGACCAAATGAGTGATCCATTATTTAGCATGGAGGAGCCGACCTACTTAGCGTTTAAGATATTGAATGGTGAACCTGGGACATTTGAAAACTGGGAGTGTATTTTTGGTGAGGCAGTAATTACAGCGCTCTATTACCAAAACGAAACCGATAATTTAGATATAAACTACTCTCTGAGATTTTCCGATGAGAGCTTATATATCACGCAACCGACGCATGCAATAGTTGATGAACTTGACTTAGAGAATCTAGAGGAAATCAAACAAGAAATCGAAGAACAATTGAATGATAAGATGGCTGAAGCCTATGATAATGGCGCAACCCAGCCGACAGACGGTGGTATGCGTAAACTTATCGAGGGACTCAAGCAAGAAATTGCGAAACGAATCACAGAATAAAGCTATTTACTCTGGCGTGACTCAAGCTGGTTCTGCGCTTGTTGTACGGCGTCTCCAATGCCTGGAATCTGTACAAAGAAGCTGAGAATCCATACGATAAGCGCAACGACAACAGTCGCACCAAGCACACTGCCAAGTCCAAAAAAGACACCACGAAAGAAGTTTACCTTGTATATCTTGCGGCGATCATTGTAGTAGTCATTGAACATTTCTTCCATCAATGCACGTCGTGCGCCCATGCGCTGATCCCGGAAAAATCGCTTTAGGAGCGACAATCGCTTTTCGTGTTCAACTTCTGCCATATTACTTTTTTGCTTTCGCGTTTTTTGTGACTCGCTTCGTCTTAGCAGTTGTTTTCTTTTTTAGGCTATTCGCTGTCTTTTTGATATCATTTCGTGTCTCTTTGCCACTCTTTGGAGCCATTAGAACACCCGCAACAACCCCTGCAACTGCGCCCACAACTGCGCCAAATGCTAATTTTTTGCCCATTTTTATACATCCTCCGGTTTCTTCGTTTTCTTTATTTTTTTTACTTGTCCAAGTATTGCTTTTGTCAGCATGCTCGCACCGGCAAATTTCCGTGCATTCGATACTAATCCTTCTATATCAACCGCGGTTCGCTTGGCCGACTCGGTCACTGATTTGATCTGTAGTGTTACCCTGATGAGCAGCACCACAAGAACAATACCCAGAATCAGAAATAGTGCGAGAAAGATTGATAGGATGATGACGAGTACGTATGCCCAGTCCATATGTTTATATTACACTATTTTAAGCGTTCGATCAGGTATTCGCGTAAAGCATCACCCATATCATCGTGACGCAGACCAAAGTCGATCACTGTTTTGACATATTCCAGTTTATTACCCGTATCATAGTAACGGCCGTCTTTTACTTCCATAGCCAGGTGTTCATGACCATCATCAATCATTTGCTGCATAATAGGCTGCACATTAAACTCACCCTCACCTGTATAGGCCTCCTTGGCACGATCGATGTAAGCGAACAACGACCCTTCGAGCAAATAGCTGCTGACTGATGCTAAATTAGACGGCGCGTTTTCTTTGCCTGGTTTTTCAACAATATGCGACATCTTCAGTAAACCATCGCCCTGCTCATCACCGGCCACAATACCGTAGCGATCGTATTCATCATCTTCGACGACCCGCTTACAAGTCAGGACAGGCTTTTGCTTTTCGTTATACAGATCTACCATCTGGCGAAAACGGCTGGGAGAGGCAACGAAAAAGTCGTCTGCAAAAGTATAGATAAATGGCTCATCTTCACCTATCAAATGTGCCGCGCAGGCAAGTGGTGTCGCATTGCCGTATGGACCCTTTTGGCGGACATATATAAAATTCGCAAGATTCGCTACTTCATACAAACTATCAATATATGGCTGTTTTTTCGATCCACCAGTGCGCAGGTTAGCTAGCAAATCCTCACTTGGCTCATCAAAATGATCCTCGATAGCACGCTTATTACTGCTTCCCACGATGATAATGTCTTTGATACCGGCATCAACCAACTCCTCGACAACATACTGAATAATCGGCTTGTCAATCAGTGGTAGCATTTCCTTCGGCATAGCCTTTGTCTGCGGTAAAAAGCGCGTGCCAAACCCGGCCGCAGCAATAATAGCTTTCGTAGGCTGCTTCATGCTTATAGTTTCTCACGAATGAGCTTTTGCGCCAAGGCAGGATTCGCCTTACCCTGTGATTTCTTCATGATTTGCCCCACTAAGAAGCCGATGGCTTTGTCATTACCTGTCTTGATGTCTTCTACAGCTTTGCTACTTGCAGGATCGGCGAGTACTTCATCAACGATCGCAGAAATTGCACCCTCGTCACTCACTTGCAGAAGGTTTTTCGCTTCTGCGATTTCGCGAGGCGTTTTATCACTCGTCAGTAGCTCGTTAAAAACTTCTTTGGCTGCCGTGCTCGACAACTCATTCTTCTCTACCATTTCAGCAAGTTCTATAAACCCTTCCGGCACAAATGTACTCGCAATCTCAGCAGTCTCATCATCCGTTGCGACAGCGCTAGCAAACCAGTGTGCAACCCGCTTTGCCTTGTCCTCACCAGCTTTGTCCTGAATGTCAGCAATCAGCACCGCGTAACTCTGGTGAGCAAGTATAGAATCAATCACTGATTTATCGAGTGTCAGTCCAGACCATTTTTCGCGGTAATACGGAGGAAGAGCAGGAACCTCAGCTTGAATACTTTCAATCTCTTCATCAGTCAGTTTGACCGGCGGAATATCCGGATCTGGCATATAACGATAGTCCTGAGCGTCTTCTTTGCTGCGCTGACTCGTGGTTTTGCCCGAGGCATCGTCCCATCCGCGCGTTTCTTGAACAACCCGTTCACCCCGCTCCAGTAGTTCGACTTGTCGCTTAAATTCATATTCAGCAGCACGCTCAACACTACGGAATGAGTTCAAGTTCTTTACCTCGGCTCGCTTGCCAAGCTCCGAGGCGCCCTCCGGAGCAACGGAAATATTCACGTCAAAACGCATGTTACCATGGTATAAATCACCGTAGGTAACGCCGGCATAGGTCATCAGTTTGTGCAGCTCGGCTGCATAAGCCTTTGCTTCCTGTGGTGAATGCATGTCAGGCTCAGATACAATTTCAATAAGCGGCGTACCAGCACGGTTCAGGTCAACGAGACTATAGTCACCATAATGGCTCAGCTTGCCGGCATCGGACTCAATATGCGCATGATGAATGCGAACTTTCACAGAGCCGCCGTCTTTATTGTCGTCCAGCAAAGGTGCATCCACCCAGCCCGCGAGGATTGTTGGATGATACATTTGTGTAATTTGGTAGCCATTTGGCAAATCAGGATAAAAATAGTGCTTACGGTCGAAGCGGCTGACATTAGCGATTTTGGCGTTAAGGGCTTTACCGGCTTTTATCGCCAAAGTAACTGCTTGGCGATTCAGAATCGGCAGCATACCAGGCAAACCATAATCAATAGGATGGACGACGCTGTTCGGCTCTTTATCACGCGCGTCGTTATCGGCAGGGCTAAACAACTTTGTTGTCGTTGCGAGCTGCACGTGACACTCAATACCGATTGTCATTCGATAGTTGGTCATTATATTGCTCCCAGATCTTTCAGTGTTCTTTTAAAGCCAGCCAGTGCACGACGAGCTTGATTGTAACCCACACGTACACCAGTTTCATGTGCAATACGGTTGCGTAGTTTATGAGCAGCCCATAATTCTTCGCGGTGACTCAACTTACCACGCGTTGCCTGAATACGTTCTTTCATGGTATTGCCTGCATATCCCAGCTCTCGCAGTGCTTGATCAACTAACTTATCAGCATTGAGAATAGCCATATGAAGTGATGGCTCACTGTCACGGCTAAGCGATTGCTCAATTTCGAGCCAGCGAACACGATACCTCTCGACATCAAGAGCCCGACCTCCACGCTTGCCAAATGTCACTAGAGCGAATAGCAAAGCACCAAGTACGATAACAACCGCAAAAAGGATAATGATACCAGCATCCATTACGCGTTATCCTCCAGACTTTTCGCGAGTGCAAGTAGCGCCGCGTCACTCTGTCGCTGTCCGATGAGCTGTACGCCAACTGGTAAACCCTCGTCTGTCTTGCCAGCAGGCACACTGAGGGCTGGTAATCCAGCCAGACTAGCACCAACCGTCATAATATCCGCGAGGTACATCTTGATAGGATCTTCGGCATTTTCACCTAGTTTAAAGGCTGGCGTCGGGCTCACAGGGCCGACAAGCACGTCATAAGCCTGAAAGAGTTCGTTAAATTCGTTGATGAGCAGCGTGCGTGCCTTTTGCGCCTGTAGGTAGTACGCATCAAAGTAGCCGCTTGAAAGTACGTAACTACCGATCATGATACGCCGCTTGTTTTCTGTCTCAAATCCTACGTCACGCGACTTACCGAAAAGCTCAGCCAAACTATTGCTTTTAGCACGATTACCATAGCGTACCCCATCATAACGCGCCAGATTACTCGTAATTTCTGCAGGAACAATGATGTAATACATTGCCAATGTATACTTCAGCATTGGCAGACTAACTTCTTCGACACTATGTCCGGCTGCTTTCATACGCTCAACATAGTCCAAAACGCGCGCTTTTACCGCCGGGTCAACGTCATCAGTCATAAATTCTTTAATAAGACCAATTTTCTGCGCAGGCTTCGTCTCGCGGGTTTCGAAAAAGTCTGGCAAGGTTGTCATATCATTTGCATCACGTCCGGCCATGATATCCATGACCAGCTCTGCATCGGCAGCGTTCGTCGCAAAACATCCGATAGTATCCGTGCTGCTCGCCATTGCAACGACACCATAGCGACTCACTGTACCGTACGTCGGCTTTACGCCGACAACACCGTTAAAGCTCGCCGGCTGACGGATAGAACCACCTGTGTCTGTACCAAGTGCGAATGGTACGATACCAAGTGCTGTCGCAACAGCAGAACCACCCGATGAACCACCAGCAACCCGTGTTTTATCAGCTGAATTCAACGTTGGACCATATGCGGAATTTTCGGTGCTACCGCCATGGGCAAACGCGTCTAGATTTGCTTTGCCAATACAGATTGCGCCTTCTGCTTCAAGCCGTTCAATAGCTGTTGCCTGAAGTGGTGCATGAAAATTCTCGAGAAAATGACTCGCTGCAGTAGTAGTGGAACCAAATGTCAGAAAGTTGTCTTTTGCAACAAACGGTACTCCACTTAAACGGCCGGTTATTTCACCGCTGTCTACTTTTGCCGCTCGCTCAAGAGCCCGCTCTTCTGTGAGCGACAATAGCGCATGGTATTCATCTGCAACTTTAGCCGCATCAATAGCTTGTTTCACGTTCTCGACGGCAGACAACCCAGTATAGTCAGCAATTTTCATGGTCTACAGTACCTTCGGAACTTTTATTTGATTATCCGCCTGGTCGGGAGCCAAAGATAGCAATGACTCACGATCCGCTACATGAGGTTGTACCGTATCTTCACGCCAGACATTCTCCAGATCAGTCACTTGATAGGTCGGCTCAACGCCACTTGTGTCGAGCTCGCCGAGTTGCTGGACATACCCTAGGATATTTCCGAGATCAGTCTCAAGAGCCGCTATCTCGCCATCAGAGAGCTGCAAATTCGAAAGCTCAGCCAAGTGGAGCACATCGTCACGAGAGATTGCGGTGGTCATGTCAGTAATTATACTCGATGTATCAGTCTATTCCCAGCGGAAGACACGGAAAGCAATAAAGTAAATAACGACAAGCCAAATACCAATCAACCCAAGCTGTGGAGCAATCTCCCATAGGTGCTTGCCCTCGGTTGCAATGAGGCGAATACCCTCAATGATCGGAGTCAGTGGCAAGAAGCTTGAAACAGTTTGCAGCCACTCTGGCATCAGGAATCGTGGGAAGAACGTGCCAGAAAGGAACATCATTGGAAAGACAATGATGTTTGATAGCGGCGCAGCCTGACGCTCGTTCTTTGCCCAACCACCAAGCGCGAGACCAATACCAAGTATTGTCACGACGCCAAGCGCGAGAAAGGCGATTAACTCGAGCCAGTTACCAACAATATGCAGGTGGAAGACGAGTATCGCAACCAGGAACTGCGCGGCAAAGGCAAATGTACCGATGAACAGCTGACTAATTGTCGTCGATAGGAAATACTGCCAGACTTTCAGTGGTGTTGTTGAAAGTCGCCTCAGGATTCCCATTTTCTTTAACTCAGGGAATACGTTGATCGGGCCAAAGATACCCATACCAATGATCGAGAAACCAAGTAATCCGGCGAATGTGTAATCAAATGGAGAAAGGCTCTTCTGTGAGAGTTGTTCGCTCTTCACCGTGAATGGCTCTGGTGCATCGACCAGGTTTTTATTGATTGCCTTAAATTGATTTTGCAAAACAGCACTCAGCGCAGATCCTGACTGTGCATTGTTTTGTGTATACAACACCTCAGCCTGCCCAGATGGGAACTTTTCACCCGGTTGCACGGAACCAAAATCTTTTGGCAAGATGATCGTCGCGTCAAGCTGTGACTTATTCATTAAGTCTTTCGCTTGATCAAGATTCTTGGCATCATTATTTATCTTGAAGACGCCGCTATCTTTTGCCTTCTGTGTAAAATCTTTAGCAAAGCTACTGTCACTTTGATTCAGAAATGCAACACGAAACGAAACGTTACCGCTGCCTGAGTTGAAGCTGCCGAAAACAAACAGGAAAATAAGCGGGAAGATGATCGTGAAGAATATTGCTAATTGGTCACGAAAAACACGCTTCGTATTAATTCGTACGAATGTCTTTACAGTATAAAGTGATTTATTCATCGCGCAGCCCCTTTCCTGTCAGGTCAATAAACACATCTTCCAGGTTCGCTTGCTCAACAACCTGCTTTTTCTTGAAACCTCGGCCAAGGAGCGCCTTTATGAGGTTTTTTGGTGTATCTTCAGCGACAATCTTGCCGTTATCCATAACGGCAATTCGATCACACAGGATTTCGGCTTCGTCCATATAGTGCGTCGTTAGAACGACGCTGATACCTTTGTCGCGCACCTTTTCGATAAGATCCCATAGGTGGCGCCTGGCCTGCGGATCGAGACCTGTTGTCGGCTCGTCGAGGAAGAATACCTTTGGTCCGTGCACCAGCGCAGTCGTAATGCTGAGGCGCTGCTTCTGACCACCCGAAAGATCTTCTACAAAGCTTTTTGCCTTGTCTTCCAGATCGACATCACGCAAAAACTCCATTGGGTCAACCTTTTCGCCATAGGCAGCAGCGAACATCTCGATCACTTCTGTCAGACGCGTCTTATCCTGAAATGCAGGACTTTGCGGCTGAACACCAATAAGATATTTGATCCGCTGAGGATCTTTCGCAACATCAATACCATCAATATGAACACTACCACCGTCGATCTCGCGGAGTGTCTCCATCATTTCAAGTGTTGTTGTCTTGCCGGCACCGTTCGGCCCTAGAATACCGAAGATTTCGCCTTTTTTGACCGAAAAACTAATACCGTCTACGGCCTGTTTGTCCCCATAGCGCTTCTTTAAGTCGCGCACTTCAATCATATTACTCATAACGACTATTGTATCTTATATAGTCCATAGTTCGCTATACTTTTTACCACAAAGACTTGGTGTGAGCACTAAATTCCAAGATTTTCTTTATCAACCCGCTCTGGTTGCGTCTCAAGACTTGTTATACCAAGCTTAACGAATGGCGTATCTGTAAATAAAATAGCTGCCGTGCGTGGAGATACATAATCCAATGTTTCGTCAAAAATCCTGTCAACACCATGATAGAGTGGCAAGATTGGTGTATGTGTACCATACACGGCACGAAAGCCTTCACCAAAGAACATCTGGGACTGATCTTTACCGTATAGCGGATGAATCCGCTCATAGTCATGGATATCTGCACCCTGAGGTCTTATCCAAAAACCCGGCGCACTCGAATATGCCTGAATAGTCATACCGCCCTTATCATAGTGAGGCTTAGCAACTTGAGCGCCGTTCTCGACGATACGCTCACCTTTCTCATTGTGTATATAGTAGCCATCGTAACGTAATAATCGCAAGGTAGTCGACGCCATTCTCGAAGGGAAGAATAGTTCGCTCATACCAACGTAGGAACGATCCAGAATAGTGATGAGTCGACGAGCCGCCTTAGTCAAGTCACTATGAAGTTGAAAACCATGATCCATAAAATCACGAAAATCAGCTGACATACTTGAGGGTTGCTCGAGGGACCAGCGAGCCCAGAGCGCATTGTTGAAATGAAAGAGGTTCTTAGGGTCTTCGATTTGCATACCGGCATTGTTAAAATCGATATCCTTACTCAGATGTCCATCCTCAGGTACACCATGTTTATCAAAATTGCCTGCAGTCCAGTCTAATAAATCGCCGTGCTCTTCTATACACACGGCGTACTTGTCACTTAATTGTTGGAACTCATCAGTATCAATCCCTATATTGACCCTTGCAATACCTATATCACGAAGCTCGCGCTCGATCTTGCTCTTTGGTTCAGACTCAAACGACGGCGCCCCAGCTTGAAACTTCTGCTGCGCCTGTTCTCTGCTCAGTGTAGCGAAACGAATTAACTCCCCTGCCATTTCACCTCCCGCACCTCACTAATTGTATGCTTTGATACTACCAACAATTTGCTTGCCAAGCAATAATGTTTATAAAAATTAGCAATTACTACTTATAGAACGGATCTTCCGACGGTGCTTGCGGTTGAACCGGAAGCTGCTGCGGAGGAGTAGACGGCGGTGTTGCTGCTGGAGTTTGAGGCTGGACAGCTCCAGGCATAGCAGATGGTTGGTCACGAATTGGCAATATCGGTGAAGCTTCCTGTACCGGTGGCGTAGGGGCAACAGGCGGAATCGGCTGTGGTGACTGAACTGACGAAGCAGGAACTGAAGGTAGATTCATGGTTGTCATAGGTGCTGGCGCTTGCACTGCTTCTGCGGCGCCATAATGACCAACTTGCACCTGGTTAATGCGCTTCCTGTGTAGGAAGAAAGCGACCGCTAACAGGATAGTTGCGATGACTGCGACAATCAGCACAATAATCATGATGGCCTGTAGCTGATTCATTAATGACGTATCAAGTGGAGTACCCTGGCCGGCTGTTGCTAGCCTTTGTAGCGGCTCAGCCCAACGATTAAAGGCGTAGAGGCTACCTGACTTCGCAAAATCACTTGCGCTCTGCGTGTAATTCGCTCGGAAGTACTGGTCAACACCACTAAACCAACTAGCTGATGCCTGGCTACCTGTCTGGAGCTGTATATTCTTGGCATCGAGCAGTTTCAGGAGCTCCGCCGAAGAACGGACGGTTCCGTTGCCAAAACAGAGCTGGTCAGGACAATACGAGAGTCCGTAAACAGCAAATCCAACAAGCTGCCCCTTGCTATCAAGCACTGGTGCACCATCGTTACCTGGTAGTACTGGCGTGTCCGTCTGGATCAGTCGGGTACCGTCCTTCTGATATGATTGATCAACCTTATCGGTTGTGACGACAGGCAGATTACGAATCTTGTCGATGGTCAGTGAGCTATCGCTATATGCCGGATAGCCTACAGTGTTGAGTATGTCGTTTGACTTCACATCCTCGTTAGCGGCAACAGGAATATCAGGGAAATCTCCGTCGACTTTCAGTAGTCCGACATCGGTCGATGGCGTGGCGCTACCAAATACTTCTTGAATCGATTTACTCGCATCGTAGTTTGAGGCAACATATTTAGCACTAAGCACACTATCTGAGTAAGCAAACGATGGCTTATTAGTGTCACTACGGTTAATCACAATCGGCTTATCGGCCGGCTGAATCGCGTAGGTATATTCCTCTTTTACAGGGATGATGAAGTTATCCGGGATGACCGAGCCGATATTCTCTACCTTGGCGAGCGCTTCCTGGTCACCTATAGACGCGCCCGTCTTCAGGTAGTCGGCATCAGACTGCAAAATGATTTTTGCCTTCAACAGGTAGTCCAGTACTCGTTGCAAGCGTTCGAGCATCTGATCTTGCGTTGGTGCAAAGTTGATATAGCCGCTAATTGCCGCTTTCTTTTGCGATCGAATAGCGTGGCCAGTTGTCGCAACGTAGCCATCCTTTGACACAAAGGCGCCGCTTGCGACGTTGCCCGTACACGCATCGCTGAGAGTTGTAGCTGTATCGCCGCTTTCAAATTTGAGCGACAAGTCGGCGCAGTACAACATACCTATTCGCACGACACTTGGCTGAGCCTTGGCGATAGCCGTCAGGCTAGAAGCGTCTCCGTAGTACTGTGGCGTAATAGTCAATAGTGGCGACTGGCTACTGTCCCCATTATCAGAGTTAGCCGCGTCAGTCGTTGTTGCTTGTGCAAGCCGGGCAAGCGGGAATAGGAATGATGTCTTCTTGGTGCTATCTGTCTTGGTCGTATCAGTTGGCGTAACATCTGTACTTTGCTGCGGTTGTTCAAAGGTGATCGAATCAAATACCTGCTCCACCAAGCTGGCAGCGCTCACACTACTTGGCCTTACGTCGCTAATACAGATCGAAAAAGGCTGATCATACTGGATTGTGTAATAGCAGTCGTCATACTTCACATTCGAGATGCGATGATTACTGTTCGTCGTCGTAAACCGGACTTTCTGGTACTGCACATCGCCGATGGTACTGCTCACGGGCTTGGTCGCGTTGATTGTCACAATTGTGCCATCATCCAGCGTCTTTTTTGCGAGACGCTTGTCTGACTCGAGTTTTACGAGCAGGCTTAGTTTAGACAGATTTTTGTTCTCTGGTACAGCAGCGGCTTTTTCGATATCTTTTGCCGTTACCGTGGCGAACATCTCTAGCTCTGGTGGAATTGGTTTGAGTGCACGAGCAGTATCGACGCTCTCCAGCGGACGTATGCGGACATAGTTGTAGGCTCGCTCAACGCGAAGTTCGTTATTTTCATACGTCTGGCCAGATAGCAGCGCAGAGCTGTTATCAGAGCCGGCCGAACTGTCTCCAACTTCTGCGTAACTACTGTAAACACGGTTGTCATAATTTAGGTGGAAACCAAGTTGCGATGCCACATTAACACGCTTTAGGGTCTGATCTGGTGGTTGCAACGCATCGGCAAGCTTTTGGCGTGCTTGCTGGTCAACCGCTGTCGTACGTGGAACCACAAAAAAGAGCCCACCCCCAACTAACACGGCTATGACAGCCGTTATTATCAAAGACCATTTAACAATCCGCCCCAGCGGAGACTGGCGCATATAAACCTTGGCTCGGATAGCCTCGGACTCCTGTGGGATATACGGGTTCTTGGCGGACTCATCCATGCTTATGCTTAAGTGTAGCACAAGAGGCCAGACACTACTACATTTTGCTACGAATTTCGGCGATCAAATCACGTAGTTCTGCAGCGCGTTCAAACTCCAAATTGGCGCTTGCAAGCTCCATTTGTCCGGAAAGATCTTTGACCAGGCTGGCATACTCGTCTTTTGGAATTTTCTTGAGATCAAGTTTTGGCTTTTTATCATCTTTCATTGGTATAATCGCACGCAGACCCTCGCCGATTTCCTTGTCGACGCTTCGTGGTGTTATGCCGTGTTCTTTGTTGTACGCTTCTTGTATACCGCGGCGGCGATTCGTTTCGTCGATAGCCGCTTGCATAGATCGGGTGACAGTATCTGCGTAGAGCAACACCGTACCGTCTACATGGCGAGCCGCACGGCCGATAGTCTGAATCAACGCACTCTCGCTACGCAAAAAGCCTTCTTTGTCGGCATCCATAATTGCTACCATACTGACTTCGGGTAAGTCCAGCCCTTCACGTAGCAAGTTGATACCCACTAGCACGTCGTACACGCCCAGGCGCAGATCGCGCAATATGTCACCGCGCTCCAACGTATCAACATCGCTGTGAATATAGGCAGTCTTGATGTCTAAATCAATCAAATACTGGCTCAGGTCTTCAGCCATGCGCTTCGTCAATGTGGTCACAAGCACACGCTGACCCTTAGCAGTTCGTTCACGGATTTCGGCAATCAGGTCGTCGATCTGACCCTTGGTCGGTTTCATGACTATCTGCGGGTCAAGTAGTCCTGTTGGTCGGATAATCTGCTGAGCAGGCTCCGGACTATGTGTAAGCTCATACTCACCTGGCGTTGCTGACACATAAATTGTTTGGTTAATGTGTCGCTCAAACTCATCAAAACGGAGTGGTCGGTTATCCAGAGCAGACGGTAAACGGAACCCATACTCAACCAACACTTCCTTGCGTGCCCGGTCACCGTTGAACATACCGCGAACCTGCGGCAAGCTCTGGTGACTTTCATCGACAAGCAACAGCCAGTCGTCAGGAAAGTAATCGAGAAGAGTTGCTGGCTGCTCGCCGGGTTCGCGATTAGTCAGATAACGGCTATAGTTTTCAATTCCCTTCACAAAACCAGTTTGTTCAAGCATTTCCAGGTCATACTTTGTCCGCTGCGCCAAACGTTGCGCTTCCAGGTGTTTGTCATGCTCCTCAAACCATTTGAGCCGTCCGTCGAATTCCTTCTGGATGCCTTCTATGGCATGCGCCAGCTTTTCCTTTGGCGTGACATAGTGGCTACTCGGGAAAATATTTAGTTCGTTTGGTTCACCCAGAATTTCACCTGTGAGCGGATCAATGCGCGTCATACGATCAACCTGATCACCAAAGAATTCTATACGATATGCCACATCACTACCTGCAGGAAATACATCCACCACATCGCCCTTCACGCGGAACGTACCACGATGAAAATCGATGTCGTTGCGCTGATATTGAATGTCAGTCAAAAGACGAATAAATTTATCTTGCTGACGACGCTCGCCAACTATCACATGAATTGACATATCTGCGTAGTCGTCGGGGTTACCAATGCCGTAAATACAGCTGACACTTGCAACAATGATCACATCACGACGCGTCAGCAGCGCTGTCGTTGCCGCATGGCGCAACCGATCAATCTCGTCGTTGATCTTGCTGTCTTTTTCGATATAAGTGTCGCTGGAAGATATGTAGGCTTCTGGTTGATAGTAGTCAAAGTAGCTGACAAAATAGTGCACTTCGTTATCTGGGAAAAAGGCCTTGAATTCACTATAGAGCTGGGCGGCGAGCGTCTTGTTGTGAGCCAGTACCAGTGTCGGCACCTGCCTGTCTTGAATAATATTGGCCATCGTAAAGGTCTTACCGCTACCGGTCACACCAAGCAGTGTCTGCTCACGATCACCCTTTTTCAAACCTTCGACAAGCTGAGCAATAGCCGCCGGTTGATCTCCCGTCGGTTGATAACTTGTCTCAAGTCGAAATGCATCTGCCATAACCTATCTATTATACACGAGAGGACGAAACTTACTCGTAGTGAGCGCTCTGCAGAATAGTATACGCAGCAAGAGCATCGGCTGATCCAAGCGCTTTTGTCGCCTCTGCTTCCGACGCATATGTCGTATCATCTTTGCCCGTATAGTACTTAAATGCAACGGAGCCGGCAGTGTCTGAGCCTTCTGCCTTTGCATTCTTACCATTCAGAACACCAAGTCCCAGGGCGCAAGAATCAACCTTGCCAATAGTCTCTGCAGCTTTTGAGTTATTCAGCTCCATATCCATCGTCCACCGCTTTGTCGTGCCGTTATACATCACCCAGCCTACTGCATAGGCAGTATCGACGAAGTATGCTTTCGTTGCCTCACTCACCAAATACGTACCAGCTATTTTGGTGGTATAGGTTTTGAGAATCTTGCTATACGAACCGTCACTACTGTCACAAGTACCACCTAGGCCGCCCATGCCCGTTTCGAGGCGCAACCATGCTTCTCCTGCCTTATTGCTCACGATGATTCTTTCCGCCAAACCATCGGTTTGGTTATCTACTTTCTGAGCGGTTACTTTCCAATCCAGCGGATAGTTTAAGCAGAGTTTTTCAATCTCGGTACAGTACGCTTTCGTTGACGGAGACGGAGCTGGCGATGAGGTTGCCTTGCCTATGCCATCTGTCGTGGTGGCATCTGATGGTTTATTGATAATATTCTGCCAAAATAATATGCCAAGTGCGCCAATTAGTCCGATAACGAGCACCGCGACTATAACGACATGCGCACTTCCTGATTCATGCTTTTCCATAGAGCCCCCTATCTGTTGTATGGCTTTATAATACCATAAACGGATTCTCATAGGCGTACAGAGGTGAGATACGGATAAGTCGTACTGTACATATTTACTTTTTAGCATAAACGTGTTATAATGAATATATGAGTAACCACGAGCGTTATATCGAATACAATAGTGATCAACTACTCGGCTACATTGAGTTCTTGCTCATTAGTACCGCAAATCGAATACATGACCACAATGAAGATCCCGAAAAGATGTTTTTCGGTGGTATCGAAGAAGATAAATTAACCGGCGCAGAACGTGCGCTACCAAGCTCGAATGACGTTGCCCTCGCTGCAGCTGCCGTCGATGCGCTGAGTTATGCCGATGATCCGTTTAACGATGCAGCTCAACTTTCCGGCGAAGTCCCCGATATCACTAGTGAGGATTATCGTGGTCAACAGTCTGACGACTTTACGAGTGAAGGTTACAGCGGCGAAGACAATTCTTAATTAGCCGTTTTTGCTGTAGCGATTTGCTACTTGCTTGTCGGTGCCGTCGTCCACAAACCCGGCTGACTTTGCTTCAAGCGCTTCAACAATCTTATCAACCAAGCGATCCGGATCTGTATCATATATGACTTCGTCGGCACCTGGTGCTTCGATATTACGAAGAAGCGTTGGCACGTAATCAGCCAAACCGCCGCTACCCAGCAGTACACCACATACTTTGCGGCTCTCAAGAGCTGTTGAAAGTTCATGGAGACTTCCCATGCGCCCGCCGACGGTGATGACAGCATCGCTACTGCGTACAAGATACACATCGCGACCGACATACTCCATGCCGGTGAAATTAAGGTAGTCGAACTCTTTGGTGGGAAGCTTATAAACGTTCACATGTTCACGAAATGAGCTAGCAGGACTAAAGCCAACCGACACCCCTCGAGAATCTTCAACACTCATAAATCCCATAGCAGCATAGTGTGGCAAACCAACGGTCGCGCCAGTCAGGAGCGTCTTACCTTTTTTTGCAACCGCTTTGCCTAAGTCGTAGGCTAGTTGGTGCGATGCCGTTACCGTGTCACCGCTTGCTGCACCAGAGATGCAGATCTGATATTTCATGCATTGACCTCGGTGAGCTTGTAGTTATCTGGAGCCTTTTCCAGGTATTCGCCTAGTTTTTGGCGCGACAACAGGCCAGCCTGTGCACCCATTTGTTGCACAACACTCATACTGTTGATCGGTGCCCAAGTCAGTGCAGTATCCATTGATTCACCAAGTGCGAGCGCTCCGACGATTGTCGAGGCAAACGCATCACCCGCGCCAGTACGATCAAGCGGTGGAGCTGGATCTGGATAGTTTGGAATAGTGACTAGTTTCCAGTCATATGACGCATACGAACCACTTGGACCATCGGTGATAACAACAATCTGAGGGCCGAGTTCGTGGAGGCCATTTGCAAGTTCGCGCAGCGGATCATGTGCCAGACCGGTTACATCCATCGCTTCTTCGCGATTCATGATAGTCATGTGACTACGCTTGTAAATGTCCGCCAACTTCTCCTTGCCCCACTTGTAGTGATACGTACCTGGCTGGAAAACCAGCTTTACCTTAGGATGTTCATCCAAATAGCCAAGCAACTGTTCGTGGAAAGGCCATGAGTTTTCACCGATATAGGAAAGATATATCCAGTCGGGCTCTTTTTCAGGTGCCTTCCACTCGTATTTATAATCTTCGCTTTTCACAAGCATCGTACGGTCAGAACCATAACGTAGCACATACCAGTAGCTCGATTTCATACCTGGCTCGGTGATCATACTAGAGGTTTTGACACCCTCCTGGGAAAGGTGCTCTAACGACTCTTTACCGGCCTGATCATCGCCAAGCCATGCCATCAGGCCAACATCAACACCCATACGAGCTAGCGAGACAGCAACATTCGGTGACGGACCAACGGACTTCACAATGTCGACACGGTCGTACGACGGCTTTGCGCCAAACGGCAGGGAAAGCCGTTGATTGCCCTCTTCGTCAGTATCAATACGTGCAGAATCTTCACTCAGTTGAATAAATGCATCGGTAAATACATCGCCTATCGCGAGCACACTCTGTGTTTTTTGTGCTAACGACCCATGGACACTATAGTGTCCTTCGTCAGATTCCAGTTTCACGCCTATCTCCTCTGCTAATTTATGTACTAATTCATTATCAGACCTGTCATGCTCGGCATAGCGACGAATGATTTCCCGACGCAAATGGCGCTGAGCACTGCCTACAATCCTGTCTTCAAAACCAAGCTGATGGTGCGCGTTCTCTATGACATCCTGCAAATTGAACGAAACCAGATTATCGTCGAAAAACAGCAGCACATAGTCGGAGTCTCGCAGTTGATTGCGAGCTGCATCGCTACCGACAAGATTGTTCAGCGCACGATATGCTTCAAGTCCTGTTGTATTAGCCGGATCAAGTCCGAGGCTGCGCAAAACATGATGGCCACTTGCGATGATATCGCCGAGTAGCTTGGCATCGATACCGTCGTCACCGACAGCTCGTTCCAGCGCCGCAAGATTTGCGACAAACAGCGGATGATCATTGCCCAGAAGTTGTTTTAGTTGATGCCCCATATGTCTCCAAATTATATCATGCTTACGGTTTTAATTTCTGTTCATGAAGTGGCATATGATGGAGATGAACGTCTCCTCGCAAAATACCTGCCTTAGCGCCAACATAACGCACAACTGAAGTTGAATTGGCACTTGCGAATACGATACTGTCAGCAAGTGATTTCCCCTGTACCCACTGGCTCAGGAAGCCGCTGGCAAACGCATCGCCCGCACCAGTTCTATCGAGGACTTTGACATCTTCATACATACCAGCCTTGACGATCGTCTTGCCATCACTCGCCACGACGCCGTTTGGCCCATCGCTGACTATGACAACCGGCACAAGATTTAAACCATGGTGAACAAGCTCTTCCATCGTTTCTCCGTGGACGAGTTTTTGCATTTCTTCCTTATTTACACAGAGAATCTCAACACTCTCCAACAGTGCCTTCAATTTTTCCGGCTCAGCAAGCTCCGGACCTGCGGGATTCAGCATGACCTTCGTGTCGTGCTTCTCGGCATGGTCGACAATTTTCCTGAGTAGTTCGATACCACCGTTTGCGAGTGATGTCGGATATACCCAGTCAAATTTTCCGATAGCATCCAGATTCAGGTCAACACCGCGGGAGTTCGTCGACACACCCCTATGGTTCAATATAGTACGCTCACCATTCGTCGCAATGAGGATCGTTGAATAACCCGCTTGATAATGTTCGCGCTGCACCACATGGGATGTATTGATACCCTCGTTGTCCAGCTCACGCAGAATCGTCTCCGATGCAGGGTCATGTCCAAGTGTCCACATATACGATACATCGAGCCCTTGGCGAGCCAGCGTCACCGCCACATTGCCGGCATTGCCACCCGTACTAAAGGTCACATCTTCGACTTCCATTTTGAGACCGAGCGGTAGGTGCGTATACACCATCTTGCCCTCTTTATGCGGGTCAAATTCTTCGCTCTTTAGGAAGACATCTTGAACCGTTTTGCCTATTGTCAGGATTTTTGTATGCCCACTCATAATCATTAGCAGTATAGCACATCTCTATTGCGTTTTTGCAATGACCAGTCTAGGATGACTACATGTTCGATGCACATCATTTGGAAGGTGAAGCGGGTATTGCCCGATACCCTGAGAGTCATTATCAACTGGCCGGCTGGGCAGTGACCCTTCGTGTGATGAACGAGATGGTGCATGAAGTTGACTTCAATAGCGCTGCAGAATCCGATCACCCAAGGGAGATTTTCTTCCGACTATGTCGTGCAGCTACTCATAATTACGGCCGGTTTATTTCACTTACTGAACACTCGTGCGCTGCCGGCAGTCCACTATACAGCAGCACTCATGCTGCAGGCCTAACCATTACAAAGCAGCCGGAATCAAAAACCATAATCAATCCTCTCGTCAAACGTACTGCTGACGTTTTTGCCGATCGAGGCACAGTACTAGACTGCGCAATCCTGGGTCGACTCGAGGGAGAAATCAAACTTGTTACAGATTTCTACAGATCAAACAAACAGGAAATTGGCTTATTCCAGGCAGCTAAAAAGGCAGCTAACTACATCGAACTGCCTAACCGTATCAAGAAAATACATACCGACGCGTCATTCTACATCGGTCTTTACGAACGACAGCGTGAAGAAGGCTGGGAAAACTAGTCAGAAATTATACGACAGCTTTACCAGCACTGCCGAAAGCTTCGATTTTTGACTCAACAACGGCTTGTACCGCCTGATAGACTTCGGGCATTAGCTTGACGATCGCATACTCATCGGGGTTTTCTTTGAGGACTTCCTCGAGGGTTTTACGGAAAACATAGCGCATGTCACTGTTGATATTCACCTTACTCACGCCAATCTTGGCAGCATCTTCGAAGTAGTGAAGCGGTGTACCTGATCCACCGTGCAGGCTGATCTGGCAATCGATCGAATCGCGAATTTCCTGCAACAGTTCAAGGTCGAGCTTCTTTGGCACAGGATACTTGCCATGCAAGTTACCTACAGCAGCTGCAAAAGTATCAATACCCGTTGATTCCACAAAGAATTTTGAACTTTCCGGAGTGCTGAAGGTCTTTTTGATTGCTTCATAATCAATTTTTTCAGTGTGCACGTTGGATGAACCACCAAAGTAGTGCGGCTCACTTTCTACGAGCGCGCCAGTGAATTTGGCATAGGCGACAACCTCTTTGGTTTTGTCGATGATTTCCTGCAAGCTGGCATCGTGATTTTGCTGAGAGATGTCGATATGAATAAACTCAAAACCAGCGTCGATAGCACGCTTACAATCCTCGACAGTCGGGCTGTGGTCAAGATTGATGTACATTTCGATGCCAAATTCGTTTTTGTAGTTGTCAACCATGTCACGGATATTCTCGAGACCGAGCGCCTTGACCTCGCCATGACTGACTTCAACCAGTACAGGCGCTTTGAGCTTTTGCGCGGCACGCGAGACGGCAATTAACGTTTCCTGATTGTCGATATTAAATGCACCAACAGCGAAATGCTGGCGACGCGTACGCTGGTAGAGATGCCGCGCCCGCATTGTGTTTGCCCTGATTTGTGGAATAGTTAAACTCATTTGCCCGCCCCTTTTATGACCTATGGTATTGTGGATTCGCTTCGACGAATTCTCTTACTGCTTTTGCTATTTTAGCACCAGTCAGGCCAAAATGATCCAACAATTCGTTTGGCTCGCCTGATTCGCCAAAACGATCTTGCATACCGATACGCTTTACCGGCATAGGTAGCTTCTCTCCAAGGAGTTCTGCAATAGCCCCGCCTAGCCCTCCGGCAGCCTGCGCTTCCTCGGCAGTGACAACCCGCCCGGTTTTTTTGGCACTGGCGAGAATTGTATGTTCATCAAGCGGCTTAACGGTCGGCACATGGACTACCTCAGCATGAACACCGTGCTTTTCGAGCTCTTTTGCGGCGACGAGCAGCTGATAGGTCATCGTACCAGTGCCCATGAGGCTCACATCTGTACCTTCTTGCAGTACATATGCTTTACCGAGCTCAAATGGTGAATCTTCGGTACTGAAAATAGGTGTCTTTTCACGAGCGAGCCGTATGTAGCTTGGCTTGCCGTTTTCGGCGAGTGCTTTGGTCGCTTTTTCGGCTTCGACACTGTCACCAGGCGCCACAACGACCATATTCGGTAGTACTCGCATAAGTGCGATATCTTCGAGCATTTGATGTGTTGCGCCGTCTGGACCAACGCTAACACCAGCATGTGATCCCACGATTTTGACCGGTTGATCGTTCAGGGCGATAGTAGTACGAATCTGCTCCCAGTTACGACCAGGGCTAAATGCAGCATAACTACTGGTAAATGGAATCTTGCCAGCACGAGCCATGCCGCTTGCAACAGTCACGAGGTTTTGCTCAGCAACACCAATTTCAACGAACCGCTCTGGAAATGCATCCTTAAATTCGCTCATCTTTGTACTGTCTGTCAGATCCGCACATAGTGCCACGACTGCTTCATTGGCTTCACCGGCTGCTTTTAGCCCACGACCAAATCCGGCACGAATCGGCTCGCTCTTTACATCATCAGCAAACAAGTTATCTACAAGTGGATAGTGGCTCATTCATGCTCTCCTTTGATCTTCCCATCAAGCGTTCGCAGCTTATGTAGCGCATCTTTTGCTTGCTGAGAGTTTGGTGGCGTGCCATGCCAGTGGTAATCGTATTCCATGAAATCAACGCCCTTACCCGGGATAGTATGTGTAATGATGACGCTTGGCTTGTTGGTAATCGCCCGCGCCATACTTGCGGCGTCGATGATACTCTCGACATTATGGCCGTCGATTTCCTGTACATGCCAGCCAAATGATTCCCATTTGCCATGCAGATCCTCAAGCGGCATAACCGCATCGGTTGTACCGTCGATCTGAATATTGTTACGATCAACGAATACGATCAACTGCGATAGCTTGTATTTGCCCGCAAACATCGCTGCTTCCCAAATATTACCTTCATCTAGCTCGCCATCGCCAGTGATGGCATAGACCCAGCGGTGCGGTTGCTTATCGATATATTGCAGCGTGTAGGCTACGCCCGCAGCTTGGGAAAGACCACTGCCCAGGGGACCGCTCGTGTTTTCCAGACCAGGGAGTTTTGTTCGCTCCGGGTGTCCTTGCAATCTGCCGCCAAGTCGGCGCAGTGTCATAAGCTCCTCTTTGTCAAAATAGCCAGCTTCAGCCATGGTGGCATACTGCACGGGTACACAGTGGCCGTTACTGAGGAAGAAATAATCGCGATCTTCCCATTCGGGGTTTTTAGGATCGATTCGCATGACATTGAAATAAAGAGCCGTAAATACCTCTGCAAGCCCCAATGGACCAGCACTATGGCCGCTACCGGCATGTTCAAGCATGCGTATAATATCCTCGCGTATCTTATACGCTTTGTGCTCCAGATCCGTTACTGTATAGTGCCCACCCGTTGCCATTACATTACTCCTTGTTTGTTCACTTCCTTGACCAGTGTTGCATACGCCGCTTGCGGGTCATCCGCTTGCTGGATAGCACGGCCAACATACATAACATCCACGCCGCCTTGTGCCAGACTAAAGGCATTTTCGGCATTTGCACCGCCATCCCAACCAATTTCCGCACTTGCGTTGATAGCCTTAACCAGTCGTACTTTTTCAAGCTGCATCAGGCTTGCCGTGCCACCATATTTACCTAAATCACCACTAAAAATCATCACATGATCAGCAGCTTCAATCAGTGCTGTTATATCAGCCGGTACCGTTGAACGCATCAATGCCACTCCTGCCTTGACACCGCTTGCTTTGATCTTTTGCAAAACTGGCAACAAGTCCGTTTTTACCTCAGCATGAAAAATAATCAGGTGCGGCCTGAGTGCTACCAGTTCATCAACAAATTCCGCTGGATCAGCAACCATAGCATGAATATCAATCTGCCATTCCTGAGGCCACCATACCTGACTAGCTGTAATGGTCTGTGATGGCGCAAAACTGCCATCACTCAAATCAACATGAATACGCTGTGCAAAAGTATGAACTTTCTCCAGACTTGCTTTGTATTCTTCCGGCGTTGCAGCGAGGACCGTCGGTACAATTGCTCCCATTAGGCTAGCTCGTCCAATTCTGCGTTACGGCGTTTGTAGCGAACCGCGTCGGCAAATGGCGTATGTAGCCAAGTATCAATAATATCCTGCCACACTGTCTCGTCCTCACGCTGCAATACGCGGGAGGGTAGACAAAGTACGTTACAGTTGTTGTCATTGCGTGTCATGCGCGCCTCTTCGGCATCCCATATCACACTGGCACGAATGCCACGGAAACGATTTGCCGCCATAGCCATACCCTGGCCACCACCACAGATCAAAATCGCACGGGGATCAGGATCTTCGTCACCTATCACTTTCAATACAGCCGCCTGAGCAAACTGAGGGAAATCATCATCCGGATTTAATTGTTTCGGACCAACATCCTCAACAGTAATGCCACGCTTTGCCAGATAGGCAAAGACATCTTCTTTCAAATCAAACCCAGCATGATCAGAGCCCAGATATATTTTCATGCTTTAAGTATAAGCGGTTTTCTAGAAAAACAAAAGTCCGCGGTACAAATTACGTGCGGACTTTCGTAGGAGTGCGTTAGCTATTTGCGCAATGTTTTACCGACATCAGCGACAAGTTCTACTAAACGGTTGCTATAGCCCCATTCGTTGTCGTACCAGACACAAATCTTGATCAGATTACCGGCGACGACTTTCGTCAGTAGTAGGTCGACTGTACCGGAGTTGCTGTTGCCAATGTAGTCACGGCTGACAAGTGGCTCTTCGCTCACTGCCAGAATACCCTGGTAGAAAGGCTCTTTGGCTGCTTTTTTGAATGCTTCGTTAACTTCTTCGACCGTAACATCCTTGCTAAGCAGCGCAGTCACATCACTAATAGAAACAACTGGGGTTGGAACACGGATAGAAAGACCGTCAAACTTGCCTTCCAGCTGTGGCAAGGTCTTTGTGACGGCAATTGCAGCACCAGTTGTTGTTGGCACGATATTTTCAGCACCGTTGCGACCCTCACGTAGATCTTTCTTTGGCGCGTCCTGAATCGCTTGGCTGGCTGTGTAGCTATGGACTGTGGTCAGGAGTGACTTCTCTACACCGAATTCATTATCGAGAATCGCCATCACTGCACCGAGGCTGTTGGTTGTACAGCTGGCATTGCTGATAACTTCAGTTGCACCCTCGACTTTGTCGTCGTTAGCGCCCAGAACGATTGTATCGACACCATCTGATTTGCTTGGACCGCTGATGATAACGCGCTTTGCGCCACCTCCGGTGATATGCTTTTCAGCATCTTCCTTGGCAGTAAAGAAGCCGGTTGACTCGATAACAAGCTCAACACCTAGGTCACCCCATGGGAGTACTGATGGATCTTTTTCAGCCAAGACCTTGATGTGCTTGCCATCAACGATAATGCCATTTTCGTCGTGGCCCACCTCGTGTTGGTAGGTACCATAGTTGCTATCGTGTTTTAGTAAATACGCCAATGTTTTCGTATCTGTTAAATCGTTGATGGCAACGATTTCCAGATCACTTCGCTCAAACGCGATCTTGAACGCGTTACGCCCGATACGACCAAAGCCGTTGATGCCCAGTTTAGCTGCTGTCATGTTTGTTCCCGCTCCTTTTTCCTAAGCGTTAGTACTTTCGCTATTGAGTATAATATGTAATTCCTTTTCCGCAAAATAAAAACCCTCGCGTACAGATGAATGTATGCGAGGGGGTCGAGCAGGACTAGTCGCCGAATCCACCGCAGAACCCTTCGGCTCCGCCCAATAATGCATCATTGATCATGCTTATCACCTCCTTATGCTCGCTACTATTCTATCATATCGACCGAATGTTATACTAAAGCTTATGGAAAAGCGTGAGGTCATGGTACTAGCCAAGGAGATATATGACGACAACCAGCTCGCCGAGCTGGAACATGCCATCGACTACGCGACCGAGAAGCACAAGGGTCAAAAACGTCGCAGCGGCAAGCCCTACATTACTCACCCTCTAGCCGTCGCTCATACCTTGATCGAATGGGATATGGATATTGATAGCGTGCTCGCCGGCGTTTTGCACGATACTGTTGAGGACACCGAGGCAAAACTAGAAGAAATCGAAAACCTGTTCGGTCACGACGTGGCATTTCTGGTAGATGGCGTCACAAAGGTTAGCCAGGCGCGCGCGGGTATGCGGGATCTGAAAGATTATACATCACAGACAAAGGATAATCTGTCGAAACTGTTGATTGCCGTCAGCCAAGATGTGCGTGTCATCATCATTAAACTGGCCGATCGATTGCACAATATGCAAACCCTCGGATCAATGCCACCCGAAAAACAGCAAAAAATCGCTCGTGAATCGCTAGAAGTCTTTGCACCGCTCGCCGACCGGCTCGGTATGGGTCGTGTACGCGTGCACCTTGAGGAGCTTGCCTTCAGCTATCTCGACCCCAAGGAATATCATCACCTTGAAAACTTGCTCAAAAAACGACTTGGCAAAAGCACGCGTAAGCTCGGTTCTGTTCGTGTGGAAGTTGAGCGTGAACTCAAAAAGCAAGGTATACCATTTGAAATCAACGGTCGCGTGAAAGGTATTTACAGTCTGCACCGCAAACTCAAAAAAGTTGGCGGTAACATAGAGGATATCTATGATCTCATGGCGCTTCGCATTATCGTTTCGGACAAGGAAACCTGCTACCGCGTGCTCGGTATTCTGCACTCAATGTACCAGCCTATGCTCGCTCGCATAAAGGATTATATCGCCATACCTAAACCAAATGGTTACCAGAGTCTGCATACAACTGTCATTACTCCTTCTGAACAAATTGTCGAATTTCAAATTCGTACCCAGGAAATGCATAACTGGGCGGAACGAGGCTTGCCGGCGAGTTTTCACTATCATGAACAGAAGGGCACAAAGTCGTACACACACAAAAAAAGCGTCGCCCACCTCCCTGCGGAATTACAGTGGATTACACAGATGCAAGATGTCGCTGCACGACTACGCGAAGGTGAAGAAATTAGCCGCGATCAGCTGAACATCGACCTATTCGGCAACAGGATTTTCGTCTACTCACCGCGGGGCGATATTTACAATTTACCCGAGGGCGCATTGCCGCTCGACTTTGCTTATTTGGTGCACAGCGACATTGCCAAGCATGCTTATAGTTTCCGCGTGAATGGCAAGATCCACGCCTTTGATAAGCCGCTTCAGAACGGCGATGTCGTCGAAGTTGTCACGCGCAAACTCGGCCAGCCCAAAAAGGACTGGGTGGACTTAGTAACTACCAGTCATGCACGTACAAAGCTACGCATGCAGCTTCGTAAACTCGGACTCCTTCAGGCCGTCAGCGGTGCAGCGGCAATCATCCGTGAAAAAGCAACACGTCGCAAGCACAAACACTAAACCAACAGGTTTGTTTCTGCCATGTGCTCAAAGATCATTGGGTACGGCATACGAATATCAAGCTCACGAACTTCAGCAGCCGTCAGCCACTTGAAGGCTTCATGCTCCCAGCTAAGCGTGACTTCAGTATGGTCGTCAATTTCAGCAAAATAAATCAGAAAAACCGTTGATTCATCGTTCTCTTTGTCGAATGTCAGCGCATAAGCAAGTGTTAGCTTTGCATCCGAAAGATCGAGGCCGACTTCTTCCTGCACTTCACGGAGCAGGCCAATTTTCAACGACTCACCTTCCTCGACAATACCGCCCGGCAGATCGGGCTGGTGTGACCGTCGGGGATTTTCCTCCCACTCGCTACTCCACAAAATCAAATATTTCTGATCGCTACGTCGACGAATCAGGATTTTTGCCGCGTGGCGGAGCCTCATTAACGATCGTTCCAGCGATCAATTGAAGCACGGATGACTTGCTTTGCCTCGTCGGCATCGCCCCAGCCTTTGACAGTAGTAGAGCCAGGCTTTTTGAGATCTTTGTAGTGATTGAAATGATGTTCGAGTTGCTTCACTAACTGAGGAATATCCTCAAGCGTCTGAATACGATTTCCGCTATTACGATCATCCGCAGGTACAACAACAATTTTGTCATCAACTTCACCGTCGTCTTCAAACTTCATGACACCAACAATTTTTGCTTCCAAAAAGATACCAGTTGGCAGCGGTGCATCAGTCACGATCAGCGCATCGAGTTCGTCGCCGTCTTCATCAAGTGTCTGTGGAATAAAGCCGTAGTTCGTTGGTTTTGCAAAGATTGCAGGATCTACACGATCAAGTTGCATAACCGCTAGCTCACGGTTCCATTCGATCTTGTGACTGCTTCCTTGCGGAATTTCAATGACCACATTGACGACACCGCCGTCAACATCGCCGGGTGTAAGAACTTGGTTAAAATCTGCCATTTTTTCTCCTGTATGGTTTATCTATATCTAGTATACTATAGCGTATGCTAATCATCGGACATCGTGGAGCTGCTGGGCTTGCTCCCGAAAACTCACTCGAAGCACTTCGTGCCGGCATGAAGGCAGATGCCGATATACTGGAATTCGACATACGACTCACCGCGGATAATGTACCGATTCTGAGCCACGATTCACATTTGCACGGGCGTACTGTTTCTCGTACATCGCTCGAGGATCTGCAAAAAGCTGGCATCGTTACTTTACTGACCGACGTACTCGATGAGTTTTTTGGTGTTATCTTGCTTAATCTTGAATACAAGCCGATAACTGGCGCAGAGATTGTCTACACTTTATTAAAATCTCGCTACATTAAATCTGACGACGATTGGGACAATATCATGATCTCTTCGTTCCACGTGCTACCCCTCGCTAAACTACGCCGCCGCAACAAGCAGGTAAACCTTGCTCTTTTACACAGCGTCAACCCATTCGCGTTTGTCACCTACAATCGCACATTGCGATTGTCTGCCGTTGGCTGGCATCGATTACATGTTAATAAGTTTGCAATAGAAATTGCCAAACGAGCTGGTATCTTCACCTATATTTACACAGTCAATCGTCCCCAAACTGCTTTGCGGCTTCAAGACAAAGGTATCGATGGCGTGGTTACTGATTATCCTGATCGTATTGCCGGCAAGCTATAGAGTAAGGATTATCGATCTACTCAAGCCTGTTTTTCGTGATGGAGATTATCGAGATATTCTCGGATAGCGAGGGCTGCGGTGGCGCCTTCGCCAACTGCGCTTGCAATTTGCATGGTTGCACCGCTGCGTACATCACCGCTTGCAAATACACCAGATAGATTCGTTTCGAGATGTTCGTCGGTTTTGATCAGACCTTGAGCATCCAACTCGACACCGGAACCGTCAAGGAATTGCGTATTTGGTTTCAGGCCGACAAAGATAAAGACACCATCAGTATCGAACCGCGTATCTTCGTCACCTTTTTTGGCGTTCACATGCGTTACCTTGCCGTCTTCAGCAACAACTTCAGTCGGTACAACACCAAGATGTATGGTAATTTTACCCTCATCCACAAACTTTTGTAGATCTTGCTGCAACACTTCACTCGCCTTTACCGTACTGCGTACCAGTAGATCAATATGAGTTGTAAAACGAGTGAGAAAAAGTGCTTCCTGAACGGCTGAGTTGCCGCCGCCCACAACAACAAGTCGCTTATCGCGATAAAATGCGCCATCGCATGTTGCACAATAATGCACACCGCGGCCGTAAAGTTCTGCTTCGCCGGGAATACCGAGCTTATTGTAATCACTACCAGTTGCAATCAATACTGTTTTTGCCTGTACCGGTTGGCCATCAACAACAAGTGTTTTCGTACCGTCAGTGTTTACAGATAGACTATCCACCTGACCAAATTCAATCTTTGCGCCAAATCGTTCTGCTTGTTTTTGTAATTGATCAGCAAGCTTCAAACCTTCGACACCCTCAGGAAAACCCGGATAGTTATCAACCATATCGGTGATAGCCGCGAGACCGCCTATCACACCCTTTTCATAGAGTACTGTGTGTATATCTTCACGCGTTGTGTAGACCGCGGCCGCAAGCGCACTCGGACCAGCACCAACCATGACTGTATCAACTATATCTGCCATATGTTTTTATTATACTATACTTTGTATAGTATTACTTTAATGCCTTTACTTCTACGATAAACATGAGAGGACCTGTTGGACGACCGCTGCCATCGTCGATATTGCCATATGCCATATCTGCCGGAATTGTCAGACGAACTGTTGAGCCAACTTTCACACCCGTAAGTCCTTGTGTCCAGCCCTTAATAACTCCCGACAGGCTAAAGTCAATTGGCGCTACCTTACCATCTTTGTTCGTACTATCGAAAATACTACCCTCAGATGTCCAACCAAAATAGTTAGCCGTGATCGTCGAGTCTGCCGCGAGCACCGCACCATCACCTTCCTTGAGTGTTTCTACTTTGAGTTCTTTAACACTATCTGCATCAAATTTTTGGATGCTATAGCCATCAAGCGGCTTGTTGGACTTTCGCATATCCTCAATGAGCTTCTGATATTCTTTTTGTGCGTTGTCCTGGTCAATTTTTTGATTATTGTTCGCAAGTATAATCACGAAAAACGAACCGATGGTTCCAACGGCAAGCACAACGGCAATAATCCAAATTCCAATACGCTGACTTTTGGTAGTAGACATAATTCTCCCTCTCTTTTGCTCCCACCATTATAACAGACAAAGTGCTATTTCTTCGGAGGAGTCGGTGTGAAGTAGTCGTCTTCGATTTCTGTTTGTGCACGCCATACACCGAGTGCCTGGCCAAGCGGCATGATGTCGTGATAACCAACAACATCGGCAGCACGACGTATCAGTGCAGCTACCCAACCATAGAGACGCAGGAAGCGCCACTCAAATGCAGCCCAGCTTTCCCCAAGCGGTACCACTACCGGTGGCATGACCGGACGATATTTATGCAGTAGTTTATTTGCCTGACGTCGCTTGAAATTACGGCTAACAAACACCGCATCGTGCAGAGCAGTTTGCGCCAGACCGCTGTATGGAGTAAATGCATTGTCACCGATGACATATATACCGTCTTTTGTTCGCAAATGATGGTTGACAACCACTTTGCCGTTTTTTGCGAGTTCAAAATGTTCGGCATTTGCCGCAAAGAACGGATGATTTGCTACACCTGATGTCCATATAATCGTGTGGCTGCTCAGCGGCTTACCACTTACCATTAGTCCATCAACAGTCGCCGATTCGACTTTTTTACCCAGCTGAACATTCACATCAATCTTTTGTAATCGTTTCAGAACCTTTTCACTGGTTTTCGGGTGCATACGAGGCAGCAGGCGCGGTGATGCTTCGATGAGAGTAATACCAATGCGGCGGTGTGGTAACTTGTGATGTATGCGAAGACGCTTGATATATGAGCCAAGTGCAGCAGCAAGCTCTACGCCTGTCGGACCACCACCGATAATGACATATTGTTTTTCGACTTCGTGCTTTTCGGCCATCTCTTGATAGAGGTGGTGTTTCAGCTTTTTGATTTCCGCTTCAGATTTAATGCCATAGGCAAAGTGATCCAACCCCTCAATACCAAAGTATGTTGTGACGGCACCAAGCGCCAGAACGAGGTTTTCATACTCGTACTTGTTGCCGTTTGCACTCTTCAAGGTCTTGGTTTTTGGATCAACTTTCTCGATGGTATCAATCACAATATCAACATTGTGCTTACCGGCAAAAATAGTACCAAGTGATACCCATGATTGCAGGTGGCTGCGGCCAGTCGCCGTACCGTAGAGCGCGGGATAGTACTGAAAATCCGGCTTGTCGGTAATAAGTGTGACTTGATTATGTTTGTGCTTGGCAAGTTCGAGTGCCGTTTTGACACCGCCAAAACCGCCACCAACAATTGTTACTTTCATGCCGTTTCCTTTTACTACTTATGCTTTTGCTGTAAGTATATCACAGACATCTACGGTAAGAGGGGACCAATGGCCAACATGACGCAGAGGAGTAAAATCGTCCACATAGAAACCTTGAACATTCTTCGCGCCCACAACTCTGGATACGCAGTAGTCAGTCCTTCGTTCGCAATGCGGATCCAGTACGCTCCGGCGACCAACATTACTACCAGATATACACCACCAACATAGCCGTAAACAACTAAAGCAAGCGTACTTAGGACATAAAGGACAGTGTAGACGTATATCTGTGTGATCGTAGAACGAACACCGACAACAACCGGCATGACAGGAACGTCTGCCGCGGCATATTCTTTGCGACGATAGATTGCAATTGAGTAAAACTCCGGGAACTGCCAAAAGAAAAGGATCAGAAAAACAATAATGAGACCCGGATCAACCTGCCCGCTCACCGCTGTATATCCGCCTGCTATCGGCAGCGCGCCAGATATACTGCCGACGAGTGTTCCGTGGATTGATCGGCGTTTTGATAAAGCCCCATATAGCCACACATAGGTCACAAAGCCAGCCACGCCGATGGTGATGACCAGCCAGTTCGTCCAAAGGTATAGTACGAAAATACCAAGCACGAAAAGCACTATGCCATAAAAAGCCATATTGCCATCGGATATCAGGCCTGTCACACTCGGACGAGACTTTGTACGTTCCATCAGTTTATCGATATCCTGATCCAGAAGATTATTTATCACGCATGCCGCGGCAATAACCAATGTAATACCAAGGATCGTTGCGAAGAAAAGTAACCAATCGATATGCCCCGCTGCTGCCAGCAAAAACCCAGCCGCAGCGGTTAATACATTACCGTACAACACCCCCGGCTTCGTTAATTGGTAATAGGCGTTTAGTTTCTGCTTCATCAAAATGCCATTTCGTTTCTATTCGTCATATAGTTATCTTTTTGTGCCGATGTCATATGCATCATGTTGTAGTTCATATTTGCCATGATCCATAGCGACCCAACGACAATAATCAGAAGCGTACCCGCCATAAAGATAAACGAAAGGAGCTTTGCCCGAGGACTTGCTTCTTCACCTAAATGTAGAAAGAAGATCAGCTGCACTACCATCTGCACAACGGCCAGTAAAGTGATTGACGCTAACAACCACGGGCTTGTACCCCCATACATAACCAAAGAGTATGCCGCCAGTGTCAACAAAAGTGACAATCCGAATCCTATACCATACTTTGCCAGTGTCATGATGCTACCCCCATTAAGTACACGACCGTAAAGATGAATATCCAGACAAGATCCAGGAAATGCCAAAAGAGGCCAAACAGCGTTAACTGACGAGCAAGCTTGCTGGTCAGACCGCGTTTCAACAAGACAAATACGAGTACCAGTAACCACAAAAGACCAATAAAGATATGGAATCCGTGCGTTCCAACAAGTGTAAAGAACGCTGACAAAAATGCGCTTTGCTGAGGACCGTGACCCTCAGCTATGAGCTTTGAGAATTCACTGATCTCTATAGTCAAGAAGGTAACACCGAGAAGGTAGGTAACTGCTAACGCACCGACTATCTGGCGAACATTACCCTTCTTCAGCCCTAGCAGTGCGATACCGCAGCTAAAGCTACTCGTGAGCAGAATAATTGTTTCAGCCAACACCGCTGGCATTTCAAATATTTCTCGACCCGATGGGCCATCAGCTGTTGCTGTCCTGAGTACAGCGAATGTCGCAAACAAACTCGCGAACAGAATACAGTCGGTCATCAGGTAAACCCAGAAGCCGAGTGTGGTTTTATTCAGCAAAGCTTTCTCTTCGTGCGCTTCGGTCATGCTTTTGCTCCTCTCAATTTCGCTTCGGTCGCAGCCACTTCCCTGGCAGTAATAGTTCGCTCTGTATCCTCACGAAGAGTCGATAGAATTGCTGTCATAACAACGGCAATCAAGCCAGCGACGGCAAGCCACCAAATATGCCAGATAATTGCAAATCCAGCTACACCTGCGGCAACAGCGACATAGATGCCAAAGGCGCTGTTTTTTGGTAGTGTAATTGCTTCGACTTTACGAGACGGCTGCTTGTGCGCTTGCTTGATCGTCCAGTACGCATCGCGTTCTTTAACAGGATCAAGTGTTGCAAAGTTGTATTCAGCAATCGGCGTCGATGTTGCCCATTCAAGCGTTCGTCCGCCCCATGGATCAGGACCAACGGCAAGTTCTTTGCGCTTCCAAATGCTATAGGCAACCTGGACAACTTGCAAGAATACGCCGAATAGGATGACAAGCACACCAACACCTGAAACGATGAACAAACCTTGCCAACCCAGACTAGGATCGTAGTGATCCATACGTCGCACTGCGCCCATGAACCCAAGGATATAAAGTGGTATAAATGCGAGTAAAAAGCCAACAATCCATGACCAAAATGCCGCCTTGCCAAGCCCTTCGTGCAAACGAAAGCCAGTAAACTTTGGGAACCAGTACGAGAAGCCGGCAAAGGCACCAAAAAGCACGCCGCCAATAATCACATTGTGGAAATGCGCGACCAAGAATAGGCTATTGTGAACGACAAAGTCGATGCCGGGAACAGCCATCAGTACACCTGTCACACCGCCAATGGTAAAGGTTGCCACAAATCCCATAAACCATAGCATCGGCGTGGCAAAGTTGACTCGTCCGCGATACATCGTGAATAGCCAGTTAAATATCTTCACACCTGTCGGAACGGCAATGATCATAGTCATAATGCCAAAGAATGCATTCACATTCGCTCCGGCACCCATGGTAAAGAAGTGATGCAACCATACAGTGAACGAAAGGAACGAAATCGCCATCAGCGCCCAAACCATACTGGTATAGCCAAATAGTTTCTTGCGACTAAACACCGGTACAACTTCGGAGAATATACCAAATGCCGGAAGCACGAGGATATATACTTCAGGGTGTCCCCAAGCCCAGATCAAGTTGACATACATCATAGGATTGCCACCAAAATCACTGGTAAAGAAGTGCATACCAAACACTCTATCGAGTGCCAACATACTGAGTGTCGCAGTAAGAATTGGAAAGGCTGCAACAACCAGCAACATACTCGCAACAACCGACCATACAAAGACCGGCATCTTCATAAGTGTCATACCTGGTCGTCGCATAGTAAAGATCGTGATCAGGAAGTTCACACCAGACAGCAGGCTACCTACACCAGCAATCTGCAGACTCCATATCCAATAGTCGACTCCCGTCCCCGGACTATAAGCAAGTTCCGAAAGCGGTGGATATGCCAACCAGCCGGCTGCAGAAAATTCACCAAGCGCCAAGCTAACATTTATCAGTGCCATACCGGCAGCAAACAGCCAGAAACTTATAGAGTTCAAGAGTGGAAATGCAACATCACGCGCTCCTATTTGCAAGGGCATAATCAGATTGATCACACCGAATATGACGCCCATAGCGACGAAAAAGATCATAATCGTACCGTGTGCCGAGAAAACTTGCTGGAATAATTCCGGAGAAATAGGACTACTTGCCGGATCGGCAGCAAAGACTGCTTGCTGAGCTCGTATCATCAAAGCGTCAGAAAGTGCACGCAGCAGCATGATAAATGCTACGACCAGGTACATCACACCGATCTTCTTTGGATCAAGAGAGGTAAACCACTCGCGCCACAACCAACGCCACTTTTTAAAATATGTCAGTGCAGCGAGCACAGCCAACAGGCCGATGCTCGCACCGATCACACCGCCCAGAGTAACTGGATCATGCGGTAATGCTTCTAAACTGAGTCGTCCTAACATTAGTGTGCTCCTCCTGCTGCATGGCTATGTCCGCCGCCCGCATCATAATCATGGCCGTCTGGCATATATTTATTTAAGATTTGATCAAACAAATCAGTATCGTGCAAGTGGTAGTAGGCACTATTTGTACTTTCACTCGGCTTAGCTAGTTTTTCATACGTACTCCACTCGAGATGACTATGTTCAGGTAAATTAGCAATCGCCTGTGTCCAGAAATCAAACTCACGACGTGACTTCAGTACATCAACCTTAAAGTCCATATTGGAATAACCCTTGCCGTTGATGTTCGTATTCGTTCCTCGTAACACACCCGGACGATCAGCGATCAGGCTGAGTCGTGATGTCATACCCGTCATAGCATAGGTTTGGGTACCAAGGCTCGGAATCCAAAATGCACTCATTGGGGCATCTGCCGTTATCTCAAAATTAATCGGTGTGTTGGCAGGTACTCTTAGCTCATTGATCGATGCCGCATGTTGGTCTGGATAAAGGAATAGCCATCGCCATTGCAGCGCCACTACCTGAACCCGAAGCGCAGGTACTTTTGAATCAAGTGGTTTATACGGATCCAGCTGATGAGTCGTAATCCAAGTTACTGTACCAAGTACACACATAATGGCGATCGGTACGCCCCACCATATCACTTCAATCCAGCGGTTACCCTCGACATCTGGTGTATACGCTGCTTTGTGACCGTTCGCCTCTCGATAACGCCATGCGAATACAATCAGCATCACATAAACAGGCACAATAACAATGACACTGAGAAGTAAAGTGAAGATAATGAGCTGTTTTTGCTGTACACCAACACTACCTTGGGGGTTAAAAACAGGAATATCTTTACCCTGCAAGTAAAGCCACGCGGCAAGTCCAGCCACTCCCAACAACAATACTACGGTCAACAAGATCCGTAGCGGCGTCCCAAAAACTCCAACCCTCTTCTTCATGCTAATGCTTTCACTATAGCAGCTAGACGACAGTTGCGCCAAGCTTTTTCGTAACAAGAGCTGTGAGGGCTGCCATGATGGCCGAAGCATCGTCGCCAGTCAATGTCTTGTCATACGATGTCATTCGAATCCTAAGTGTGATGTTTTTTGTATCACCTTCATCCGGCTGATAAATATCAAGTGGCGTAACGATTGTCGACACGTTAGTATCAGACAACCCTTCTTGGACAGCCTGCTCAACTTGTGCATACGACACATCGCGAGAAACTTGGAAACAAACATCACGCTCCGTTGAAGGATAGCGACTCAGTGGATGATATCCGGCACCAGCAGCATCAGAAGCTTTCAGAAGTGCCCGAGGATCAAGTTCAAACCCTGCGGTATTGTCGGATAGTTTAAATGCTTTTTTGACCGATGCTTTGTGCTCGCCAATGATGCCAATATACTCACCAGTTGCTTTGTCGCTTACCATCGCACTACGACGGTAATCAAACGGCGCGCTTTCATCGTAACCAAGATCTTTTTCAATCGGAGCATAGGTAAACTCTAATTGTAGTGAGGTTCCAAGGTAGTCCAGTATTCTTTTCGCCTGATAATACGTTGCTCCGTCGGCCTTGCTGGTGACAGTCAGTGCGAGTAGATCTGTTTCTTTTGGTGTCTTATCATCATCCGTCCCAAAAACCTTGCTGTGGGTTTTGTTCAGCTCAAACAGCGCGAACTCATCGTAGCCCGTCTTGCTATTCGGGTGCATCAGTGTCAGCAAGCTTGGTGTTAGCGTCAGTCGATAGTACTGCAAATCAGGACTAATGCTATTCACGATGCGAAACGCATTGTCGATATTTTGCCCTGCCTTTTGCAGTATATCGCCGTGCACGAAGCTGTAGGTCAGGACTTCATTAGCACCTGCTCGCACCAATGTCTTGCGAATACGTGCTCGGAACTGATCAAAAGCATCTGGCGATACGGCAGTAAAGTCACGCCTGGCCAATGTCGGTGTAATGGTATCAAAGCCATTCAGGCGCCCAACTTCTTCATCCAAATCTTCCGATATATGTATATCGGCTCGCCAGTATGGCGGCACTGCTGTGATAACGCCGTCATCATCCACCGAAACATCAAATTCAACATTAGTAAGCGTACGTACTATATCATCCGTAGAAAAGTCCGTGCCAAGTGATGCATTCATATGCTCAGCCTTGGCGTATACTTTTGGTTGCTCTTGTTGAACTGGATACGTATCGGCAACATCACTTGCTACTTCAGCCCCAGCCGATACATGCAGCAGGTCGACAGCACTTGCGATAACAGGTGCTGTTAGCTCAGCAGGCTGCCCCTTGGTAAAGCGGGTAATCGCCTCGCTAAATATGCCGTGACGCATTTGCGTATTGCGTAAATTATAAAGATTGAATGAAGCGCTTTCCAGCAGGACATTCGTCGTATTTTCATCGATTTCCGTGTCGCGACCGCCCATTGCACCTGCTAGCGCAACAGCTGTTTTACCATTAGCAATCACGATATCGTTCACACTCAATTCAATTTCACGGCCATCAAGTAGTACAAGCTTCTCACCCTCCCTACCTGCACGAACATGGATGTCAATTTCGCCATCATTAACCGACTTCAACTTATCGTAATCAAAGGCATGCAGCGGCTGACCTGTCGCCATCATCATATAGTTCGTGACATCGACAACAGCACTATGCGGACGGACACCGACCCTGGCAAGGTACGTTTGTGTTTCTAACGGCGATAGTGGAATTTTACAGTCAACATTAGTTAGCACAACAGCCTGATAGCGACTGCTTAGTTCAGTATCATCAATCGTCACTTTTGGTGTCGGTAGGTTTCCGACTTTCTCTGGCCATATCACGCCATTTGGCAACATACGCTCTGGTGTATGAAATGCCTTCCCTTGGATAGCGGCAACTTCACGGGCAAAGCCGATGATACCAAATGTATCAGGACGATGGGTCAGCGATTTATTCTCTATATCAAGCAAGTAGTCATCAAGTTCGTAGGCTTTGGCAAAACTTTCGCCTGCTTTTTGGTCATCTTCGAGCTCTATAATTCCAGTATGATCTTCCCAAAGGTCAAGTTCCTTGGCGCTTGCCAGCATACCATTGCTCATCACACCGCGTAGCTCACGGGCATCAAGCACAAAAGGATCCTTGCCATATGTTTCAGGCACTATCGTCTTGGGTGGCAACCACGCCACAGTCAGACCAACCCGCACGTTTGGCGCGCCGCAGACAACTTGCACGTAGCCGTTATCGTCGCGATCAATACCTTGCGTAACACCGCCATCATCAATCTTTGTCACGTTCAGATGATCACTGCCTTCAAGCGGCGTACACTCGACAACTTTTGCGATCATAACCCCGCCGTACTTTTTGCCAAGATCGATCACTTCCTCGATTTCAACTAAACGTGACCCGATCAAATCAGTCAGCTCATCAATCGATACATCGATATCTGTATATTTTTTGAGCCAGTTAACTGAAACTATCATGCAGCACTATCCTTATTCATCAAATAGATCATCTGATCATGAGACTTCGCTTCGTTAATCTCACCCATTGGTGCACTATAGATGCTCCAGGAATTGAATTTGTCATTGTTCTTATGGGGAAATCGATCATAGTATATAGCTCGCGCAACAACGGCTTCATCACCATGTAGTTCACGAGCAGTTGTTGCTATGTACACAGCACCTTTTTCGCCTGGAACGGTGTTCCTTTGATCTGACTCAAATGCAACGACCGACACACGTCCATCATTTCTAATATTGATCGAATGTACCGTTTGAGCATCAGACACCCAATATAAATCCTTATCGTCAAATGCAATGTGCACCGGTACTGCCCACGGCGCACCACCAGGTGTGACAGTCGCGAGGACTGCATGTTCGTTTCTTTGTAATATATCTTTCACTATATTGATCATGCGAACTTCCTCAAAAATGCTAATTTGCCTGATTCGAAATGACGTAAATCTTCGATGCCGTACTTCAGCATAATCATGCGTTCCACACCGCCGCCCCATGCAAATCCTCGGTATTTTTCGGGGTCAATATCTGCAGCCTTCAGAACATTCGGATGTATCATGCCACAGCCGAGCATCTCTAGCCAATCACCTGGTTTACCACCAATAGCTGCTGGTTTTTCGATCATAAATTCTAGCCCTGGTTCGACAAAAGGAAAATACCCTGGCTGCGTCTTGATGGCGAGTTTCTGTCCATAATATTCCTCGAAAAACGCCCTCAGTGTACCGAGCATCTGGGCAAGTGAAGCACTCTCACTCACAAACACCCCCTCGACTTGATAGAATGTGTGTTCGTGCGTTGTGTCGACATCTTCATTACGAAACACACGGCCATAACTAATGCTTGCAATCTGTCCACCGGCTTCAAGCTTTGCTTTACCCGTCTTTAGTACTCGATTCTGCATAGTGCTGGTGTGCGCAGGTGGTATAAATCCTTCTTCAGTTCGAAAAGTGTCATAGCCATCACGAGCCGGGTGACCCTCTGGAAAGTTCAGCGCACCAAACATATTCCAGTCATCATCGAGCTGACGTGACTCGTGCGCATCAAATCCCATACGTGTAAGGATATCGATGGTACGCTCGAGCTCAATAGTGATGGGATGCTGTGTACCATATTCTGTCGGCAATAGCACAGGCTGACGGGTATTTACATCCCACGGCGCAGTGACATCTATCGGCACCAGTGATGCTTCATCCAGCTCTGCCTGTCGCTCATTAATCGCAGCAACCAGAGCTTGCTTCAAATCATTAAGTGCACGACCAGCACCTGCTCGGTCTTCGGCCGGCAGTGTCTTAATTTCGTCAGCAAGTGTGCGTAGTTCTGCCGCTCGCAAGATTTCTTGCGGGCTATCACTGGACTGAATTCGCGCGAGCAACTCGTCACGGACAGAATCTGTACTACTCATTAAGCTAAAGTATAAAATATCTTATCTTTGATTACTAGAGACGATGAAGAAGAAAACAGCTGCAGCGACGGCAAAGACAACGATAAGAATCCACACCCACGCAAGACTTGTCGTTTGTTTTGTACCTTCTATATAGGCCGAGTCGTCGACTCCATCAGGTAAATCACCTTTGGGTTCGTTTTTCTTTTTTGCTTTTTCGCTCAGTTCAGTAGCGATGCGTTTTTGCAGCTCGGTGCGATTATCTTCTTGGTTGACTATAATTCCCATACTTAAATTATACACCGCAAAAAATTTAATGCGGTGGACATCACAGTTATGGTATACTACGTTCATAATTTCTATAAGGAGGGAATTTCATGGCTACTAAGAAAGCCGGCTCGGCTGCCAAAAAGACCACCCGGTCCAAAAGCCAATCAACAAAAACTAACGTAACAACCGTCAAGGCTGTCAAAGCTGAGAGGACTGCATCAGTTTCTCGCTTCGGTGACCGCCGCAGCGTTCTTGCTGCAGCATTGATCGGTGAGTTCATCGGTACATTCCTGCTTGCAGGCGCATACCTTGTGACTAAGGGCGAACCACTATACATGGGCTTCGTACTTGTTACTTTGGTACTTATGGTAGGTACACTTTCTGGTGCTCACCTCAACCCAGTTGTCACCGTTGGTGCTTGGGTTACTCGTAAACTCAGCCACTTGCGTGCTGTTGTTTACCTTGCCGCACAGGTACTTGGTGCAGGTGCTGCATACGTTGTACTGTCTGCATTCATCGGTGGTTACCACGTTGAAGGTGCAGCTGCGAGCGCATTGGCTCAGCAGGCTCCTGAAGTATTCAAGGTTGCTGCTCTAACTGAGCACGCTCACTGGTATGTCTTCTTCGCTGAATTGCTCGGCGCAAGCATCTTTGCATTCGCTGTTGCAGGCGCACGCCGCGAAAAGACTGACCGTGTTGCTAAGGCTCTCACCGTTGGTTTCGGCCTGTTTGTTGCTGCACTTGTTGCCGGCGTTGCCGTTAGCTACGTTGCTGCAAACGCAGTCCTCAACCCAGCTATCGCTCTTGCTGCCAGCGCTATCGACTTCAACAAAGTCGACTGGTTCGCAGTTGCTGCATACGTCGTTGCACCGCTCATCGGTGGTATCGTCGGTTTTGCACTTCGTGATGTTGTTGAAACAAACGACAAGTAGTTTCGACTCATCCTACAATAGACCCCGCTATATGCGGGGTCTATTTATTGTCTTCACTCTCGTTTGCGATTAATCCAAATTCTTCATTCATGGCATCGACTTCAGCTTGCACCGCGAGCATCTCGTACATCAATAAGGCGATTGCAGCAATCCTTATCGTCTCTTCTGGTTCTACTGCCATTCTATCAGCATAGCTCAAAACCATACGGCTCATATCCGGCTGCTCAGTGATAAATCTATTGTATGCCTCTTTAGTGAAGTTCGATATTTTACCTGGCTCTCGCGCCTGACGAGTATCCTGACCAACACTCCCTACTACTTCGGGAGAAACGCGAGGCAGTCGCTGCGGTTGCTCAAAAGTCATTTGCTGCTATTCTATTCGTCGGCTGTCGGTTTATCAAGTAGCATTGGCTCTACTGTCGACTCTGTGTCTGCAATTTTGACGATATCACGATCAATCTTCCCAAGCTCTTTGTAGGTCGTATTGTAGTGACCAACTGTCGTTCCTAAGCTTGCGCCTAGTTTCTGCATATAAACGTTATGTGCGATAAGGTGTTTTTGTAACTGCTCAATATTTTTGCGAATCTTCTCAGTATCTTTATGAATTTCAATAGACCGAAGACCCTGGGCGACCGTTTGTAGCATAGCCGAAAGTGTTGTTGGACCAACGATCGTCACTTTCTTTTCTGCAGCATATTGCAGCAAGTTGCGGCCGTTCACGCCGACTTTTTCCGTCAGAATATCGTAGTAAATTGTTTCAGACGGGATAAACATCAAGGCTTGGTCAAGCGTGCCCTTGCCAGGTTTAATATACTTTGCCGTTTCATCGATACGACCTTTTATGTCTGCCTTAAATAGTTTCTCGTACGATTCTTTTTCGGCGCCATTCGCTTCGATCATGCGATTGTAATTCTCAAGCGAAAACTTACTGTCCAGTGGTAGCAACTTGTCCTCATAGCGAATCACCGCATCCACAATAAGTCCTTCACCGAGTTTATACTGCAGATTAAACGCACCAGGCGGCAACGTATTTTTGAGAATTTGCTCTAAATAATATTCACCAATCACACCGCGTTGCTTTGGGTTCTGCAAAACATTCTGGAGTGTCTTCAACTCAGTGGCGACATCAACTACTCGCTTGTTTGTCTCGTCAAGCTTCGTCAGGCGCTGCGTCACATCAGCCACCAGCTTTGCACTTTCGCTCAATTGCTTTTGTACAGATGCTTGAACCGATGCGTTATTGCGCTCCAATTTGTCACCCATACTCTCCTGTAATTTCATAATTGTCCGATTCAGTTCAGTGACATCAGACTTTATGAGGTCGACCGATCCGCCATTTTGTGCAGTTTGCTGTCGCAAAAGTAAAACAACTACGGCAACCGCCAGCACAACTGCGACAATCCCAAGAATAAGCATTTCCATAAACTCAGTATACCATCCTAAGATTTAGAGTAGCGGTAGCAAGCGGATCAATACAACCGCAACAACGACTAAAATAACGGCTGGTACGAACAATCGCGGCCGTACGAGCCAAGAAAAAGCAAGGTATGTTAGTGCGTACAAAATCACTGACCATGACAGCGCCTCATACCAAGGAAGCTGCGCAGTTAAAGCGCCGATGCCCCAGAGTGCTATCACTGCAGCCAGCACGATAAGCAGAGGTCGGTAAACACTCAAACGAACAAGACCAAGGAGTCCAACGATTCCTGCTAGGAGACCGGCGATCATCGTCGCAGTACCAGTCGCATTCACGCATGCACCGCTCGCAGGATCACCGCAAAACAGTGGAACAAAGATTACTTGTCGTACCAAGAGTGACAGTACCCAAGCTGCAACTCCCAAGACTGCGCCAAAGAGCGCAATTTGAATCACTTGCTGCTGAGGCATTTCGATGAAACCACCAAATAACTCCGATGATTCTGATGTATCAGTTGTTGCCATCACTTCTCCTCATTTATTCCATTATAACACCCTGATAGCACAGTGGTAAACGTACTGGAATTAAACTGAAGAGGTCTTTTTGCGTCGAGCAGGTGCTTTCGTAGTCTGCGGCACGAGGTACCACAAAGCACCTACGGCTGCGGCGAGCAATCCACCCAAGACATCGAGCGGAGTGTGCACGAGCGCCAACACGCGGCCAACGCACACCAATACAACGAGTACTGCCAAGATTCCCGCCCAAAGCTTCGAGCGAGTTTCGAACCAAACCGCAAACAAAATAGATGCGGCAAAAAGCGCATGGTCAGATGGGAAACCGGGGTTATTCAAATATGCAGCTCCAGGTGCAACGCCCAATATTTCAAAAGGTCGTTCACCAACCGGCTGATAGAGAGTCGCCAAATACTTAGCAAATAAATACGTCGTGAGCCCGGCCATTAAAATCCGACAGTACGCCGCATAGCGACCCGTAGTAGGTACTTTGAAAATAAGCGTATATATACCTATCAGCACGATAGGAACCAATGTACCATCGGCAATTAGTCGTACAAATGTTTGCATATCCTCTAGTATACGCCCGATTTCGCCGATGACAAAAATCCAGTATACTGGTTATGTAAATAGGGAGAATTCTTCATGAATAAACTTATCGTTGGTGGTATTGTCGCGCTTGTTGTTATCGGCGGAGTGTCTGCCTATATGCTCGTCAGTAGCCAATCATCCGGCACACAGCCAAGCGGAACATCCAACAGTACGATCAGTTTCTCGGCATGCGACATCTTAACAGAAGACATCGCTAAATCACTCCTTGGCAGTAACATTAGTAGTCCCGACGACGGCTCGGGCACCGCATCAACGGCTGATATTTCTGTCACAAACTGTAGCTACGCAACCAAAATTAGCACTGCCGATGCCGCAAAGAGCAGTGTACCCAAATCAAGTGGAGTGAGTGTACTCGCACGTATTGCCAAGACTCAGGCAGGAGCAAACAGCAACCAGCAACTCTTTAGTACATTCCCTGCCGGTACTCAGGAGGTGCAAGGTCTCGGCGACAAAGCATTCTATGCTCCCGACTTTCGTCAGCTCAATATCCTTAAGGGTGATAACTGGTATGTCGTCACTTACTATATAGACACTGTTACAAATGCTTCTCTCGACAACAATAAAAAGCTTGCCGAGAAGTTGAACTTCCGATAGTGATGTTTCGAGTCGATTGACTTATCTGCCATTTTAATGAATAATATACCCAACCCACCAATCGTTGGGAGCTCATTACAACAAGCCAAGGAGTAATCGTGGCAAAATGCAAACGCGTTTTCATTACCGGTGCCGACCGTGGCATCGGACGTGAACTCGCGATCACGCTGAACAGTCAAGGTCATCATGTCTTTGTCACTGGTCTTGACGAGGAAGCACTGCGTCAACTTGCCCGTGAATGCGCCGATCATGGCGCATGGGCAGTATGCGATGTTCGCTCAGAAGAACAAGTCGCAGCAGCGGTGGCAAAAGCCGCGAGTCATTTAGGACAAATCGACGTAGCCATCGTCAACGCTGGTATCGCTCGTCAAATGACAATCGATGAGCCGGATTTCAATAACGAACTCCGTACAACATTTGATGTCAATGTGTTCGGTGCCGTTTACACAGCGCAGGCCGTTCGCCCCCACCTGGCGAAGACCCAGGGCTACATAATGTTCCTTGCGTCGCTGGCTGGTCTGGTGAATCCACCTCTCATGGGGTCATACAACACGAGCAAGTCTGCACTTCGCGCCTTTGCGGAAACATTCCGGTTGGAAGTCATTCCGGAAAAGATCCGTGTCGGTGTTGTTACCCTATCGGAGCTCGATACCGAGATGACCCGTACTGGTTTTGCCACGAGCGCAGCTGAGTATCTGCTGTCAGTAGGAGGCCGTCGGGTTTTACCCGTCGCACCACTGACACCCGCCATCAAAGCGATGGTAAAGGGTATCCAGCGCAAGCGCCGCCATATCCATTCGCCACGACGTGTCGTCTTGATGCGACTATTCCCATGGGTTCCTCAGCGTGTCGTCGAGGCATTTGTTCGTCCCCGGATGGCAAAAGCACTTCAGCTGGCACACGAGGAAGAGGGACGGCGTACAACCACCCTTCCCAAACTCTCCTAATAGCTTGCCTCGGCTCGTCAGAAAAGGCTCGTCGCCTTTTCTGACGAGCCTTTTTTCTTTTCTCTTCATTATGCTTATGTCATGATATATTATTGACAAAACGTAAATATTTTGATAAAATGCACCTTAATATTTAATCTGGTGGGCTGTGTTGAGAGGATTTTTGCATGGGCCACCATATCTTGCGTCGCGCTATTAACCTTACCTTTGCCTTTCTATTGGCTGTTTTTTCAGTCAACTTGAGCGGTGTCTTGTCGCTACAGAGCGCATATGCAGATAAACCTAGTGATACAGAAAACGGCACTTACCTCCCCGTCTGGTGCCACCAAACAGGCAATCACTGGACTATCCAGCAAGGCGAAGGTGAGCGTGCAAATTCCTGGGCACTCCTCATGACCGATTCGATTCGCGCTCTTGGTATCGATGCTGTTGACCCAACCGTGCCAAACGGCAGTCAGGTTATAGAGAACAACCGCAGCGACAAAATCGATCCAAGCTTCTGTGATGCACAATTTACACTTACAACTCCTACACCTACCGTTACTGGCCTCTGTGGACTCAATAATGACACTGTCATCATCCCAAGCAACTCTAACTACACTTCAAGTTTTAGCGGCTGGGCTGCAAATAAGGGCACGGTGACTCTCACTGCCGTATCTCCCTACGTCTTCTCGGGTGATAAGACGAGTGTCACTATTCCTCTGACTGAACTGAATACTGCAGCATGTATCGTTAACGACGCAACAGCAAGTGTCAATCTTACTCCAGCGACTTGTAATAGCGCTGACTTAGTAGCTCTTTCAAATGTCGCTTATGCGACGCTCACTTCAAATGGCGGGGTACTCGATCAAACCGTTGGCACACACCGCAACATTCACTGCTACTGCTGGTCATGCATTCGCAGGCGGTAACACCACACTTGCCATACCTTATACAATTGCACCAAAGCTCACCGGTCTACCATGCGCTGGTCAGCAACCACCTGCACAAGTACAGACTCGTGTCATCACAGCTGCACCAGTTTGTTCACCAAATGGTGGCGGTATCGTCACTAGCTGGACAGAGCAACGTACTCGCCCTTATGTCATTAGTGGCAACTCTTGGGTGCTGGGTAGCTGGTCTAGTTGGACAAAAGTTGCAGGCTCAGACGCAACTCGCCCAGCAACCCCTGCGGAATGTCCTGTCGGAGTAGCACCAACAGCGCCAACAGCAGCCGATCAATGCGGTGTGTACGCTGACCAATATGTTATTCCACAACAAACCGGTGTTCGTTACGAAGTAAAGATTGGTCAAATCGGTCAGAACGAAATCTACGCACCTATCAGCGCTAGTACTTACTCAACACTCGGTGCATCAAGCGTCAAGATCCGTGCCATCGCCAAGAACGGCTATGTATTAACCGGTGGTGTTTACAACTGGACGCTGAACTTCGATACGGCAAAATGCCAGGTGATCGCAAATGTTACTCCTCACGAAGTTTGTGGTGCTAATGACAACTACACTATTCCCTCAACTGCACACGTGACTTACAAACTTGCAACTACAAAGTGGTTTTACTTCATGAACATTCCACTTTTCCAATACACTGAATACGACACACTCCCTGCTGGTATTTACCCTGCAAGTGGTACCGTCACTATCAAAGCGTTTGCTGATCTTGGCTACGAAATTACCAGCCAAGATACCTGGACATTCAATTTCGACAGCAACAAATGTGATCAGCCATTCGATACCGAAGGCGACCCGATTTTCAGCGATCAATGTGGCACTGTAAACGATAGTTACACTATCGAACCAGCACAGGGTGTTACATACCGTGTTAACGGAAACATCGTTCCGGCAAGTTTCTACCCGAACGCCAGTGGCAGTATTGCAATCACCGCAGAAGCCAGCGACGCTAACTACGTACTGACAGGTGTTACAGAATGGTCACATGAGTTCTCTACCGCCAGCTGCGCAGCTATTACAGCGACTGCTATATGTAATCGAGAGGGTGTTATCGTCACGCTGACAAACGAAGGTGATACCGATGGTAGCGTATCGGTAAACGGCGATGAAGTTACCGTATCTGGCAACAGCAGCGAGGAAGTCATCGTACCATTAACTCTCTGGAAAGCATCTGTAGAAGTTTACAATGATAATGAATCACCACTTCTTGTTAGCGACTTTGACTGTACGCCTGGTCGCGGTGGTATCGGCGGCGATCCTCAGGATCCACCGGTCACTCCAAAGCCAATTCCAGCAATTCCAACTGGCGTTGTCTTACCGCAAACCGGTAGCGACAAGAATCCTGTTGTACAGCTTGTCTCTGTCATCGTGGCTGGCTTGCTAGCATACGGTATGGTCTTCGCCCTGATCAATCGCCGCGATTTGATTAGCAACGAGTAACCTATTCTGACCGCCCCAAAGACGCCCCGCTGTGGGCGTCTTTTCTTATCCACGCTATAATAGTAGTAAGGAGATATATCAATTATGAATTTAGTCGAAGTATTCAGCGGCTTCTCGGTTAATGATCAAGATGCCGCCAAGGAATTTTATACCAATGTCATCGGACTGAAGCTTGAAGACGAAAAAATGGGTCTGACGCTCAAGCTACCTACCGGTGGCAAGGTATTTGTATACGGCAAAGATAATCATCGGGCGGCATCATATACAGTACTCAACCTCGTCGTTGATAATATCGATGCAGCAGTTGATGATCTTGTTACAAAAGGTGTCAAATTTGAAATCTACGACAACTTATTCCCAGGTGCCGAGCAAGACGCAAAAGGCATCCTCCGCTCACCTGACCACGAAAAATACGGACCATCAATTGCGTGGTTCAAAGACCCAGCAGACAATGTCATTGCCGTTTTAGAAGCAACAAAGTAAACGTTCTATCAGAAAAGTGCCCGTGATGTTCGGGCACTTTTTTATTTGATCAACGCTTAGTCACGTGGGCCGCCAGGACCACCCAGTATGCCCCTTAGTTTACTCAAGTCCAATCCCTGTTCTTTCGCCCAAGCCTCCATGTCGGTACGTCTTTTCTCCATTGCCGCTTCACGCTCAGCATCACTCATACTCTTGATGGTGTCACGATCTGCTTTACGCTCATTTTTTAGTTCGGTGATTTTTGCTTCAATGGCACTTTTCTGCGCTGCCGTAATTGTACCCTTGTCTACCAAAGCCTGCAAACGGCTCTGAAGCTCCTGCTCATGCTTGGCTTCCATATCCGATCGCTGCTGATCAAAAACCTGTTGAACCTTCGATTTATCAAGATTGAAGGTACTCGCAATTTTGTCGACCAAACTCGACATAGGGTCGCCACTGTTCGTTCCCGACTCAGCGTTTGCTACTGCACCCCCCGCTAGTGCACCTGCGCCTACTGTTCCCACAACTCCAGCTACGACGAGGGTTTTTGTCAGTGATTTCATATCACTCCTTTCACTTACATGCCTTTTAGAATTCCAAGGCACTACCCCCTATAATGGCAAACGTGCCTGTAGAAAACATTGGTAAATACTAAGTTTTTGCTGAATACATAAGCGTGACAACAGAGAGAAGGTATGGTATGATACCTTCGATATAAATCCACCGAGCCACCCAGTCATGCTCACGACACTAGCGGGTATGTGGTCATCATTCGGACGAGCACCGGAAATAGTCGAATAACCGGTTTATCTAAACTAAACGAGGTTACGCACATGAGCGATAACGACAAAACGAAGTCTATCAAGCAACGTCACGATGAACATCGTGAAGAGCATTGGGGCAACGAATGGGCTAACAGGAATTGGCGAGCATGGGGATCATGGTTCTCATGGGGATCACCAATCGGGCTCGGTCTGTTCTATGCGATCGTATTGACCGCAACCGGCTTCTTCATCTGGCTAATGCACCATCTATAAGGTGATGTCCAGATCAAAAATCCTCGGTTCACTCCGAGGATTTTTGATTATTATAGCTGTCTATCCTACGCCCGCAACACATCAGCCGAGGCACGTAAGTACGCCTTTGCCGCGTCCATTTGCAGTGGCCGTTTACCAACATTATTCAGTGGGTGCAGCTGACCTTCCGCATCCCACGATAAGTCAGGGTATTTCTCGAGAAGTAGTGGCATATCCTCCTGCACAGCAGCAGCGTTGAGCCCGCCAGCAACGGCAAAACCAACTCCATTCAATGCCTCCGAAGAATATGCCTCTTCTAGGAAACCGTCCAGCCGCTGAGCATCCATGCGCTTACCGGTACCATGCGATGCGTCGAATAAAATGTAATCGATATTGCCGGCAAAACGACCAAGCTTCTGCACGACACCTTTTGGCTTCAATTCTTCCATAGCTTGGTTATAGCACTGCAAGAGTGTCTTTACATTATGACGCCATCGCACAGTGCCCAAAAATTCCAACATCTCGTCATTGTCATGCCAGGGCAACATGTCAAACTGTACAGCTCGTAGCCATTTTTGCCCGCGCCTCACCGTCTGTCCGACAAATGCGTGCCTGTATTCCGCATCGTGCACATGATGTACATCAAGATACATCTGTGCCACACCCAAACTATGCGTATGCCTTTCCTTTGGACCCAAAGCATCAGTAAATGCTTGCTCACCAACAGGGTACCACTCATCACCATACTTATTTTCGCTATCCTGAAACTGTGTTTTATGCGTTGCCTTAACCCCAAGCGCCAGCAGACGACCTGTATCAAACAAGTGAGCATTACGTGCGTATGCTTCCAAAAACAATTGCTGCGGCTCCGTAGAAATAAGTCCGCTCGGCATAATATCCTTGTGACACACCACACCGCTTACACCGACATATGGGGTCGGTCGCCTCTCTCCCGTATTCATATACTTTGAGTATACCAGACGGACGATGAGCTAGCCCAAATTACTTGATGGGCTGAATTTTCACATAGCGAACAAGTTGTACTGTCATTGATGACAGATTTGAACGTAGCGCCTTGAGCTCACGATCACTTCTTCGAAATCGGTCATAATTTGGTTTTGCAGGGTCGTTTGCTAGAACTGTATCATCATACGAAAGCGTTCCGTCTATGTAACCGCCAAAGTCATGCTGATAAAAATTATGTGCTTTTGCACCAAGCTGATTCCACTTGCTGCGCACCGCATATTTTACCGACTCATTTATGTTCGTCAATAATGGTGTCGTACGAGCATCATACTTTGTTGAATGCACACCAACTTCCACATTTGCGATAGTGGCCAGCAGTGGTTTGAGATACACAGGATCATCATACTTCGCCGTAAGGCTCATCAAATACCACGTCGCAAATGGCCTTTCAGCAATATGCTGACTACCAAGGATCTTCAATAGATCACGACTCTCCTGCTCAGTTAGGTATTCCGATGTAAGGCAAGCATCAGCCGCTGCTAAACAGTTCAAAAATGCCGCCGGATGACTATCGAGCAAGCTCATTGCCTGAGATATGTCGTGATGAACAGACGAATGATCAACCTCATCATCACTTATATCATCAGTCAGCTTCTCTAGATGATAAACACCGGTACCGTGTACATACAGCTGTGTCCAGTATTTCTTGAGCTCTTCATATGTTTTCGGTACTTTATTGTGGCTAAATTGTTGGTTTAACTCGTCAAGTGTATCTGTAAGAGGCAATTTGTACTTGTTCTTTAAGTAGTAGGCCGCTGGCAATGCACCCGCCATAATTGCTCCCAAGTCACCCATGTTCTTTTCTGATGTCAAAAATCCACGACTCGTCAAAACAACCGGATGGTTATTTGCGTCCATATTTTCTAGGATTCTTGCATGTGCATGTAACCGATCCGCCGTACTGTATTCAGAGATTGAAAGCTCATCAGCTACCATCTGCTCCTGAGGTATAAGTTGATATACCTGAGCAGTTGCCTCATGATCAGCGGACATTTCAACTGTCCTTAATCGCGTTGGGAAATTGATCAATTCACCCATATTGGGCATCATTTTAGCATAAAGGCTATTAAAAGTCAATAATTAGAAGATTACACACGTCGGCGCCAACGCATAAACACATCCTCAATTTCAGGATGAATCGAGTACGGCGCTTCAATACACAGGCGATCACCGGCCTTTATAATGGCATCTTTGTTTAATTTTATTTGCTTGCCTTTACGTTTAATCTCGGTAATTTGCGCTTTTGGCAGCAAACCAACTTCATACACATGTACACCGGCAATCGCATGCTGGGGTGCTACATGGAAATAGATCTTTTCGATACTCGCTCCGTTTGGCGTTGACTTGTCTTCTGGCAGGTGGTCGATCACATCCAGACGCTGCGCCAGCCAGTTCAGTGTCGTTCCCTGGATTAACGTCGATACCAACACAACGAAGAAAACAGCATTAAAGATTATGCCACCGTTCGGCACATGCGATGATAGTACATAAAGCGCCAGTACAATCGGTACAGCTCCACGCAGCCCCGCCCAACCTAGTAATGTTCTTTCACGGTTATTCATATGACCGAACGGCACCGATAGCCATACAGCAACCGGGCGAACAACAAGAATCAGCAGCAATGCCAGCACAATACTTGGTATAGCCACTGCCCATAGTTCGTGCGGTGTCACAAACAGTCCCATAATGACGAACATCACGACCTGTGCCAAGAATGCCAATCCCTCATGGAACATCGTGAGGGGACTACGGTACCTTGATGGTGTACTACCTATCGCCAGACCAACGATATAGACCGCTAAGAATCCGCTACCACCGATCGCATCAGCAGTACCAAACGAAAGCAATGCTGCTGCCACCGATGCTACCGGTGAAAACGCGCCTATGCTATGCGGTAAGCGAGCAAATACATACATTGCCAATTTGCCCAGAACCAGACCAACGATCAAACCGATACCAAGCTGCTGCACCAATAGTAACGCCATGTCCAACTGGTTATATTCCGGCCGCTGTATCCATGTAATAAAACCTATCGTCAGGGCGATAGCCATAGGATCGTTCATACCAGATTCCGCTTCCAGGATACGGGCCAACCGGCGGCGAATACTTGTCATACGCAGCGTGGCAAATACGGCCGCTGCGTCGGTCGATGACACGACTGCACCAAACAGGAATGAATACGCCCATGATAGTCCAAACAAAAAGTGCGCTGCAATACCGACTAAAATAGCCGTTACAAAAACACCAACTGTACTCAGCATCATTGCCGGTATAGCCGCCTCACGCAAACGACGGCGAGAGGTCGACAGACCACCTTCGAAAAGAATCGCAACCAGCCCGATAGTTCCTACAGCCTGTGCCAGCTCAACATCAGAAAATTGAATATGACCTATACCCTCTGAGCCTAGTAGCATACCAAACGCCAGAAATGCGACAAGTGCCGGCACGTTTGCATTGGCAGCAACAAGCGCGATCACGATACTGAGCGCCAGGACTCCCCCCACTATCAAAAAGAGTAAAGATTCTTCCACATAACCATAATAACAAATCGAGCCCCGCGGGGCTCGATTTTATGCATAGTAATACTTATGCGTGCAGTGTGCTGAGCACGTGAAAGACCAGAATTGCTGGCCAAACGATCGCATCAACAAATGCGTTCAGATAGTCCAAAAAGTTCTTAGCACCCTGTGCGAAATAGACAAATGCTCCGACAAAGGCCAAGAACATTGCAAAGCCCGCTGGGCCGTGATCTTTAATGACTCTTACTGATGATTTTCCTTCTTTTGCCATATATATTTCCTTAAATTAACATAATCAGTATACCACCAACCGGCAAAAATCAATGTATACTATAAGGATTAATGCAAAGCTACGTCATACTCCTACGCGGCATCAATGTTGGCGGCAAAAACAAAGTACCAATGGTAGATCTGCGAAAATGTCTTGAACAACTCGGATTTTCCCATGTCTCAACCTACATCGCCAGCGGTAACGTGCTTCTGGAATCTGACAAAAACAGTCGCGAAATAAAAGAGCTTATAGAAGACATGCTTCCAAAAAGTTTTCAACTCGACAGCGAGCTCGTGAAAGTACTCGTACTCTCAGAGTCCGAGCTTCGCGCAGTGATCGACAACAAACCAAAAGGTTTCGGCGAAGAGCCAGACAAATACCACAACGATGCGATTTTCCTGATTGATCTCGATACTACACAGGTTATGCCCGTATTTAATCCTCGCGAAGGCGTCGACAAAGTATGGGCTGGCCACGGTGTCATCTACTCACAGCGCCTCAGTGCCGAACGCACTAAGAGCCGGCTCAGCATCATCGCCATGTCACCACTCTACAAATCCATGACTATCCGCAACTGGAACACTACAACAAAACTTCTTGAGCTACTCGAGAATCATTTGAAGAAACGATAACTCTACGAGTGATATCAATACTCACCTGGCAATTCAATCTGATACCTCTACTATTGAAAAACCCCGCAAGATACGGGGTTTCCCATATATTGCGGGGACTAAAAGTGATTACTCCTTACTCATTGATGTGTCGACCATCGATCGCAATATCATCAAAAACGAGTGCCGTAGCGTTGGGTATATGGCCAACAAAAATGCCCGTCTTACCCGATCGTCCTTGATTGCCATGATACGATGCAGCGATGTCAAGCTTCCAGCTTCCACCTTGGATACCAGGATTTGTTAGTGGCGGCATCGGATCATCACCCTTTGCTACCGCAAATCGCAGCACATCATCAGAACTCAATGATGCACAAACCCTTAGCGGAAACACTTGCTCTTGGTTCCTACCCAGATAGGTGCCAAGGTCAATCAGAGGTGGACTATCCCAGTCCACTGCACCATATTCAACTCCTGTATGAAAGAGTTTTGGTGCGAATGACCAGTACCATCGCACATAGATATTACGTGCAAACACAATTGCATTGTGTTCACCCGGCCGAGGGCTCGCGATACGAAACGCCATGCCATTCTGAGCGATATCAACACCCGATGTCCATATGGCACATTGCATCGCACTTGATGTGTCCGGGCTATCCTCACGCCAATAAATCTCACGATTGTTCGTACCAGATGCGGTACTTGTAATCGTTACTCGTGAATCTTGCATGCTAACACCGTATGGCATAGCCTCTGGTGTCAGTCGCGCACTACGAATAGATGGCTGAAATTCTGTCATGCGTGCAACAGGTACTAGCTGTAGCGTACAAGCTACAAGAAGTAACATGCACAGCAACAAGACAATGCCGAATAGAAAACCACTCAAGTTGAGTGTATATCTGCGAGTCATATGATGGCTTCCTTACACTCTCGAGTTAGTTGGAGTAACAACTATTTTTAAATGAGCTTCAGGAGCTCAGGCTCGATGAAACGTAGAATTACTATAACATATTTATATATATTGTAAATATCATACTATCTCAACCACCTTGAATGTGGTATACTTGTTCAAGTTTAAAAAGGATTTACAATGGCAAAACACCGCAGTTGGCACTCCGCCGATATCAAACGTGCCCGCAAAAAGAAGCTAAAGGCTGCAAAGCGCAAGGCGCAACGAGCGTAATAATATGAAAAACGAGTCCGATGGACTCGTTTTTCATGGCTGGGGATGAGGGATTCGAACCCCCGATCATGGGACCAGAACCCACTGCCTTACCACTTGGCCAATCCCCAATATCGAACCGATTATAGCACTTTGGGGAGTATTTTGCCAGAGGGGTTACTTTTTGTGCTTGCCGTGTGACTTCACGCTAAAATGATCGCGAATTTCAAACAAGAAGTACGCACCGATAGCCGCAGAGATAACAGTCATAACAATACTGCTAAAGTTCAGTACGACAAGCGCGCCCAGAACGGTAAATGCAAAGTTAGCCAGGTATGACCAGAACAGCAGTAGCCAACCTCGGCGAGCCTTGTCTTTGAGCGGTGCGATGGCGAGTGCCAACAGTAGCGTAGTGAAAACATACTGTACAAGGGTCAGGAATGTACCTAGCCAACCAATTGTTGTTACTGCTCCGTAGTAGCCGCCCAAACCGGTAGGCATCACGCCCACAGCAGCGGTCGCAAGACCCATAACAATCAATAGCATAGGGATGACTGCAAGCAGTCCAAGCACACTGATAACCACGCCAATAAGCGCTAACCACCAGATGTTGTCTGTCAGCCATTTTCTCGCATCTTTAGGCAAGTGAGGCACCTTAGAGTACCACTCACCTAGCTGCGTTTCGATCACATTACTAAAATCTTTCATTATAATTACTCCTCATTTCCATTGTATTTATCTTATATGGCTGAGATCTGTAATACAACTCTATTTACGTCCGCGTGGCCATAAGCCCCATGCTGAAACAATAGCCAGTATCGCCACAACCAGTGAGACAGCAAGCGCAGGAAAACCAGTCGGAATACTAAGCGCCGAGCCTGTAAGACCGCTGTTGGCTACTATGCCACTCATCATGGCACAGATAGCAAGCTTCGCCCAGATAGCCGGTGCAAGCAAGCTACAGGCAAGGCTCACCCATCGCATAAGAGGGCTTAAAGGCATGCGGAGCAGGAATGGTAGCGCAAAGACTTCTGTAAAAACAATCAGGCTACTGAGCAGAACCGCCGTACCGTGGCCACCAGGTTCACCATAACTACTTATAAGGGGTATAAAATCCTCAAAGGCAAATAGCTGGCTTACGACCATAAGTACCAGTACAGCAGCATAGACCCACGCCACAACAGTGGCCATCTTAAACCGGGGAGCCGTTGCTTTTTCAGCGGTTGCAAGCTTCATAACACTAGTATACTCCTCTCTTTTCCCCAGAATGTTGTTTTTTTCGTCATAACGCTTGCGTTTTAGTCAAACACGATGTATTGTAATTCCAGCGAAGTTACAAAAACAAACATACACTCCAACAAACAGTACGTAAGTACAAAAAATATGTTGTGACATCGCTCTACGATATCCACCACAACAGGAAATACCCCGACCATACCGGGGTATTTTCATTAATAACTTGCTACATCTTACTCTTTATCGGCTACTCGCGAGTTATCTGCTCGCCACTGAGCAATAGCAGCATGATTACCGCTCAAAAGCACATCGGGTACCGCCATATCGCGAAATTCCGCCGGCTTGGTGTACTGCGGGAACTCTAGCGTTTCACCATCGGAGAAGCTCTCTATAGCCGCGCTCGACTCACCGCCCAGCACACCAGGTATTAAACGTACGATACTGTCTACAACTGTCATAGCGGGTAGCTCTCCGCCAGTCAGTACATAATCACCGACGCTTACTTGATAGTCCACTAGTGTCACAATCCGCTCATCATAGCCTTCGTAGCGACCACAGATGAATATATAGTTCTCATCACTATCTGCAAATGTCTGTGCAGTAGCCTGCTTCCAGCGCTGTCCACGAGCGGTCATAAGTACAACTTTCGCCTTTGGGTCAATTTCTTTCGCGTGTTCAACAGCAGCAAAGAGCGGTTCTGGCTTCAAAAGCATGCCGTCTCCGCCACCATAGGGGGTGTCATCCACCGTTTTGCGAGGCCCAATACCAAACGGACGCAAATCAATTGTCGTCAGTTCAACCAAGTTATCCTTTTGCGCTTTCCACATCATCGAACTGCCAAAAACACCCGTAAACATCTCGGGAAACAGTGTGATAACTTGGAACTTTCTCATCTATAACAGTGTAGGTGATATTGACTTTATTGTAAATACGTTATAATATTTGCCTCATAAGCTTTCAGCCTGAAAGCTTCGCAAGAGATTGGATAACTAGTATGTCTCTCGTTCATCGCGTGTACTTCTGCTTCTTTTTGCTCGGATTGGTAAGCGCCTGCGTTGCACTATCGGGCATTATGTTTAGCAACCTGCCCGGTGCATTCGTTTTCCTGTTTGGATTCGTCGCAGTTGCACTTCTGACGATTTCACTCGGCGAGCTTCGCCATCCGGTTAAAGCACCGTATCGTCCGCCGGCTCAGTAGACAGAATATCCATCCAACAAGCCCGCCTATCTGGCGGGCTTTTCATATTGACATTTTTATAAATATTTTGTATAATATTTCCGTCCATAAGCGACACATGTACCTCTACAAGAAAGGCCGTCATGGCACTTACCGAACCTGAACTCGATGAACTCGAGCTGAAGGAGAAGCAATCTCAAAAGACTATTGATAAGCTTTTTCTAGTAATCAGTGTGTACGTTGCTTGGTGCGCTCTCATGTTTTGGGTTGGTTATCAAATAGCCACTCCCTTGAGTGATCCAGCAGTACCACTTGAAGCACTCGTTTTCGCCAAGCTACTTGCAATCATCGTATTGGTTGTGGTGAGTTTCATTGTCGCTGTTTCACGAATAGTTCGCTACACTCATGCAATCCGACAACTCAAGATAGAGATCATCTATCTCGAGGCGCGACTCACCAAACGACAAAAGGCCAATCGACGAGCAAAGCTCGAGGCATACCGCTAGGCGGACACACCCGCCGGAAAAGTCCAAAGGAGAAGCACCGCTTCCCTTCCTGCTTTTCCGGCGGGCTTTTTATTTGTTTTATATCTGATAAACAAAAAACCAGCCCTCATAACTTGAGGGCTGGTTTCACACATAAATCTCTCAAGCGGTTATACTATTTGACTATATCCGCTTTGCTCGCAGTTCAGATTTTGTGAACTTATTATGATTATATATCAAGATCGTCGAGTTCTTCAAGCTCTTTACGCGACTTTTTCGCGTAATCTGACTCTTCGTCCTGGTTATCCACAGCGTCATCTGTTACGTCTTCCACAGGTTCGTCAGCGACCTCCTCGTCAGAAGCGCTATCATCTGTTTCGACATCGTCAGACGATACGGTAACATCGCGTCCACCATCGGTGTTGACGATTTTCAGGTTGTACCTAGCATCGTTTTTGGTACCCAGTGCGCGCAGCAATGTACGCAGACTTTGTGCGGTAATACCGCGCTTACCGATGACTCGTCCCAGATCTTCCGGATGAACGGTCAACGAAAGGAGTACTCCCTTTTCGTCAATAATCCGCTCTACCGAAACATCGTCCGGATGTCCCACGAGTGACTTTACGATATATTCTACAAATTGCTGGTCTATTGTCGACATATTGCCCCCTTTACGGTCGTATCAGTAATATCGTACCCCTATTATATCACGTAAAAAGCTTATGGTAATATGTTACTGTCTATGCTTAATTGACTTTTTATTATACTTGTGCTATAATTTACTTACGGTTGATGGGGGTTAACCCATCGAAGCACTTTACAATGAGAGGACATTTAATGGCCAAGAACACCGGTGGTGACGGCAAGGGCATGACCAAGAACATCTCAGCCGCCAGCCACGAGGCTGCACGTCGTGCCGCTAAGGCTCGCCGCAGGCATTCCAGCGGCGCCGGCATCGCTCGTGCCACCACGCACCTCTTTGCAGAGGTCGCTAGTGACCGGCGTAAGCAACGTCTGGAAAACGAGAACCATCCCGACGAACATGTGTTGACACCCGCTGAAAAGCGAATGGCAGCCCAGCGCCAGTCCGAACATGCAGTCAAGCTGATCAATCGCTGGACTATGACAGATGGAGCGCGTCGCATCGCAACTGCCGTCGCCAAGGCGTTCCTCGTATCCCATAGAACCGAAAAGCTGAGCCGCACGTCAATCGCCAAGGATATGGTTCGGAATTCGTGGAATACCAATCCTGCACTACAGGAACATGTAAGCCGAGAAGAGCTCAATAAGGGGCTTCGAATCGGGGGCGCCGCCCTCTCCGAAGCTGGCAAGATCACCGCTCCGCCTTCTACCGCTTCCTAGCGCCACGAGACGTCCTCTCGCAAAAGACCCCAAGCTTTCGCTCGGGGTCTTTCTCTTTGTGTGTGAATTCTATTCAGCTTTTTCTTCAGATACTTCTTCTGCAGGAGCTTCGGCTTCAGCAGGAGTTTCCTCGGCTGTTTCTTCTACTGCTGGTGCTTCTTCAGCAACTTCCTCTGCAGTTTCCGCGGCCTCTTCTACCTCTTCGGCAGGACGGTTTTTGCGTAGCTTCTCGGCATTACGGATAGATTTTTGTTTGTCAGTTGCAGACTCTTTTACCCACTTAGGCAGCTTCACGCCTTCGGCTTTCAGCAGCTTAACCACGCGAGGTGATGGCTGTGCACCGTTGTCGAGATATTTCTGAGCCAGATCCTTCTGGACAGAGACTTCTTTGGTATGTGGGTTGTAGCTACCAACATAAGCAACCACGCGACCACTTGATGGGTGGCGCTGTGCTTCCTGTACGGCGATACGGTAGACTGGGTAGCCAGAACGACCGATACGTTGCAAACGAATTGCGAGCATATTAAAACTAATTTCCTTCTTTAACTTCACGTTTACTATTGAATCTTGACCAATTGTACCTATTTTGGCCTCAATTGTCAATCTGTTACGCCTATTTGCGTTTTTCGTATGCTTTTAGTGCGGCACGGGCGGCTTCCTGCTGAGCGTTTTGCTTACTACTGCCGTTACCCTTGCCCATGAGTTTGTCACCGACAAATACGCCAAGGCTGAAGATTTTGTCGTGGTCGGGACCCTCTTCGCTCAGTACCTTGTAGACGGGTGTTTGGCCGTCGACACGCTGTGATACCTCTTGAAGGTGTGACTTCGGGTCTCGCCAGCTGCCGGTTTTTAGGATGTCATCGAGCTTACTCAGGATGTGTTTAGCGATAAACTTTTCAGCATCTTCGTAGCCGCGTTCCAGGTAAACGGCACCGATGACGGCCTCGAATGCATTGGCAAGTATCTGCTGACGAGCACGAGTACTTCCGTTTTTCTCGCCGCGACTCATACGGAGCAGTGGTTCGTAGCCTAATTTATGTCCGGCCTCACCGATGCTTTCGGTACGTACCAGACTGGAGCGCCAACTGGTCAAAATGCCTTCTGGCTCAGAAAAATGATTGTACAAATAGTCAGTAACGACGAGTTCTAGCACCGCATCACCCAGAAATTCAAGCCGCTCGTTGTGCTCGCTCACACTTTTGCGATGCTCGTTGACGTAGCTGCGGTGCGTCAATGCAGTCACTAGAAGATTGATATTCTGAAACTCGAAGCCCAACTGGGTGCGGGCAAAATCCTGATACGGCGCAATCTGCATCCCGCTCACTACAGTTTCTCCTGTCGGATTCTCTTCATAGCGAGGAGCATCAGCTTACCGATGTCTTCGTATTCGATCATGTCGAGCGCATCGTGAAAGGTAAACCAGCGGATATCGTTCATCCACTCTTCCTTTGTGATGTCATCGGTATCACCAAGTGCACGCACCAGGTAAATTTGCGTCGTCATAAGTACTAATTTGTCGACGCGGCGGTAACGGAAATGAATTTTGCCCAGCCAGCCGAGTACTTCGACTTTCTTGAGCCCGGCTTCTTCGCCGATCTCTCGCTTAGCGGTCTGCTGCGCAGTTTCACCCTCTTCTATGTGACCTTTAGGGATCGTCCAGCGATCTTTGGCATCCTGAATAAGCAGAATCTCGACTTGGTCGTTTCTGCGGCGAAACACGATACCACCAGAGGTAGGCTCGCGGACAATTTCTTGGATAGAGGGTTTATTGCGATTGAAATATTGCTTGAACTTATTGAACTTTGGCGTCGGCATTCGGTGCCTCCTCGGACTCCTCAATCAACGTTCGATACGCCGTGCCGAGCACGCCGTTGATGAATTTGCTTGAGTTATCAGAACCGAATGCTTTGGCAAGTTCCACCGCTTCATTGATAGCCACCTTTGGCGGTACTTGTTCAGCGCGATATAACAGCTCGTAGAGTCCGAGCCTGAGGATATTACGGTCGATGCGGGCAATCTGCTCCAGAGGCCACTCTGGTGCGAGCGGACGAATTTGCTCATCCAACGCATCCTGATGTTCTAAAACACCATGAGCCAACTGATTGACGAAATCGGTATCTTCGATCTCATCCTCGTAGCGCTCCAGATTGCGGCGAAGTATGTCGTCTATCGCAACACTTTTATCCTCTGCCTGTACGCGAAATTCGTACTCGTACAGCGTCTGAAGTGCGACGATCCTACCTAGATGACGATTCGATGCCATTGCCCACGATCTCTCTTTTCGGTTCTTTAATGTTAATGATTTTCTCTAGTGTAGCGCGTTTACGCTTTCTTGGCGAGTTTTTTGCCTGTTTCGTTCTTGGTCGTCTTCACCTTTACAGGGGAAGTACCGTTAACGCGGCGTGCCAGCTTGAGTACCAAGTGACTGCGGCGCAGGCCTGTCTTGCGAGGGCTGCTCTGCTTTTTCGGTTGTGCCATGGAAAAGTTCTCCTTTACGGCTTTATCTATACTTGAGGGTAATTATAGCAGTTTTTGCGTATTACCTCAATAGCTATTGCTTTTTCATTGTACTTATGCTATAATGCAATTATCGAGAGTGAGGGACACCTGTCTATCACCCGAGCGAACCAAGGAGTAGAGATGATACCTTATACCTTGATAGCACCGATTGTTGTTGAGGTGTTAGTCCTCGTTGCGATACACGTTTTCGCTATCAAGACCAGACTGAGTCCGCTACCCGGTTCGATGGCAACTGTCATCGTCGGAACGGCGATCACAATAGTGGTCTTTGTCCACGAGGCAACACAGTACGTCATCGGTGAACCGGTATCAATGTCGCTAGGCTTCGGTGCTGTTATAGCACTTGTCGCCAGCCTCATCGCTGCATACGGCATCGACTGGCTTGGAATCCTCACAGATCCCAAGCTACAGCATCAAAAGGCAAGATAACTCCCCATGTTCGTAACCCCCGCTATTGTCGCCATCGGCGCAAAGGCGGGGGTTCGTTCATTTCAGGTGTTACTTTACAACAACGTTGACGAGTTTTTTCGGTATATAGATAACTTTGAGCGGTTCTTTGTCACCGATAAAGTTGGCTGCATTTTCCGCCTCGAGGGCGGCTTTTTTGATGTCATCTTCACTGGTATCAACAGGTAACTCTAGCGTTGCGCGGAGTTTGCCGTTGACCTGTACAACAATAGTCATTGTGTCTTCGACAATTAGCGTATCATCCCAGTTCGGCCACATTGTTTCCTGTACTAACCCCTCATGACCAAGCTGTTGCCATAACTCTTCGGCAACATGCGGTGCAAACGGCGCAACCAACTGCACCAGAACATCTAATGCCTCGTGCCACGGTTGGTCGGAAAAGCCGTCGACCTTTAGTTTGTACAGATCGTTCACGTATTCCATGAGTGCGGCAATGGCTGTGTTGAAGCTCAGACGATGAATGTCGCTCGTAACTTTGCGCGCTGTCTTGTGCCGCAGGCGAGTCACTGTCGCATCATTGCCTGTAAAGGATTTATCTGACTCGTTGTACTCTTGCACCAGCGTCCATACACGATTGATAAACCGGTAGATACCAGCAATGCCGGTGGAACTCCAGTTGGAATTCTCTTCTATTGGACCGAGGAATAATTCGAATGTTCTGAGTGCATCGGCGCCATAGCCTTGGTCAATAATTTCGAGCGGATCGACAGTATTACCCAGACTTTTACTCATTTTACGGCCATCTTCGGCAGAAATGAGACCGTGATAGACGAGTTTCTTGACCGGCTCCTTGAAATCGACCAGTCCCATATCTTTGAATACATGTGTCCAGAAGCGTACGTATAGTAGGTGAGCCACTGCGTGGTCGCCGCCTACGTAGAAATCGACAGGCATCCAGTAGTTAGCAAGCTCTGGTTTCCACGCCTGTACATCATCATGCGGATCCGTATAACGGAGGAGATACCAACTGCTACATGCATAGCCGTCCATCGTATCAGTCTCGCGCTTGGCTGGCTTGCCACATGTTGGGCAGGTGGTATTCACCCACTCTTCAACATGTGCCAGCACTGACTTACCGTCACCCTTCGGAGCAAAGTCCTCAACCTCAGGCAACATAACTGGTAGCTGATCCTCAGGAACTGCGACGGCGCCATGCTCTTCACAGTGAATAATCGGAATCGGTGCGCCCCAGTAGCGCTGGCGGCTGATGAGCCAGTCGCGCATTTTGTAGGTGACTTTATTCTGGGCAATATTTTCTGCTTCTAGATGATCGACGATTTTCTCGCGGGCATCGTTCACACTCAGGCCGTCAAACTCTCCTGAGTTGATAAGATTATTGCTGTCATCAACGACAGCGATAATCGGAAGGTTAAATTTCTCGGCAAATGCCCTGTCCCGCTCATCGTGCGCCGGAACGGCCATAATGGCACCAGTACCGTAGCCGCCAAGCACGTAATCGGCAACCCATACAGGAATGTGTTCACCGGTCGCTGGGTTCACGGCATAGCTACCAGTAAATACACCTGTTTTTTCTTTGGTATCGTTCATACGATCGATCTCGGTCTTTTTGACTGCACCCTCAACGTATTTTTCTACGGCTTGACGCTGCTCATCTGTCACAAGCTGACGAGCTAATGGATGCTCAGGCGCAAGCACTAGGAAAGTAGCACCATAGATAGTGTCAGGACGAGTTGTGAAGACGGTGATTTTCCCATCACTGCCATCTAAGATAAAACTCACTTCGGCACCGAGCGATCGGCCGATCCAATTTGTCTGCGCTGCTTTGATTTTCTCTGGCCAGTCGAGGTCGGGGATCTCTTCGAGTAAAGCATCGGCGTAATCAGTGATCTTAAAGAACCATTGACGAATGTTCTTTTTCTGGGCCATTGGATCGTCAGGACCATCGTGCCGCCAGCACTTGCCATTAATCACCTGCTCATTGGCGAGGACGGTCTGGTCGATGGTGCACCACCACTGCAGTGAATCCTTCTGATACGCGAGGCCTCGCTCGAAAAACTTGGTGAAGATCCACTGCGTCCAGCGGTAATATTCGGGATCACTGGTATTGATCTCGCGAGTCCAGTCAATACTTGCACCGACGCGCTTGAGCTGGTTTTTGAAGTTGGCGATATTGGTTGCCGTCGTTTCGGTCGGTGGTGTTCCGGTCTTGATAGCATAGTTTTCGGCTGGCAGGCCAAACGAATCCCAACCCATTGGGTTCATAACATCATGACCATTAGCACGGTAGAACCTGGCAATAGCATCAACAATGGCATGCTCAAAAATATGCCCCGTATGCATACCGGCACCACTTGGGTATGGGAACATACAGGAAATATACGTCTTGGGTTTAGTAGAAAAATCCTGGGCGACAAAGGCCTGTTTTTCATCCCAAATTTGCTGCCATTTTGGCTCGATGGCTTTTGGTTCATAGCGTTTCACTACGGTAATTATACCACTGTTCTGACACTGCTGCGGTCAAATAGTACTAGCGGGTCGTGATTGACTTGAACAACTCGTTTGCAATTTGGTCGAGGGTTCTGGCATTTGACGGAACGGTAATTGTGGTTTGCGGAGTATAGTCGGCGCTAATACTTGTGGTTTTACCTGACTCGTCATGCATTGTGACACTCTTTAGATGGTTACTTTGGGTCAACACAATCGTGACTTTTGTATCGGAAAGATTTGTTGCATCAAACGAGCCATTCACGAGCTGAACGCAGTCTGTCAGCGACTTGTAAAAATCTGTTTTCTGCAGCGCTGTCTGAAACGCCTCGAGATCCTTGCCGCTCAGTGACAAATCATATGATGTATCTGAGCCTGTTCGTACGGCAGATCCTATAGTGACGAACTGGTGCGCAAAATAGGTCGCCGCAAGTTGTTGGCGTGAGGTATTATCGTTCTCCAAAATATCCTTGCTGTCGACGGCACAATGGAGGTTACTTAATTCATCTGATCGAATGACCGGCGTCTGCAGGTTGATACTTACCCATTGGTTTTGCAGTTCCTTGAAAATTGGTGCCAACAAACTATTCGACGGCGTTGTCGTCTGCTGATTGTTTGAAGCCTGCGCCAAGAGCTTCTCAGGATTAGGTGATCGGATATAGAGTATATCGCCCGAAACGATTGCTTCTACTTTGAGACCGTTCACTGTTCCTTCGGCGCGGTATAGGTGATCGCCCACTTGCAAGCGCAGCGCCGTATTGTCTGCTTCTATAGTATACGCAGCCTGCTGACGCATGGCATAGTCGGCCGCATCGAGCAGTGCTTTTTGCGGACTATTTGACCACCATACGAATAGTGCAATCGCAGTGGCCGCCAGTAGGGCAACAATCGCCACAGCAATAATAATGAGTCGTTTGATCCATCGCTTACGCCGCTCTTGATCGGCAGACTGTGTGGCCACAGCAGCAAGGTCGGCTATTGTCGGCTCGGGTTTCATATGAGGTTTCGCTCGAAAAATTCTTCCTTGTGCGCCATCCATGCAGGTGACTGACGAACAAGCTTATCGGCATCACCCTGGTCGAGTAACAGAATTTTTACTGCCTCTTCGGCATAGACATCGCCTTGCGAACCTTTAACGAGAATGAGCGCATCCTTTTCGAGCACGCTGTGGGCAAACGCCCCCGCCTGAACCGCATTCTTGAACGCTTTCACCTGGCACCCCTGAGAATGGGCTGCTGGTGCAAGATACTTCTCTGCATCGTCACCGATCGTAATAACCCACTCAACCATATCGGGGTGGAACATCTTACCAATTTTTTCGTGTTCGGCCTGCGACAAGTCGCCCAATTCATTCATGCTACCCATAATGGCGATACGCTGCGGTACTTCTATACCGTAGAACGTCTGGACGGCACTGACTGCTGCTGCCGGACTAGAGTTATAGGTGTCATCTATAATCATGCTGCCATTGAGGCCACGCAGAAGATTCATGCGGCCAGGAATCGGCTGAATTTTCTCGAGTCCTGCCTTGATATCTGGGCCAGTCAGGCCGAATTTCACACCAACAGTTGCAGCGGCAATAGCGGGTCGCAAATTATGATCACCGAGTACTTTGACAGTTGCTTCGATGCCACTCGATAGCTCCGGTGCAATGAATGTACCCGTGTGGCCACCGTCTACAGTAAAATTCTGTTGCTCAAAGTGGTATTCAGCCGCAGCGCTGGTACCATAGGTATCGATGTTGGGATTAGTGAGATACTCGGCGTATTTGCCATCTATATCATCACGATTAATAAGTGCAATCTGGCTGAAATTACAAGCCGCCAATTCCTCTTGCGCTACCGCATCAATCGTCTTGAAAAATTCCATATGTTCCGGTGTCACGGCGGAAACCACTGCCATGTATGGTTTTAGGTATCGCCCAAAGGCCATAATATCTCCGGGATGATCGGCACCCAGCTCCTGTACAATCACATCGACATCGGTCGGAGCCATGACTTTCATTTGAGCAGCTTTGAGAACCTGACGCCATGCACTAAAACTACGAATATTATCAGGGTATGGTATGCCGAGGATGGCAAGCGGCACGCTCATAGCCGTGTTGTGGTTACCCTCATGCAGTCGTACTCTGTAGCGTTGCGACAGTACAGTTGCAATATTGGTCTTAGTGCTGGTTTTGCCGACGCTGCCTGTCACGACAATTAACTTCACTTCAGGATGAGCTGCAAAGTAGGCAACAACCATTTCTTCGAGCTTTTTCTGTACGCGGGCTTTATATTTCTGACGAAATCCGTTAAACATTAGTGCTTATTATAGCACCTGCGCTCTGCTGTCCATTCCCCTTGCGCTTTTTTATCTGATGCATCATAATACTATGCAGTGCTGGTGCGCAATTGGGGCAACCCGTTTGCGCGGCAAAAACAAACATTCCACCACCAAACTTGTGCCCCGGGTGGGCGCGCAACAGCAATATAAGTCCCGCTCTAAAAGAGCGGTTCTTATTATATGACAGTGGTGGCATAACCGTTTAACATACTTTATAAAAAATTTTGTTGTGTTTTTTAAACGTTAGGAGTATATGTATATGCACAAGGCAAATTTGGAGGGAGTATGAGTACAAAAGAGTATCTCGATGGGCACCATAGCGGTCTCGTCGTATTGCAAGGCCTCGTCACACTATTGTTCGGTGTCGTTGCATTGTTCTTTCCAGGGTTGACATTAGCCAACCTCGTAACACTATTTGCCGTCTACGTCACAGTAGTCGGCGTTGTCGAGCTCGTTCACGGATTCCGTGACTTGGGCAAAAGCAGTTCCTACTGGTTCTCGCTTTTGGTCGGTCTGGTTCTTGTGGGAGCCGGCGTGTATCTGGTCCGTAACCCAGAGGTGACACAGAGCGCGTTCCTCGTCTTCGCAGGCGCACTCGTTCTCGCCCGCGGTGTGGCCGATCTGTTCGTTTCCGCTTTCATGAGCGTCAAAAGCGAACATCGGACACTTTGGGTGGTCAGCGGTGTAGTCGGCGTTGTCGCCGGTCTTATGCTCTGGCGCTACCCAGTCGCAGGCGTCGTCGATTTCGTATGGGTACTTGGCCTCTACGCACTCGTCGTCGGATCTGTCGGTATGGCTCTTGCCAGTCGACTCCGCGGCTAATTGAAAAGCTGCAGCTTACAGGGAATAAACAGTTAATATAAAACAACTTAACTAACCTTCAGACACCTGCCGATGCCTTGCGGCAGGTGTTTTTGTTGGCATTAAAAATGCACTCTTTGCATGCTAAAATAGCGAAGCGCGGGGATATAGCTCAGCTGATAGAGTGCTTCCATGGCATGGAAGAAGTCGAGGGTTTGAGTCCCTCTATCTCCACCAGAATTGATTCTATGAAACCAGATTCTTCAAACAATGTATTAGAAATAGCCGGCTGGATAGGTGTTATTTTCGTTCTTGGTAGTTATTATCTGCTTGCTACCGGTATCATTGATGGTAACACTTGGCCATACCATAGCCTGGTACTTGTCGGCTCTGTCTTTGTTGCTAGCATTTCACTCAAACGCCGCGCATTACAGCCAGCTGTTTTGAATATTTGTTTTGCTTTGATGGCTATCATCGCTCTACTCCGACTTGCACTTGCCTAGTCACTGCAAAAACTGTTTACGATTAGGCTTTGCTTTATTTTGAAATCGCGATAAAATAAACATAATTAGTTACGCAGACTGAGGGGGATGCAGACTTTGATGGGCAAACTAGGCAATCGAATAGGAGAACGGGGTTATCTCCTTATCACCGTCATCGTATTAGGTTTGGCTATCAGTATTGTTGGTGTTACCGCTCTTGGTGTTGTGACTCAAAACAGCTCGACCCTCAATAATCAATACTATAGCGAGCTCGCTCGAGAGGCTGCCCGAGCTGGTGTTGCCGCTGCCGCAAAATGTGTTCAGGCAAATCAAATGGACTGGGACTCTGGCGGCAATCCTAAACTCCAGCCACAAACCGACTGCCACGGAGCTACCGTTTCCGGTAGGCCAACAACGGTTATGGATGACGGTACAATTCAAAGTAGCTATACCGTGAGCGCCCTTGAGAATCCCTACGCCAACACGACGCGTATTGTTACCGCAACCGGTACTGCTGTTTTCAAAGATCCTATAGGTGGGAGTATCACATTATCGACAAAAACCATTCGCACCATCGGGCAATTAACTGGTTTTGGTGGTACAGCGGTTAGCGGAATCTCTACGGGGTATACCCACAGCTGTGCTGTCACCAGCGGACAAGCGTATTGTTGGGGTTATAACTCCTACGGTCAGTTGGGCAATGGCGCTACGGTCGAATCATTTGTTCCCGTCACTGTGAGTACAGTAGGAGTGATGGGTGGCAAGACAGTGACAGATATCGGTAACGGTGATTACCACAGCTGTGCCGTTGCTAGTAGCCAAGCCTATTGCTGGGGTTATAACGGCTACGGTCAGCTAGGTAATGGTAACACGACAACTTCGGGAGTGCCGGTGGCGGTTAGTACATCAGGTGTGCTCAATGGCAAGACAGTGACAAGTATTAGTGTTGCTGCTAACCATACGTGCGTCGTGGCCAGCGGGCAAGCGTACTGCTGGGGAAATAACGCCTACGGTCAGCTAGGTAATGGCACGACAACAGATTCGAACGTGCCGGTCGCAGTGAGTACCTCTGGAGTGCTGAGTGGTAAGACAGTAACAAGCATTAGCACCGGTTCTCAGGGTACCTGTGCGGTTGCGAGCGGCAAAGCCTATTGTTGGGGCGACAACGGCAATGGCCAGCTAGGAAATAACGACAATTCCGTATTCCGTTCCTATATACCTGTTGCAGTATATACAGGAAGAGTGCTGAGCGGAAAGACAGTAACAGATATCAGCACTAGTATGCAGTTTACTTGCGCCGTTGCAGATGGCAAGGGATATTGCTGGGGGACAAACAATTATGGTCAGTTAGGTAATGGTAACACGACGAGTTCCTATGCACCGACAACCGTCAGTACATCAGGGGTGCTGAGTGGTAAGGCAGTAACTGCTATCACCGCCGGATATCAAGTCGGCTGCGCGGTTGCTGATGGTAAGGCGTATTGTTGGGGCTGGGACGTCAACTCTCTCGGTGACGGTATCACCCCCGGCTCTTCGTCTGTTCCGATAGCGGTAACTACTACAACAATGAGCGGCACTGTTACAGATATAGATGCTGGTCAATTTTATGTCTGTGCAGTCGCGGATAGCACGGGATACTGCTGGGGTAGTCAAAACCTCCACGGCGCAATAGGCAACGGAACGATGACAGATGCAAAAACTCCGGCCGCTGTTCACATGTCAAATACTTTTGGCGGCACAACAGTTAGTGCTATTTCTACAGAGTATGGTCACAGCTGTGCAGTTGCCGGCAGCAAGGCATATTGCTGGGGAAATAATTCTAACGGTGAATTAGGCAATGCTGCAACCGTAAGCTCATACGTACCTGTAGCGGTTAGTACAGCAGGGGTATTGAGTGGAAAGGCCGTCACTGACATTACAAATGGCACTAACCATAGTTGTGCGGTTGCAAGTAGCCAAGCGTATTGTTGGGGTTATAACACAAGTGGTCAGCTGGGAAATAGCTCAACAACAAGTTCTACTATCCCCGTGACCGTCAACACCTCGGGTGTACTCAGCGGAAAGACTGTAACAAGTATTAGTGCCGCCGCCAATCATACCTGTGTCGTTGCTACCGGTCAGGCATACTGCTGGGGGGACAATGGCAGTGGTTTCCTGGGCAATGGTACAACAACCGGTTCAAATGTTCCTGTTGCCGTGAGTACCGCAGGAGTTTTGAGTGGCAAGACAGTGACAGCAATTGAAACCGGCACCCAATCAACCTGTGCAGTTGCAGATGGCAAGGCGTATTGTTGGGGTTCAAATAATGGCGGTACCCTTGGTAATAACGATAACTCTGTCTTCAGCTCCAATGTACCGATTGCAGTTTATACATCAGGGGTACTTAGTGGTAAAACAGTGACTGCAATCAGTGCAGG